>JAHDID010000040.1 GCA_020630975.1 Verrucomicrobiota bacterium
ATCCAGAGAGATAATCAGCCACTCTCTCAAGGCGCTGGAACTATGGGCAAAACACGAAGATCTGTGAGATAATGTCGAGGTCATGAGTCCAGACATCAGAAAAAAAATCGCCATCTTTGGTGGGTCGTTTGACCCGGTACACCTGGGGCACCTCGGAATGATCAAGGCGGCGCGTGAGCAGGCTGAGCTGGATGAGGTACGGCTCATGCCCTGCTGGCAGTCACCATTCAAAGACCAGACGATCGCTACAGGAGAACAACGCTACAAGATGCTGCAGCTGGCCGTGGAGGAGCTGAGCTACCAGAGCTGGGCCAGCGTATCTCGCTATGAGATCGATCGCCCACAGCGTAGCTACTCCTGGCAGACGGTGCAGCACCTGCGCAGCGAGCAGCCCGATGCGGAATGGTGCTGGCTCCTCGGTACCGACCAGTGGCAACAGATCGAGCAGTGGGCAGAGTCGGAACGTCTCAGAAACTGGCTGAAGTTCATCGTCGTCAGTCGCGATGGCGAGGCTATCACATCACGCCCCGACTGGAATTACCAACAGATCACCTTCTCCCACCCCGCATCATCCACCGACATCAGGCGCGACTTCGCCAAATATTCAGATTGGGTGGCGAATTCGACTAAAGAACTCTGTGTAGATTACAAACTTTATTTATAACCGGATTATGCCAGAAATCCTAGCTTCACAAGCTATAAGGGTGTAGGATCTCGAAGGAAGTCGAGATGCCAGTGGTAGGTCTTGGAGGAATATCCCTGGTATCAAAACTTCTCAGGGCCTGGTGTAACTGAGGGGAAGCACCAGGCCCACCTTTTTCTACCCGAGCCTACTCAATTGAGGCTCAGGTAGTTAAAGATAAGGGCTAGTAGAGCCAAGCTCACTCCCCTTAGTTAGTAGCTCCGCTTACTTACCACCGCCTAGGACGGAGAAGTCTGCAAAAGCCAAGTAGATCGCCAATACAGCAATCACCAAGAGAGCACCTGCGATCGGAGCCCCTTTCCAAGGAGTCATATCGATCTCGTTATTGGCACGCAGCTCCCATGGTTGCTTGCGCGGCTTGATGACGCCGATGACCGCGATCAAGATCATCGACAGGGCAAAGATGAGCCCCAGGTAGTGGAAGTTGTGGATCTTGGCAGCGAACTTGTCAGCTGCGCCCTCGACAGTCCACTCGATGATGTACTTACCGAGGATACACACCAGACCGAAAACCAGGCCAACGACACCCGCGATATTGGGCACATTCTTAAATAACAGACCTGCCAAGATCACTGAGAAAAGCGGGATGAAGTAGATCGCATTCATCGCCTGCAAGTAACCGAAGATACTGTCTTGGGTAGCAAGGATCGGCGCGATGATCATACCTGCGACGGCCGCACAGATCACGAAAATCTTAGCCGACTTAACCATCTGAGTCTCAGAACCATTGGGCTTAAGGTTTTTGTAAAGACCTAGCGAAAATAGTGCCGAAGTGGAGTTTAGAGCAGCGTTAAAAGAACTGAGTATCGCGCCCACCATGACTGCCGCAAAGAAACCTGTCAGCTGCGGAGGCAGCACATCTTTCACCAGTGTCCCGTAGGCCTGGTCATTAGCGAGACCAGCGTCCTTGTAGAGGTGATAGGCGATGATGCCTGGGATCACCAGATAGAGAGGCCCGAGCAGCTTGAGCGCACCAGTCAGGAGCACACCTTTCTGCCCCTCGGCCAAAGATGAAGCACCAAATGTGCGCTGGATGATCTGCTGATTGGTACACCAGTAGAAAAGGTTGAGCAGAGCCACACCAGTGAACAGCACTGAGAAAGGTAGCTCATCCTTGGGCCCACCGATCGAGTTGAGACGCTCAGGGTGTGCCTCCTTGATAATCGACCATCCCTGCATGAAGCCCTCGCCACCACTGACTTTGTTCAGCGCAAAAAATAGAATCATGAACCCACCGATCAGGAGACCCACACCATTGATGGTATCCAGAGTCGCGAGCGTTTTCAGATTGCCCAGGCGCGAGTAGATGGCGCCTAGCACGCCGATACCGATGACCGTCACAATCAGGATCGTGCGATCATCAGAGATACCTGTCAGCGCCTTCAGATCCATCATGTTCATCAGACCCTGAGCACCTGTGTACAGGATGATCGGGATCAGGATCACCGCATAGGCTGCGAGGAAGATCGTGTTGGCAATATTCTGCGTGGTCTTGCCGTAGCGCAGCTCGAGGAACTGAGGAACCGTGGTGATACCACTTTTCAAAAACTTAGGCAGAAAGTAGATCGCCATGAGCACCAGTGAGAGACCAGCGACGACCTCCCAGGCCATCACCTGAAAGCCGTGCGCAAAGGCAGCGCCATTCAGACCGACCATCTGCTCGGTCGACAAGTTGGTCAGCAGTAGAGAACCGGCGATCACGGGAAAAGTCAGACTCCGCCCCCCAAGGAAGAAGCCATCCGAAGAGCCGCTCTCCGATTTGCGAGTGATCAGCCAAGTCAAAAAGCCCGCAAGGGCAGTGAAGGCCACGAATGATATGATGGTAATAGCGTGCATAGTAGTAGTTGAAGCCATTTCTAGGCACCTACCCCAAAGACAAACTGAGCGACAGATCGACCAGTAGCCCCCGAGATACGGTGCCGTGCAGCGCCGACCCTAGACAAAAACCTGCGAGAGATCAATCCTAATACTGACGCTAATATCGCGGCACATCGGGATCGATCGTAGTCGACCAGACATCGATCCCGCCTGCCATGCTCCAGACCGATTCTATCCCCTTGTTTCTCAGGTACATAGTGGCCTGCAGCGAGCGCATCCCGTGGTGACAGTAGACGATGATCGGCCTCTCCTCAGCCCCCAGTCTGGCTGGACCAGCCTCGGCAAAAGTGGATAAGGGCACCAGCTCGGCCCCCTCGATCCGGCAGATCGCATGCTCATCCACCTCCCGACAATCGACCAGACAGATAGCGGCAGCATCCTCGGCCAGTAGGTCTCGCACAGCCTCGGCTGTGATCTCGGGGTTCTCGATCGGTGGTAGGGACTCAGACATCGGCACGACCGTAGCCTCTCCGTGCTAGAATGAAATCCTGAAAATTCGATTTGAATCAGCCCATCCCCCACAGATAGTGCCACAGCAAATTTAAAAGCCTTCTCACACGACTATGCCGACTTACGACTACCAGTGCCAGACTTGTGGCCACCAGTTCGAACACTTTCAGTCCATGAACGACGCCAGGCTCACCGACTGCCCTCTCGACGAGTGCGATGGCGAGGTAAAACGCCTGCTCGGCACTGGCGCGGGCATCATCTTCAAAGGTTCGGGATTTTACGAGACCGATTACAAGCGCGGCGACTCCTACAAAGCGGCAGCCAAAGCGGATAAAGCGCCAGCAGCCTCATCTGACTCTTCCTCGAGCTCGAAATCATCGGATTCCAAAAGCTCCAGCTCTTCCTCATCCTCATCGTCATCATCCTCAAAAAGCTCTTCGGACTGATCCGAGGCACAAGCATCACCATTCACCTCTCCATCTACCTACCATGTCTGACCCATCCGAAACCAACCCACCTTTACCCCCTACAGATCCACACGCCCCTGTGCCGCCATCGTCGCCAGACCAGACGGTGCCACCTGAGTACCAGCCTGTGCCACAGCAGCATACGGGGTTTCCGCCAGAGCAGCCGCCTGTGACTTCCTTTCCTCCTGAGCAGCCACCGCTCCCTGCGGTAGAGCCCGTTGCTCCAGAACAACCCAATTTCGACACCGTCAATCTGCAGCCACAGCCACAGCCACCACAGCAGGTGCCCGGCTTTGAGACTATGCAGCTACAGGAGACTCCGCCAGTGCCTCAGGGCCAGGAGAGCCCGCCCCTACCACCTGTAGGCCTAGAGTCCGCCCCGACAATGCCGGGCCAGGCTCCACCGCCACCAGCTCCGGCCCCCACACCTGCAGCCCCAGCCGTAGGTGCAGCAGCGGGTGCACCTAGACTCAATACCAAAGGCGGCGCCTCTCGCCGCCCTGCCACCGCCACTCGCAAAGGCGCATCCTCTCGGCGCCCAAGTGCTGCTGGTAGCCGCTACCCGACCAAATCAAAACCTGCCGACACCCTATCACCAGGCACCGTCATCCTAGCCCTACTCGGTGCCTGCCTGCTAGCAGTGGCGATCATGGCTCTGATGCCGAAAAGCCTGATCCACATCGATGGCTACCCCGCCGATGAGATGGCGGCCAACAAAGAGCCGAAAAACCTGCTCAAAGTCGGCCAAGGTCTACTGCTGGGCGAGCGCAAAGAAGACGCCACATTCACCGAGAAGGAAGTGAACGCCTACCTCAACTATCGCCTAAACACCACTCAGACAGGCTTGCTCGGTGGTTTCATGCGTGTGAAGGGCGTCTACGTGGACCTCTCCGAGAATCAGGCCGAGATATTCATCGAGCGTTCTTTGCCAATCTTTGGTAGCACCACGATCTCCAACAAGATCGTATCTCACTTCAATGATGTGTCGCGGAAACAGGAGTGGAAAGCTGGCGGCGGCTCGATCGGCCGGATCCCGATGAAGAACAAAAGCCTGCAGCCGATCTTCAAAGCCTTTATGCGGATGGGGGCCGTCGGTAGAGACGAGATCGATCTGATGAACTACATGGCCGACATCAAGATCGGCGAGGATAAAGTGACTCTCGACTCCTCGCTGAGGTAGATCCCCCCTGCAAAGAAAAATCCCGCAGGCCACGTAGTAGGACGCTGCGGGATATTTCAAAAAAGTAGGTAATACTCGATAGACCTATCGAGTGAATTATCTACCTCCTCAGCCCGTATTACACGGTGCCGCTGCGGTACCTCCACCGGAGCTGTAGTAGGCATTGGGTGAGGCGGTAGGGGCCTGGTAGCTGCCGGAGGATTGATTGCAAGATGTGAATGCCAAGGCTGCTAGTGCAGCACAGGCAAACGCCGATATGGTCTTTAGTGCGTTCTTTTTCATAGGAATGGTCATGGGCGAAATCGCCTGTTAACGGAAACAGACGGTGCCCTCAGTGAAAGATTACGTCAAATTTACGTTAACCTAAGCCACAGATAGGGCAGTATGTCTGTAGTGAAGGATACGAATCCAAGCAATAATAGGGAGGAAACCGAGGCTGCGCACCTCGAGTTCGTCCAGCTGCTCACCGAGCACCAGACGGCTCTGCGCCTATACGTGCACTCGCTGCTACCCGGCGATGCCAATGCCGCCGACGTGGCCCAACAGGCCAACACCGCCATCTGGAAAAAGCGTGATAATTTCGAGCTCGGCACCAATTTCAAAGCCTGGATCTACAGCATCGCCCGCTACGAAGTGCTCAACTATCGCAAACAGCAGGCCCGCGACTCACGCCTAGTCTTCGGCGATGAGCTGATCGAAATCTTTTCTGAAGAGCTGCCAAAACTTTCCGACGACATGGATGAACGCCAGTCGGCTCTGCGAGGCTGTCTGGAAAAACTCAAAACTGCAGAGCGAGAGCTGATCACCCACCGCTACTTCACCGATATGCCACTGGACGACTACGCCGCCCAGACTGGCCGGAGCCCGGGAGGACTGAAGGTCTCTCTACACCGTATCCGCACCAAGCTACAATCCTGCATCGAGCACAAACTCGCCCAATCCGCCAGATGATGACTCGCCAATCGCTACTAGAACTCATCGACGCGACACTAGACGGAGCAATCAGCGAGGCTGATTTTCTCCGACTAGAGGCCCAGCTACACGTCGATGCAGAGGCTCGCCAGCTGTACTACGACCGGCTCAAACTACACACCGCTCTCGGCGAGGAAAAAGCGGCCAGCCTATCACCCCAGCCTGCCGCCCGCCCCACTCGTCGGCTACTCCCCCTGACAGGCAGCTTGCTCTTCGGTGGGCTGACCATCCTCCTACTGGCGACCGCTATCTGGCTCGCCAAAGCCCCAGAGCCTGCTCTACCTGAGATGGCTAGCAGCGAACCCACCGCCGAGGGATTTGGCGTGGTGATCGACTCGATCGATGCGCACTGGGCCAGCACCAGCTACAGCCACGGCCAACTGATCGCCGGAGAGAAACTCTCCCTGCAGTCTGGTATCGCCCACATCGAGCTTTTCAGCGGAGTCGCACTGGTCCTCGAGGGTGGAGCCGATTTTCAGCTGCACTCAGATATGGAGATGACTCTCCACACTGGCAGACTGCGCGCTACGGTACCACCACCGGCACGAGGCTTTCGGGTGCGCACTAGCACGGGCGATGTGGTCGATCTCGGTACCGAGTTTGCCATCGATGCCAGAGCCGAGCGAGCCGATGTACACGTACTAGATGGCGAGGTAGAGTGGCACCCCACCACTGCCGATACCCATCAGCTACGCGATGGCCAGTCACTCGGCTGGACTAGAGATGGCGTGGTGCAGCCGACCTCTGTAGCCAGCGAATTCACTGGGCTTGAGCACCTCTCCGCAGAGCGCAGCCAGCGCCAGCAGCGCTGGCAGGAGTATAGCCAGCAGCAGCTCTGCAAAGACTCACGCCTGCTCGCTTACTTCCCGATAGCCGACCGGCCATCGCACCGGCGCCAGCTGCGCGACACCTCTGCTGCAGGCCGCCACGGCACCATCGTCCGAGCTCAGCCAGCCACCGATCGCTGGGGCGGCGACCAGGCGCTATCCTTTAGCCCGACAGGTAGCCGAGTCCGCATGGAGGTACCCGGTTCGCACAGCGCCCTCACACTTAGCTGCTGGGTACGCATCGATAGCCTCGACCGTTGGTACAATTCTCTATTCCTCACCGATGGTCACGAGCTGGGCGAGCCCCACTGGCAGATCATGGACGATGGGCGACTATTCTTTTCAGTAAAGCGCCGCACAGCCACCAAAGATCTGAGCGACAAACAAATCGCCTACTCCCCACCGATCTGGACTCCCGCGCTCAGCGGCCAGTGGCAGCACATCGCCACCAGCTACGATAGCCAGACCGGCCAGATCACTCACTACCGCGATGGCCTACCCATCAGCCAAGAGCAGCTCACCGATGACTACATCGTCGATCAGATCAATATCGGCACCGCCTCCATCGGCAACTGGAGCGACCCCATGCGCGCCGATCCCCACTTCGCCGTGCGCAATCTCAATGGCGCTATCGATGATTTTGCTCTCTACAGCACAGCTCTCACGAGCGAAGAGATCAAACAGATCTACGAACTAGGCCGCCCGTAGAGCGTGCACAGCGTCAGACGGCTGTAAACTCTTGCCTGCCGCCAACTTCTCAAAAGTAATAATATTATTGGTAATTTTATAAGTTTTTGAAAAAGCAATTTGCAGATCTGCGGATCATAAGTTATGATATTTATTATAAATACAAAAATTAAGACTATGAGCCTATCCGATTTCCAAAACGACGCCGTCCAGAATGCCGCAGAAGTACTAGGTGGCAGAGTCAACTTCACCACAGAGATCCGAAACCTTTTCGGCGAAACCGCAGCCAATGAGTGGAAGCACTACCGCAAGCACACGCTCGGCATGTCTACCCACGACAAATGGAGCGGCGCAGAGACTTACTCCTGGAAGAAAGTCTGGGCGTTCAACGAGTTCGCCAAGGCCACCGCTGACAAGTACCCCGGCCTACTCGACAAGGTCAACTTTCCTCACCGCAATGAGGAGGCCTACCAAAACATTTTTAGCTAATTTGCAAAACGAGACAGCCTTCTCTCCGACTCCTCTGGAGCGGAGGGAGGCGCCCCTCTCCCCGCCTTTATTTCCTTAAAAAGAGCGATAGCCTCTCCTCCTAAACGCTGCCTCCTGCTCCCCTTCGCTTCATTCCCGGCGATTGTACCCTATTCAGTCGAAACTGTACCCTATTGAATTGGCCCACAATTGGGCTGAAAAGACCCAATTTACCCCATAAATTTCTGCTATCGCCAAAACAGAGCGGATCGTTTATAGTTCCAAAGTGAGTTCTCCCCGATTCAGTTCCCAGTATGACCGAGGTGCCTACTTCCAGAGTGTCGTAAAAGGCAAGTGGAATGCTGCAGTCAATCCTAAGCAATACCGCTCCGACGAAGCTCGGCTCAAGCGGATCAATGAGCTAGAGCCAACCTACCAAGCTCTGTCCGACCAAGAGATCCGCGACCTGGTCACCAGCTGGAAGGCCCAGGTGAAAAGCGGCGAGGCAGAGATCTACGATTTCGTAGAGGAGGGCTTTGCTCTACTCCGCGAGGCCACGCGCCGAGCGCTGGGCATGTTTCACTACGACTCACAGATCCTCAGCGGGCTGGCTCTGGTGCGGGGCGGAGTGGCAGAGATGGCTACGGGCGAGGGCAAAACTCTAGCGGTCAGTCTGCCGTGTTTTATCTTCTGCCTAGCCGGTAAAGGCGTACACGCGGTGACGGTAAACAGCTATCTCGCCGAGCGTGATTACGAGTTTTCCAAACCCATTTTCGACTTCCTCGGCATCACCATAGCCTTTCTACCCGAGGGCGGCAGTACCGAGGAAAAGCGCGAAGCCTATGCCCAGGAGATCACCTACGGGGTGGGTTACGAGTTCGGCTTCGACTACATGCGCGATCAGCTGGCCATCATGCGCCACCCATCCAGTGGACCCGGAGAGGAACTGCGCCTAGCCATCCTGCGTCGGGAGAAACCAGAGCCCGATACCTGCCAGCGAGGCCTGGCCTACGCCATCATCGACGAGGTGGACAGTGTGCTAATCGACGAGGCAGGCAGCCCACTACTGATTTCCGAGGCATCGCAGAGCGGCTTCAGCGATGAGCCATTTCGCGTGGCGATGGAGCAGATCGAGGAGCTCATCGAAGACGAGCACTACAGTCTCGACATGCAAAAACGCAAAGTCGAGCTGACCTCGGCCGGGCGAAAAGCCATCTTTCGCGAAAATGGCCGCATCCCCTGGAACTCGCTGCGCCGCCCGTGGGAGACCTATATCCTGAATGCGCTGCGTGCCAAATACCTGTTCCTCGCCGACGAGCAATACGTGGTGGAGGACGACAAGGTGATGATCGTCGATGAGTTCACTGGGCGCCGATTCGAGGATCGCAGCTGGCGAGAGGGCCAGCACCAGGCAGTCGAGGCCAAAGAAGGCGTCGAGATCCGTCCCGAGAGCGATTCCGCCGCCAGTATCACCCGACAGCGATTTTACGCCCTGTATGATACCATCTGCGGTCTCACAGGCACCGGTGCCGAGAGCGCGGGAGAATTTTGGCGATTCTTCAAAATGCCCGTCACCGGCATCCCCTTGCACCGCCCCTCGCAGCGCAACGTGCTCGATGAGCGTGTCTTCATCGATCACGAGTCGATGGACGGTGCCATCATCGCCGCGATCAAAGACTCCATCAAGCGCGGCCAGCCGACTCTAGTCGGCACACGTACGATCCGCGACAGCGAGCGCCTGTCTCGCCAGCTCAAAGAACACAAGGTCGAGCACCTAGTGCTCACCGCCAAACAGGATGCAGAGGAAGAAGAGATCGTCCACAGTATGGGCGAGTGCGGCAAAGTGCTCATAGCCACCAATATGGCCGGTCGCGGCACCCACATCGGCCTTTCCGATGAAGCTAAAGACGCCGGCGGCCTGCATGTGATCCAGGTCGAGCGAAACGACTCCGCCCGGATCGATCGCCAGCTGATCGGCCGTGGTGCTCGTCAGGGTCAGCCAGGCTCAGCCCAGTCATTCGTGAGCGCCGATGACTATATGCTCACCACCTACGCGCCCGAGGTGCAGGACCAACTGCGCCGCACCAAAGCCGACGATAAAGGCGAGCTCCCAGGGCGACTCACAGCGGTCTTTGACCGCGTGCAAGCCGAGGTCGAAAAATCTCGCTACGAGATGCGAGTACGCATGGCCGAGCACGATCTATGGCAGGAAGACACCAAAGAATCTCTTTCCACCTAACAGGAACACAGCCGAAACTAACAAACATTATGAAAGCGAGGACCCTTCTTTTACTTCTCACACTCTGTCTCACGACAGCTCAGGCTGCGATGGCTCAGGGCGACTACCGCAAGGTGCTAGGCTACCTAGAGCCCTACCGAAATATCAATATGACCACCGTGGAGGCAGGCATCATCTCCGAGATCTATGTGGCCGAGGGCAGCTATGTCGAGCAGGGTGCTCCTGTGATCTCGCTAGATCACTCCGTACTCAAAGCCCAGCTCCGCGTCGCAGAGATCCAGGCCAATAGTAATGCCAACATCGCCGTCGCTACCGCTGACTACACTATCGCTAACGATAAGTACAACAAGCTGCTAGAAAAATCCCGCTCGACCACACAGATGGAGCGCCAGCGTGCAGCAGCCGAAGTGAAAAAGGCGGAAGCTCGCATGCAAATGGCCAAAGAAGAACAAGCCATAGCCACCCACCGTATGGCCGAGATACAGGCCCAGATCGAGCGACGCATCCTGCGCAGCCCGATCAATGGTATCGTACTGGAAGTGAATCGCGATGTCGCTGAGTCGGCCTCGGTATCTGAGAAGCCTGGCGAAAAAGAAGCCGCCCTAGTCAGAGTCGCTCAGCTCGATAAACTACTCCTAGTCGTGCATCTACCAGATGATAGCATCGGCAGTCTCAAGACTGGCGATAGCATCCAGGTGATGGTGCTAAAGGAAAACAGTCTGATCGCAGATCGCGACGGAGCCATCATCTCCGGTACTATCGATTTTATGTCTCCCGATGTCGATCCCTCTAGCGAGACTCGCCGGACCAAGATCGTGATCGACAATAACAGCCAGCAGTATCGCAGTGGCTCTCACGCCTATGCTCTACTACCCAAAGTGGGCAGACAATACTAACCGCCACTGTCGTGGTAATAGACCTTTCCCAACAACAACAACAAACCAAAGAACAAATAAATGAGCCAATTCATTTCCACCACTAATGGCAAGATCATCAATGTCTCGAGCATTGCTTTCCTCACCTCTCGAAACAATCCCAAATCAATCCGCCGTGGTAAGTCTAAAGATGGCGGTGCGATGGTCAGCTACCGTGTCAAAGGTGTCGTCCCTGTGCAGCTCGTCGTAGCCTTTGCCGCAGCTGCAGAGAGCAAAAATGGCATGATCCCTCTCTCTCTCGTACTCGAGGGCGATGAGGCCATGGACTTCCTCGATCAGCTGGCTGGGCACGGAGTCGATGTGGCATCGATCAAGGCCAAAGTCTCTCCTGCGGCTCCAGAGGAAGACGAAGAAGAGGCTGCAGAGAGCTAGGCCTATACTTTATCAATTTCACCTACTAGATGGGTGGCAGAGTTCCTCGATCGAGCTCTGCCACACCACTACTCTCTCTCCCTTTATTCCAAATCGGCTGTCAGATCGCGCAGAGCATCGACCAGTCGCTTATTTTTCGCTTCGTCCAGCGCATCCGGATGCGGCTCTGCCAATCGCTGCTGATCGTTGTCGTAATACTGCCCAGAGGCATCGGCGAACTCATCGGCTATCGCTGCCCGAATCAAAATATCGGCACCGATACGCAGATCTCCGCCCGGCACACCAAAGGCTTCCTTCACCATCTTGCTACCCAGCAGCGAGCCCGGATTGACAGCTAGATACACCGGCCCTGCAGGAGCCGACTGCGCAGCATAGCGAGACCACATAGTGATGGCGAGTTTACTCTGAGAGTAGGCCTCCATATCGCCCAGCTGTACCCTGCCCGCCAGTGCATCGAGATCCACAGGAGCCTGTGCCGCAGAGGATACATTCACGACTCGGCTAGTCTCTGCCAATGTATCCGCTAGCGTCTCTGTCAGCACGTAGGGTGCCAGCGTATTGACGACGAAGCGGATATCTAAACCATCTGCCGTAGTCGTCTGCTGGGTATTTAGCACGCCAGCATTATTGATGATAGCATCTATATGATCGTGCACCGCAGCGACTTCACCGGCCAGTGCTTTGACATCGGACAGATCGGAAAAATCTGCGACATAAGTTTCTACCAGAGCCCCCTCGTGCTCTGCCTTTATCTCGCTCTCGGCTCGAGCTAGCTTTTCCGCACTGCGCCCATGTAAAAGGAGACGATGCCCCATGCCTGCCAGTAGACCGGCGGCCACTCGGCCTATACCATCGGTAGCACCAGTGAGTAAGATCGTTTTCATCGCTATTTGTTATAACATCTATTTATTGGTGAAAGTGAGGTAATACCTCAGTAGCCAAACGCTCCATAGCCGTCGGCACACCCGACTGAAATCGTAGATTCAGCGCCACATGATTCACTCCTATCTGGCGGACCTCCTGTAGATATTCCATCAAATAGTTCACTCCTGTACGAAACCCTAGGTGAATCGGTGTCGGCGGGCAGTCATCATCATCGACCAGGTCGATATACAGCGGCTGCATTGCGGGCGCTGGCAGTCGACCTAGCTCTTTGCGGCGCTCTCGCCAGCTATCAATGACACCGGCCTGTAGATCGGCACTGCGCGGATAGAGCATCCAGCCATCGCCGTGACGCGCGATCCACTCTGGGCTCTGCTGGCTGCTCCCCGTGATCAGTAGCGGCAGTCTACCGGCCGAGGGTTTCGGTAGCATATCCATATCGCCCTGCGGTTGGCCAAATGTATTATCGAAACAGGCCGAGGGCTCACTCATCCTGCGGATATAGGCATAGCTATCGCGAAATGACTTACCGCGATCTTCGAATGAGACATTCATAGCCGGATACTCATCTGGACGATCACCAGAGGCGACACCCAGGATGACCCTGCCCCCAGAGAGGACATCGGCACTCGCAGCAGCTTTGGCCACATGCGCTGGGTGGCGCAGTGGCAGTATCGCACTCGCCACACCTAGCGCGATATCCTTTGTCTGACCAGCCAATAGGCCTAGGTAGACAAAAGGATCAAAAATCTGGCCAGCATCGCCGAACGCTGGGACATTAAACGGAACATCACGTAACCAGATGGCCCGAAAGCCCAACTGCTCGGCGAGCTGGATTCTCTCGATGTGCTGCTCTAAAGCAGGCACAGGCCCCGCAGCATACTGCTCCACAGGAGCGACCAAACCCAGACTAAGCTTCCCAAATGTGAAGACAGAATCGTAGCCTGCATTGATCGACTCAAACATCGGTATCTCTACACTTGCAGAGTGCTTGCTTTGAGTCATCGCGGGTTCGAGAGATAGAGGGGAGGGATCAGCTAAAATATGGCAAACGGTTCTCTACTCATTTTCGATCACTACTTTACCCATTGCTTTTCCACTAAGTAGTCTGGCATACGCCTGATCTACCGTCTCGAGGGAGAAATGCGAATCATCGACGACAGGCTTCAGACCTCCTGCCTCGGCGATAGCAGCCATATCGGCAAGTATCGCCCCATGATGCTCTCGATGAAAATCATGCAACATCGGGATGAGCATGAATACCACATGCAAGGACAGGCCTTTGAAATGAGCCAAAGTCAGATCGAGCTCACAGAGAGACACCGTCGAGGCCACGTGCCCATTGAGCGCTGCTGCCTCAAATGAGTTGAGCATATTCGCCCCACCGACCGAATCGAACACCACATCGAAACCAGCCCCACCGGTGTGCTGCGCCACATAGTCGGCTACGGTCTCGGTCTTGTAGTTGATCGGTGTCGCACCGAGCTCGCGGATCAACTCGAGCTGAGGCTCGCCGCCGCCAGTGGAGTAGACATCGGCACCGAAATGCTTGGCCAACTGCAATGCCACGTGCCCCACTCCGCCAGAGCCGCCGTGCACCAATACCTTTTGCCAAGCACCGATCCCTGCACGCTTCAGTCCCTCGTAGGCTGTGATACCCACGAGAGGCAGGGCTGCCGCCTCGCGCATGCTCAGATTCTTCGGCTTGCGAGCGATCAGCCGACTGTCGGCCAGCATGCTATCAGCTAGGCTACCGGGCAGGTCAGCCAGACCTCCAGCGCAGCCATAGACCTCGTCGCCCACCGCAAAATCGCTGACACCCTCCCCTACCGCCTCGACGGTACCGGCGAAATCCATGCCTAAGATAGCTGGCGTATCAGGAGACAGAGGTAGCTCTTTGCCCATACTGCGAATCATGGTGTCGACCGTGTTCACACTAGAGGCCGCCACCTTTACCCTGACGTGCCCTGGGGTCACATCTGGGACCGGCACATCTGCCGTCTCAAAGACCGCGTCTTCACCATAGCTGAGTAGGACCATTGCTTTCATAAAATTATTCGATCAGCGGATGCTGTATTTTTTCGAGGTAATGTTTTTTAGGTTCTTTGGATACAGTGCCGCCTTATCCATTTGCGAAACTCATGAATGGCAGCATATCTATCACCGAACTGTGCCAGGTGAGTTTTGTAAAATTGGCAATCGAAATACAATCCATGAGCGAACCCAATAGATCCCCGTTTAAACTGGAAACCGACCTCCTCAGCCTGCGTACCCTGATAGCCGTCGTCGAGGAGGGTGGCTTCTCTGCTGCCGCCGGACGTGTGAACCGCACGCAGTCTGCGGTGAGCCTGCAGATCGCCAAACTGGAAGAGCGCCTAAATGTGAAACTGCTCGACCGCACGAGCCGCTCACTATCAGTGACTCCCGCTGGAGAAAAATTCGTCAACTACGCCTACCGCATCCTCGAAATGGCCGACGAGGCTATCCTCGCTGTGACCTCTCCAGACGAGCCCACGCTGCTCCGGGTCGGCTTCACCGAGTACCTCGCGCCCCAGCATCTGCACACGCTTTTGGCCAGATTTCGCCGCGCCCATCCGAACTGCGACTTGAGCCTAGTACTCGGCATCGGCCCCGAGATGCTAGACAGCCTAAACCAAGGCAAGCTCGATGTCGTCTTTGCTGGTCCTGAAGCGACCAATGGCGAAGTGCTCTGGGAAGAACCACTGGTCTGGACTGGGACTATGAATCAGGAGCAACCCGACGATCCCGTAGAATTGGTCACCTTTCCCCAGCCCTGTAGCTATCGGCAACTCGCCTTTGAAAGCCTGAGTAAAGCCGGGAAACAGTGGAAACTCTCCATCGAGGCAAACTCCGTCCAAGCCATCCAGTCGGCTATCAAAGCAGGGCTAGGCCTGAGCGTACTACCCCGATCGACTATCCAGGAAGGGATGCCAATCCTAGGCGATGACGCCCTCCCCAGTCTGCCGACGACTCCCGTAATGAGCTATATGGGAGCTGATACAGCCAATCCCTATGCCCAACGTTTCATCGACTACCTAGTCGCCTCAAAGGGAGAAGGGCTAGCTGCTGTGGCTGCCTAGGGCTTCCTGGAGAATAAAGCGCCGACGAGACCACAAACTAAAGTCAGGCCAGCATTCAGCGGGAAAAACCACTCAGACGCCAATTTCGGACGCGAAGCGATCACCGACTTTGCCCATTCGGCTTTGCCGGAGAGCTCCAGAATACTAATCAACTCAGGCCGGAACCAAGCGACGAGTAAGATCGACATACCTGTGCCCACCAGCAGACCAACTGAACTCACCCGCCACGGTATGAGGGAAGCCAGCAGCACCCCTAAAAGTGGTCCGTAGGTGTAAGCCACCATGCCAAAGGCCAAACCAATCAGGTCGCTGTCTTCATTTTGCGATCGGATATACCAGAGCAACAGAGCCGCTAGGGTCAGAATCACGCCCCAGATGAGCACGGCTATCCTGGATATCGCGACCATCCGTTTCCCCTGGCCTTCTTCCTCGAGTTTCTCCTGCCCATAGATCACCGAAAGGCTGGTCTGCGATAGCGCCGCCAGGATAGAATCGAGACTGGATATCGCCGCCGCAAAGGCTGCAGCCAAAATAAGCCCCGCCAAGCCCGTAGGCACCTCGCGCACGATCCATGCGGGGAAGACATTGCTCGGGTCTTTGGCAAACTTAGCGGCAAGCTCAGCGCTAGGCGGATTGGTCTGATACCAAGCGAACAGACCTGAGCCCACTGCCAACATAAGAATCGTGATGAGCAGCGATACAGAACTCCAGCACATCGCCTTTCGAGCATCGCTGACCGAACCACAGCAAAACATGCGCTGGGTATTCAACTGATCGACACCAAAAGCGGTGAAGTTTTGGAACGGCATCGCCAACAGGCCCACCCACAAGGTGTAGCGCAAAGTAGGATCCTGAAATGGCGTCGTTAGGTCTAGCCAGCGCATCTTACTCACCGATTCACCCGCATCATTCACATATTGATTCGCCGCTACGATCTCTCCCCAGCCCAGACCTTTCACCAGCAAGAAAAGCGCTAGCAACCCACCAAAGATAAACAAGACAAACTGCATGACGTCTGTCCAGATCACCGTCTGCATCCCGCCCATCAAAGTCCAACCGATAGCCACCAGGCCAATGATGACGATACAAATCCACGGATCCATCCCCGTCACTTCTTTCAGGATGATAGCTGTCACCAGCACCCGTACACTCTGCCCCAATATAGACCCCAGTGAGAACAGCGCCGTGACCAGCACTCGAGCTAGCTCACCCAGCCGGTGCCCCATAAAGTCGTAGGGACTATAAATCTCTTTCTCATAGTAAAGAGGCACCAACCACCAAGCCACCAGAAACCGAGCAATCATCGAGCCCAAGCCCCACTGCAGATAAGTCCAGTCGCCTGTCAGACCAAAGACAATACCTGGCACCCCGATAAACGTCAGCGCACTGATCTCTGTCGCGATCATCGAGCCACTCACCGACCACCACGGCAGGCGGCGTCCGCCGAGGAAGAAATCCTTTATCGTCCCCTGTTTGCCACTCATCTTGTGACCTACCCAGGTGGTGAGCAATAAATAGGCGACTAGCACCACCCAATCAGTCGGAGCAAATAAGACTTTTTCCATAACCCTCGTATTCTTAACTAATCTTAATCTTTCCGAATTTCCATAACTTTCTGTCACCCTGCATTGGGCGAAAAGATTCCTTGCCAGATGCCCCGTAAACGACGTTTTTTGCGGCATGCCATCCACCGCTCCTCTAAAGATCGGACTCGCGGGCTTCGGAAACGTCGGAGCAGGAGTCTACAAAAACTTGATCAAGAACCGTGACCTCCTACGAGAGCGCACGGGACGCGAGATCGAGGTGCATCGCATCGCCGTACGCGACCTGTCAAAGAAGCGAGAAATCGCTCTGCCAGAGGAGCGTGTCACCACAGACCTGAGCGAACTCATCAATGACAACGAGATCGAACTGATCGTCGAGCTGATCGGTGGGATCGACCGTGCTGCAGAATTCGTCAAAGCCGCTCTAGAGGCCGGAAAATCCGTCGTCACTGGGAATAAAGCCCTGCTCGCCGAGCGCGGCCGCGAGCTATTCGAAGTGGCTCAGGCCAATGGCACGCACATCTACTACGAGGCCGCAGTAGCCGGTGGTATCCCCATCATCAAGACCGTGCAGGAATCTCTAATCGGCAACCACATCCAGTCGGTGGCCGGTATCATCAATGGCACCTGCAACTACATCCTGACTCGGATGACGGATGCTGGCCTGCAATACCCAGACGCTCTGGAGGAGGCACAGCAGCTAGGCTACGCCGAGGCAGACCCGACTCTGGATGTGAACGGCTGGGACGCCGCTCACAAAGCCATCATCCTCGCCTCACTCAGCTACGGCTGCTGGGTACCATGCGACAGTATCCACGTCGAGGGTATCGAGCGTGTCACCAAGCCTGATATCGATTTTGCCGACCAGCTCGGCTACACCATCAAACTGCTGGCCATCATCAAACTCCACGAAGAGGACGGAGCCATCGAGGTGCGCGTGCAGCCATCGCTCGTACCCAAAGACCACATCATCTCCTCGGTCCGCGGTGTCTTCAATGCTATCCTCGTGACAGGTGACGTCGTAGGCGAGACTCTTTTCTACGGCTCTGGCGCCGGTCAGGACCCGACCTCTAGCTCAGTGATCGGCGACATCGCAGATGCTGTCGCTCGCGCTGGGCAGGAGAGCAGCCAGGGCTTCGTCACCCACGAGCTTTACGGCCAGCCACTCCCAGTCGAGCAGAGCGTGTCGAAGTACTATCTCCGGGTGCAAGTGGCCGACCAGCCTGGCACCCTGGCTCAGATCGCCTCGATCTTGGGCGATCACGACATCGGCATTCTGTCGATGATGCAACCGGAGGAGGAAGAAGCCGGTGCTGCGACTGTAGCGATCACCCTGCATTTTGCGCCATTTGGAAAGATGCAGGAGGCGCTGGCCAAGATATCGGCTCTCGACTGCGTGCAAGAGGAGCCTGTGTTGATGCGGGTGGAGAGTATTTAGGTGATTGGGGAAGCTGATTTATTATAAGTTTGATAATTATAATAAATTAAGTTATCCTTCCTTTTCATCCAAACACTCAATCTTCCGCACGAAAACACTCATTCCACGCCTGACTTCTCTGTTCAGACTCGACTACCGATCACTCGCTCTGCTGAGGATCGGTCTAGGAGTCCTGATCTTCGTCGACCTGCTGATCCGCAGCACAGACCTGACTGCTCACTACACGGATAAAGGTGTGCTGCCTAGATCTGCCCTGCTGTCCGAATTTCTGCACAGCGATTGGATTTTTTCCATCCACCTGCTCAGCGGCAAGGAGCATTTCCAGGCGCTACTGTTTGCCATAGCCGGTATTTTCGCCCTTGGGATGGCGATCGGCTACCGTACCCGATTCTGCGTGATCGCCTCGTGGATCTTTCTGATCTCTATCCAATCGAGAAATCCCATGGTGCTACAGGGCGGCGATGGCGTGTTTCGCCTACTCGTCTTTTGGGCCATGTTTCTACCTCTAGGGGAAAGGTGGTCGATCGACAGTTGGCTGAAAGGCTCGAAAACCACTGAGCCATCAACATCCTCGGCACACTGCTCGATGGCATGTGTGGGCCTACTCGCCCAGCTGTGCATCGTCTACATGGTCGACGCGACACTAAAGACAGATGCCATCTGGAAGAGCGACTTCACTGCTCTCTACTACACACTGAGTATCGATCAATTTGCCACACCTCTAGGCTCCTACCTGGTGCAATTCACTAGCCTCACGAAGCTACTGACCGCTATCACTATTTTGCTCCAAGCATTTGGATTCTTTCTGCTGTTGATTCCCTATTTCAAACACTGGTTCCGCCTGGCAGCCATCGTCCTCTACTGCGGATTTCATCTGGGTACAGCTGTCACCATGGAGCTAGGATTATTTCCCTATATCTGCTGTGTCGGCTGGTTAGTGGTATTTCCCACCAAGATCTGGGACTGGCTAGAACCCAAGATCCACGCCATCAAACCCAACCAAAGATTTTGGCAAGGCTTGGAAAACTGGGCCACCAAATACCAGCTCAAAGAAAGGCTGGCACCGACTCCACGTACCAAAAGACTGGAGCCACTTTTCCCCGGTGCAGGCAAATGGATATTTCGCTCGCAACAAGCTGTTCTCACCCTACTGATCGCCTACACCGTGCTGTGGAATCTAAGGGAGATCGACTACGACAAACATGTGAAGCGCTTACCAGCCAGTACCGACTGGATCGGCTGGGTCCTGCGCCTCGACCAAAGGTGGGATATGTTTGCCCCTAGACCTATGGTAGACGATGGCTGGTATGTGATAGCCGCCCAGAGAATCTCTGGCGAAGAGGTCGATCTATTCACCCAGTGCCAACCTACCACCTACGACAAACCTGCTGTCGTCTCAAAGACCTACAAGAATCAGCGTTGGCGCAAGTATCTGATGAATCTGTGGATGAGCAGCAACGAGCGCCATCGCCTCTACTTTGGGCAGTATCTCACTCGGGGCTGGAACTCTCAGCTCAGCGGGTCGAAGCAGATCAAAACCTTTCAAATCGTCTTCATGAAGGAGGTAACACCTCCTCTAGGGCAGCCCATGCCCGAACCGGAAAAGGTCGTCATCTGGAATCATCGCTGCTTCGACGAGACCGAAGCAGAAACCGAAGTGGAAAAGCAAAAACCGGAAACCACCGAGATCGCAGCAAACTAGCTTGCGATCGGCTGGCTAAGATGGTAACCAGCACAGGCATGCTCGCCATATTCATCGATGTATGCCTACCTCTACTACTCGTCATCGGTATAGGTTGGGCCCTGGACCGAAAGTTTGATTTTGACCTACGCTCACTGGTCAAACTGAACATCTACCTGTTTGTCCCCGCCTTTATCCTAGTTCGAGTATCGACTTCTACCATATCAGGCAGCACGGCGGCTATGGTGGTAGGCTTCACACTCTGCATTTCTCTATCCATGGGTGTTATCTCCTGGCTGGTATCAAAACTACGTGGCGATGACGCCATCGAACGTGCCGGCCTACAGCTAGGCACGATGTTTTACAACTCGGGCAACTGGGGACTCCCCCTGCTGACCCTCGCCTTTCCCGGCGAAGGCGGAGTGATCCAACTTTTCGTCCTCGCTACTATGAATCTGAGTGGGTTCACAGCAGGGGTCTATCTGGCCAATGCGACCAACGAGAAGAAAAACACCGCATTGCAGAATGTGATCGCGATCTTCAAACAGCCATCCGTCTATGCGATAGCAGCAGCCGTCGCCTTGCGAGCGATGGGCAACCCTCTAACCGAAATCGAGTTTATCTGGCTACCGCTAAACCATCTATCCGACGCTCTCATTGCATTTGCCCTGCTTACGCTAGGTGTGCAACTATCGAAGACGAAGCCCCCTAAACCCGTCGGCCGCCTCGGATGGGCCCTAGGTATTCGCCTGCTGGGAGGCCCACTCATCGCCATGCTACTCACTTGGGTATTCGGCATCGAGGGCATCCTAGCTGCTATCTTGATCGTCGGCGCGGCCTCCCCCACTGCAGTCAATACCGCCCTACTTGCCTATGAGTTTGGGTCCGATAGCCGCTTTGCAGCGGCTACCGTCTACTACTCCACTCTCTGTGCGACGCTAGTGGTCACCTTACTGCTGACTCTACTTAATTATGGCTTCATACCGTGGGCTATCCCTACTATTCCCTAGAGGCACCTAAAGGTCTGCCCACTTGCTTATCTCCAAGTTATTTACCTCGGCCCATTTCTTTACGACTGCTAGCGAGTTGGCATGCGCACTCCGATTGTTCCATGCTTTGATCTGCCATATTTCCGAACTCTCTGGCCACACTTCTATCGTCAGGTCTCGGTCCATCACTGACTCCCCTTCTTTACAGCTCCATAGACTATAGATCGAAGTTTCGCCTAATTTGCATTCGCTAAAGTAAGAGCCGACACAGTGATTCATATCAGCCCCCTCAGCGGCTAGATCACGAAGCGTCGTCAACTCGACGATGCGCCACTTCCACCCTTTGTAGGCACACTGGTACTCAGGCAGACCCAAAGCCGATTCCCATCGACTATGCGAAACCGAAGCGATCTCTTTTCGTGTCTGCGGTGACATGATATCAATCGCCTTCCGCTGACCTTCCTGTTTCACCATCGAAGCCACTAAGGACAGGTAAGCTTTTCGCGCGCTACTCACCAGCTCTTCCCATGGCCTACTGGGCTTACAAGAGAAAGCTACGCCACTACCTCTTTGTAACGCAATCCAATCACAAATCAAATGTAACTCACTGACTGATCGCTGGCCACCAGCAAAAGCCTGCAGCAGAGGCAGCCATATCCAATCATGAGCAAAATCAATACCAACAGGCATTTGATCCACATCTGCAAACGACAACCTTGTATCGATCGACTGGACTTGAGCATGCCGAATTGCCTCCTTGAGCGAATAGTCTTCTGAAGATAATTGAGGCACAATCGCAGCCCCGCGTTTGGTCAAGACAGGTATCCCGGGCGCGGAACGCAAACTCCCGCCCTGGGCCACATGACAATACCAGTCCCTCTCTACGCATTTTAATTTACCATCCACAAACCAAGCTTGCTCAAATATCTCCGGCACCTCGTACCGGGCTAGCAAGTGAGCGATCAGTGACAACAGAAGCCGTCTCGGATCATCGATTACCTCATTGGGACACCACGTCTCAGGATCGCGGATCCAGAGTTCGCTATAACCAGCTAACCGAGTCAAAATCGGTATGATAGGTAGCCGAGAGTGACCAACCTCTGTCAATAGATCACTTCGTTTCTCTACTATAGGTATCAGCCGCAGACATGGCTCTCGAAGAGACTCGGCGATTGGGTTTTGTCTAGAAAACTGCCGAGCTAAAATACGACAGTGATTTTTTAATATAGGATTTTTGTAAATCGAAGCACGCCACGTCCCTCCAGCTATCAACCGCTGGGTAATAGAGTGCACTGCCTCGATCTCCTCTACATGAGAAGATAAGCTCATAATTCGTAATGAATAAGAATGAGTCAGCCACGACGAAGCTCAGACGAGAGCACGCCATGCAAACATAATAACAGGTAAAAACTAGCTACGACAGTCCTCAATAGGCGCCCTGAAAACGGGGTGCGAGGGATAGCTAGTCAATCAAAACGACTACACCGATCAATAATGGTGGGAAGTGAACATAATGGACTAATCGACTACTAAACGCACATAGCAAGCCAGTTTTTCAACCGAATTGCTCCACCTGATCTATCCTGACAAAACGGTGATTATCCCTATAGTCCCTACCATGAAAGCACTTCTACTGGGTATCTTAGCCACGGCTTCCCTCAGTCATCTGGCTTGGTCCAAGCCTCACGTCGTATTCCTCACTCTAGACGACCTAAGCCGCAGCAGTGTCGGAGTGTATGGCTGCACCCTACCAGAAATCACCCCAAATCTCGACCGCATCGCTCAGGAAGGCATGAGATTTGATCACTTTCACATGGTGGCGACCAACTGCACCCCCTCCCGCAGCCATATGATGACCGGTCAGTACCAACAGAAAAACCTGGTCCTGTCGCTGGGTAAAGAAGGCGCAGGTAACCACGCTAATCGCTTTACTATGCCTGCCATCTTTCGAGACGCCGGATACCACACAGGCATTATGGGCAAAAACTCTCACCAAATGCCATTCGAACCGCACAGCGCTTGGGACATCGAATATGGCTCCTATGGCTCGACCCGCGTACCCGAGGCGATCTACGAGCAAGTGAAGGCTGCAATCGCCAATGCTGAAGAGCAAGGCAAGCCACTGTTTTTCAACCTCAACCTCTACGATCCCCACACCGACTTGTATGGCTGGAATGGTCAAACCGGCCCCAAAGAGGAAAAGACCAATCACCCAAGTCGAATCTACCAGGCAGACGAGATTGCCTACCCCGACTTTTTTCCACCCATCCCCAAAGCGGCAGAAACCGGCACCACTCGTGGCGGCACGCCCAACATCAGTATGCGGCAAGAACTGGCTGCTTATTTTAATAGTGTGAAACGCGCAGACGACTCTGTCGGAGCCATGATCCGAGCTTTTGGGGAAGCAGGTATACTCGACAACACAATGATCGTCGCCATCTCCGATCACGGCATGCAACAGCCCGGTGCCAAGACCACCCTGTACCACGAGGGCACGGTGTCCCCGCTCATGGTTCGCTGGCCAGGTAACGTCGCCGCCGGATCGATCGAAGGTCGACATATGGTCAGTGCGCTAGACTTGCTACCGACCTTCTGTGAAGTCTTAGAGGTGCCAATCCCGGCAGATCTCGATGGCCGCTCCTTTTTACCCATGCTCAAAGGTGAGCAGCCTCAGCAGTGGCGAGACTTTGTCTATATGCAGCAAAATGATCGCAATAAAGGTCGCGCCATCCAAACTACCGACTGGCTATACACCATCAACCCATGGTCCGACGGAACTACCAAGTTTGGCAGTGTCTCGACAGGTATGCACTGCTGGAAACTTCTCAAAGAAGCCAGTGAGCGCCCAGATGCTAGCGACCTACTGAAGCAATGGACTCACCGCATCGAGTACCGATCACCCGAAGAACTTTTCGATATCAAAAACGATCCCCAATGTCTGCACAACCTGGCAACTGATCCCAACCACAAAGAAACCAAGCTCAACATGCGAGCCAAGATGCTCGCCGAAGCAAAAATCAGCAACGACCACTGGGTGATCGACTGCATAGAAAACCCAACCGATCCAACCATCCAAGCACAAACGGTAGCAGCCATTGAAGACTTTCGTGAGAACCGCTCTTCCTTGCCCACAGCCAGCCGCCTCGTCCACTACGATCCACACGATGGCTGGATGGAAATCAACAACACGCTCTTCGAAGACGGCGATAAGTGGGGGATCTGGACACCTTCCAACGAAGATGCCGCTATGAAAGCCAACCACGGTGCCGAAGGCTGTGGTCAACATGCGATCCTCTTTACCCAAGCCGGAGCTATCGAAACTCACACGGCTATCGATGCCTCTGTATTCTCTAAACTAAAGATCCAGTTTCTCGTACCCAAAGGCCAAGAAGCGAAAAACAAGCGCCAGAAAAGCAAACCTGGCCCCGTACTCGGCAGAACATCCAGCCTCCTCGTCGAATACGCCGGACCTAATGGCGACTGGCACCTGGCGGCTAAACTCAATCACAAACAACTATCTCAACCTGTCGAACTTATCATTCCTGCTCCGAACGAAGGCTTCCCAGAGTCCACAAAGGTCAGACTCCGAGCAGCATTAAAAGAAGGTGAAAGCTTTGCCCTCGACGGCCTACGCTTCACTGGCCAACAGGATTGGCAAATCGTCAACACAGGCCGAGCTAGAGCCTTCTGGAAGGCGGCAAAAGACACGGCATTCCAAGGCAGAGCCTTCACACTCACTACGGGAGACGGCAACGAGGTCGTGCAAAAACAACCCTTGGCCAATGGCGATATTGGAGAGTTGGAAATTCGCTACCAATTCGAAGCGAAAGACATAGGAACTAACGATCGCTTAATATTAGAAACCCACGCGGACGGTCATTGGACCACTCTCGCAGCTCACGATTACTCTTATATCCTGCTACCAGAAAAACACTACTCACATCTCGTCACCCTTTCAGTAGACTATATCAATCGCATGCAGCCTTCCCAGTTTCGCTTCCGCTTTGAAGCCGATGACGATACCGCACAAGTCTCTATTACAGACTTCACTTTGAAAACACGGAAACCCTTCTAAATCAAAATCAGCCTTGTAAAGGAACACCCTACAACAGCCTTGATAAACAATATTAGGATTCGATGATTCGAATCTACGAGTCATCACACTCCCAAATATTCCAAACCTTAGCGACAGTGTGAGCAAAATTTTGACATTGCGAGTCACCACTACCAAATCATACTCAACCGCAGGGAGTCAAAGCTGACAATTCTTCAAAATGCAACGTTGTGCTCCTGACAGAGACAATGAAAATCGATCAGCGTACTGGGAGCGGCGGTTTGTAACCGCTGGGCAACCAGAGCCGAAGTGATTGGCCGGTGCATTGGCCGAGCTAGCCCGGCGGTTGCAAAGCGCCGCACCGGCCACCTAGGGCGCGTGCCACCTAAAGGACCTTCCTGCCAAAACAATCACCTACAAACTCACACTCAATCGCATAAATTCTTTATCCAACAGAGCAGGCTTTCTGATGGTCACCCTAGTCCGATTATTGCCCATGTCCTGAGATGATAGCTCTGCATGATCCGGTGCGTAAACTGTCCAAGGCCCGAGTGAGTCGTCGGCGGTTTCGAGCGTAATTGTGACATCCGACGCGCTAGTGCTCACCTGGTATATCACCTCAAAAAATAGGGCTCCACCATCCTCAACCACTGCGATTGACTCAAAGACATCGCCGTCTCCGACCAGCGGGTCTCTCCCGTAGGCATATTCTTCAAGATTGGACAATCCATCGCCATCGGAATCGCCCTCAGGACTGATATCATCGCCAAACCTCCAGGCCGTCTGACTGACCCAATTGCCGAAACCGGTGGTAGCCGCTACATTGATGCGGATACTGGCCCGATCCGTAGCACCTGCACTATCTTCGACCTCCACGACGACATCATAAAAATCAGGTCCAGAAACCGATAGCGATTGAGCCAAACTCAGTTCACCCGAACTGGAAACCGCAAACAGCTCAGAGTCTTCGCCCTGGACTATCGAGTAAGCCAGCCCACCGGCACCGGCTGAAGATAAAGTCGGACTGCCTATCACACTATCTGCCGCTGCTGGCCGACTGAGTGAAAAAGTCCCATCATTGATGTCTGGAGCATTGCGCAACTGATACACAGAAGCCACTTCCGTATCGCTGAGTGGGCGCGACCACATCATAAACTCGTCTAGATCACCATCAAACAGCCAGGCTCCACCTCGGTTTCGGCCTAGGTTCAATCGATTAAAGGCAGTCATCCCTGTAACCACATCTTCTGAAATTTTGACCCCATCGTAGTAGAGAATCGCATGGGTGCCGTCGTATACTAGAGCGATGTGCTTCCAATCCAGACTGACTTGGCCAAAGTTGTAGTCCGATCCTTTGGCTAGCTGATAATTACCAGGATTCCCTCCATTGGTCTGTATTTGGAATCCGGTACTACCATTGTAGTTGCTAAAGACACTTTCGTTATTGGTGGTATTGACCGAATCGATTTTGGCCCAGAGCGCTATGGTGTAGGCCGGTATGTTGGTCGTCTCGGAGTAGAGGATGTGGTCGTCGACACCATCGAATGTCACGCCGCCACCGCGCGCGCCATTGCCCCAGGTAGGGCCATTGGTGAGTGTGCCATGGCGCTCGTTGCCCGAGGAATCGACGGCAGTCGTGCCAGCGCCCTCCTCCAGTCGCCACCAGGCGTAGAGGTCGCTGTAGAGCGCCCCTGGTGTCACATTGGGATCCATGGGGTCGACTAGCAGGGCGGCCTCTAGCGCATCTTTGTAGCCATCTCGGTCGGTATCCTCTAGAGTCGCATCGGTGATGGTGATCGTAATGGTACCACTGGTCGCCAGATCGCCGCTATCGACGACACTGACTAGTAGCTGATGGCTAGTGGCAGTCTCGTAGTCTAGGTAGGCTGTCGTGGAGATCGTGCCGCTATCATCTATCGCAAATAGGCTAGCACCACTGCCGCCAGTGATCGATACCGAGTAAATCTCCCCAGGCGTGTGGTCCTGGATGCCGATATGTCCGATAATCGTACCAATATCGATCGCCTCCGAGGCAGATAACGAAGTCTGGGTAATACTAGGAGTCGAGTCGAGGATATCGATCGTAGCCGTAGCGGTAGTACTGAGTGGAGTGCTGGCATCGTCTGTCGCCTCTACCTCTAGCTGATACTGATTACCCGCCTCTACTGCTAGTGAACCGACGATGGTAATCTGTCCGCTAGCCGAATCGATGGCAAATAGGCCAGCATCGTTTCCCGAGAGGATCTGGTAGCTCAGAGTATCGCCGCTATCAGGATCGATTGCTGCCATGGCACCGACAGTGCCGCCGACCGCCGCCTGCTGTGTGGTAGAGAATAACTGATCGCCCATGAGTGGTGCGCCATTGCTACTGCCATCGCCGCTGGTGCCACCCGCATTGCTATTATCTCCGATATCTTCGTCGGATATTGCATGATTGTAGGCGGCAAAGGCGTAGATACCTGTATCGGCATCATCGCGTAGCGACGAGTAGCCGAGCGTCACTCCAGCTACTGAGAAATTTGGGATGTTGCCTATATTGCCCACGTGGGTGCCATTCACATACATCCTAGTCTGATTATTTACCGAGTCCTGCACAAACACCAAATGGGTCAGCGCGCCGTATGGCGAAGCCACAGACTGACCATCGACCGGGCTAAAGGTGTAGTCATTCCAGCCATAGCGAGTCACGCCTAGGACATTTCGATTATTCCACTGCTCAAAACGCAGTGACCAGCCATTCCCATCGAGTAAATGAGTGGCCGACTGCCCCAGGTCCTCCGCATCGACAAAAAACTCAAAGGTAGCATCACCCTTGAGGGCAGAGAGGTCCACTGTGCGAGTCTGATTACCAGGAAGCGGATCGAGAGTATAAAATAGTGGCGGATTCTCTTCCAGCTGGCGCTTCCAGTTTTCAAATCGCGAATCGACTTGTGGGTGTAGTCGTAGTAAAGCCTCTTCCGAATTGCTCAGACCATCATTATCGGGATCGTCGGCACCACTGAAGCTCAGGTTGCCGAGATAGGTCACCTCCCACCAGTCGTCGAGACCATCGGCGTCGAGATCGGGGTAGCGCTCTAGCTGCTGCCCGTCGATCAGTGCCGGAGTAGCGGCACCTGGCAGGGTCCATGCTACCGAGACGTGATCGCCACCACCACCCTCGGCATGAAGCACCTCATAGTAGTAGCGCTGCCCGGCCTGTAGGGCGATGGCAGCACTGCTATTTCGAGAAAAGTCCTGATAGCCACCATACCCTACTAGCTCGACCTGCTTGCTGGCATTCGCAGCTGAGTCGTCCGTACTCAGGTGAAATTCGCTACTATCATCGGACGAAATGTGGAAATGGTACTCACCAGTCATCGGAGCCACCAACCAGCCGCGTACTCGCCGTCCGAAGTTACTTTTGCCGACATCGCCAAAGTCCAAGGCGTTGACCTCTTGATAACGAGCTAGATCAGGTGCGTCAGGGTATTTGGCATTGCCTGTCAGATCAGTCACTCCACCCGAGGCGATTCCATCGAACTGCTCTTCGTATAGAATACCAGATCCCTCGACATCGATGGTGATGATGGTATCAGTCGACTTAGCGGGAGATCCGGAATCTGTAACACGCACTTGTAGAAGGTATTGGCTATTGCGAGCTTTACTGAGTGGCTTTTCCAGAGTCAGCTCACCAGTGTCTGCATTAATACTCCAGTCACTGCCCGCGTCGCCAGAGAGGATCTGCCAAGTATAAGTTTCGTTGGACTCGTTTTGACTGTTTAGCACAGGCTGAAAGAGAGGGTAGCCAGGTAGCGCGGCTTCTCCGGCGTAAAACCGCTGGGCATCGATTCCCGGAGGGCGGTTTTCATCTTGGATGACGATCCGTAGCGAAAATGCCACAGGCTGATTCACCCCATCGCTGACATGGACAGGGATCAGTGACAGGCCATTACCTTCATTGATCACGGGGAGGTCGCCAGTGAGAGTTATCTTACCATCGCTCGCCACTGCGGTGTAGCCGTTGTTGTAATTGTTTTGCACAGTGAAACTGAGCACATCGTGATCTGGATCTGATATGATGGACGCGAGATCGGCGATCTGTGTACCACTAGCCGCCAACTCCAGCACTGGTATATCGACCACTTGCGGAGCTGTAGGCGGCTGATTTTCGGTAGTGATGGTGAAAGTCAGGTCGGTGGACTTACCATCGCCGTCGGTAGCCCGAACGGTAACCGTAGACGAGCCACTAACACCGTTGGCAGTGACTAAAGAAAAATTAGCCGGGTCGGCGATTGTGCCGGTCGGATCACTGGCAAACAGCGAACTGTCGCTAACACCGAGGATAGAGAAGGTCAATCCGCTATCTACTGTCTCGCCATCGTCGAAAGCGGTGAAAAGATCAACCGAGTGCGTACCACCGGTGTAAGTATAGATATCCTCGATACCATTTCCCACAGGTGCAGTCGATGCCCCATGGTAATCGATCGTGAAATCGCGAGCGGTCTTGTTGAATCCATCGTCGACGACTAGTCGCAGGAGATAGCTACCTGAGGTAGGAAAGGTCACTTCAGTATCTAAAGCTGTCGCATCGGCAAAACCGGCACTGCCAGGGCCAGACACTTGCCTCCACTGGTAAGTGAGCGCCGCAGGCTGCGAGCCATAGGCATCTAGCTCGAGCAGCACTAGGCTATTAGTCGCACCAGGAGCCACTTCGATGCGCAGCTGCTTGACCATAATACCAGCAGGTATCGCATCGAAATGGTGAAAATCGGTATTATCCAGTGTGGTCTGCCAGGTCGGATTACCACCGGCATCGAGCGCGGTCAACGTGCGGTTGGCAAAAGAGCTCTGGAACAGCATGGTGACAAACTGTAGCTCGCGCTCTTCTGGTAGGTCTAGTAGCCACCAGTCGTCGGCTGCAGATTCATCGGTGGCAGAGCGATAGCGAGACACGGCGTAGCTGATACCGTCGATCGCTTTCCAGGCATCGTAGTCGGTAGAGTCGAGCAGAGTCGTGGACTGACTAGGAGTGGCGCCTATCGTCAGATCTGCCATATCGGCATGGCGACCGATCGCGCGAACTTGCACGACCTGAAAGCGCGAAGCCTGGGCATCCTTAGTCAGGCGTAGCTTGCGCACACCCGGCCCACCGCCCCCCTTGTGGTAGGGCACCCGCACACGGTGGCTATACACATCGACATTCTGCGGCTGACTAGTCTGTAGCACGGTATCGTCATCGGCTAAAAACTCTAAAGTGTAGCCGAGCATCGCCGACTCGAATATCAAAATCAAGTCGACCCAAGCTAGCTCACGCTCGCCACCAAAGTCCAACTCCCAGACCAGCTCCGAACCCACACCCACACTGCTGTAGGATGGTGAGGCATGCGGGCGGCTCAGCCGATGCGCATCGTAGCCAGCGTCGCCGACTACCCAACTAGCCGTACCCAGTGGTGCTAGATCGACCAGATTGGCAAAGCCATCGTCGTCCGCCACGATCCCAAATCGACTGGTATCGACTCGACTATCATTCCAGCCTGCCAGAGCTGTCTGACTGGCATCGATCCATGGTGCTAGCTCACTACCACCCTCGTAGGGCGCTCCGATATCCTCTACCATCACCCATCGCTCGATGGTTTTGGTGTGTCCATTATCAGTCGCCTCTAGGCGTAGTCGGTACCGGCCAGGTAGAGAAAAGCGGGCCAGCGCCTGCGCACTTGTGGCATTCTCCAGCGTCACTTGGCTACCGATTGGTTTATTGACTACCGACCAGCTCAGAGTCGAAGTGCCGGAAAACTCCACCCCGCTAGCAGGTAGCTGTTGGGTCTCTAGTAGCAGAGACATATCGCGGCGCAGAATGGTGTAGTCGCGTGCTGGGCTAGTCACCTCGGCTATACCTACTAGTATCCGCGATGTGCCGCTATACACAGTACCGTCGGAGTCCTCTGCTGTGTAGGAAATATCTGCATAGCCACTCGCCCCTGCAGCTGGAGTAAAGATCAGAAACCCCGTAGGCGACATGCCCCAGGTACCATCGGGATAGACACGGTGCGAGCGCTCGATATCTAGCGTGCCCATGCTGGGGGTATCGAGAGTCGCTGATAGTAGGCGATACTCGCGAGCGTAGTCAGTGATCTTATCGGTAGCGGTATCCAAGCTCACCGCTCCGAGTCGACTGATGTTGTAGTCGAGGCGCAGGTGGCCAGCGACTTCGTCATTGCCGAGCGGATTGAAGCGCAGCCTCTTGCTACCATCAGTGGAGCGCAGGTCATCGATTGCACTGCGGCCCGCCCCCGAGTAGTTTACCGTCAGGGTGTAGGGATTGCCCTTTACCGAGCCGGTCAGCACCTCGCTGCCCGTGGCATCGGGGTGCGCACGCAGTAGCATGCGCCAGCCGTTGATGTTTTGCGATGCCATCGTCGGGTAGTCGAAAGAATTGATCGTCCCAGAAAACCAAATCCAGCGATCCTCGCCTGGTGCCAGAGTCACGCTAGTCGGATCGGACTCTGCATTACCTACCGTCACAGTGACGGGAGCACGAGTCAGCCAGCCGCGGCCATTATTACCCACGCTGCCGCGCAGGGTGTAGTTAAAAAAAGCGCCACCCTCGAAGCCGCTGGCAGGGGTGAAACGCAGCTGCCGCCCGCTATCGATGATCTCTACTGTGCCAGCCCCATTGGGCACGACTCGACCGACCTCCTCGATGAGTAGGTCTTCATTGTAGAAATAACTATAGGGAGTGCGGCGGTCGTCATTGCTCAGTGGGTCGAATTCCACTGGCGTATCGATAGCTGTGGTAAAGGCATCCTTATTCGCATAGGCCATCTCCACCGGATTTCGCAGGTGAAAGCCCTTGGTATCATTTCCATGACCGACATTGTCCGATAGTCCATCTAGCGTCTCAGCGGTATCGACGATTCCCGCACGGAAGATCTGCTTTTTCATCAGCCGCTGGTATAGCGTGTGCGCCGAGGTGCCCGTGCTATTGCCCCAGGTCCCCCAAAAATGCTGGGGACCTCCGGCAGGCCCCATCAGACCATTGCCATTGGTGTGGCCGATACCCAGGATGTGCCCCAGCTCGTGAGCGATACCGACGACCCAAGAGGAGATATTGAAAAAACTACCCGACGCGTAGCCGCCACCACCCCAGCCGTAGATCACCCCATGGGCGAGGATCTTGTCGTAGCCACCTCGATTGTTTTTCACATCGCCGATGCCGATCTCGCCGGTGGTATCATTGGTGCGCACCACTAGCTCTGCGACCTGCATCTCGACACCTGCATTGCGCTCGTAGATCTCATTTACCGATTCGAGCGAGAGCAGCAGGCGACAGAGCATGGAGGAAATATCTTGCTCAGTCGGATTGTCTCCATCGGTCAGCAGCCCAGGACCAGAGTCACACACATAGGTGAGCTGCTGCAGGCTGGCATGGTACTTTTCACCAAAAGGTGGCGGGTAGGGTAGAAAGTCTTGATTGTTGCGCGAGGCCTCGGAGCCGGGATTGGTCTCGATAGCCATCAGCTCTACCCCATCGAGAGGCTGCCACTCATTATATTTTTCCTGCATCGCAGGATCGACCGCGGCCTCGCTTTTGGCGACAAATTCCTCAAATGCCTCACCAAACAAATCGTCGCTCGTCGGTCGCAGATCGGTATCGCTCGCCTGAGCCTGGCATTGACCAAAGTCCGTTTGCATCATCTCGCGCGGCTCGTAGCGCATCTCCATCGCCGAGGTCTCGGGATTGCGGCGCAGCAGGATGCGATCGTGATCATCATTACTCAGCGCCATCACCATCTGATCGCCGATGATGGATAGATTCGATACTGTGGCGTCGAATCCAGCGAGCAGTTGCTCTCCCGTCAGCCCTGATTCAGGTATGGCAGAATCGGCTGCGGTGTCGGTAGCAGTCGTGATCTCACTCTGTCCTGCCCGGCTCGGATCGGGCGCTACCGCTGCCACGCTACCGGCGAAGACATGCACATCGCGATGGGGATCGAGCAGCACAGAGCCATCTCGCAGGCGGATAGCAGCCTGATCGGCAAACACACGCCGTGGGCTCAACGATAGGCGCAGTGCCGATCGCGATCCGATGGATAGGTCCACTGGCCTTCCCTCACGAAAAGCATCCACTATCCTAGCGTTGCTATCGCGGGCAATCGATGTGACACCGCTAGGCCGTAGCGAAGCAAACTCCGATAACTGAGACTTCAGCTCTCCAGCACCTTCGAAACCCAACTCTTCAGAATTTGCCAACTCAACTGAAGAAGGCTCCCCTCCCTCTGAAAAATGACCGAATACAGGCGGAACTCTGAGGCCACGCCTTTTCGAGTCTTCTCCCACTCTAGGAAAAAGAATAAACAAAAGAACAAGGGCTAGCAGCAGCAGGACAGAGACCTGTGGGATTAGACTGCGAAGACGAAACATGGTAGATGTGTCGGAAAGCTAAACAATAATGTCACATTTAGCAAATTAGAGATGACTCTCAATTCCGACGTTCAGAACATAAATTGATTGCGCCTGACTCGAAACTGTTTTTAAATACAGTGAAATGTGGAACAGCCCAAAAGTAGAAAACGGCCTTGGCAAGCGGTACCAGGTGGAAGATTTAGCAGTGCTCATCACGCCTATGACAATACTGTTTGATAGTCGCTACCTAACCCCACTCAAAGATATGGCTAGCGAAGCCATTTTAGGCAGTCTGGACGATGAGGAATTTATCTTCGCTTGGTATCAGGTGTTTCAGGCTTTGCTCGAAGACATTCCAGTCCCCGCAGAGGGCCACACCGGCATCCAAGAGGCTATCGTAGCTGACCTCCTGACTAACTGCTGTGAGCAAGCCATAGATGAGACCAGCTTCGCAGATGGCCTCGACCTCTTTCGACAGTCGGCTTGGCAGAGCATCGAGCGCCTGTTGATTTCGAACAATGGCCAAGAGATGCCCAGCGTCTTGGAGAAGATTGGCTTCAATCCTGCACAGGAGCATCCCCACCTCTCTCCCCTGCTCACTCGCGACGTGTGGCATCAACTGATCCTAGGCGATGGCGGCCTGTTCGATGAATTCTTTTGGGACACAGACTGGCGGCTAGGAGGCATCATGGACCTCCCACCAGACGAAGCCCATAAACTCGCCAAACTCACCGGTATTGATTTAGATGTGACCCACGGTCTAGCCCATACCCCAAGCCCCGAAGAGTTCGCCACAGCAGAGAAATACATCATCGGTCTGATTCACTCACGTGAGCCCGATAGCCAGCCCTCAGGTATTTCCGATGCCGATGATGAATCGATCCCCTTTTAGTTGAGCTTATACCTAAGATCGAGAACCATCGAAATTCTGAAGTGTCGTTGAGATTGAGATTCTAAGTTGACCGCAATCATAAGAAATCCCAACACCTCCCCCGGAGGTCAAACCCTCTTGAAATGAAAGAAATTACAAAATTCACTTAACAACACTGGCCACACCCATTTCTAAACGCTCGATCAGACCATCGCGAAAATAAATTGATCGCCAAGTGGTTTTCAGGTCGCTGTGAGTATCAATCGTTAGGTTGTCTATATTTGCCCCGATCTTAGATGGCGAAAGATCAATCCACGATATACATCTCGTATTGGGAATACGAGTCCCAACCTGATAACCATTAATTGCACCACTATGCATGACGTACTTCTTATACACGCTTTCAGACCTATCATATTCCACCACCATTAAGTATTTAGGCCCCGGACCTTCAGGTAGAATTTCTGAAACAATATATTTTCCCGCCACCCACTTTTCATTAGCCCTAGCCTTAGCTCTAAACTCTTTCCCTTCTGGAGTGCTCAACGTTACCTCGATATCATATTGCCTAGCCTTGGGGTACACCTGAAGCTCTGCAGGCAAAGCAGTGTCGTCATGCTCCGAGGCAATAATCTCTTCGAGTCTCTCTAGAGACAGTGGCTCAGCACTGAGACAAAATGGAAGTAATAGGTTCGCTAGCAGTAGTACATAGGTTTTGATGGAGATATTCATAGGACTCTTAGATACGTCTTCGATTAGCTAAAGACTAACCCCAAAAGGGTCAACCTCCAACTAATCAGCAAGATAATCCTCTCGCCCTACTTAGCAAACATCTCGTGCTCCTCATCCCCACCACTAAGGATATAGGCCAGCAGATCCAGCACTTCGTCCTCTTTCAGCATCATCAGCAGGTTCGGCGGCATGGGAGATACCTTGGACACTTCGATACTCTCTACCTCAGTACGGTCGATGTTAGCCCGCTGGTTGGGATTGGTCAGGTCGGTATTCAATACCACGTTGTTACCATTTAGATTCACGACTACACCACTGACGGTCGAGCCATCTTTCTTGGTGACGACGATCGGGGCAAACTGCTCGTTGATCTCCTTGCTCGGGTGAATGATCGAGTCGAGTAAATCGTGTGGGCTATAGCGGCCGCCAGCTCCAGTGAGGTCCGGGCCATTCATTCCGCCCGCATTACCGAAGCGGTGACAAGCATAACAGGCTGCTGCGGTAAACATCTGGCGACCAGTATCGTAGTCGCGCCCCGTCATGCCATCGCCCTGGGCTGCGGCGCTGAGCTCCTCGAGAGTCCACATCTTAGGCGTGCGTCCAGCGAAGATCTCGCCGAGGTTTTCGATGGCGCTTTTGATCACTGGCTTTTTGGCGATGAGCTCGGCATGAGTCGCCTTTTCCTCATCGGTATAGGTAGCAAGGCTGTCATTGCGGATGAATTCGATAAACTTGGTAAAACTAGCTCCACCCTGGTAGTTGGCCGCCTTGAGAAACCAATTCAACTGAGCCTCGCGCAGCTCAGGAGTCCAGCCAGCTTTCAGCATGCGTAGGCTGCGAGCATACTCCATCTGTGGCTCCTGGCTAGCGGCCTCGGCGATCAGCGCCATGCCTTTGGCTGCAGTATCGGGGTGCTGCAGGTAGACTAGCGTCTCGCAGAGTAGCCAGTTCAGCTCGAATGTATCAGCAGGAAATGCAGCATTGAGCGTATCACCTATCTGGGTGAGCAGCGACTCGCTAGGATCGCCAAACCGGTGTAGCGCGATCTGTACCAAACGCACGTAGGCGAGCTGCATCTCGTCGCTGAGCTGAGCCCAATCGATCGCAGCACAAGCAGTAAAGATACGATCGCGATAGGTAGTATCTGCCTCCTCACCCTCAGCACGCTGAGTCTCGCAGGTGCCGGTGACCAGTGTCAGACCGATGAGAGCCTCGATCTGCTTGGTGGCATCGCTCTCAGCCAGCGCGCGGGCAGCCCACTGATCGACAGGCTGGTGCTGCAGCGCCACGCGCGCGGCAAAACGGATGAAACGATCGCTGTGGCTAAGGTGTGGCCAGACCGCATCGACTGCAGCCGCGTCCTGAACACCGTGATATTTCTCGATCTCGTGACGCAGGTCGCGCAATGGATTTGGCAACGATGTGGCATTGACCGGCTCGGTCGACTCGTCTCCGGCATAGGTGAGACGGTACAAACCCGACTGAACCGCACGCCCCCCGATAGCGAAGTACATCGCGCCATCCGCAGGATGAATGAGCGCATCAGTCACAGGCAGTGGTGCACCACTGATGAAGTCTTCTTTTACCCCGGTGTAGGAGGCGCCATCCTCCTCGAGGTGCACGGCGTAGACCTTGCCCCAGCTCCAGTCGAATATATAGAAAGCTTTTTGGTATTTCGCGGGCCACTTGGCTCCATAGCCAAATGTCGTGCCTGTCGGAGAGCCTGGACCGATATTCACTGCAGCCGGTAGATTATCGGCATAAAATTCAGGATACTTGCCCGCTCCGTTTCGCCAGCCATACTCAGAGCCACTGACCACGTGATTCACACGAGTCGGACGATACCAAGGAGTATTGAAATCGTACTCCATATCAGCATCGTAGGTGAATAGCTCGCCATCAGCATTGAGCGAGGCGTCGTAGATATTTCTATAGCCCGAGGAGAAAGCCTCGAACGTTTTGCCATCTGGAGACACTTTGTAGATGATACCGCCGGGAGCTAGGCGGTGGCGATTGTGCCCTCGACCATCTGGCATGCGCGGTAGTAGCAGATCGTCGCCCCATACCTGCGAGACTGGCGAGGAGTCGACGATCTCAGTGGGCTCAGTATTGTTACCAGTGATCAAGTAGAGACCGGTACCATCTTCGGTAGGTAGCACCGCATGCACTCCGTGGTCGCCTTTTGCCTCCATAGCCCTCAGCAGCTCCACTTTGTCCAGCTGATCATCACCATCGGTGTCGGAGATTTTATATAGACCGCTATCGATCTCCTGCTGGTAGTCATTCACACCCACATAGAGCGCATCGAATGCCCAGACCATGCCATTGATGGCGCGAATATCGACAGGCACCCTCTCGACATCGCTCTCCTGTAGCTGCTCACCTGCGGCAGGTGGAGTGAAGCGGTAGAGCACGCCATACTGATCGCTAGCATAGATGCGACCCTGCGGGTCGTCGCACAGTGCTACCCATGAGCCCTGTGTCTCACCCGGCACCGAGTAGACCAGCTCTATCTCAAATCCCTCAGGCACTCGGATCCGCTCGATCGGTGTGGCTTTGTTTTCCCCGACTCTAGCGCCCACGGCCGTGCTACGCTTGCTCTTTTTTTTAACAGGAGCTTTGGCCGGTGCAGGGGGCGCTTTTGCCTGCCCCTTAGCTTTGCCTTTCGCTTTGGACTTGCCCTTTGTAGCCGGCTTCTTCTTCTCGATCAGCTGGGCATCGGATGGGACATTGGCATCCTCAAATGAAGTCACGCCGCCATCGGGCAAAATCTTTAGCTCCACGGACTGGATATGTACCTCCATCGGCTCGCCTCTATGGATCTGGATTCCGATATGCCCAGCTAGCGCGCGATTTGCCTCATCGTAGTCACTCAGCTCGACGGTCATCTGCCCATCGAGCTTGTGGGTGATGTGGTTGCCCTGAGCAATGATCGTGTACTCGTGCCACTCGGTGATGTCGGTACCGATCGGATCGCGCTCGGCGACCAGCCACTTGCCGCCCTGCTTGTCGGTGATCACACTCTGGCCATTCTGCACCATGATGCCTCGCCCCTTTTCATGATAAACCATCGAAGTGAAGGGAGGATTTGGGTGGATATCGCACTGGTAGCCACCTACCACCCACTCACCAATCTCGGGCAGCAGCTTGCTGCGGTATTGGACCCCAGAGTTGTTTTTGCCCAGCACCTTGATTTTCGCTCGCAGCTCGAAGTTTTTCACCTCGCCACCCTGCCAGAGGAGAAATTCATTGTACTTCAGGTCTTCTTTCGACTCGGTCTTGCCGACGATCACCCCATCCTTCACCGACCACAGCTTGGGATTGTAGTCCCAGCCAGTCAGGTCGGTACCATTGAAAAGCTGCTGAAAGCCTGACTTATCCTGTGCACCCAGAGGCAGCACGACAAGCAGGCACGAGGATAAAAACAAGAATACGCGGGATCTCATAGGCATCATCATTTGGGGGAGAATGGCTCCGATCCCGGAAAATTACCAGAGACCGACTGACCGTAAATGTGGCAAAAACAAAACGGCAGATACTGGAATCGACTCAGCTAGCCCGAACTTGAGAGAATGTGATTGTTGCGCTAGCTTCTACCAATCAGATGGACAGTGAATCTGAAAGAAATGACCTGCGGGAGCCTGTGAAAAAAGTTCTAGGTAAGCCCTTGTCCACCAATAAAAGCCCTCTTGAGCGATTAGCCGCTCTACAGAGGAATGCCGACGCTATCCTAGGTCGCAGTTGGCGGGGAAAAGACGATGGAACCCTCATTCGAAAAGTTGTTGGTAAGCCTTTCTAAGGCAGAGATCGATTTTGTGCTGGTCGGCGGACTAGTCATCAGACCGAATCGATATCTCCGCGATGCAGCAACGCATCGATAATCCCAATACTTTCGATTCAGCATATCAAGCCACGATTTCTGAAATCTGATTTCTTCCCGTCTTGAATGACTGGGCGCTAGCATCGAACGATCGCAGTATCGTATACCACAGATCACAGACATCCGTCTTGTGGCTGGGCAGGATGACATTTTGTCCCTGCCTGAAATCACCACCACCATGACCAGCGATAATCATCGGCACATCTCGCGTGCCATGCCCGTGGCGAACCCCTGCACCGTAGGAGGCGATGGTGTGATAGAGCAGATCTTTGCCATCTGGAGTCTCCATCTGTTTCAGATTTTTCAGGAAATGGGCTAGCAACTCGCTGTTTTTCAAATCCCGATCATGAGCTGTCTGCGACTTAGGCGCGTGGCTCATGGCATGGTTACTGATCGGAGCCCCCATCTCGGTGAGAATACTCGTGGTCGGGAGCGCATACGTTATCACCCGTGTTAGGTCATACTTCAGCGCCAAAGCCATCAGATCATAGGTCAGTTTTACCTCCTCAGTCGCCGCAGGTTCGGTATCGGGCTGTGGGTATTTGGTCTTCGGATAGGGTATATCGCTCCACTTGATCGCATGGCTGAGGTGCTTCTCCAAATCTCGCACGGAATCCGCGTACTCTTCGAGTATATCTTGACTCGAGGCGGCAATCGTAGACTTCGCCCGTTTCATCTCGGTGTGATAGTAATCGAGTACACTTTTCTTGTTCTCCAAATTCTGGCGTATCTCTTCTGGATCGAGGCTATGCTTGCCGAATAGGTAGTTAAACAGGCTAAACGGCCCTCTGATACCCGGCACATAGCGCCCCGACCAGCCCACAGATAGCGAGCTGACACCTGCACCGTGGCCATAGTCGTCCTTAGACTGATCAGAAGCCAGCGATAGAGACGGAAAACGGCATTCGTCCGCTAGCAGCCCCGCGATCATCTGATCGCAGGACACACTATTTTGCACACTACCAGGCACTCGATAGATATTCTCTCCCGTCAGATAGATCGTCGATGCGTAGTGCGGATTGTACCGCTGCATAAATGACAGATTCTGCACAAACGAGATGTCATCTCGAAACGGCTGTAGAGGCGCTAATGAAGACGACAGACTAAGATCATCAGTCCGCTGCTCGGGAAACCAGGTCGAATTCACCCCGAAACCCATAGCCATAAATACTGCCCGCTTGGGGACAGGCCGCTCGATCTCGCGCGCCATCAGATCGGGTAGAAAGAGCACTCCTGCGGAGCTCTGTAGCGCAAAGCGTCTGGTCACATACATCATTTTCTAAAGAGGTCGGATCTCACGTAGTGGTATACCAAATCTCGCAGTCGATAGCCACGCTCTTCTGCCGCAGCGATGATCGCCTCCACAGTCTGGGTATCGCCAAAACCAGAATGGCGTCCCAAAGAATAGCCCATGACCGCTTTCACGAAAGCCCGAGCCATGCGATCCTCGTGCTGTAGCAACATTTTCTTAAAGCCCTGATAATTAGTAAACGCTGTATCACCATAGTAGCCTGGCACATCCAACTGAGACACATGATAAACCTGACCAGTCTGCTCATCCATACGCCGCTCCTGAGTTCGCCAACGCCCAATCGGATCAAAGTTCTCCAATCCGAACCCGAGATTATCGATCTTTCTATGGCAGCTAGCACATTGAGCGAGCTGGGTATGCGCTTTGAGAATCTCACGCGCCGGTTCGCGACCAGGCGTCGCGTCCTCGATCATCGGCACATTCGGCGGCGCAGGAGGTGGAGGATCATCGAGAAACTTACGCAACACAAATGCCCCCCTCTCGACAGGTGATGTACGATTGCCATTCGCCGTGCTCACCGAGATCGCCCCTTTCGACAGCAAACCGCCATACCTCCGGCCATCTTTGCCCAGGTTCACTTTCTGAAATTCACTGGAAAGACCTCCCGGCTCCGCATCCAGACTGTAATGCCTAGCCAACAAGTCATCTGCAAAGGTATAGTTCGAATCCACAAAATGCCTGATCGGATGATTGGCCTGTAGCATATGTTTAATATAGAGATAGACCTCTTCCTTCATGCTGCGGACATAGGGCTGATAGACCTCGAAATCAGGGAACAGCTTGGTGTTGTACTGAATGGTATCGATCCGATCGAATTCAAACCACTGGTGAACAAAATTCCTCACGAAGCGTTCAATCTTCTCATCATCTTCAAACATGCGATTAAACTCTCGCCGAAACACCTCTGCCTCGAGCAATTCGCCGCTAGCCCCCAACTCCATCAGTCGGCTATCTGGCTGGCTACTCCAGAGAAAACGTGCCATGCGCTGTGCTAGCTGAGTGCCCTCGCTACCACTAGCCTCGCTCTGGTACAGAAAGGTAGGCGAACTGAGCAATGTCGACAGCGGTAGGTACACCGCTTCCCAAAAGCCCTTACCCTGGCGCCGTTTGCTTTCAAATAACCGCACCAGACTGTCGCGATGGGAATCACTTATCGCAGTCGAGTGTAGTGCCTGATAAAATTGCCCAATCAAATCGCCTGCCATCTCATCAGCCGGGTAGCTCTCGGTCGGCGTTTGTTGCGACCTCTTACCCTTATCTCGACTCTGGCTGATGTACTTTCCAGGATCACCTGGAGGCTGGTAACTCAGCCATTCATCGCCAAATGCCTGCCGAACCTTACTATTATCGACCTCGACGACCATCTCTGCACTCTCGACCACCAGATACGGTGCCGTGATTTTCTCTGAGTTGTCGTAGCCACCACTTGTGCGTTGATTGAGGTATTTGGGGAAATTGTCCGGATCGAAGTAGGATAGCGCTGGATTAAGCTTGATCACCAGCTGTCCACGAAAGCCCGCCATACGGTCGCCCACTCCACCATCATTGTAGTACTCATACTCGATCCACTGTGGCTGTTCTTCAGTGCCCGTTATCAGGGTATTCTCACTCAAATCCCCCATGTAGTAGACATACAGATTGGCCCGACCATCTGCATTCTTCACATAGGTTTTCAGCCTCATGGTATGATGCCCTGTCGGCACCCTCATACGAGCTTTCACGTAGTAGGTCTGCCTGTCCTCTGTCATAAAGGAAGACACCTCCTGTTGCTTGCGATACTCGCCCGGCCCCTGATAGTATCGAGTAAAAATCCGATCGACTGCCGACAGCGCAAACTCCTCGTAAGCCTGCAGGTGAAAACTACTCACTGGCAAGCTCTCGGCTAGGGTATCGAACTCACCGCCACCATCGTCGATGAGCAGCTTGGTATCCATCTTGATACCGAACTTGTCGTCGAGAATATTTACCAACTCGCGGTTATTGATACGGCGGACCACACTCTTCGAGGAATGGCTAAAAAACTCCCGCGAATGCTTGGTAGCTGTGTATAGCGCATCGAGCACCGCCTCGAGCTCTTCTGGCGTCGGCTGAGGCTCATCCTCAGGTGGCATATCGAGGCTATTCATGGCGTCGATCGCATCCTGTAGATCCGAGGCATGGAGATCAGTCTCTATCTCGCCATTGGGAAATTCATCAAACCGAATCCCTCCTTTATCCTTATCAGGCCCGTGGCAATCGATACAATAGGCTTCGAAAAAAGGTAACACTTTGGTTTCGTAGTCTGGGATCTTTGGATTTGCCCCTACCAGCTCCAAGCCAGAGAAGAATGCCAACACCCACAAAACACAAAGTCTCATGGCGATACCTCCCCTTCAGATGCTAATAGGGTGATGCGTAAATTTCGGTAATAATTGTTAAATCCCCACAGCGCAATATTACCCGATTTATTTTTGCCAAACATATCGTCCATCTCCAGACACGGCTGCTCAGCACCTCCTATATAAACCGCTAGACTCTTTCCGTGGATCACCAGCTTGATAGAAGTCCAGCCTGACAGATCAAAATGTGGTGAAGCCGCGTTATACTTACCGACAAAATCGCGAATGTTTTTGTAGTAGCCCTTACTGCCTTCTACAGTGGTGTAGCGAATGGCATTCATTCCATTTTTCTTGTCCTCGGAGGTATCGGGGACGGTCGGTGAGAAGAACACACAATCGAACGACTTTTCATCCGTCGCTCGGAAAGCAATCCCCCCACTGACGCCACTGCCAGTAGGCTTGCGCTCAAATGCCATCTCAACCTCGATGATCCCATCGCTAAACTCAGTCCCCTCGATGATAGCGATATTCTCACCACCCTCATAGTGGAGAGCAGGCTCCCCCTGATAGTCCAGCACTGTGGCAAAGGGGGCGAGAGTCAGGAACTGTGCCGCCCGCAAATCGATCTCGATAGTCTGATCCACATCAGCTCCCGCACAGCATAGCCACCCCGCCAAGCAGGTGAGAGCTAAAATATGTCGGAGTGACGCTAACATCATAAAAAGCCGAACGAGAAAGTCCCAAAAACCGGTCTCCCAGACTATACACGGTGCCCTCCAGTGGGCGTGGATAAATGTGGCGCAAAAGGGTGATTGCACGTGGCCTCTGACACATGCGCATAGACGGACTAGGTTAGATAAGAAGACAGAGGTTACACTCTGGAACGTTTTTCATCATGATGCTGCGCTCTCCACACGCTATCGGTCTCTGGCTCCCATCCCTCCTGGTCTGCGGAAGCCTCTTCTGGACCTGGAAAACAGCAGCGTCCTCCACAGTGGAAATCCACCCCCGTGTGCAAACCTTTGTCGGACAGTATTGCCTCGATTGCCACAGCGCGGAGAAAGAAAAAGGCGACCTGAATCTGGAAGACCTCAGCTTCGCCCTAGACGATACCAGCACCGCCCAATACTGGCAGGATGTGCTAGACGTGCTGAATCTCGGAGAAATGCCGCCCGAAAACAAGCCCCAACCGACGCTAGAGGAGATGACTCAGGTGCTGGAAGATCTGACCCACTCTCTACTCGACGCTCGTAAAGCCATGGCCGATACCGGCGGCCGCCCGGTAAGCCGACGGCTGAATCGGCGCGAGTACAGCCGCTTCGTCGGCGATCTGCTCGGTGTCGATGTGGATGAGAATCTACTACCCGATGATGATACCTACGAGGGATTCGACACCGTCGGCGCATCGCTCTCGCTAACGGGCTTTCACATCGACCGCTACCTCCAGACAGCCCGCGATGCCCTGACCAAACTTCAGCCCGAGCAACCTGCCTCCCCCATCGAACGCACCGACGTGACTCACCGAGGCGGTGCCCGCCGCATCGAGGAAGCCTACCAAAAGTACAAGCAACTCTACGAATCGGGCGAGATCGCTCACCCCGACCTAGACGCCGAGACCTACCGGCGCATCACGCCGACCAATCGGCGCACCTATAAACAGCACTATCTGACTGCCAAAAACCTATACCACAACTTTGAAAAATTCGACGAAGGCTGGGTGATCATCGATCCTCGCGCAGGGCACTCGGTAGTCATCGATATGGCTGATAAACCAGCAGGCCGATACCTGCTGAGGACACGTATCGCCGCAGCAGGCAAAAATCAGGAGAAAGGCCGATACCTCGGTCTACAGCGACGCTCGGAGTCGGAAGATGCTCTAAATGGCACGATGGCCTACTCCCACGTCCGCGGCACCATGGCCGCACCTGAGATCCTAGAGATACCGATCGAGACGCATGGCTTCGATACCAATTTCGTGATGCGCTGTCGCCAGCCAGAGGAGCCCGAGTCTGCGGATTTCGAGGATTATATCCGACCCTTTCAACCGACCCGCAAAATCACCTGGTATGAACAAGGGGTCTGGGTCGATTGGGTAGAGGTGATCGGTCCTATCTCGCCCAATAAAAATCGCTACGCAGAAATCTTTCCCCAAGGCACCACTCCGACCGCATCGGAAGCTGATGCCTACGCTCAATCGATACTCCAGCGCTTTGGCCAGCGCGCCTTTCGCGGCCAAGCACCCGACCCTGCGGATATCTCTAGCACGCTACAATTTTATCACTTGGCAGAGGAGAATGGTCGCGACTTTGAGTCTGCAGTGAAAGAAGCCATGGCCTACATGATGATCAGCCCACGCTTTCTGTACGCCATCGAGCCAGGGGGAGAAAAGATCACCCAACTAGACGCCAGAGGCCTAGCCAATCGACTCGCCCTATTCCTGTGGAGCGGCGTACCAGATGCCGCACTCCTCGCTACAGTCTCCGATCGATCGATCCTCAGCGATGAGGTGCTCACCGCTCAGGTCGATCGCATGCTAAAGCATCCGAGAGCAGAGGCATTTTACGACAACTTCATGGACCAATGGCTGAGCTTGCACGAGATCGAGAGTGTCGCCTTTCCAGAGGAATACAAAAAAGTAACTCTCGCTTCCGCCAAACGCGAACCCGTAGAGACCTACAAGTATCTTATGCGAGAAAATCTAAGCTTGATCAATCTGATTCGGTCCGACTTCGTCGTAGTGAATGCTCTACTCGCCGAGTTCTACGGACTCCCCGACGTGATAGGCAATGACTATCGGCCAGTGCCCGTACCTGGCGATTCCATCCGTGGCGGCCTGCTCGGCATGACGGCGATCCTCGGTATGGGCGGTGATGGTGAAAAATCTTTACCCATCAAACGAGGCGCTTTCGTAGCGGCCAAGATCATCGATCGCCATCCGCCATCGCCACCACCGAATGTGCCACTGATCAAAGTCGATGGCAGACAGTCCACGCGGGCTTTATTCGAAGCGCACTCCGACAAAGCATCCTGCGCCTCATGCCACCAGCGGTTTGACTCCTTCGGCTTCGCCCTAGAGAGCTTCGACGAGCTAGGCCTATGGCGCGACACCGAGCTGCTGAGGTGGAAAACCGTAGTTAATAATGACGGTACCGAAAAATTGGTAAAACTCAAAGAACCCACAGCCGTACCTATAGAAACTCACGGTGTATTGGAGGATGGCAAAACTCCATTCGCCAACTACCACGAAATGGTTGAACTATTATCCGCCCAAAAAGGCGACCAATTCACTACCGGTATGGTGAAAGGACTGATCAAATACGGAATCGGCAGACCAGTCAGTTTTACCGATACAGAAATGATCGAGCAACTCGTCAGCGAGAGTGCACAAAATGACTACCGCGCCCGCGATCTGGTGAAAGCGTTTGTGCTGAGTCGAGCGTTTAGGAGTAAGTAAAGAAGCAAGAGATGACCACTAAAGTGAAAAGAAGAACCTTCCTAGCATCGTCGGGCGCCTTTATGGCCCTACCCAAGATGGAATCTCTCGCTGGAGAAGCCGTGGCGCAGGCCGACGCGAAAAAGCTAGTCTACCTAGGCTTTAACTTCGGCTGCAGCCCCAACTGGTGGGAGGACAATACTGGGGACTACTTTTACAAAAAATTGAAGGTGCTAAAGAACCACCAGAAAGAAGTATCCATACTGCGCAACTTCGATGCCTCCAGCGCTGGCAATCCCCACTGGGGCACCTCGACTCTACTGACCTGTCACGATGTGCATAGCACTCCGGGTAAGTCCTTTCAAAATGCGATCTCCTGCGATCAGGTAGCCGCCCGTGAGCTGGGCCAAGCCTACCGCTACCCATCTCTCGTGCTATCCAGCCCCAACTCATCAGGCTCTGGTGATGGTGGCTGGGGGCCGGGGCACTCCCTCTCGTGGAATGAGCGAGGCGATGCCATCCCTGCTATGACCAGTCCTCTCGATCTGTATCACGCCCTATTCGGCGGGGGCAAGGTGAGCAAAGAGGAGCAAGTCTATCGCCTCAAACAAAAGCGTAGCATGATGGACTCGCTAGTCAGCGACATCAAAAGGCTCAACCGCCAGCTGATCCCTGAAGATCGAGAGAAAATGGAACAATACACCAGCTCCATCCGCCAGATCGAGCTAGACATAGCCCGTGCCGAGAAGTGGATCGATACGCCTTTCCCAAAAGCTACCGTCGATAAGCCAGGCCCTCATATCGTATCCGGATCGCCCGAGGAGCTAGACCTGATGTATTCGCTGATCACTGCGGCTTTACAGAGCGGCTCGACGCGAGTCATCACCTACCGCCAATCGACCGACGGTATACTCCGAAAGCTCAACTTCGCCTCCGAGTCCCATAGTCTGAACCACCTGCGTGGTGACGAAAGCTTGAAACTAAACGACAGCCGCGACAAGCTGCGCCTACAGGCACTGGGCCGATTCTTTGATCGAATGAAGGCAGTGACCGAAGCCAACGGCAAATCGCTATTCGACAACACCATCAGCAGTTTTGCCTGCAATATCGCCTACGAGCACCGCATCAAAGACATACCGGCAGTGGTAGCTGGAGGCAGCCTAAAGCATCGCAGCGTGATCCATGACAAAGATCATACCCGCAAGAGTGCCGATATCTGGCTGACGACTTTGCAAGCAGCAGGTTGTGAGGCGGAAAGCTTCGCTGGTAGCAGCACGGTAGTCGGCGATCTGATAGGATGACCAGCTGCCTGCCCGAGGCTTGAGGGGAAAAAAGAAGGGAAAACACGCTCGCCGTGATTCGAACACGGGACCTACGGATTAGAAGTCCGTTGCTCTATCCAGCTGAGCTACGAGCGCTTTTCATTCCCTAGTAAAAAACCGGGGCGAAAGTATCGCCGATTCTTCGGCTTTGGCAAGTATCGGGAAAAGCTTACTGAGCCAAGTTGAACGCGCTGTGCACGACGTTGGCAGCTTCCTCGATCTGATCTTCGGCTACGGTCACCGTGATTTTGATCTCGGAGGTGGAAATCATCTCGATATTCACACCTGCACTGGACAGTGCGGCAAACATCTCTGCAGCGACACCGCTGTGACTCTTCATTCCGATACCGACGACGCTGAGCTTGGCGATACCATCTCTGGCTTCGACCTTCACTCCATCGCCGATCTCGCTCAGGACAGGCGCTAGCGCCGCCTCTGCTTTGGCGATGTCGTTTTTGTGCACGGTGAAAGAGATGTCTGTCGTGTCGCACTTGGAGACCGAGACATTCTGCACGATCATGTCGACATTGATATTGGCATCCGAGATAGCTCCAAAGATCTTACCCGCCGTGCCTGGCTGATCGCCGACACTGGTGATGGTGACTTTGGCCTGCTCTCTCTCGAGGCTGACCCCGCGGATGACTACGGATTCCATGCTCATGGTTTCTTCTCGTACAGTGGTACCGGGATTGTTGTTTAGACTGCTGCGGACTTGAAAAACGACGCCAAACTTTTTGGCAAATTCAACTGATCGGCTCTGCATGACCTTGGTGCCGGAGCTGGCCATCTCGAGCATCTCGTCGTATGAGATCTCATCGATCTTTTGAGCATCTTTTACCACGCGTGGATCACAGGTGTAGACGCCATCGACATCGGTGTAGATCTGGCAGAGATCAGCATCGATCGCCGCAGCCATAGCGATAGCTGTCAGGTCTGAGCCTCCACGGCCGAGCGTGGTGATCTTGCCATCGGGTGTCTGCCCCTGGAAGCCTGCTAGGATCACGATATTGCCATCGTCCAGCAGCCGGTGGACCTCCTCTGGTGAAATGGTAGAAATGCGCGCTTTGGTGTGCACCCCATCAGTGGTGATACCTGCCTGAGCGCCCGTCAGCGAGACTGCTTTTGAGCCCATTGAGTTCAAGCACATCGCAGTGAGAGCGATCGTGGTCTGCTCGCCGGTAGAGAGGAGCACGTCCATCTCACGCTCGGTAGGATCTGCCTCCTCACCCGTCACAGCAGCTGCCAGCTCGATGAGTTTATTGGTGACTCCCGACATAGCGGATACCACAGCCACCACCTGGTGCCCAGCCTGCTGAGTCTCCAGGATACGCTTTGCGACATTGCGGATCCGCTCCGGTGTCCCCACCGAAGTTCCCCCGTATTTTTGCACGATTAAGCTCACGGCGGCATATATCGGCCTTTTTTAAAAAAAGTCTACTCACAAACCGCATCGAGAACATCTCTCTTAGTCTTTATCGTAATCCTCCGCAGATTCGCGACCAGCAGCTAGCCCGTACGGGCACTTCAAACAGAAAAACCGCTACTTTTGATAACCACCACCTGCAGAACTAGGCACGGTATAAATCGGCGTGGGCACAGACTGGGGCGGGTTCCCTGACTCAGGTGGAAAAGCATTCCCATCATACTCACCTGAGAGCGGACTATTCAAGGGCTGGCCACCTGGATCGACCACTCTGACTGACAGAAAGATAAGAAAACCCTGCTTTTGATGACTTTCGCGCTGATTTCTAAAGGCAGCCCCCACCGCCGGTAAATCACCCAGTACAGGGATCTTATCTTCAATATCTTCGACTGTGTGCCCAAAGTAGCCACCTATCGCGATCGTATTACCATCCCATACAGTGACACTCGTCGTCTCCTTCACCGCCTCGAAAACCGGCATCAAAATCTCGTTTTCGGTAATAACTGGTAACTGCCCGTTCCCCTGAATACCTAGTGTAGCATCTCGAATCGGCGTGCCGTAATTAATGAACCCCACGAACTCAGACATATCGACCAAGACATCGACCGTCACCTTCTTGTTGGTCGCATCCACAGTAGGAGTCACCTCCAAGACTTTGCCCAACTTGCGCATCTCAAATGCCGTAGGAGTAGCCGGAGTAGCTGGAAATCCAGCCCCTGATGTGGAGCCTGCACTGATGATATTCCCAAAGATATCGGTAACAACGAATGTTGTCGTAATAAAATCGTTTGGGATCTCTGGGGGATCATACTCAGTCGGGTAGATGAACTCTCTACCCACCTCCATCAAAGCTCGCTGACCTGGGACCACGTATACTTTTGATTCGCACAAACTATCGACGCCCTTAATATTCTCAAGCATCCGGACTGTGGCCTGAAAACTCGGATCCGTGAAAATGCCTGCCACTGAGAATACAGCTGGGTCGAGACCATCCGATGTATCCACTCCATTATTCAGAACCTCATCAATCGTTTGCAACGCTCCTGAAGACCCAGTGCGCAAGCCCGAAGTGACAGGAGCACCCACGGCTCCAAACGTAAAATCACTACCCAGACTCGGCGTCACAGAGTTACCATCGGTACCTCCCCCAATAAACGTTCTGGGAGTTGGCCCGATATTACTAGGCCCCAGCATCAAATCCAAACCTTTCGACTTGGCGATCTCCTCAGAGACGCGCAAGATTTTAACACCGACTTCCACGACCTTGCTGCCAGCCTCACGAGTGGCATTCACCAGCGAATCAATCAAATCCAATGCTTCTGGGGTGTTGCGCACCATCAAAGTACTGGTGGCTGCCACAAAATTGGCCGACGCCCCTGGGCCAAAATCGACGCCATTTTCCTCAAGAAATTCCTGAGGCGTCTTTTTCTTCACCAGCCCACCTCCAGCATCATCCGCTGGAGCGGCAAAAGGATCCACAGGACCAGCAGCGGCAGCAGCACCACCACCAGAGATAAAACCTGGAGGCACGGTCCACGTGCGGGTATCCAGCACGCGCTGGGAGCCCGCTACTTTGGATACGATCATGATGCTGTACTGATCCACGCGATAGGCCACACCAGCTAGCTGAGTGACATAGCCGAGCACAGCTGCTAGCGGCGCATTGACGATCTTAAACGTCACCGGTATTGCACCAGGATTCTCACCCGCGCCGAAAGTTCCCGTATCGAGGACAAAGTTCAGCCCCTTACCCTCTGGATCTAGCTCAGCAGCTCGCTGGTCCAAAAAGATCAAGACATCTGCCAGAGGTGTGTCGTCGAACTCGATCGACGGCACTATGATGGTGTTCAACTTATTCTGAGTGACAGCACGCGGATCTTCACCTATTCGACCTGCCTCTACCGAGATATCGGCAGCGCCAAGCCGAGGCACTGGCAGCTCCCACTCTTGGGCCACTTCACGCATCTTGGTGGCCCGAGTCTGATCATAGGCCACCTCGTAGTAGTTCAGCCGATGTCTCTCGACCTGCTCCATACCACGACGTGCTGCAGCATTGGTAGGATCGATGTTCAATACCTGGATGAAAGCCTTCTCCGCTTGATCGAACTTACCATACTCAATAGCCCCTTGGCCTAGCTTGAGCAGACGCTTCACCTTATCGACATTCTCGAGATGCCTTGGTGTGATCGCCTGAGTGTAGTAGTCGGGATCGTCCAGCTGCTTGAGCAGTCGAGACAGCCCAGGGTCCAGAGACGATGGCGGCATATCCGCCTGTGCCCCTAGCTTCATCGCCTGGGTGATCGAGCGCCTAGCCTCGGGCCACTGAGCCCCATCGATCATCTGCTGGGCGTACTGTGCCGTAGCCGACTGGTAGCGGCGATACACCGTGCGACGCAGAGCATCGGTAGCCCTGCTGTCAGGCAGCGCCTCGAATGCCGCCTGGAAAAAATCCATCGCCTCGCCATAGGAGCGATCTGCCTGAGCGACAGCGCCAGCCTCGACCAGCTTTTGCGCCTGCTGCACCATCTGCTGGCGTCGCATCACCTCGCTCGTAGCGATATCCGATACCGAGCCCTGCTGCCCTAGTGCGCAGCCCAAAGCACAGAGAAGCGAGACCAAAGTGATCCCACTCTTCCGAAAAACTTGGGTAGAATATGTATCGTGCCTAAACAAAGCGTGTGCGTCGTGTCGACCTTTCACTGCGACCCTAGCAGGGGATACAGGGTGAAAGCAAGTGGAACCCCACGTATTTCAGCTTCGCTTTTCCTGATTACTTAGGCCTTCTTACCCTTGGTCTTTTTCTTCTTTTCCGGTTTCACCGGCATCAGCCCTGTGTCATCGGCGGGCACTTGGTAGTACTCGCGCAGACGAGACAGCTCTTTCTCCAGATCCTTCTGCACCTGATCGTAGTCAGTCTGCCCATGCACCGAATTCATCTCATTCGGATCCTTTGCGAGGTCGAAAAGCTCCCACTCATTCAGCTGGTAGTAGTGGATCAGTTTGTGCTGACCATTCGTCACGCCATAGTGGCGAGCCACACTGTGAGCTCCGGGAAATTCATAGTAATGGTAGTAGAAAGACTGGCGCCAATCTTTCGGCTGCTCACCTTTGAACAGCGGCACTAGGCTCTCGCCCTGCATATCGCTAGGGGAATCCACACCCGCGATATCGAGAAAGGTCTGCGCAAAATCCAGATTCGATGCGATATGATCGCACTCCGATCCCGGCTTTACCACACCTGGCCAGCTGACTAGCAGTGGAGTACGCAGCGACTCCTCGTACATCCAGCGCTTATCAAACCAACCGTGCTCGCCCAGATACCAGCCCTGGTCACTGGAGTAGATCACCACGGTATTCTCCGCTAGGCCAGACTCCTCGAGGTAATCGAGTACATCGCCCACAGAGTCGTCCACCGACTTCACACAGCGCAGGTAGTCCTTCACGTAGCGCTGGTACTTCCACTGGATGATCTCTTTCTCAGTCATCGAGTCCTTTTTAGCCAGATAAGCTTCATTCTTGGGATCGTAGGCCGCATCCCAGGCGGCTTTTTGCTCTGGAGTCAGATTGTTTGGCGCCTGGAGCTTCAGATCGCGTACATTGAGGTGCGTCTTGATTTCCATGGTCTGATTCGCAGCCGGGCTGGCACGATTGCTGTAGTCATCGAAAAGCGTCTCTGGCTCGGGGATGGTCTTGTCATCCAGCCAGGTCAGGTACTTCGGCCCTGGCTGCCAGTTACGGTGCGGCGCCTTGTGCTGAAACATCAGCATAAAAGGCTTCTCTTCGTCCCGATCCTCTTTGAGCCAGGCCAGTGCTTTATCGCGGATGATATCAGTCGTGTAGCCAGTGTTCTCCTCTTTCGTGGGCTCGGCTTTGATATCGCCAGTCAGCATCGGCGGATTGTAGTAAGGCCCTTGGCCGATCAACACATCGAAATGATCAAACCCCTGTGGCGTCGACTTGAGGTGCCACTTTCCGATCACCGCCGTCTGATAGCCGACCTCACGCAGGAGCTTGGGGAAAGTTTGCTGACTACCATCGAAAGTATTGCCATTGCGGACGAATCCATTCAAATGGCTGTGCTTACCCGTCTGGATCACAGCACGGCTAGGACCACAGATGCCATTGGTCACATAGCACTTGGTGAACTTCATGCCCGTCTTCGCGATCCGGTCCAGATGCGGGGTCGACATACGGCTATCATCGTAGGCACTGAGCGCCTGCTCACAGTGATCATCTGTGAAGATGAAGACAATATTCGGCCTCTCTGCTGCTACAGCCGACAGAGAAACGCAGATCGAAAGAAAACTAATCCAAGAAAACAGACGTATCATGATTCAGTGTCGGCAACGATTTCCCACTGACAACCGGCAAATATGCGTGATCTTTTAAAGGAAAGTGTTGCCGTTTATCGATTTTTTTGAAACATCGAAGTCGACACCCGTCATACCACTACCCAGACTTTACTCTTATGATGGCATTATCGCGATATTGGCTAATAGGCACGGTAGCTTGCTCGATCACGTTTTCGGCAGCTGCACTGGCACTCGATTTTGAAAAGGACATTCAGCCGATCCTGAAGGATCACTGCTACAAATGCCATAGCGGCCCCAACGCCAAGCGCAAAATCCGCTACGACAATGTACGCTACCTCAGCAAAGTCATCGGTAACGAGGAGCACAGCGTGATCGTGCCCGGCCACCCCGAGAAAAGCCTCTTAATGGAGCTGGTATCCCTAGCTCCAGACGATACCAACGCCATGCCACCACCACGCCGCGGCAAGCCTTTGAACATCACTCAAAAGGCCATGATCCGTAAATGGATCGAAGCAGGCGCTAGCCTCGAGCCCGGAGCCGCCGCCCCAGCAGCAGCAGCAGCACCCGCATCAACAGGCCCCGATAAAAATGCGGTCCAAGAGTGGAGCAACACAGCTGGCAAGAAATTGAAAGCTATCTTCGTAGCTGTGAATGGCGATCAGGTCACCTTCCGCAAGGAAGACGGTTCACAGTTCAACTACCCCTACGCCAACCTTTCGAAAGAAAGCCAGGAGATGGCGAAGGAATTCGCCCAGCAGTAGAGTTTCACAGCCCACATAGAAGCGAAGGTCTTACAATCTAATCTCCGCTCTATTTTCTCAGCCTGTCGGTCAGCTGAAGGCTGCCCCCTACGTAGGATCAGCCTTCAGTTCCCTCCTACAAGCCGTAAATCCTACTTACTACCCTGTAGTCCGCAGGCCACTAGCTATCGCACTGATCGAGAATACCAACTCATCCGGCAGTGGCTCATCGGTTCCGCGCCATTGGCGCAGTAGCTCGACCTGCTGGTGATGCAGCGTATTCAGCGGCTCCTCGCGGATCTCCAGAGTCTTGGCGTAGCGCGGACGACGCTTGGAGATCGGGTCGGGGAAAAGCTCAGCTAGGTGCTTGGCAGCCTTGGCGTATTCCGCCTCGATCATCCCCATGAAGCGAGAGCGGATCTTTTCATCCGTCACCAGAGACGCATACTCTTTCATCAGCTCGGGATTACAGCTCATCAGATTGGTCTCGACTCCGGTGAACACATAGCGCGCCAGAGTCGACTGGCCGATATCGCTGCACAGTCGCGCGTAGTCATCTGGCGACTCACTCTGTAGCTCGGCCAGCGCCGAGCCCACACCATACCAGCCAGGTAGATAAAAGCGCGCCTGAGTCCAGCTAAACACCCATGGGATCGCACGCAGATCATCGAGTGTCGCAGTACCCGTGCGGCGCGATGGACGTGAGCCCATCTGATTTTGCTCGAGCGCATCGATCGGCGTGACCTGACGGAAAAAAGCAATGAAGTCATCGGCCTCCAGCAGCTCACGGTAGGCCTTGGTACTGGTCTGTGCGAGACGCGGCATCAGATCGATAGCCGGATCTTCCTCCTTGTTGTCGCGAGTGTTTACCACAGCGGTAAAGCTGACACAGGCCGCCAGGCTCTCCATGTTGTAGCTAGCATTCTCGGGGTAAGCATACTTCTTGGCGATGGTCTCGCCCTGCTCCGTCATCCGAAAATCGCCAGTCATCGAGCCATGTGGCAGCGCTCGCATGAACCAATTGGTCGGGCCAGCGCCTCGACTGATCGTACCTCCACGACCGTGGAAAAAACGTAGCCTTACCCCATGCTGCTCGCCGATAGCCGTCAGCTCGCTCTGCGCCTGGTGTAGCCCCCACTGACTCGCGAGGATACCGGCATCTTTATTCGAGTCACTGTAGCCCAGCATCAGCTGCTGAGTGCGCGGCCTATCGCCGCACGATAGATCCAGCGTAGCCTGGCTGATCGGGTGGTTCAGATAGGCATCGACGATGGCTGGCGCTGCGACCAGATCATCCAATGTCTCAAACAATGGCACCACCTGCAGCGGGCAAGCTAGCTGCCCCTCGCTATCCTCGACCATCAGACCCGACTCGCGGGCAAACAGGTGCACCAGCAGCAGATCCGATAGCTGACGCGTCATACTGACAATCAGTGAGCCCACACCACCGCCATAGCGCTGACGATGCTCATGGATCACGCGATAGCAGGAGCGGATCGCGTCGGCCTCCTTGCCAGCTGACTGGTCGAAATGGAGGAACGGGCGATTCGACTGTAGCTCCTCGCTGAGAAACTCGACTCGGCGCTCCTCAGGCCAGTCAGCGAAAGACTCGCCATCCTCGACACCGGCTGCTACGAGTAGCTGTGCCGCACCTCGATCGTGGAAATCACTATTCTGGCGGATATCCAGCTCCGCCAGATGTAGGCCAAACACCTCCAGCTTGCGCAACAGTGGCTGCACATATTGCTCGGCCAGACGCGAGGCACCGATCTCCTCCAGAGAGCCTAGCAGCAGCTCTAGGTCCTGGCGAAAAGCGGGCACCGATATCTCCGGCTGCTGACGCAGGTAGCCACGCAGCAGATAGGCAAAACATCGCCACGGCTCTTCAGGATTTCGCTCCTGGATGGTCTGTCCCTCCTCACCGAGAGCTTCGGCCAGCTCGGCGATCCGCCCAGCTAGAGTATCGGGCACGGGATGAGACTTTTCAGACACCGACAGATGATCAGCCGCCTCGGCCAGCTCCCTAGAGTAGAGCTTCAGCGCTTGGCTACGCAGTTCAGCCAGAGTATCGCGAGTGACGTCCGAGGTCACAAATGGGTGGCCATCGCGATCGCCACCGATCCACAGGCCAAATCGCATTTCAGGTCCACCGCCTGCAGCGGCCAGAGCCTCGGGCTCAAATCCGACATGCTGCCACGACCACTTCAGATGACGATCGAGGTGCTCCAGCGTGCGTGGAAAGACTTCGCGCAGGTAGAAAAGCACATTGCGCAGCTCTTTCTCCACCGTCGGCTTCTCCACATGGATCTCGCCCGTCAGCCACAGAGCCTCTAGAGACGCCAGTAGATCATCCTTCGCCCGATCCTTTTCCTGAGCACTGTAGCTAGGGCTCTCTAGACGACCGAGCAGATCGTAAAGCTCGCGATGACGCTCGCGTACACTGGGCCGCTTGGCCTCAGTCGGGTGCGCGGTGAAGACTGGCTCCACGCGCACGTTTTTCATCACCTCCGCGATCTCTTCGCCAGTAAAACCATGGTCGCGCAGCGAGGCCAGCTTTCTCGGCCACAGACCTTTCTCCGCCTCGGCCCCATGCAGGCTCTCACGCTCGCGGCGAGTCGCCAGTGCTACCTGATCCTCGATCATATCGAGCAGCTGAAAAGAAATGGAGTATGCCTGCGCGGTACTCGCGGGATCGAGATCTTTATTCGACTTTTGCCCCAGCCATGGTAGCGCATCGGCCAGCTCTGGGCGCGAGCTCTGGGCGAGCACCTCCTGTAGGCAGGAGATGATCTCCACCACTTCTTTCTGCAATGTCTCAAGTCCGCCAGACACGAGGCCGGCGCTGGATGATGACGGGTCTTTTTGGCTCATAGCTTATCAGATGTCAGAACGGTAAGATACGACACCCAACTCGCCTAAAAGCTAGCCTTTTTCTGCAGTGACTGCGTGATGGATAGCTGAGCAATACCGGCTCATCCGATGATCGGTGATCCAGCTGGGCGGCAGACCAGGCTTATCATGCTCGGCTAGCGACCGAAAAATCTCAGGTATCGTCGCAGGCGTCGACTCGGGCGGCTCGAGCCACATCTGCTCCCCCACCTGGCAAAACTCCCGTGCCCCCAGATCGATATCATTGGTCGGTAGATGAGGGACCAGATCGCGACCATGGACATAGCGATAGATAGGCAGTGCCTCATCGAGCAACTGGCAGAATGCCTCATTACCCACTTTCGGCGAGCCATAGGTCACCACCTTGTCGGCCTTGGCGACGTGTCCGGCGATGATGGCCAAGGCTCCTCCCAGCGAATGACCAGTGAACAACCACGGCCTAGGCTGATCCTCCAGCATCGGCCAGACCACCGGCCAGACCCGCTTAAACACCGCGTAAAAACCACTGTGCACATAGGCCGAGTCCACCTCCCCCGGCTGACGATATCGGCGCCAGCGATGCGGGCGCACCGTGGCATTGAAGAGCCACTGCACCAGCTTAGACGTGCCACGAAAACACACGATAGTCGGGCAGCCTGCTGTACTCCGGTAGATGGATATGTGATTGCCGATCGCGTGGGCAGAGCGGTATTCGCACAAAGGGGCCGCCACACTATCCAGCACTTCCTGGCGCTTCAGCCGATTGGCATTCCACAGACGAGCCTCCTCTTTATCATCAGGTGTGTAGGCGATACGGCACAGATTCGCCAGCCACCAGGCCTCGCCATCGCAGCGATCGGCGGTGAAAGCCTGTGGGTATGGCACATCCTCCGCCCCTACGAAATAATCCTCCGCCTGCCGTGGTCGCAGCAGATCATCCCACTCAGCCAGTTCCGTCTGAAATCTGGCCTTGGCTAAATTCGCGAGCTTAGCCGGGAGATCGGGCATGGAGTATTTTCAATAGGGTACAGAAAAAATTCAATAGGGTACAGGCATGTAAGTCGTCAAGAGTCACCCCTTAAATTTTCTTCATGTTTTTGTTCTATGCAGAAGTGATTGGCAGAGCCCAGTTCACCTTCTCAAATAGGTGATCCACGCAGCCTTTTGCTTTAGAGGGGAGACCTAGCTGCTCGCGTCCAGCTTTGCCGATGTCCCCTGATAGCTTGTAAAATTTGCGCCGCAGTGGTGCTTCCTGCTCGGCTAGGTCCGACTCCCGGCCTGATAAGATGTAAAAGAGGGCTGTCGCCAGTCGCCTAGCGATGGCTACGACTGCGATGTTGCGGTTACCCTTGCGAGCAAAAAGGCGAAAGCCCCACTGTGAGAGCTTGTTCTTATTCTTGCTGCGCTGGGCTTGGTTTAGCACGCACTGAGCGGCTTGGATCAAAAGGCCACGCATATCACCTCTGCCGCGCCCGCCAGTGCCTTTCTTTTCATCCTTACCTTTGCCACTCTTTTTTCGCCCTGGATTGAGCCCGAGATAGCTGACTAGTTTCTTGGCATTAGCAAAGCGCTGCACATCCCCCACGATCGCTACGATGGCAAAAGCATTGATCATACCGATGCCGACGATACGCAGGCACTTGAGCATGTCTCGATGCTCGAGCACTTGATCGGCGATCAGGCGGTA
>JAHDID010000109.1 GCA_020630975.1 Verrucomicrobiota bacterium
AACGATAGAAAGAGGGCTGTAGCCGATGAATTTCAGGCTATGGGATGACTGTGATCAAAATCTAAGAGACTAGAAGAGAAAGCTGCCCCGCTACGGTATCCACGAAGCCACTATCTCTTCGCATTAACCGGCTATTTACCCTTACCTTTTTTAGGCCCTTTGCGAGATACCGGCTGTGGATATGTCGCTAAAATCGCCTTTAGCCTAGCAAGTTCCGTAGGGCGCTCCACTGCTAAATTCTTTATCTCCTGCGGATCATCTCGGTAGTCATATAGCTCATACTCAGCATTTTCTACTGTGTCACAGATACGCAGCCACTCGACCATCCGAAAACGCTCGGTGCGAATCGCGCGGCCGAGTTTGCGCTTGGGGTAGACATGGTAAGCGTGGTCGCGGACTCTCTCGGCAGGGTCGCGCAAAACACTCACTAGACTCTCACCATCGATAGGCTGTGGCACCTGCGGAGCGGGTAGACCCGCTAGCTCTGCGAGTGTCGGAAAGATATCGACCGTCTCGGCTAGCTGCTGGGTGGCTGTGCCCGGCTGAGCGACGCCCGGCGCGCGGACGATGATGGGTATGCGATTGGCCTGTTCGTAGTTGGTGTGCTTGGTCCAGATACCTAGATCGCCTAGGTGAAAGCCATGATCACCCCACAGCACGACTATCGTATCGTCAGCTAGCCCCAGCTCATCGAGACCATCGAGCACCTTGCCGATCTGAGCATCGACATAGCTGGTGCTCGCGTAGTACCCGTGGATCAGCTCGATGGCGAGATCGCTAGAGATCTGCGCAGGATCGTCTTTGTCCGGCACGGGAAAGTAATTGCGAATCTCTCCACCACGTTTATGAGCCGCCTCGGGCGAACCCTCTGGTAGATCCGGGTTAGGCGCTAGATCAAAGTCTGCCGGATCGTAGATGTCCCAGTACCGCTTGGGCGCCGAAAATGGGAGATGCGGCCGCGCGAAGCCCGCAGCGATGAAAAATGGCTGATCCCGATCCGCAGCAGCCTGCAGGCGACGAATGGTCTCTACCGCCACGCGCCCGTCGGCATAGGCATCATCCGCGACATCGGGCCTCTCAAAGGCAGCCCCCCGGGGTAGAGCATTCATACCGCCAGGCGGAGCAGGAACATTCTGAAACATCGCCTCTTCGCGGGTCAGTTGTCCATCGGGTTTCGAGGCGGGATCTAGGTATTCGATGACCTTTTCTTTGAAATGCGGCACCGAAAACGATTGGGCATCGCCTTTATTGCTATGTCCGATATGATAGACCTTGCCCAGAGACTCGGTGGTGTAGCCATGCCGAGCGAAATACTGCGGCATCGTGACCGCGTCTGGCCAAAGTTTGCGTAGATGACTATTCAGCCCATATAGCCCAGTCGAGGTCGAGTGCGAACCCAGCATCAGATTGTACCGCGACGGGGCGCAGACTGCTTGATTGCAATACGCCAGATCAAAGCGCATACCACTAGCAGCTAGCCCATCGATATGCGGAGTCTGAGCGAGCTCATCGCCATAGCAACCGAGCGCAGGCTTCAGATCATCGACCAATATCAACAAGACATTCGGCTTTTCCCTAGCTCCCGCAGTCGTTATAGCTAGAAAAACCAGTAATAGAAAATTGATAACCTTGAGCATATCGGGCTTTCTATTTCGATAGTTTCGCGATCAAGAACTCGGTGATGCTAGCATGCACCACATCCGGGGCGCCAGGATAGACCAGTTCACAATCGACTCCTGTGGCCCGACAGTGCTCTTGCAGTTTTACACCAAAATTAGAGGTGTGGGTCGGGTCTTTTTGCTCTTTCCCCAGAGCAGGCACCGCTCGGTAGTATAGATAAATAGATGGATCGTCCTGACTCACATTAGCATAGGGAGAATACTCCTGTATCCATGGCAGCACGGTGTCGCGCTTCGCGAGGAAATTGGCAAACTGCCCTAGACCAAAGGCGTGCCCTCCATATTTGCTATTGGGCGTCCACTCGACCATCTGCTGTGGATCCAGTGTGGTCTGCGCACCTGTCACCGCGGCACATAGCAATCGCGTCGATTCGCGGGCGATAGGGTCGTCGCTATCCTTATCTGCCAGATCATCGTGAAACGCCAGCCACAGACTGGAGCACGCACCCGCGGAGCCACCGCCCGCCCCGATTCGAGCCTTATCGATCTGCCACTCTGCCGCCTTGCTGCGAACGAACTGTAGAGCACGAGCCGCATCGTGCAGGGGAGCCTTCACTGGCGGCTCCTCGCCAGACTTACCATCCTTGCCGATCAGGCGGTAGTTGATCGCCGCTACCGAGATACCCGCTTTCAGCAGCGCTCCCGCATCGGCAAACCGATCCAGCCGCTCCTTCGACCCTCCTCGCCAGCCACCACCATGGATGACGAATGCCAGCGGCCTAGGGCCATCGCCATCCGCCTGCCAAAAATCGAGCACATGCCGAGGATGATCACCATAGACCACCTCGCTGTAGGTGGGTTTAGGTACTGTTTCAGCATAGGAATCCTGCGCATAGGTAGGGATAGAAATGCAGAGTAAAAGCAGTGCCGAACCGCATAGTCCTAGGTATCTCATATAAAGGCACCCAACAGCCTCAATCCTTTCGGGGCAAGCGGCGCATTGCAGGGCGAATAAGACTACCCATCCACAAAAGCGGCAGAGCCTCGACAGTTAACCTCACAAAAACACAACAGCAGACTGAAAGGAAACCCACATTAAATCATTACCTAAACCCGAGTCACCACCACATCACTCGTATCAGCAGGCACTGGCACAAAGCCATCCACCAGTCGCTCGTGCAAAATTTGCGTGGTCAGCACCTGCACGAAAACCAGATTATCCCTTGCCGCAAATTTACCCGGTGGTGTTCGCTCAAACTTATACTTAAATCGCCGCACTGCCTCGGCATCGAATATACCGGCGGCCTCGATCGCCTCAGGGCTGAGCCTATCGGCTAGTAGCCCGGCACTATCCTCGGCAAAGGCAGCTAGCTCGGGAGCGCGGAAGGCGAACTTCGGACGGGTGAAGATCTCCTCAGGCAGGTCCTTGCGGTAGGCTTCGCGTAGGATGGCTTTGTCATGCATGCTGCGCAGCCTGTGGTTCTCAGGCACTCCAGCTAAAAACTCGATGACGTGGTGATCGAGGAACGGGAAGCGCCCTTCGATGCTATTGGCCGACAGCATGCGATCGCCCTGGGAGTTGAGCAGGTAGCCGTGCAGCAGGGTGCGAATCTCTAGGTATTGGCATTTCTCCAGTAGCGTGCGATCGGCAAAGTCGGCAGGCAGCGAGTCGATCAGCTCCTGCTCGGGATCGGTGGGATCAAGATCTTTGCTCAAAAAGCTGCGCATCGGACGGCCATTGGCCAGGCGCACCAGATGGGAATAGAGCGGCGAGTCGGTCTTTTCCATATCTTGGCGGAAAAAATCGATCATCAGATTGAAGTGACGCTTGTTCTGAAACTGCGGCAGGTAGGCGTAGAGGCTGCGGAATAGCTGCGGCCGCCACTGCGAGTCGGGCTGGCGGCTCCAAAAGCGGCGGATCTTGGCCTCGCGAAAGATATCGTAACCCCAGGCCACCTCGTCGGCACCCTCACCGGTGAGCACGACTTTTACTCCTTTACTGCGCACCTTGTCACTGAGCAAATACATGGGCACCGGCGCTGTGCGAAAGATCGGCGACTCGGTGTGATAGATCACATCAGAGATGGTGCGGTAGATATCGTCGTACTGCACGCGCTTCTCATTGGCCTCGAGCCCGAGGTGATCAGCCATCAGATTTTGATACTGACTCTCGTCGTAGTCAGCATCGCCAAAGGCCACCGAGAAAGTCTGGGTCTGCTGGTGGGCGCAGTCCTGAAAGGCCGCCACATTGATCACGCTGCTGTCCACTCCGCCACTGGTGTAGGTGCCCACCTCCACATCGGCTTGCAGGCGCAGATCGACGGATCGGGTAAGCTCCTCGCGAAAGGCCTGCTGCGACTCCTGAAAGTCGCCAGTGAATGTCGGCACGGTATTTCGATAGGGAATGTCCCAGTACTTGTGCCGCCCCACCACCTCGCCACTAGGCGTGAGCGCCAGCGTAGTGCCCGACTCGACCTGATCGACACCGACGAAGGGCGAGCTGCCATCCAGCCCCGTCCAGTAGCTGAAAAGCTGGGTGAGAAAGCGTGTATCGAGCTGGCGCTGCACCTCGGGATGGGCGAAGAGCGCCTTCACCTCCGAGCCAAACAGCAGCCCCGAGCCGATGCGAGTGTAGTAGAAAGGCTTGATACCCAGCCGGTCTCTGGCAAACACCCACTGGCGCTTGTTTTTATCGAAAATCGCGATCGCAAAGTCGCCATTCAGATGACTGGGAAAATCCATCCCCCACTCCTGATAGGCGTGCGGAATCACCTCGGCATCAGAGCCCTCGCGCACCTGATAGCCCAGCTCGGTCAGCTCAGCCTTCAGCTCGCGATGGTTGTAGATCTCGCCATTAAAAACCGCCACCACACTGCCATCGCCACTCACCACCGGCTGGCGCCCAGCCTCGACATTGATGATCGCCAGTCGCCGCAGCCCTAGGAAAAAGCCCTCATCCAGATGCAAGTAGCCGCCATCTGGCCCCCGGTGGCGGATCTGCTCCAGCATGGACTGAGCCAGCGGCTCGATCGACTCGGGATCGGGGTGAGTGCCGCCTATGATTCCACACATGGCTCTATTCTAAAAATATGAGTTTAACCCAAAGCCCCCACCGTATACTCAGCCATCTTTTGCACTGAGCCCAGCTTCTCTTTGGTCATGTCCTCGTCGGCGATCACGATATCATACTCGCTCTCGAGAAAGGTGATCAGCTCGACGATGCCGAAAGAGTCTAGGATACCAGTCTCCAGCAGCGACTGATCCCGTGGGATCTCTTGGCCGGGCTCGAGAATGGCAAAGGAAGCCACATAGTCGACGATAGCATCTGCGCACTGGTCTACGGTTAGGTCCATGTGTCTCTAGATTAAAGAAAATGGTTCGTTATTCGCCACAGCCATCAGATCCGATGAATCTGCGGGTCAGTCCCTTACCACGAAAACCGACTGTACCCTATTGAATTTTTTCTGTACCCTATTCAAAATCGGATCAGGGAGCGCTGACGTCCTCGTCGGCTAGCTTCGCGCATGGCCACAACCGATTAAAGCCGACGAGGACATCGGCGCTCCCAGATCCTCCAAATTATTCAACACTTGCAACCAGAACGGCATGACTTAAATTATGGAAATTATGAAAATTTCAGTTTGGAGCACTGTCTTTCTTCTAGCCGTCAGTTTTACTTTCGTTTCAGCAAATGATGGTTGGGCAAATATCGAAGGCAATGTGCAGGACAATGCCGATTCCATGGCCGATGCCTGCGTGAGTGTGAAAGCGGCAAACGGCGCCTGGGGCAGCGGAGTGATTGTGAGCCACTCAGGCCTGGTTTTCTCAGCTGCCCATGTCTATGGCCACCTAGGCGAGGAAGTCCAAATTTTTCTAAAAGATAACCGAGTCGCTCAAGCCAAAGTGACCAAACTAGACACCAAACACGACATCGCTGTCCTACAAATCCACGGCGCCATCGACATCGAACCCGCCAAAGTCGTAGACGCCAACACAATCGAGACCGGCCGCACACTGATCGCTGCAGGCCATGCGTCCGGATACAATGCGGAACGTCGCTCTCCGCTCCGTGTGGGATTCGGCTTCTTCGAGCGACACAGTGGTATGATCTACAGCACTTGTCGCATCACTGCAGGTGACAGCGGCGGCCCCCTCTACGACGAGGCAGGTGTGGTCCATGCCGTGCACCACACCATGGACGGTAGTGGCAAATACAGCTCACACGTCCCCGTAGTCCGCTTCTTCGAGCTATGGCCTGAGCTGGCTAGGCAAGTCGCCAAAGACTGAGCATACAGTCCTCTCCTGCCTGAAGAATAGATTTGGTTTCCGTGAATCAGTCACTTCCCTGTCCGGCGCCAGCTGATTAAAGTCATACCCAGACTTCAATCACATCGGCGTAGCATGAATAACCAAAGCTCAAAACTCTTCTCTTGTTTCCTCTTAGCCACTCTCTCGCTACTATTCACCTACTCCACAAAGCGCACACAGGCAGCCGAGGAAGATCGGATGAATATCCTCTTCATCCTGACCGATGATCAGCGCGACAATACCTTTTCCGGTATGGGTCACCCTTGGATCCAGACCCCTCATGTCGATGAGCTGCTGACACAGAGCACCCGATTTTCCAATGCCTACATCGCTGAGCCGATCTGCCGTCCCAGCCGAGCATCTCTCCTACTCGGCTGCCACGAGAGAGTGCACCGCATTGGCTTCAGCTCCGACAGAAAGCTCACTCGCAAGCAATGGCAAGGCAGCTACCCCGTGATGCTCAAAGCCGCAGGCTACCACACCGGCCTAGTCGGCAAATGGCACATCAATCAGGAGAAAGGCCTCGAGCTGGAGGACTTGTTCGATGTGTTTGAGGGTCACAATGGTCACGGCAAATTCCTTTTCGACAGCAAAGACGAAAATGGCGAGACGATCCAAGTGACGACCAATCAGAAGAAAACCGATGATGCCCTGCTATTCATCGATCAAGCCCCCAAAGATAAGCCCTTTTGCCTATCGCTATGCTACGCCACCCCACACAGCTCCAAGTTCCGCCTGATGTGGAGGCAATTCGCCGAACCTGCTTTCAATAATCCAGACCTCACCGAGCACCCCATGTATGGAAAGGCCGGCCCCTACCGCGATCTATCTATCACCACCCCACTGGCGGCCAATCCCAATCCCTACGATCACATCCCACGCCACGTGATCGATCACGACAAAGGCCGAAACAAAACCTACAACTTCTGCTACGACACCGCTATGTGCTACGAGCTGCACATGCGCTACCACCAGATGGTCACCGAGCTCGATCAGATGATGGGCCAGCTCATCGCCGGGCTAGCGGAGCGCGACCTCACCGAGAAAACGCTCATCATCTTTGGTAGCGACCACGGCCTACTGATGGGCGACTATGGCATGGGGGGAAAAGGCCTACTCTACGATCTGGCATCGAAGTTCCCCTGCTTCATCTACGATCCCACAGCTCCAGCCGCCACTCGCGGCACCACCCGCACCGAGCTAGTCTCCAGCCTAGACATCACTCACACCATACTCGACTACGCCGACGTCCAGCCAGCCGACCACATGATCGGCACCAGCCTCAAACCCCTACTACACAGTGCAGACACACCAGCAGACTGGCGCCAGGGACTAGCCCTAGAGAGCCTCTACCTAGGCCGCGACGGCCCGATCCAGGATGGCTACGTGACCGCCGATGGCTGGAAATACATTCGCTACTACAAAGGCAATGAAAAAGACTACGCCAAAGCTATCGATACAGTAGGTAAAGCCCCTGCATTTGAGCAACTATTCGATCTCAACAACGACTCTGGAGAGTCTCAAAACCAGATCGAAAACGCCGAGCACAAAGACCGACTAAATAACCTGCGTACTCAGTGCGAAAAATCAGTGGTCGACCTTTTCCAGCAATACGACAGCTACTCAGCGAAGTATTTTTAAGCAACAAAGACTCACACCAAGGAGGGGCGACGTCTCGTCGCCCGGCAGACTGAGCCAATTTGAAACCATGTGTTCAAAATACCGCTTAACCGCCATCGCGCATCAGTTATTTTGAACAATATAGATGAGCCGAATTGTTGCACAGGTTAAAGTCGAGAATGCCATGGACTCTTCAAAGTCGATGGAAATAAGTGCACTAGTTGACACCGGAGCAGCCTACCTCTCACTTCCGTTGGTATGGATGGATCGCTTCGGTGAATTCAAAAGAGTCTGCGATGAAGAACTGGTAGATGCCAAAGGGCAAGCAGTAACAGGAAAAGTAGCGGGCCCTGCGGAAGTAAAGATAGGAAATTTTCGTTCAGTCTATTGTGATATCGTATTCATCGACATGGAACCAGATGACGACGGGGATTACCTGCCCTTGCTAGGATACATCCCCATGGAGGCAGCGAACCTAGCGGTCGATATGCTCGGGCACAGGCTACTATCCACTGGCCGCATCGATTTGAGGTAGAACTAGACCTCCATAATCCCACATACAAGCAACAAGGCGACGTGCCTTCACCAGCCCTGCAGACTGAAATTGCTCACCGTTCTTAAGCCGTACACCATAGACCCGGAGGGTCTCAAAGAAAGTAGCCGGTGGCAAGCATAGCGCAGCCACCGGATATCACAGAAATAGGTCTGCACCCCAGCGGGGTGCTAAAACGCTGGCCAACTCATATCCCCTGATCGCTGAGTCCGAGCCTCCACAATCACATCACCTACTCCCAGTCCAGCTTATCCCGAAAGCGGTGATACAGATACCCCACACCGAGCAACACCAGCGCTATCCCCATAAAGGCGAAAATCCGGTAGAGCGTATCGTCGATATCATAAATAAACATTCGCACGATACAGATCCCCAAACCCGAGAGGCCGATGATTCGGTAAGATCGCAACTTGCCCGCTAGGCCCATACCAAACACAACCACCGAGGCGATCCCCCACAGCACGGTCGTCAGCTTATCCACCCCCAACTTACCGGGTGCAAATACAATAAATGCAAGCAGCAACGCCACTCCACCAAAGAAAGCCGCCCACCGCCTATGAGCCGCACCGATCCGAGCGAATACCACTCCCGCTGCAGCCAGTATCCCCGCCACCAGATAGCTAGTATGCAGTAGCACCGTATCGGATGAGCCGCCAACCGTGGTATCGAAAAGCGAAAAGGCCACAGCGATCCCCAGAGGGACCAAGCCCAGATATTGAGCACCAGCTACGCCACGCCACCTACCTATAGAAATCAACACCAACCCAGTAGCCGCTAGGGCCACTAGATTCCAAGGCTGACCAAAACCTTCGTGAGCCGCTAAGGTAATCGCCAGTGTCGCTAGCACCGTATTCCACACCCAGCCAGCACCCTCGCCCGACTCCCGATCTGACATCGTATGCCGTAGCAACAGCCACGCAAAGGCAACTCCACCTCCGATGATCCAGTAAATGATGTGAGATGTCGCCACCTCTGTAGCCCCATCCAGCCATCGCCCGATGAAAAGTAATAAGGCCAAAACAAACGGCACCACCGATATCGTAGCCAGCCCACGTAGCGGCACCACCCGGCTAATAGCCAGAGCACCGAGCGCCACCAACGCATCGAATAAAAACACCTGCGACAACACGAAGTGACTGTGGAACCACCAGTGCGCGGCAAACATCGCCACCCCGATCGCTACCATCTGAAAAGCCCGCACCTCTGCCCGCTGAGAGCCCCGGCCAAACCACCAGATACCCGCAGCTATACCTATCAGGATAAAGATGGCCACCGCCACCACTGCGGCATGCCCACCTAGATTGATAGCCTGATCGTAGCGCTCGACATGGCAGACCAGCCCAGTCCCCGTCGCGATCAGTGCTGCCACCGAGGGCACCGCACTACGCGTGATCACAGCGCTCAGAGCAAAGATGCCAGCGATGACCAGCAACGAAACCAAAACCCAGGCGCTCCCATGCAAATAAACACCCGCTAGAGCTGCTATAGCCGCCCCAGCCACACCCGAGTAGACCCACTGAGTCACCCTACCCTCTGGCCTAGCCACAGCACCGCTCCAGCCTGAGAGTCGTGCCATAGCCGCCGATGCTACAATCGCCGCAGCGATGATCAATAGATGGCGCCCATACCCCAGTACTCTATGATCATCGATCAAGCGAACTGCGATACCGACTACTAGCGCCATGCCGCAGAGCGAAAGGATCAAGCGATAGACATGGCCAGCCTTCCAGCCAGATTGCCAAAATCGACGCGCCAACTCTGTCGCAGCAAAACTAAAGACCACCAACACACCGCCGAGCACGAGGTAGGCCGATTGATCCGCCCTAATAGCATCCGCCACGCCCCACAGCACAGCCGCCCCGACCAGCGTCAGACTACCAGCGAGCACTGGGACAAATCTACGCCACCACCACACCGGCACGACCAATAGCACCGACAATCCTGCCAGAAAACCAATACGCCCTAGCCTATCCGCCATCAAAAAATCCCCTGCACCCAGCACCAGAGCGATCACCGCTACAGCTGCTGCTGAGATGAGATGGAAGAAACAGCGAGAATTTCGAGCCTGCTCGCTAGCACTACCTCCAGTCCGCTGCTGGTGTATCGCCAACCATACTACCATGATCACTAGCGCCAGCCCGCCGATGACATTGTGCAGGCTCCATAGGGCCCACTCTGTATCTAGATGCGACCAGGCACCCGACAGCAGCACACCAAAGGTAGCCACACACATCGCGACAAATCCGAGCTCTACCCAGCGATACTGTGTGCGCACATAGGCCCACAGCACCGCACCACACTGTAGCGACATCGACAGCCAGCGAGTCGGCCCAGAGAATGCCTCGACAAAGAACATCGCCAACAGCCCCATCGACTTGAGAAAGAACATCACCGCAAACCGCTTTCTCTCGCCAAACATCGCATGCACCACCGCCGCAGCCAGCATGACGATAAAGAAGGCTAAGAAAAACCACTCCACCCGATCGGGATGTGCTGACAGCACCGATACCCAACCAGCCAGAATCGACAGCGAGCTCGACCCTACGGTAAACCAATTGATCCATCGCGTCTCGGCCTCGTCAGCCGACCTCAGCAGCAGAAAGTGCGCCGCCTCAAAGATGAGGAACAGCCCAAGCAGACAAGCCAATATAAAACCAAAGGCCGGAGCCGCGTCGGGAGCTGTCCACTCCATCTGCCCCAGTATGACAAAACCGATCCACGAGCCCGGTATGGCAAATGCCTGCGGCCAGAGCCATCTTTGCCGCCACAGCAGAAACGCCGCGCCCAGCCCCAGTATGATGAATCCTGCGATCACGAAGTGCTGCTGATCGTGCACGTAGGAAAACCAACACGACACATACCCCAGCAGGATAGCCATGGTCGCCGCGATCTGCGTGCGCCGCCAGACACTCCAGCCGATGATAAATGCCACTGCCAGAGCCTGCACCAGCAGCCCCACCAGCGGCGCCGAGATCACCTTGGTCGGCTCCAGTGCAAAGGCGGCAAACGCCGTGAAATAAGTGAGCCCTAGCCCCCCTGCCGAGATCAATCGGCCAAAGGCTGGTATCCGCTTTTCCAAAAACACGCCCAACCCAATCACCGCTGCCGATATAGCCGTCAGCACACCCGTGCGCACCCAGGGCGACACATCGCTAGCCACATGGATGCCAAAGAAAGTCGCTGCAATGATCAGCAGAATCAGACCGATACGCGTCGCCCACCAAGCCACCACAGTCGCCTCCGCCGCATCATCGTCCGTAGGAGGCAGCAGATAGAGCTTTTGCAGAATCGCCCGCCAATCGATAGCCGACTCCGTCGGAGTCATGGGAGAGGTACTAGCGCTTGGCAAAGACTCAGCCACCTCCTTTTCACGATCGACAGCAGCCTCCACCACTCGAGGCGGTAGAGGTGGCGGAGTCGACTTTTTCTCGACTGATACTGAGTCCTGATCGGTCTGGACCTCTGTCCCCATCAGAGGCTCTGCACCACTATCCGCAGAAACGTCCATTTCCCAGATCACCTCAGATTCCGGCGCTACCGGAGCGTCTACCTCAATCGGCTTCATCACCGCCTCTGGCTCTAGCTCTCGATCAGCAGCTCCAGCCTTCTCCTTCGCAGCCCACTGCTGCTTCAGCTCTCTGAGCTGCCCTTTAGTTGCGTTTAGATCCGCCTCCAGACGCGAGACACGCACACCCACCCGAACCACATAGATGAGCAAACCACTGATAAGAAAGAATAAAAATACTGCTGACATAGCTACCTCCTGGTCACACCAAAAACCTCACCCCATTCCGAACATGGGTCCCATCGTTAATCGTGGAGCAAACATCGATTGAAATGATGATCAGCTTCTAGATTAGTGGATTTGCATCGATAAACCCACCATATAATCAAGAAACCTTAAGGAAGTTAGGAATTAAAGCTCACGTGCAGGAACAAAAACCAATAGCCATCTGGAAGATGGAACAAATTTCACTCGTCCGTCACGACGCTGATGCTAGAATGGCGCAAAGTTTCCGTCAGCAATCAATCACATGATAAACCTTCGCAAACCTCTGCCAGCTATCCTCCTCTGTGTCGCCATGATTCATGGCATTACCCTGGGACAAGATCCTTCTTCTTTGGAATGTGATTTTGAAGAAGGATCTGGAGGTTGGGAAGGTGACGGCAAGGTAGTGAATGAGGGGACCGCACTCAATCGAGTGAACTCACTGAAAAAATCGGGATCAAACACGAAGTCTCCATCCCTAAACAACAAACTCGTCGATCAGATCAATACCGCGCTCGATGCCGTGCGAG
>JAHDID010000153.1 GCA_020630975.1 Verrucomicrobiota bacterium
GTCAATCTTCGAGCCCTTCTCGTTGGGAGATGAAGAGTAGGAAAGCGCTCCTAGCCTTGCCATCGGGCGTGAATCTGGGCCGAGATCTCTTCGTCGTTCGGATCGCGCCGCAGCCACCAGTATTCCGCTGAAGTCGGTGCAAGAGGCACTTCTAACTCCTTTTCTCGAGTGTTACTTCGAAAGCGATCGTCTAGCGCGCCTACAGCCTCTTCCAACCATTCAAACAGATCGCCATCGGCATTTGAGAGCCAAATTTCCAGACGATCGCGGCAACCGAGCTCATTCACGTAGTCTTCTGCGAAGCCCCAGAAGTAGGCCACATCGTCCGCTAAAGCTTCCCACCTCGCCAGGTCGTGAGATATTCCGCGGCTTCGAAAAGTCGGCGTGTGGGCGAACACATGCACCTCGAGAGCGCGTGCAGAAGCGATCATTTCACTTGGCACCACTAGCGGCTGTCGTGACATGCGAACTATCCTCCAGTCGGGCCTACTCACAGAGTTCGAGAAAGTCTGTGGCTATTTCTTGGAAGAGCTCCGCCCTGAAATCCTCCTCCCCTCGAGTTGACCAACGGCCGTGCACGACTAGGCACTCCAGTGCCAGATCTCCCCAAACTGCGTATGTAACACTATCCTCCTCCGTCTGACGATAGGGCTCACCTTCTTGAGTGGCTAACGGCGGCAGGCGACTGTCTTTATAGCTGCGGCCCTCGATCGCTGCCTCGCGTGACGCGAAGCGAGATATTTGAAGGATTTCAAGTCTAATCGAGGGATCGAGCCTATTGGTGGCGTGGGCTATCGAGACTCCATCGCACGCCGACCTCGCTATGGCGTCCAATCCTCGACCAGTCGAATGGTGGGTCACGGTGTCCGCGCGTAAGAAGTTGCTAGTGAGCCAGGGTTCCGCAACCTCCATGATTGATCTGCCTTCGCAGGCAGCTTGTGGGGTTTCAGCACAACCCGTCAGCACGGGCGCCGCTGCCAGGGCTGTGAGTACCACTCTCGTCTTGAAGCCCACAAATCTAACGTAGCCGGCCGGCTAGAGGATCTCGCGTCACCGGCACTGGTGAGGACGTGTCTCTTGCTCCGACTTGCGAGTGGACTTGCGCCACGACCTGCCCGAAGTAGTCTGCGAAGTCAGCGGAGGTCCAGTCTTCGCCGAAGATTCGATAAAAACTCGCCCCACGCCTCCTGAAGATGTCATCTGCGGGTGTGGCCTGGCCGAAAGTCTCGCCAAAGTAATTGGCTACGAAGCCGCAGACGCCCTGATAGCTCGGGCAGTTTATATAGGGCTCGTCGAAGCGCCACGTGAGCCGTGCTAGCTGGTAGCCATAGTCGAAGTTCGACCAGGCGTCATGGGGTACGCTGTATTCAATGCCACCGACGTCTAGCCGCGAAGTCAGGCAAAACTCCGCCTCAATGGCGGGCAAACCGACACCTTCACAGGCGTCCCCGCCACCGCCACGATCAACGACATCCGGATCGTGTTTTACATCGAGCGGAGCTGCCCGTAGAGCTCGACATACTCGAGATCCGCACCCACCGAGCCCAGACCATCGCCCTCCACAAGCTCGACCCTACGAAACCTCGCCAACCCCCGCCAGCGCTCGAACCATGTCTCAGGCAACGGTGAGTGCGTACCCGGCGCGTGCCCGCACGGCGTTGAGCGGGTCGATGTCGCCGTCAGCGAACACGTCGAGGATCTACCGGGGCGGGAGCGGCGGTCTAGGCCACGTACGCGCCGGATTTTCGCTCCCGACAAGATCGTCAGCGACCTCTACGCCCACCTCCCCGAACTGATCCGTCTCCCAGACCGTGTGTTTTTCGTCCGATCTCCGTGTGGTCGGCAACCGCCGAAGCACGCGTTGCCCCTGGTCAGACCAGGTTCCAAACGAGCCACAACAAGCCGTCGTGCTCGCATTCGTCCTCGAGACGGCGGCTGGCGTGGGTGT
>JAHDID010000110.1 GCA_020630975.1 Verrucomicrobiota bacterium
GGAGCAGTCTGGTAGCTCGTCAGGCTCATAACCTGAAGGTCGTTGGTTCAAATCCGGCTCCCGCAATCCTCTAAAAGCCCTGTAACTCAACGAGTTACAGGGCTTTTCATTTCCCCTAGCCGATTTCTTCGATGCTAGGAAATGCAGGTAAAAACGGTTAAAAGGCGAGATCTATTGCACGGGTAAATCACCGTGCTAGTTGCGCTTTCACAGCTCGGTGATAGTCTCGTTTGCCAGAACTGGCAAAAATAATCCCCTTTATCCCTATGACAGCTCAAGAGTTGAAAAAAAGGCGTAAGGCTAAATTCAAAACCCAAAAAGAGGCGGCAGACTTCTTTGAGGTATCCCGCGACTTGATAGCCAAATTTGAAACCGGTAAATCCCCTATCCGTAAAGTCTACGCGTTAGCCTTCGATGCTGCCTTACCTGCAATCGAAGATTGTTAAGCCATCGCCACTTTCACCCGCTACTGCACAGTCGGAACACCTTTACCGGTCAAAACACCTCACCTATCCCCCACACCACCACATCCACTCGTCTGGCAAAGTGCAGCAGAGGCTCCGTGGCTGGCAGCTCGATACCAGCGGCCTCGGCCATAGTATTTTTTTCCACCTCTATCCAAGCTGGCTGTAGCGGCCAAGGCTGGTGATGGATCTCGCCTCGGTAGACTCGACCACGGTCGACGGTGTAGAGGCAATAGCGCTCGGTCAGCCAGTGATCGAGCGTGTCCGGCTGAGCCAGTACCACTGCCCCCTGAGGACCATAGCGCCCGATAAACTCAGCCTCACTAGCCCCTCGATGCTTCCGCTTACTCTGGTAGTGTATCACCTCACTCCTCCCATCCTCCGTGAGCGACATATCGGCATTAAAATAGGCGAGCTTAAACGTGCTTCGCGCGACCGCTACAGCAATAGGATTGGCTGCGTCGAGACTGAAGAAATAGACACCAGGGCGAGGATCATCGGGATCTTTCGCCTTCACATACGTCCTTATGTTAAACTCCAAGAAACTCGAAATCCAAGGGACAGACGGACAAAACCGTGGCCGGATACCACTCATCCGAAATGGCACCACGCCTACCCAAGCATATCCATCATAGGTATCCAGCTCAAGCTCGGCAGGGATCAGGCTACGCATCACCTCCATATGAATCGGATAGTGGGCAAACAACAGGTCATGCCAGCTCTGAGCCATCACCCAAGAGCCCGGTGGAATTGGCCAAGGGCGATGATCTACATGGGCTAGACTGGGATGGGCAGCCATACCGATAAGATACGCCCCGCACCCAGCACTGCGCCACCACGATTTCGAGCTTGTGATTGCCCCGTATTATCCGTTATCTACGGGTATGTCAGATCCGATCCGAGTCCTAGTCGTAGGAGCAGGTAATATGGGCCGCTCACACGCCCTCGCTTACCAAGCTATCCCAGAGTTCACCGTAGCAGGCGTGTGCACCCGCTCACCAGAGTCTCGCGCCGCACTGATGGCAGAGCTGCAGGGCGACGTGGCTGAGTACAATGACTACGAGGCCGCACTGGCTGAGCTAAAGCCCGATGCGGTGTGCATCTCGACCTATCCCGACACTCATTACCGCTTTGTAAAGATGGCCCTCGAGGCTGGTTGCCACGTGTTTACCGAGAAACCACTGGCCGAGACAGCCGGTGAATGCCAGGAGCTAGTCGACCTAGCGCGCGCTCAGGGCAAAGCGCTGGCGGTCGGCTACATCCTGCGCCAGCACCCGAGCTGGATCAAATTCGTCGAAGTGGCCAAGACTCTCGGCAAGCCATTGGTGATGCGGATGAACCTAAACCAACAGTCCTATGGCAAAGACTGGCAGACCCACCGAGCCCTGCTCTCGTCGATCTCGCCAGTGGTCGACTGCGGTGTCCACTACGTCGATGTGATGTGCCAGATGACCGGCGCCAAGCCCGTGCGCGTGTCCGGCATCGGCGCTCGTCTGGCCGAAGACCTGCCCGAGGGCAAGATCAACTACGGTCAGCTCCAAGTGAGCTTCGACGATGGTAGCGTGGGCTGGTATGAAGCCGGCTGGGGACCGATGATGAGTGAGACTGCCTTTTTCATCAAAGATGTAGTCGGCCCTCTCGGTAGCGCCTCGATCGTGGCGGCCGATGCGGCATCTCGCGGCAAGTCATCCAGCGTGGAGGCCCACTGCCAGACCGAGCGCATCCTCGTGCACCGCAGCCAGACCAATGCCGATGGCGAGCTGGAAGCCAGCGACGAATACATCGATCTCACCGATGAGCCAGATCACGACGAGCTCTGCCGCCGCGAGCAAGTCTTCTTCCGCGACGCGATCCTCGGCCAAGTCGATCTGACCGAGCACCAAAACAGCGCCGTCCGCGCCAGCGAAATCGTCTTAGCAGCCGACGAGTCCTACCAATCAGGCCAGATGGTGACTCTGTAGGGAATTGTACCCTATTGAGTCAAAATTGTACCCTATTGAAATGCCACTCCTACCTCCATCACCCAAGGATAAAGAGGCTGTAACAAAATATATCAATCATTTCAGAAAAGGTAACCAAAGTGATTTTCAGGTGATCAGCTCGAATATGTTAATTCACTTCAGCTCGGCCTCGACTTTACTGATATTCTCAGCATCAGCTCTTCTTCATAAAAGTATCTTCGGCTGGATCGCTTGTCTTGTTTTGATAGGTATTGGAGGATTATGTTGGACGATAGCTATGCGATTCCACCGACTACTAATACTCTTCGATGATGGAAGTAATATCCAAGAGCATCTCAATTCTGATCGCTCAGCCGATTAGCTCTGCAAAAAATCTCACGCAGAGGCGCGGAGGCGCAGAGGGTTTTTTCAGAATAGATCAGCATTTGCTCTGCGGCTCTGCGCCTCTGCGTGAGACTCTTTGCATCATCTTTTGCCTATTACTATCGAATTTTAGCTATGCTGCCGATCCCCCCGTGATCCCAGACGATATATCTCCACAGGCAAAGGTACTCAAACCTGGCCTAAAACTCTCCCTACTAGTCGAGCACCCCGATATCGTCACACCCACGGGTATCGATGTCGATTCGGATGGCCAGATCTGGACTGTCGCTAGCCACACACACTTCCGGCCCGATCCCTACCCCGGCCCCGAGTATGACGAGGTATTGATATTCGACAACACCGGCAAAAATCGTCGCGTGTTTTACAACCAAACAACCGCCACGATGGACCTCGAGCTGGGCTCCGATGGCTGGGTCTACCTAGCCGAGCGCGACCGGATCCTACGAGTGCGCGATAGCGACGGCGATGGCACTGGCGATATCGAGGAGACCATCGCCGATCTCGACACTATCGAGGCCTATCCGCACAATGGTCTAGCCGGCCTCTACTGGCACCCGAGTGGTGACCTGATCTTTTCTCTCGGCGAAAATTTCTGGAAAGACTGGACACTCACCGGCACCGATGGCGCCACGATCTCCGGTACCGGCGAGGGCGGCATCTTTCGCTGCACGGCGAATGGGGCAAATCTACGCCGCGTCGCCAAAGGCTTTTGGAATCCCTTCGGCGTGTGTGTCCGTGATGATGGCGAGATCTTCGCTGCGGAGAACGACCCTGGCTCGCGCCCACCCTGCCGCTTGATCCATGTGGTCGAAAATGGCGACTACGGCTACAATCGCCGCTATGGCAATGCTCCGGTGCACCCCTTCGTCGCATGGGATGGTGAGCTGCGCGGCACACTGCCCATGCTCAGCTCCTCGGGCGAGGCTCCTAGTGGTATCGTGCCCCTGGGTGGTGGAGTCCTCGCAGGCTCGTGGAGCGATCATCGATTAGATTTCTACCCACTGCAGCGCCAAGGTGCCAGCTACAGCACTCGACGGATCACACTGGTCGAGGGTAGCCAGCACTTCCGCCCGACCTGTCTGGCGATCGGGCCCGATGGGGCCATCTACTTCACCGACTGGGCGCTGACATTCTATCACCTGCATCAGCGCGGCCGCGTGTGGAAGCTAGAGATCACCGATAGCAATGCCGCCAGCCAGTGGCTCACCCCAGAGGTCGGCCCGGAGACTCCAGATGCCACCCTGGCTGCAGAGCTACGCGCTGGAAAGCCCACGATACCACTCCCAGATCTGATCGCCCTATGCCGAGATCGGCAAAAGCCCTTTCTCGCCAGAGCCGCCCTGCAGGAGCTAGCCCGGCGCGATGTCGAGGCGGCAGCCGAGCAGTGCCTACTGTCTACCGTGCTAGCCCGGCAGCTGGCCGCCCCAAAAGATATCACCCTGGCAAAAACCGCACTCCACCACTCCGATAGCGATATCGTCTTTGAAGCCCTTCGCTGGATCGCCAATGAGGATCTCGAGACTTTTTTACCAGAGGTCGAGGCCATACTGAATCGGCCCGACATCGATTTCTCGCTTTTCGAAGCCGCTCTAGCCACGCGCAATACCCTGCTCGGCCAATCGAGTATCGGTGTGACCGATCGGCAGATGCTGATGAAGCGCATCACCGACAAAAGCTCCAGCGGCAGGCTACGCTCCTACGCCCTGCGCCTGCTCTCTCCAGACGATCCCAAGATCAATCCTCAGTTGCTCACCCAGCTACTCTCCCCGAGAGATGACGAGCTCAGCCTAGAGGTCTGCCGCGCCCTCGCTGCGCGACAAGATGCCGCTACGCTCCCCCTAGTGCTAGAGCACCTCGTTGACTGGGCTCACCTCACGGATGCCCAGGCCGCCTTTCTCATGCTACGACTCGCCCGCGATCCAGCAGCGCACCAGCCCATCCTTGAGAAATTCGCCCAGAGCTCCATTCACCCATCAGCCGCGCAGGAGGCACAGCGAGCGCTCAGGGGATTCCAACTGACAGCCGAGCAGACTCAGCAGGTACCGCCCATCGATGATACTGCCGCTTGGCTCGAGGCCATCGCCGCCGTACCTGGAGAGCCCGACCTAGCCGCTGGAGAGAGGCTTTTTCACCATCCGCTACTCGCTCGCTGCAGTAGCTGTCACCGCCACTCGGGGAGGGGCAAGATAGTCGGCCCCGACCTCTCACTGGTCGGCCAGCGCGACGATCGCCACTGGCTGCTCCACTCGATACTCCAGCCTCAAGCCGAGGTGCCCCCGCAGTTTCACCCGCGCACCGTCACCATGGCCGATGGCAGCACCTTCACCGGCTTTATGCTCCGCAGCGGAGGCCGCAGTGGCAAAGAATTCTACCGCGACATCACCGGAGCTACAGTCGGGCTCGTGAAGGCCGATATCGCCAAACGCGAAGACCTAGAGATCTCGCTGATGCCCAGCGCCCTGCTGACTGGACTGACCATCGAGGAAGTGCGAGACTTGATCGCTTATTTGGAAAATTGATGAAATACCTATTTCTCACGCTATTCGCCCTCGCCCTAATTCTACCCACAGTCAGCTCTGCTCAGGAGGTACCTCGTATCGCAGTGATCGATCTGACTGAGCTTTTCGAAAAGCACCCTGACACACCTGCAGCTCTACAGAAGCTGACAGCCGTGCGCGAGGCATCGGGCAAACGCTATCACGAGCTATCGAGCCAGCTGAAAGCCACCCTGCAAACTCACCAGGAACAAATCCGCTACGGGCAGAAAGATGCCGCTACCGAGACCCTGAAAAAGGCAAACGAACTTGAGAAAGCCATCGCAACTCTTGGCACCAAAGAGTACCGCGATACCGAAGAGAAATTCCGCCAACAAAAGCTGGCCCTGCTCAAAGACATCCGAGATACCGTGCGAGAGTACAATCAGTCTGCGAAATACACCTTAATCCTCGATCTATCTGCAGTATCTCCCACTGGGCTACCACAGGTCATAGACGCCTCTGGCTGCACCGATATCACCGCTGAGATCCTGAAAAGACTGCAGCAGAAAAAATGGAGCGGCCAGTAGTGATGAACCGGTATCTGTATCTACTTTTTCTACTCAGCCTAGCGATCCTGTCGCCACCAGCTGACGCTGGCCCCAAGGTAACATGGCGCCAACTGCTCGCGACGCCGACGCACGAGCGCTCTGGATTCCTCCAAACGCCAGAGTCTTTCGCTCGGGTGGTGCCGCCACGGGCGATGCCGGCCAAAGGGCTACCCTTCTTCACCGAAAAACTGGAGCAAGTGTACCAGACATTCGACTCCCCTCCTACGACGCACTATTTCTTTACCACGGTCTACTACACCCCGCATCAAGGAGGCTTCCTAGCGGAGCGAGGCTTCGATACCAGTCAGCGCTGGCTGGGCGGCAAGCCCTATGGCTACGATTTCTACCAAGCCACTCGGATGGAGGGCTTTTCCCGACTCAAAGATACCACCTACCTGCCCTATCTGAATTACCAGGGGAAGCGCTATGCCAAGATCCTAGGCGATCATGGAAACGAACTGATCGATCGCGAATCGGTAGCCGTACACCGCGGCAATTCTCTACTCGGCTATCACTCGCGCCTGTGGATACTCGATCCCCTGATCTACAATCAATTCGGCGCGATCCGCTTCAAGATAGCAGATACCGGTGGTGGTCTCTGGAAAAGCCAGATCGATCTCTACTGGGGCGAAGACGATCCTATGGGCCCAGGCCCCGGTATCTGGCGCCCCGCCTCGTGCGACACCTCAACTCGCTGGGTAGTGCCGACCTTGATCTTTCGCTAGGCCCCTCAGGGGGCGCACGTCTACCTCGGCCGGAGGAAAATGGCTCAGCCTGCCGGGCGACAAGATGTCGCCCCTCCTTGAGGCATTTATAGGCAAACTCTACCCGACCAACGCCTCGGCACAGCGCATACCATCCAGAGCCGCACTGACGATGCCGCCGGCATAGCCTGCCCCCTCGCCACATGGGATAAGATTTTCTATCTCTGGGTGACGTAGGTTTTCATTATCTCTAGGGATCCGGACAGGCGAGCTAGTGCGTGTCTCGGCTCCCATGAGTATGCATTCATTGGTGATGTAGCCTCGCATCTTGCTACCGAACTCCTGCAATCCCTCGCGCATCCGATTGACCACCGGATCGGGAAACAGATGATCGATGCGATCTGCAGCGATACCACGGTGGTAACTGCTATCCGGCAAATCCTGACTGTCGCGCGCCGCCATAAAATCGGTAACCCGCTGCGCAGGAGCTACCTGTGACTCGCGTCTGCCCTCGCCAAAAGCCTCCCTCTCGATTGCTTCTTGATAGGCTAGCCCGGCCAGTGGACCATGCTCAGCACGGTAGCTCTCGGTATCCTCCGGCTCGACCGTCACGACCATGCCACTATTGGCAAAAGGAGAGTCACGCTTTGAGAGGCTCATCCCATTCACCACTAGCAATCCCGGCTCGGTAGTCGCAGGCACGATGAATCCCCCAGGACACATGCAGAAAGAGTGCACCCCTCGATCGCGAATCTTGGTCGCCAGTCGATAACTAGCCGCAGGCAGCAACAACGGACGCTCGGTATCGCGCGGATAGTGATACTGCAGCGAATCGATGAGTGGCTGCGGGTGCTCGATCCGCACTCCCACGGCAAAGGGTTTGGGCTCGAGCAAGATCTGGTGCCGGTGCAGCAGACAATAGATATCCCGCGCGGAGTGCCCCGTCGCTAGGATCACCGCATCCCCTGCCACCTCATCTGCATCGTTGATAATAAGAGCTCTGATTCTCTCGCCATCGCGGACGATATCTGTGACCTTCGCACCAAATCTGACCTCGCCACCCGCATCGATCACGCTCTGGCGCATGGCCTTGACCACATTGGGCAGCAGATTCGAGCCGATGTGAGGATGCGCATCGATCAGGATGCGCTCCGGCGCTCCATGGGCTACAAAAGTCTCATAGACCGTGCGCACCGGGCCACGTTTGGTTGCCCGGGTGTAAAGCTTGCCATCGGAATAGGTACCAGCCCCACCCTCGCCGAAACAGTAGTTCGACTCAGGATCGACTTCGCCTCGGCGCATGATCGGACCGAGATCGAATCTGCGAGCCGAGGCATCTTTGCCACGCTCGAGCACGATCGGCCGCCAGCCCAGCTCTAGGCAACGCAGTGCTGCAAACAAACCCGCCGGTCCAGCCCCCACGATGAGAGCAGTCGGCATGCTAGACGTGGCCTGCGGATACTCGGCACGCAGCTCTGGATCTGCAGGCAGTGCCTCGTCTACTCCCACATCGAAGCGGAGCTGTACCTTGATCTGTCGCTTCCGCGCATCGATCGAGTGCTTGCGCAGACGCAGCTCACGGACTCGCGATTTTGGGACATTCAGCTTGCGGGCGACAGCACGGAGCTGCGCCCCAGCATCCTCCGAGCTTTCCAGCGGCAGGATCACATCGACCGTCGTAGGACCTGTGGGCACCATCAGCTGTCTTTACGGTCGTCGTTGTTACCCTCTGGATAGAGAAAACCAGTCAGCGGACTAGTCGCAGATGCCGAGAAGCGCTGCTCTGGCATACCGCACTCATAGGCTGTGCGCCCGGCCTCGACCGCTTGTTTGAAGGCCATTGCCATCTGGCACGGATCTCCTGCCACCGCTATCGCTGTATTCACCAGCACCGCATCCGCACCCAGCTCCAACGCCTCGGCCGCGTGGCTAGGGGCACCGATGCCAGCATCGACCACCACGGGGACATTGGCCTGCTCGACGATGATCTCGATCTGATGGCGAGTGTCCAGCCCACGATTTGACCCGATCGGTGAGCCCAGCGGCATCACCGCCGCCGTGCCGACATCCTGTAGCCGCTTGGCCAGCACTGGATCAGCATTGATGTAGGGCAGCACGGTGAAGCCCTCTTTCACCAAGATCTCAGCCGCAGCCAGAGTCTCGACGGGATCCGGCAGTAGATACGTCGGGTCGGGATGGATCTCTAGCTTCACCCACTTTGGCAAGCCGGCTGTGACTGCGAGTCTGGCGAAACGCACCGCCTCCTCTGCCGTGTTGGCACCAGAGGTATTGGGCAGTAGCAGGTACTTATCGCGATCGATATAGTCGAGAATGTTGGCGAAAGGATCATTTCCTCCGCTCAAGTCGGCACGCCGCAGCGCCACTGTGACGATCTCGGTGCCGGAGGCAGCCAGAGCATCGCGCATGATCTCGTTGGATGAGAATTTTCCCGTACCTGTCAGCAGGCGGGAGTCGAAGGTGCGATCACCGATAGTGAGTGGTTTATTCAAAGCGGCGCTATCCTAAGTGGCAGAGTGCTCCGACGCAACTGGTAGGACACGGCTGGAAGCCGACATTTTCACCTAGGCCGGAGCGGCAGTGTGCGTTATATCTAGTGGAACTATGAGCATATACCCGAGCAAAGTGCTAGGTCTCTGCTGTCTGGCGATCAGTCTGTTAGCGACAGAAAGCCACGCAGCACCCGCAGTGGACGAGCGATCGACCATCATCAATCTAACGGTATCTATGCTCCCTGTGGATCCCGCTGCTGATATGAAGGGGCAAAGCCAGCAACAACTGGCCAAACTGGCGGCAGCCGCACAGAAACAACTCAACACCCCAGATCGGGTCGACTTTCACCTGTCGATGGACTCGGGTACGACTGCAGAGGCGAAGCGGATCGATGAGTTTTGGTACCCGACAAAGTACAGCGACCCCATGCACGCCCTCGCCAAAGGAGATACTGCCAGATACCCTTTCGCAGAAGCCCCCCATCTATCGCCCAACGATTTCACCATCTTACTCCCGCCCTCTCCGACCGAGATGAGCCACGCCGAGATCGGCCACAATCTCAAAATCACAGCTACCACCAATCGAGACGGTACCATTAGGCTGAAGGGCGTACTATCGCACAAAGCTCTGATCGGGCTGCAGCCAGTCGATTTTCAGCTGTGGTCACAGAGGACTGGTAAGAAAAAACAGGCTATCGCAGATCCAGCCAGGCTTTACATGCCACTCTTTCACGATGACTCACTGACGATCGACCTGCCCTCTGTGAGAAGCCGCTACTATCTACCCTACTCGCTGCCTCTAGCTGATGAGACCGACCACGCCGCTGCAAGCTCTCAGACTCCGGTGCGCTCTCAGACCAGACCAGCCATCTTAGTCCTAGAAGCCTCTCATGATCGCACGATGATCTCCGACACTGCCAAGCGCCACCAACTACCCGCAAATAACCAGATGATTCTCTTGGCCTGCAAATTCATCGAACATGAGGAGCTCAGCGTGAGCGAAGTGGGCACCTACACCGAACCCGAGATCGAAGCCCTGACTCGCCAAATCCAAGAACGCCGAGGCACCGATCTCATGGCAGCCCCATCGGCAGTCACTCAAAGCGCACAACAAGCGAAGATCGAAGTCATACAAGACTTCAATTTTCCCAGCAAATTCTCAGCGCCAAAACTCTCCGCGACAAATAGTGAAACCCCTATCACTCCAGCCAGTCCTGAATCCTTCCAAAATGTAAAAACAGGCGTGACCCTCGAAGCAAAGCCCTCGATAGCAGGCCATGATCGGATCACAGTGCGCGCTACCACGACAGTCCGTGAATTCAAAGGCTTCGCACCGTATGGCAATCCGATCCACGGGGTGAAACCTGCCATCCTACTCAAAAAAAAGACAAAACCCTCCATACTAGCTGAAAACGATGTCCAGATGCCGGTCTTTTCTATCCGCCAGTCATCATCTCAAGTCACGATACCAGACTCATCCTCAGTCGCCCTGTCCATCGTAAGGGATGGGCAGAGCCAGCAGGTAGGGAAAAAGAGGCTGCTGCGTCTCCGCGAAAAGACCACGACCAAGGAATCGGACCGCCATCTGACCGTCATTCTCAAAGCCCAGTTATTCGACTCCTCCGGCGAGCCGCTCTCTACACCGGCCTCGTCCAGCGGGGGGCAAACTCCTGGCCGCCCTCTGATCGTGCCGGTGCGGCGATCCGGCGATGCGCAGTAGGCGCAAAAAACCCAGCTGTCACCAGCTGGGTCCTTGTTTCTAGCTTGTTTTTCGAAAATCGAAAACGGTAAGCAGCCTATCCCGCGATCTCTGCACCGTGGAAATCGTGCCAGTCCTCGAGGTTATTGAGGTTCACAGCATCTTTGATATCAGCGCCAGGTAGGCCGACTGCATTGAGGATACCGTCGCGAGTCGCGTCGTCGTGATTGTAGCCGATCACTGCGGAGTTGAATGCCTCTGCACCGTCGAGCTTGGAAGCGTTCTCCTTTACCCATGCCTCGAACTGTACGTAGGTAGGCTTATTCTGCTGGACGTAGCTGAGAGTCGCGTCTTTATCCAGACCGATGGCATCGAGCATCATCTGATCGTAGCCCGCACCGCATGCAGGATAGTCGGAGTGTAGCTTGCCCACAGCGTCTAATGAGACTTTCTGCCAAAAACGAGGCATGTGAAGAACGCCGAGAGGACCGGCGATACCAGATGTGATAGTAGGAATAGTCATAGTATTCTTATGTTTGTTTAGGTTTGATGTAGGAAAAAATCTCTATGCTCCTGGACCACGACCAGGGAAAGTCAGCTCTGCGACGCCGGATTTGTCGAGATCGCCGAGACCGACATCGACCATCTTTTGGTATTGGCCGATGGTTGCATCATTGAGTGGCGCAGATATCCCCAGAGACTGAGCCAGGCCCGCAGCGATGCCAGAGTCTTTAGCAGCATGCTCTGCTGAGAACCAGCACTCGTGATCGCGGTCGCGCATGTCTTCAGCATCGGTCTCAAGCACACGACTGTTGGCTCCTGTCTGGGAAAAGATGTCGCAAAGCATGTCGATATCGTGCCCTAGAGCAGAGCCAATGCCCAAACCCTCGGCGAGGCCTGCTGTATTGATGTTCATCACCATGTTCACCAGCGCTTTTACCTCGGCAGCTTTACCAGTGCCACCGGGGATGAAGTGCATGTTCGTGCTCAACTCCTCAAGCAGAGCTTTTTGATCATTGTAGACGCTTTCGTCTCCAGCGAGCATCAGATAGAGATTGCCCTCTCGTGCGTGACTGATACTGGATGCCATGCACGCTTCCAAAGCCTTGGCGCCGACAGCATTGGCAGCAGACTCCACCTCTCGGTGTATGCCGGGCGAGAGTGTTGCACAGTTGATGAAAGTCTTGCCCTCTGCACCTGCCAACAGATTCTCTGCGGTGAAGATCGCTCGCATCGCATCATCATTGGTCACCACGGTGATCACGGTATCGGACGCTGCAGTCACCTCGGCCAGAGATGCCGCTTTGTTGGCACCGATCTCTGTGGCCAACTCAGCTGCAGCTGCCTCATTGATGTCGTAGACCGCTGCCACCTGCCAGCCCTTATCATTCAGATGGCGAGCCATGTTTGCTCCCATTTTCCCAACTCCAACAAATCCAATCTTAGCACTCATTGA
>JAHDID010000154.1 GCA_020630975.1 Verrucomicrobiota bacterium
CCGACTCCGATCATATCACGCAGCTCGGTTATATGCGTCTCGCCGACTTCTTTCGGCGTAGCGCCGTGCTTCTTACACAGCACTGCAGCATAGCCTGTGGCGATACCCATCTGGCCGACGGTATTCATCACCCTCGGCCCAGCTAAGCCGATGTGGGTGCAGCTGAAGCAACGCCCGGCCATCATCAGATTGCTGACGTCCTTTGAGTAGAGCGAGCGAAATGGGATGAGGTAGTTGCCTTTTGGATTGTAGAATAGGGCCTTCGACAGGAAATCATGCGGATCGCCGGTCTCCTTACGCTGGTAGTGCGTGTCGACATCGCGGTGCTCGACCACCACGGCATCTGGAAACTCGCGGCGCTCAGTCGCATCTTTCATGGAGTAAACGTAATCCCCTACCAGACGGCGTGACTCTCGTTTACCACCCACATAGGCCACCCAGCGCAGTCGCCATGTGGCGTTTTTGGGGTGCTGCTTGTAGTTGTAGAAACTGCCGTAGATCGCCCGCAGCATGTGGTCGCGAATTTCTTCGGCATCGTCGATCTGGTCGAGATCGTTGTTGGAATACTCCCAGTACCACTCGCCTTTGTGAGCTTCGTGCTCTTTGGCCACAGGCATCGCCCATGGGACTTCTGGGAACTCGTGGCGCTCTTTGGTCTGCTCACCATTCCAAAGTACAGAGGTCCCCATCACTTTCTGGTCGGCCACTTCAGGACTCCACAGATCGCCGTGCTGATCCCACTTTTCATCAAACTCAGAATGAGCCTCGCGACCAGTCCGGAACTCGGCTCCAGCCCAGTAGCCGAGCCACCCGTCGCCTGTGGCATCGATGAACACCGGGGCTTTGAATCGTTTGATCTTACCGCTAGTCACCTCGCGAGCCTCGACCGATGCCACCTTGTCGCCATCTTTCTCCAGACCACAGGCGATGTGATGGGCGAAGAGGTCGACACCAGACGCCGCCATCGTCGCCTCACGCTTTTTCTGAGCCTCTTTCGCATCTGGATGTCCGTTGGGGTAATGAGGGGTATCAATACCGCTCAAAATATCGGTGCCATAGCCGTGGATCCCCAATGTGTGGACTCGGATCTCCTGGCTAGCATTTCCGCCAAACAGCGGACGGTCTTGCACCAGAGCCACCTTCAGCCCCTTGCTCTGGGCCGACAGCGCCGCTCCACAGCCTGCCATACCACCACCGACTACGACCACGTCGTAATCATGCTCGGCGATATCATGCTCGCTGCGACCGGACATCTGGTCTTTCCATGATGATAGTTCCTGCAGATCGCTAGGCAGCTGAGGAGCTTCCTCTTTTGTCAGGAAAATGGCATCGCACCGCCCGTCAAAACCAGTCAGATCCTTCAGAGCTATCTCCACTGGGCCTGCTTGATCGATAGCGATGCTGCCTCCAGACTCCCAGTGCCAGCCGCTCTCTCCTGCGCCGAAGGTGGCCTCCAGAGTCTCACCGCCGATGCTCACCTGAAATCTCCCTGGCGCCTGCCACTCTCCAGGGCACCAGTCGCGGTTTCGCACCCACACCTGCCACTGCCCCGCCTCTGGGATCTCCACGGTCGTAGTCGCATCGGCCACAGGCTGGCCCATGCCGTGAGCGAGCAGGTAGTTGCCGCCCATCTGTTGGTAGTGCTGGGTATCGATCTTCCAGCCACCCGTGTTGGCGAAATTCGAGGCCTCTACCAGCACACCAGAGCCCGTAGCAGCCTTGGCCCCCATCAGATAGCCTGGCGCAGCCATCGAGGTAAAACTAGCTCCACCGATGACTCGGAGGAAGAAACGACGGTCCATACTAGCGATATTCTTTTTCCCTTTCATAAAAATCTGCCCAGACTTTGGCTCTGGGTGAATAGGAAATGAGAAAAACGGGGGGTGTGTATAGAAAAAATCCCACTTTATCCCGCCATCTC
>JAHDID010000005.1:0-1392 GCA_020630975.1 Verrucomicrobiota bacterium
TCGAAATTCCTTTAGAAAAAAGTCGTGTTTGTATGGTTCCGTCTGGTGCAAAACATTAGGTTGCCAGCTCCAGTTAGGGTTAGGCGTATGCGCATCGGCGAAGATTTCTTTGGCGCGCTCGACTAGCTCGGGTTTTTCTGCAGCTAGGTCGTTTTTCTCGCCGATATCGTCGGTCAGATTGTAGATACGGATCGGTGCATTGGCATTTTTCATGATGTCATATTGCACGGCTTTCCAGTCACCCCAGCGAGCCGCCTTGCGACCGCCTCTTTCGTAGAACTCCCAGTAGAGATAGTGGTGCTCGGCCTGCTCGCCTTTGCCAGTCAGGGTAGGCACGATGGAGATACCGTCGGTATTTTCTACAGGTTCGACACCTGCCATCTCGCAAAAGGTGGGCATCATGTCCCAGTGGGCAGAGGCGTGGTCGCTGGTGCTGCCTGCAGCTACCTGGCCGGGCCAGCGGGCTAGCAGAAAGGTGCGGATGCCGCCCTCGGTGAGTTCGCGCTTGTAGCCGGTGAGTGGGCCGTAGCTATTAAAGAAATCGGGCTGGTGGCCACCCTCTTTGTGGGGGCCGTTGTCGGAGGTGAAAAGGATGAGTGTGTCCTCGGCGACTTCCATCTGATCGAGTAGGTCGAGTAGGCGACCGAGGTCGTCGTCGACGCGAGTCATCATCGCTACGAATGCGGCAGCGGGGTTGCGAAACTCGGTGCCAGCGTAGCGACCGATCGTGTCCTCAAACTCTGGGTATTGAGCGCGGAAAGGTGCTACATCCTCCTCTGGCATGTGCATGGCAGCATGCGGGATAGTCACGGCGAGGTAGGCAAAGAAAGGATTGTCACCCTGCTCCTCGATCCACTCCAGACTCTCATCGGTGATCAGGTCGTGGGCGTAGGTTTTGCCATCGAGAGGGACTTTCTCGCGATCGCTCCACAGGTGAGTGGGGAAGTAGGTATGTGCACAGCGCTGGCAGTTGTAGCCGTAGAAACGATCGAAGTGCTCGGTGGGATCGCTCTCGGATCCGGGGAAGCCCATGCCCCATTTGCCAAAGGCTCCGGTGCTGTAGCCAGCCTTTTTCAGCAGGCGCGGAATGGTGACCGTGTCGGCAGGCATCGGGGCCTGTCCCTCGGGCTGGATCTCGCGATTGCCACGGACTAGGGCGTGCCCGGTATGGACACCTGTCATCAGCACGCAGCGAGTCGGAGCGCACACCGTGCTGCCTGAGTAGTGATCGGTGAACTTCATGCCCTCAGCAGCCAGGCGATCGATATTTGGCGTGGCGAATCGAGTCTGCCCATAGCAGCCTAGGTCGCCATAGCCTGCGTCATCGAGCAGGATGTAGATGATGTTTGGCTTCCGCTCAGCAGCGTCGGCAGAGAGGATAGCAGTGAGTGT
>JAHDID010000005.1:1492-196893 GCA_020630975.1 Verrucomicrobiota bacterium
AGATGATGTTTGGCTTCCGCTCAGCAGCGTCGGCAGAGAGGATAGCAGTGAGTGTAAGAATCAGCAGGGATAAGATCGCTCGCATTCATTCTCTTTAGGGAATACGACGCGATGGTCAACCGGCGAAAAGGCGGAGCTATATTGGCTGAAGGAGGGGCTGCCTTCAGCTGCCCGGCAGGCTGAGCCATAGGTATTGGCCATTCTCGCTAGATCAGTTTTTTAAGCTGATCCAGATTGGCTTTTTCCTCAAAGACACTAGCGGTGGCAATGCAGAAATCAGGTATTGCCCGGCTGGTGATTTCTCCTGCTCAACCTTTTCCTGCGAACACTCTATCGCGCGATGGATCTGCGGCGAGTGGAGTACTGGCTCAAGGATGGCCTCCAGAGTGGACATAGATCCACCATAGACTATTCAAGCGAGCTTTTCACCTGCTTAATACTTCACCTTCTTCCGCTTCGTCTTGCCCTTGGCCCCTGGTGTTGCTAGCTCGGGCTTGCCGATTTTCTTGCGCAGCGAATTGATCTGATCGCGGATCAGAGCCGCTCGCTCAAATTCGAGTTTGCCAGCGGCCTCGGCCATTTCTTCTTCGAGTTCTTTCAGCACATTCAGATCGTCCAGCTCGGTGCCGCCGTCGGCGACCATGGCGTTTTCGATCTCTTTGCCCTCGACGAACATGCGCAGACTGCCCTGATCGCCTCGCACGACACTCTGTGGGGTGATGCCGTGTTTTTCGTTGTGGGCTTTTTGCTTGTTGCGGCGGTAGTCGCTGATGTTGATCAGCGATTCGATGGATTTGGTGATTTTGTCGCAGAATAGCACCACCTCGCCATTCACGTGGCGAGCGGCACGGCCCGCGGTCTGGATCAGGCTGGTCTCGCTACGCAGGTAGCCTTCCTTGTCCGCATCGAGTATGCATACTAGGCTGACCTCCGGGAGGTCGAGGCCCTCTCGCAGCAGGTTGATACCGACTAGAATGTCGAACTCTGCAGCTCTCAGCCCACGCAGGATCTCGACACGCTCGATGGCATCGACATCGGCGTGGATGTAGCGCACCTTTAGTCCTACCTTGCGCAAGTAGTCGGTCAGATCCTCGGCGGTGCGCTTGGTCAGTGTGGTTACTAGGATTCGCTCGTTTATTTCGACTCGCTGGCGGCATAGCTCGATGGTTTCATCGATCTGGCCTTTCAGCGGCTTCATGGTGATGATCGGATCGAGTAGCCCTGTCGGGCGGATGATCTGCTCGACGATCAGGTCTGTGCCTTTCTTCCCAGGGTCAAATTTTTCGATCGCTTGTTCGGCACCAGAGATCCGTGGTAGGCGCTCGGGAGTGGTCTCTTCTTCGCCGATTTTCTTTTTTCGATGTGGGATGAAGTCGGTATTGCCCACCACCGAGTTTTCGATCTCCCAGCGGGCGGGAGTGGCGCTCACATAGAGCCGCTGGTGGGTGTCGCCCATGAATTCTGGAAACTTCAGGGGGCGATTGTCCAAAGCGCTCGGCAGGCGAAAGCCAAAGTCGACTAGGGTCTTTTTGCGCGAATGATCGCCCTCGTACATGCCACCGACCTGGGGTACAGTGGCGTGTGATTCGTCGATGACTACTAGGTGCTCTTTTGGGAAAAAGTCGAGCAGGGTGCCGGGCTTCGATCCAGGCGGGCGATCGGTCAGGTGGCGAGAGTAGTTCTCGATGCCCTGGCAAAACCCCATCTCCTTCATCATCTCCAGGTCATACTCGGTGCGTTGTTTGATGCGTTGGGCTTCGAGGTATTTTTCCTCTTTCTCAAATTTAGCCACCTGCTCTTTCATCTCGGCACGGATCTTGGAGATAGCGACGGCCATCTTTTCCTTGGGCGTGACGAACTGCTTGGCGGGGTAGAAAGTGAAGCGATCCAGCTTCATCCGGGCATTGCCCGTGAGCGGATCGATAGTCGAGATACGATCGATCTCGTCGCCGAAAAACTCGACTCGGATGGCTTCATTTTCCAGATAGGCGGGAAAGATCTCCACCACATCGCCGCGGGCGCGGAACATGCCACGGGCAAAGGCGATGTCATTGCGCTCGTACTGGATACCGACTAGCTCGCGGAGAAAATCGTCGCGGTCGCGCTCCTGCCCCACCGATACGGGGATCATCATGCCCTCGTAGTCGTCTGGGGAGCCCAGGCCGTAGATGCAGGACACACTGGCCACCACGATCACATCCTCGCGGGTCAGTAGCGAGCTCATCGCCGACAGTCGGTGGCGCTCGATCTCTTCATTGATGGAGGAGTCTTTCTCGATGTAGGTGTCGGTGCGTGGGATGTAGGCCTCTGGCTGGTAGTAGTCGAAATACGAGACAAAGTACTCCACCGCATTGTCGGGGAAAAAGCTCTTAAACTCGCTGAACAGCTGGGCGGCTAGCGTCTTGTTGTGGCTCATCACCAGCGTTGGCTTGCCCAGGTTGGCGATGATGTTGGCCACGGTGAAGGTCTTTCCCGAGCCGGTCACTCCGAGCAGCGTCTGGTGGCGATTGCCCTCCAGCAGAGATTTGGTGAGCTTGGCGATCGCTTGGGCTTGGTCGCCCTGTGGAGTATATTTGGATCTGAGGTTAAAATCTGGCACGTTACGCTTTTTGTAGCACCGTTTTTGATTGTACCCTATTGAAAAATCAGACTCATGGACACTTCCACCGCAGAGATCACTTTTCTAGGCACTGGCACCTCGATCGGCGTGCCAGTGATAGGCTGCGACTGTGCGGTGTGTTCCTCTGATGATCCGCGAAACAAGCGGCTGCGTGCCTCTATCGTGGTCCGTACCGAGGAGAGCACCATCCTCGTAGATGCCGGGCCAGATCTCCGCCAGCAGGCGCTGCGCGATGGGCTGACCGAGCTGGATGCAGTAGTTTTTACGCATGCCCATAGCGACCATGTGATGGGTTTTGACGATCTGCGGCGCTTCACGGTAGGGGAGGATGCTCTGCTCGATATCTATGCCAATGCATCGACCCTAGAGAGATTACAGGTCGCTTTTGAGTATGCTTTCAATGGGCAGAATCGATACTATGGTTATCTGAAACCTAAGTCACATCTGATCGATGGGCCATTCGAGGTAGGCGGGTGGCAGATCACTCCGCTACCTGTCACCCATGGGAAAGTCGATACCATTGGGTTCCTTTTTAGTAAAGCTGGAGAGCGGCGTTTCGCCTACATACCCGATGCCAAGACGCTATCGATAGAGGCGATGAATCATATACAGGGTATCCCTCTATTGATCATCGATGGTCTACAGCCGATGCATCACTACACGCATTTATCCATACCGGAGGCTATCGAGGTGGCGCAGCAGTCAGGGGCTAAACAAACTTGGCTTACCCATTGCTCATGCCGGGTGGACTATGCACAGACAGAGGCTGATTTACCCGATGGGATTTCACTATCCTGGGATGGGTTAAAGCTTCAATGCTAGCTTATTGGTTAGGTTTTGTTGAATAGATAGCAAAGGCTTTCTTTATAAAAATTTAAAAAACTTACTTTTTTATGAACTAAAGTGGGGTATTGTGAGTCTAGTACATAAGGAACAATTGCAACGTCTAAGCAATAAGTCCACTCTTCATTACCAAATACATTAATATCCAGAAGACGCTGCGTTGTTCCTTAACCTAGAAAGGCACAACCCTATGACAAACCTCATTTCCAAATTACTCATGCGAGAGTTTGGTGTGGGTAAGAGGACAGCTCTAAGGGACGATGTAGCACTGTCTCATCAGACGATAGAACGCCCCCGTCCGCGTGTCGGTCTAGCTTTATCATCGGGAGCTGCAAAAGGTCTGGCTCACATCGGCGTTATTCAGGTGCTCGAGGAGCATGGCATAGAGATCGATGCGATCGCTGGGTCTAGTATGGGGGCCTATGTGGGTTCGATCTGGGCCTGTGGCAACCATGGTGAACGTCTCGAGGAACTGGCAGCCACGGTCAGGAGCAAGAAAGATACCTTAGCTCTGTTGGATCCGGTCTTTCCGCCGCGCAGAGGCTTTGTAAAAGGCGAAAAAGTTCGCCAAAGATTGGCCAAATCGATCGGGGAGTACACGTTTGAATCTTTAGAGAAAGAGCTACATGTGGTCACCACCGAGCTGGATACATTGAGGCGTGTCACGTTCAGCTCGGGTCCGATTTTGGATGCTGTTCACGCCAGTATTGCGATACCTGGCTTCTGCGAACCGGTCACCATCGATGGGGTGGAGTATACTGATGGCGGTGTCTCGGATCCGCTCCCTGTGAATATTTTGAAAGACCGAGGCGTCGATATCGTCATCGCCGTCTGCGTGATGCCTACTGCCACTGAATTACTTTATAAAAAACGGAAATTAGCGAAAACCGAGCCTAAAGGCTGGAGAAGCTGGGCTAATAAACACCTAAACTATTGGGCCGAAGGAAATATCTTTAACATACAACGCAGCTCGGATTTTGGTAGTCAGATGCGCCTGGCCGAGCTGTCTATGAAGTCTGCAGACATCAAGATCCGACCGATCGTCTGCGATGCCAAGTGGCACGACTATGCTGGCTATCAGAAGTACATAGCAGTCGGTCGCGAGGCAACACTTTCGAAGATAGGAGAGATAAAGGCTCTCATTGGTTCCAAACAGAAAGGTGAAAATATACATGACGAAATTGCATGCCCGTTGGGATAGCTTGGATCGCGGTCAGCGTGAAAAGCTTCAGCTCGCTCGACTCAGATCATTCTTAGATAAAAAGGTCATTCCTTTTTCCAAGCACTACCGAGAGGCATTTAGTGAGATAGGGGTGACAGCTCAGGACATCCAAAGTCTGGAAGACTGGGCACAGATACCTTTTACCTCGAAGGTGGATCTATTACCCACTGAAGATGGGCAGTCTCCTGCTCGTGATTTCGTCTTGATACCAGATGAGGCAGTGCTGCGGTCACAGCCTGCTGTGTTGGCTCGAGGTATTCTGAGAGGGAAAAAGAATCTCCGCAAGGAGCTAGCCGAAGAGTTTCGCCCCATCATGATGACTAGCACCACAGGTCGCTCGACCGAGTCGGTGCCATTTCTTTACACCCAGCACGATCTGGATAATCTCGCGATCACAGGTGAGCGCACCATGCTGCTAGGCGAGTCGGCTCAGGAGTATCGGCATATCAATATGTTTCCCTACGCGCCGCACCTAGCCTACTGGCAGACCTATTATTCCGGTATCGGGCACAATACCTTTATGGTTGGCTCGGGTGGTGGCAAGGTGATGGGCACCACCGGGAATGTCACTATAGCTTCGAAGATCGATCCAGATGTGTTGATCGGTATGCCCACTTTTATCTATCATGTCTTGCAGGTGGCGCTGGAGGATGGCGTGCGCCTACGGAATCTCAAGACCATCGTGCTAGGTGGCGAGAAGGTGCCCGATGGCATGCGCCGAAAGCTCCGGGCTATGGCGAAAGAACTGGGTGCAGTGGATCAGGTGGCAATCATCTCGACCTACGGATTCACCGAGGCGAAGATGGCTTTTCCAGAGTGCGTGGCGAAAGATGGTTCGAGTTCGGGCTTTCACCTGTTTCCAGACTTGGCTTTAGTCGAGATCGTAGACCCTGTGACGGGCAAGCCTGTCGGCGAGGGTGAGCCTGGTGAGATAGTCTACACCTCTCTAGATAGTCGAGGCTCGGTAGTGATGCGCTACCGGACTGGTGATCAGATCGAGCATGGGATCCATCATGGAGTCTGTGATCACTGTGGACGACATATTCCTAGATTGATGGGTAAAATCTCTCGTGTCAGCGATGTGCGAGAGGTCGATCTCGGCAAGATCAAAGGCACGTTGGTCAACTTTAGTGAGTTGGAGCATATACTCGATGACTTCGATGATATCGGCTCCTGGCAGATCGAGCTTCGCAAGCGAGATGACGATCCCTATGAGACCGACGAGCTACATGTGCACTTGCACTGCATCACTACAGTGAGTCGCTCGCATCTTGAAGTGAGGGTCGATGAGCGGTTCCTGGCGACGGCAGAGATCAAGCCCAATGAGATCCATTTCCATACCGGCGCCGAGATGCGAGAGCGCCAGGGGGTGGGAGTGGAGCTGAAGGAGCAGCGCTTTGTCGATAATCGTGCCAAGCCTGAAGTCGATCAGTCGGCCGTCTACTAACAAAACAAGGAGGATTGTACCCTATTTAATATTTTCTAAACCCTATTCAATGACGGAAAAAGAATCGAAAGAAATTGTAATTATTGATGGCACTAGGACGCCCTTTGCCAAGATGGGCACCGATCTGGCTGCTTTTGACGCAGTCGAACTAGGTAGAAGCGCAGCGCAGAGCCTAATGACTAGAACCGGCATCGATCCTGAGATGATCGATGAAACGGTATTTGGTTGTGTGTCGCAGCCTGCGGATTCAGCCAATGTGGCTCGTGTGATAGCGATGCACGCTGGGGTGCCACAGGATAAGCCTGCATTCACAGTGCATCGCAACTGTGCATCGGGACTGGAAGCGATCACGACGGCTGCAGATCGGATCCTGACAGGTAGAGGGGAAGTCTATCTAGTCGGAGGGACTGAGAGCATGTCCCGAGTGCCGTTATTGTTTCGACATAGAACGGCAATGAAGTTCGCTGCTTTGGCACGCTGTCGCTCTTTCGGGAGTAGACTTAGGCAGTTGGCCAAATTTAGGATCAAAGACCTATCACCAGTGGTCGGCCTGAAGCTAGGCCTATCGGACCCGATTTCGGGTTTGAATATGGGTCAGACAGCCGAGGTGTTAGCACGCGAGTTTGATATATCGCGGGCGGAGCAGGATGAGTTTGCCCTACGATCCCACCACATGGCCATAAAAGGGCGAGAGAGGCTGGAGGATGAGATATCGTCTTTCATTCACCCAGATAAAGGCATGGCCCTGCGCACCGATAATGGAGTGCGCGATGGTCAGACCGAGGAGGCACTGGCGAAGCTAAGGCCCGTCTTCGAGCGTGATACGGGTACGGTCACTGCGGGGAATGCCTCGCAGATCACGGATGGGGCGGTCGCTCTGCTGATGATGTCTCGGGGTAAAGCCGAGGACTTAGGCCTCAGACCGCTTGGCCGCTTGGTGGACTATCAGTATGTGGGTTGCGATCCTAAAAAGATGGGACTGGGGCCTGCCTATGCGATTTCGAAATTGTGCGATCGAGTCGGTGAGAAGCCTGACGATGCCGACCTAGTAGAAATCAATGAGGCGTTTGCTGTGCAGGTGCTCGCTTGCGCTAAGATGCTCGCCGAAATGGGTGCTGATGTACCGATGGATCGCCTAAATGTAAACGGTGGGGCAATCGCTCTCGGCCACCCAGTGGGTGCTAGCGGAGCGCGGATCGTGCTGACTGCTCTGAAGGAGCTGGAGCGCCGCGATGCCTCAAAAGCTTTAATCTCGCTGTGCATTGGCGGGGGGCAGGGAGGTGCTGCCTGGATAGAAAGGATATAACCAACAACACCCAGATAAAGAAATATGACTAAACCTCTAGATTTACCTACACTCAATCACATCGACTATTCGGTCGATAGTCAAGGCTGTGCCCTCGTTTGCTTTGATCGACCGAAATCGGCTGCGAATATTTTCGACCTCGCAGCATTGAGTGAACTGAATTCTATTTTAGAAGATCTCGAATCGAGCACGACGATTCAGTCAGTCATATTTTCGAGCAGCAAACCGGGGATCTTCATAGCCGGAGCCGATATATCTACTCTTGCTAGCGCAAAGGGTGATGAGCTAGACACTTTCATCAAAATGGGGCAGAGCCTCTTTGATCGTATAGCCGCGCTGCCTATGCCGACAGCGGCGGCCATTCATGGTGCCTGTGTCGGCGGCGGGATGGAGATGGCTCTGGCCTGCGACATCCGGGTGGCGAGCGATGCGAAAGCGACCAAACTCGGTCTACCTGAGACTTTGCTAGGTATAGTGCCGGCGTGGGGCGGCTCGACTCGGATGCCGAGATTGATCGGTGTGCCAAAGGCCTTGTCGCTAATTCTCGCAGGAAAGTTGGTAGCTGCCAAATACGCCAAAAAGATAGGCCTGGTGGATGCCGTGACACCTAGAGAGAGGCTAGAGGAGCGGTGCCTACAGCTGATGGCGAGTCCGCCCACGCGGAAGCGGTTCTATCTAGAGAACTCGTGGCCAGCTCGAGTCATAGCAAAGAGCAAGGCACGAAAGGCTACTCGAGCCAAGACTAGGGGTAACTATCCGGCGCTGGAGTATGCGATAGATCTGGTATGCGCAGCGCCGGGACGTAGCGTAGAGGCCTCTTTGGCTGGAGAAAGATCAGCGGTAGGGGCGCTAGCGGAATTGCCGGTCACAAAACAGTTGATCCGCCTTTTCTTCTTATCAGAGGCGGCCAAAAAGAAACGCATCGATGGGGTGAAAGGAATAAAGCCTATCGAGTATACCAATGTGATCGGCGCGGGTGTGATGGGCGCTGGGATCGCCCACTGGACTTCGAGTCGAGGTATGTCCGTGCTGCTAAAGGATATCGATGATACTGCGGTAGCGCGAGGTATGCGTACCGTGAAGTCGCGGTTCGATGAGGCTGTGGGACGGCGATTGATCACTCCAGTAGAGGCTAAGCGAGCTTACCAACTGGTAGCACCGACCGCGGAAGATGTGCCGATGAATCATATCGACTTGGTGATCGAGGCGGCCGTGGAGAACATGGATATCAAGAAGAGGATCTTCTCGGATCTCGCATCTCGGACGCGAGAGGATACTGTATTGGCGACTAATACCTCAGCTCTATCGATAACAGAGCTGGCGGAGTCCATTAAGCACCCACAGAGGGTGGTCGGGATACATTTTTTCAATCCCGTTCACCGGATGAAGCTGGTAGAGGTCATCTATACCGATAAAACTAGCGATGAGGTGAAGCAGGCTTGTTTGAAGTTTGTGCAGAAGTTGGGGAAAACTCCTGTGCTAGTGAAAGATAGTCCCGGGTTTTTGGTGAATCGAATTCTGATGCCTTATCTTCTAGAAACTGGTCACCTGCTCGAGCGGGGTATAGCGCCACGCGATATTGATGAGGCAATGCTCGATTTTGGTATGCCAGTAGGGCCGGTTCGGTTGCTGGATGATATCGGTTTGGATGTGGCTCTACACGTCGCAGAGACGATGGTCGATGCCTTTCCTCATCGCATGAAAGTCCCTCAGCTGCTGGAGAAAATGGTCGAAGCCGGCTGTCTGGGGCGAAAGTCAGGAGGCGGGATCTACAAGGGTGACAATATGAATGCTGAGCTCAACTCTCATATCCAACCCGAAGGGCTGACGATGTCTCGCTCGGACATCGCTGATAGGTTATCCACCCTGATGGTGTCGGAAAGCTACCGCTGCCTCGATGAGCGAATCGTCGAATCTCCAGACGATATCGACTTGGCGATGATCTTGGGGACGGGTTGGGCTCCGTTTCGAGGAGGTCCGATGGCATACTCCAAATCCAAAAACTAATCACGCGACATGAATAATCCTACGACAGAAAGCGAAGTCATCTATTCGACCTGGGCAGAAGTCCTAAAGAGGTATCTGGACTCGCCCAATAAATCAACACGACAGCGAGTGCGTAGATTGCTGGCTGGTGGGATGAACTCCACACTGCGTGTCGATGACTATCGCGATGATGTCTGGGAAAAACTAGGCGAGGTGGCCGCAGCTGGTATCGGCAAGATCGGTATTCCTGAGGACTTAGGTGGAGAGGGGGATTCTCATGCATTTCTAGCTGCATTCGAGACGATGGCGGAGGGTGATCTATCGCTATTAATTAAGTTCGGTGTTCAGTTCGGTTTGTTTGGCGGCAGTATTCAAAATCTGGGGACTGCCCATCATCATAGAAAATACCTAGCGGATGCGATGTCGGCTCGCTTGCCTGGATGCTTTGCGATGACGGAGGGAGATCACGGGTCGAATGTGGCAGGTCTGGAGACGACTATTACCTACTCGGCTGAGGATGATACTTACACGGTAGATACGCCCCACGAGGGCGCTGGCAAAGACTACATAGGCAATGCGGCGCAACATGGCCGTATGGCCAGTGTGTTTGGTCAGCTATATGTCGACGAGGTGTGCCATGGGGTACACTGCGTCCTCGTGCCGATACGGGATGTGGAAGGAAACGCCATGCCGGGCGTGAGGATAGCGGACGATGGTCATAAGATGGGGCTCAATGGTGTGGATAATGGCAGGCTGTGGTTCGATGCGGTGAAAGTACCGCGCGAGCATTTGTTGGACCGGTTTGGCGGTGTGAATGCAAAGGGTAAATACACAAGCCCGATTGCTAAAGAATCGGCGCGCTTTTTTATTATGCTAGGCACGCTGGTGGGAGGTAGGGTCAGTATCGGATTGGGAGGGCTGACAGCTGCCAAGCGGGCGCTGAAGATTGCGATCGATCACGCTCATCGCAGGCGGCAGTTTGGCGAAGGGAGTGGACCTGAGACCCTGCTGATGGACTATCGCTTGCATCAGATGAGATTGATCCCGCCTTTGGCAGATACCTACGCTCTGCATTTCGCTTTGCGAGGATTGGTAGCGAGGTATGGAGAAAACTCCAGAGCCTACGAGAGACATGCGGCAGCTCTAAAATCTGCAGCTACCTGGCATGCCACATCTACGATTCAGGCTTGTCGAGAGGCGTGTGGAGGAGCCGGATACCTATCCAAGATGGGCTTTACCGATCTGAAAAACGATACGGATATTTTCGCTACCTTTGAGGGGGACAATACGGTGCTACAGCTCCTAGTCGCTAAAGAGATGGTCAAAGATCTCGGCCAGTCCTTCAAATCCAAAGGTGTATGGGGTGTGATCAGGCATCGGTTATCGCTGTACAGTCGGCGCTTTCGGTTGGGCTATTCCCTCACCGATCTATCCGTGGATGCGATAGAGGAGCGCCTCAGTCTACGAGAGGATTGGTTGGCCTATAAATGTGCTATGGTCTTGCGCCGTAGGATCAAAGATGAAGGGCAGTCGGCTGCCTCGGCTTTCAATGATGAAGGCCCGATACTCAAAGCGCTGGCTGTCGCTTACACGGATCGGATCGTGTTTCGTTCCTTTCGCGAAGCGGTCACTAGCATGGGCGATAGCCGTGTCAGAGCTAAGTTGCAGCCGGTCTTACGGCTGCACGGCCTGAGTACACTACAGCGGCATGCGGCCTGGCTGGTAGCTCATAGGATGTTATCGAGATCTATGGCCAAGCGCGGTCTCGGGAAGGAAATCGAGCGGCTGGTCGTGAAGCTGAGATCTGATACCCAGACTCTGGCTAATGCGTTGATCGAACGTTAGGCAGGGTTTTATTTCCTGAGGAATCTTTTTCCCATTCCCAGCGCTAGCCGGATCGTCGCTAGCTTGGCACCAGATTTTCCCTCGTAGGGGCGATCAGGCAGGATGGTTGACCAGCCTTTTTTTTCGGCAGTAGCGGCGAGCTTTTCTCCGGGATGAATGACCACGCCGTGTTCGGCGATCGATAGCATAGGGATGTCGGCAGAGCTATCGGAGAAAGCCCAGCTGTCTGGAATGGTCTCGCCGCTTTCTGGATCGAAGTTTTCTGGTAGCCAGCCGCGCTCTTTCATGGTGCGGACCTTAGCGGCTTGTTTGTTATTGGGGCCAGAGATTTTGGGGATCCATGGCATGCGAGCACCCAGCTGCATGTCGGTGCCCTGGTATTTGTCGAAGCCGAAGTGCTCGGCGATATGGCGGACATACCACTCGGGGCTAGCGCTGTTTAGGATGAGCTGGTAGCCCTCGGCGCGCAGGCGCTCGATCTCGGCGACTACGCTGGGGTAGGAGATAGCTGGCACAGTCTGTGTGGCAAAGTCGCGGGCATAGGTCTCTAGCTTCTCCTTTGGCATGCCGGCGAGGTAGCTGAAGAAAATCTGCTTCATTTTGCGCAGATCGAAAATCTTCAGCGCAGCAAAGAGTAGGCATGGGGTAAACCACAGCAGATAAATACGCCGCCACGGCTCGCGCTCGAACACGTATTGGGCAAAGGCGGCCTGGGTGTCCTGGGGCAGTACGGTGTGGTCTAGGTCAAAGAAAGCGAGTTTTTCCATGGCTCTCGGGTAGTTCAGAAAAAAAGTTAGCGGCTCATCCACTCGATCAAATCGATGGGATTTTCCAGAATGGTCTCGGCACCGTGCTCGCGCAGCTCCTCGACTGAGCGAAAGCCCCAGGTGACGCCGATCGGATGCATCGTGGCATTCACAGCGGTGAGCATGTCCACATCGGAGTCGCCGATAAAATAGCACTCGGCAGGATCGGTGCCCATTTCTCGTGCGGCGAGCACAGCGCCTGCTGGGTCGGGTTTTTTAGCCACCCCATCTCGAGCCCCATAGATCGCGTCCCACTGCCAGTCGGCGAGAAAGGCCTCCACACACTTCACGGTGAAGTCGTGGGCCTTATTCGAGAGCACTCCGATGGGGATCTGAGCGGCTTTCAGACTGTCGAGGAGGTCTGCTATGCCCGGAAAGAGGCAGGTCGTATCCTGCCAGTGTCGATCGTAGGCCGCTCGGTACTCGGCCAAAATGGCATCTGTCTCTGGGCCATCGGCTGGCCGATGCTCTTCGGGAAAGATGCGCTGCACTAGGCTGGCCATGCCATCTCCGATGAAGGTACGGTAGGATTCTACCGGGTGAGTCGGCATGCCGTGCTGAGTGAGCACCTCATTTCCAGAGGTCGCGAGATCTGCCAGAGTGTCTAGCAGAGTGCCGTCTAGGTCGAAAATAACCGCCTGAGGTCGATCCATGGCGCCACTTGAGCATCGACCGGGATAAAAACAAAGCACTTTACACCCCTCTCGGATCGGGCTTTAACTGTCTACTCGTGGAGTAGCTCTGTGATCTACCCCAAAAACCTCTGCAGACTACCCGCCAACACCGCCGCATGAGATACGCTATCTTTGGAGACATACATGCTAATCTAGAAGCACTGGAGACAGTGCTATACGACGCTTCGCAGGCTGGCTGCACGGAGTTCGTCTGCATGGGAGACATCGTCGGCTACAATGCCAATCCTGTGGAGTGCCTCAATAAGGTCCGCGACATGGGCTGTCCTGTGGTGAAGGGTAATCACGACGAGGAAGCGATCCAGGATACTTCTCTGGAGGGACTGAATCCGCTGGCCAAGCGCGCTATGGAGTGGACACGGGCTCAGCTCAATGAGGTCGACCGCCAGTGGCTAGGGGATCTGAAGTTTGTCCGCCAGGTGCGCGATTTCACCGTGGTGCATGCGACTCTCGATACTCCAGGAGGCTGGACTTATGTCACCAATAAGTTCGATGCTATGGCTAGCTTCAGCTATCAGTTCACTCAGCTGTGTTTCTACGGGCACACGCACACCCCAAAGATCTACACCAAGGCCGACCGCGTCGAAGAGTACGACGGCCTCTCTGTGGTCATGGAGGATGGTGTGAAATATTTCGTCAACTGTGGCAGTGTCGGTCAGCCTCGTGATGGAGACTGGCGCTCCTCCTATGCCATCTACGACGATGAGGCCCGTCAGATCGAGATCCGCCGCCTCGAGTACGACATCGCCACAGCACAGCAGAAGATAATCGATGCTGGACTGCCAGAAATGCTTGCTCATCGCCTCGCTTTGGGCAAATAAAGTGGCCAAACCCCGTCCGACCCGTTCCCATAAAGTATCCGTCTTGAATCTCGCTGATTGTCAGAAAATCTTAGTCGTGAAGCCCAGTGCTCTCGGCGACGTCATTCACACGCTGCCCGCCGTGCACGCGCTGCATCTGGCTGCTCCGCAGGCATCGATCAGCTGGGTGGTGAATACCGAGTGGGCTCCTATCCTGGAGGGCATCCCTCACATCCAAAATCGTATCCTCTTTCCGCGCCGCGACTGGAATGGCTGGCGCGATATCCTGAAAGCTCGTGAGTGGGCTCGCGAGGCCATCGGGCCGATTCAGCCCGATCTGACTGTGGATTTTCAGGGGCTACTGCGCAGCGGCCTCATGGTGCGCCGTGCTGGGGCCAAACACTCCGTAGGTTTTCTCAAAAGCCGCGAGGGGGCATCCCGATTTTACGATCAGAAAGTCGATATCCCTAACTGGGAAAACACCCATGCGGTCGACCGTTACCTAGCTCTGGCTAGGGCCTGTGGGGCTGATAGTATCGGCGATGCCGAGTTTTCTATCGCTAAAGGGGAGGCGGTCGATCCAGAGCTACTGCCTCCAGAGGACGAGCCTTTTGTGCTGCTGCACCCTTTCTCCGCCGGTATTGGCAAATCGTTTTCAGGGAATGAAGTGATCGACATGATCAACCATTTCTCTCCGCTGCCAGTGGTAGTGGTGGGCACAGGCGACCACCTAGATCACCGCCATCTGCCCTACAATGGCTACAATCTGATGAATCAGACCAGCCTGCGTCAGCTCATCTGGCTCATCCAGCAGGCGGGCTGGACACTGAGCGTCGATAGTGGCCCTATGCACCTCGCTGCAGCGATCACTCACAAGCTCATATCCATTCACACCTGGACCAATCCTAAAATGGTCGGCCCGTGGAATAAGGATGCCTACGTGTGGCGCGACTCGAATATCCTCAAAGTATCCGAGATCAAGCCGCTCGACTTCAAAGAAGATCGCTTTCGCCGTAGTGAATTCGCCGATCGTCGGGATCTACTGGGACTTGAAGATCGCGAAGAAATCGCTCGATTTGTGAAAGTGCAGGTTCAGGCGTAGTCTCTAGCCAGACGACGATTATGAAATACCTCTGGCTCCTAGCTTTTCTAGTGCCTTGCGCATTCATCGGTTGCGCCCCATCCGAGAGCTCGCAAAGCTCTGCCTACGATGCGCCTGCTGCCTACATCCCTCCACCGGAGAATGGCCCTGAGGCTCCAGCAGCCGATAGTGGTCAGTGGATCGGCCCACAGGGCTATCAGGGCCCAGCTAGCCAGTAGCGCTAGGCAAGAATGCAGGGGCGACATACCTGTTGTTGCCCGATCGCTGAAGCAAAGAGCCGCCAAATGAGCCGTATTTCACCTGAGCAGCGAGAGGTATTCATGCGAGCTGCTCTCGAGCAGGGGCATAAAGGACTAGGCCAGACCTCGCCCAATCCACCTGTAGGCGCCATCGTCGTAGCGCCAGATGGGAGCAGCATCCTCGGTCGTGGCTATCACCATCGTGCAGGGCAGCCTCACGCCGAGGTCGAGGCGATAGCAGATGCCCATCGGCAGCATGGCGCTGACTGCACCCAGGGGGCTGCCATATTCGTCACACTCGAGCCATGCTCCACTCATGGGCGCACGCCACCGTGCTGCGATGCCATCCAGGCAGCCGGCATCGCCCAGGTCTACGTCGGTGCTACCGATCCCTTTCCCGGTCACCAGGGCGGTGCTCAGCAGCTACTAGAGGCGGCAGGCATCTCCTACACGTCAGGTATCTGCGAGCCCGAGGCACAGCATCTGATCCGCTTTTTCACTCATCACATCCACACCGGTCTACCCCGAGTCATCGCCAAGACAGCTGTCACTCTCGATGGCCGTGCTACCCTAGGCGAAGGCCGAAGCCAGTGGATTTCCAGCCCAGAGAGCCGCGAGGACGTCCAGCGCATCCGCCGCGAGTGCGATGCCATCCTCATCGGAGGCGAGACCCTCCGCGCCGACGATCCGAGACTGACTCTCCGTGGCCAGTGGGCAGAGGGCAGATCGCAGCAGCCGCTCCGAGTCGTCGTCAGCCGGTCAGGCGATTTACCAGAGCATTCCCAGCTTTTCACCGATGAGCACGCCGATCGCACTCTCCGCTACGTCGGCCAAAGCCTCACCGATGTACTCACCGACCTAGCGACCCATCACGACGTCCGCTCCATCCTGATTGAGTCAGGGGGCCGACTACTAGCCCATGCCCTAGATCAGGGGCACGTCGATGAGATGATTTACTACATCGCGCCGCTTATGGGTGGTGGAGCCACTGTGCCGATGCCTGAGACGGCTGCGATCTCGGAGTTGGAAGGTCTGGAAGTGGTGCAGATCGGTGGTGATACTCGTATTTCTGGGGTGGTGAAGAAGATTGGTAATATCTAGAGGTAAAATATTGCCGTAGCCCACAAATCTTTGTTATTCTCTGCCCGCTTCCCTTATTTCTAAAGTTATTATCTGACGACTTGAGACGTTGGCAGGTAGAGTTATTTTCGCTTGTTTATGAGACACTTTCTATTGTGGGTTCTACTATTTCTGCTATCTCAGACCGGTTTGGAGGCTAAAGAGATTGCTATAATACCTTCAAAGGGTTGCGAGGATTTAGCGGCTTTGATTCAGGTGGAACTATCGCAATACCCAGAGATTTCGATTCTTGAGAGAGGAGATATAGATTTACTGACGAAGGAAGTGTCTCTTCGCAGGTTCTTCGATGAATCGTTTCTTTCGAATCTTCAACTTCAAGGTGCCCAAGCTATTTTGTTGCTAGACACGGAGGTTGACTTAAAAGGAAAGTCTCAGGGGTTACAATTTCGTTTGCTCGATTGTAAGTCGGCTGAGATTATATCGGCCCTAGACCTTTCTGAGATCGATCATGAGTATGTGACTGAGAAGGGTTGTGCGATATTGATACAGAAAATTCGCGACAACATTTCTAAGATTGGGCGAGTTGATAAATTACCAACAGTAAGTGTTAATCGGTTTAGAGCGTCGTCTTCTGGAAATAGTGAAGCGCTAAAGCGTGCTCGGGTCCTGAGTTCGCACGTGGAGCGGCTTCTTAGTGCGCAGCCTGATTTAATCGTTTTAGAGAGGTCTGGGCTTACCAATCTTCAATTTGAGAATTTATTTGCGGTCGAGCAGTCTCAGTTTCTATCGAGTTCATTTGTGGTTGATGGATTTTTAGATACGGATGCCGATGAGTTTAAGATTGATGTGAATAATGGTAATCGGCCATCACTGCGTATGTCCTCAAATATGGAGTTATCGGATCTGGCTGAATCGATTGTGGCAGAGGTTTTTGCTGCGATGAGGTTTAGTGAGGTGCAGGTGGTGGCTCCTGAAAAAGAGGCTGCAAATCTACTGCGGGAGGCGAAGTGGGCCTACGCAGCGGGCATGCTTTGGGAGTCGATTGATTACGCGACTTCCGCCGAGTTGATCAACCCTAAGTTGAAAGACAGTACTGCCCATTTTGTTTATCAGGTCCGTTGCGAAATAGCGGAGCAGTTTGGGGTTAACAAAAAGTACTCCCGCCATTTAGATTTGATATTGGAATCAATGGTTGAGCTGTGTCGCTTCCATGATGTGTCTTCCATGCCTGCTGGATTAGTTAGTCAGGAGCTTTCATTCCTGAAAGAGCACATTTCTACGGCCTATTTTCTAAATCTTCATCTTTCCGAGAAGTATCGTCCATATATTGTTTCCTTGAGAAGAGAAGGACGCCAGCGGGTCGAGCGAGCAAAGGATTTGTTGCGAGCCCACCCATCTGAAACTTGGAACACGCAGCTCGAAACGAGGAATTTAATTTTAGCGACTCAGGATTTTGGAGGTTTGTTTTTTGATAGCCCTTTAGAGTGTCGAGAATTTTATCGGCTATGGTTTGATGAATTTCCACAGATTTTGCCGATGGCTTATGTTCACAACTATTACGGTCACCCTTTTCAGACTGAGTTGGTTCCACTTGATATCGATTGGCACATGGCTTTTTCTCTTAAAAATAGTTTGGAGGCCTGGCAGAAGGTAGTGTCTAGACGGCGACAGGATGGCTGGATTGGTGAGCTGCAGGCACTCTCAATAGAAGCAGTTTTGAGAGAGTGGATCGATCGGTATGGCCTAACTAGCACTTCTAGGTCTAGATCTAAGGCTCTAACATCGTATGTTGAGTCACTGGGTCTTGTATCGCAGAGTCTTGGTTTTTTGGATTTTGTAGAGCTGCATTTGTCCGATCTGACTGTTCGTGGAGATTTGCAGTTTTACCATCGGTTTTTACTTAATGATTTAATGGAGTCTAGAAACAAGAGAACAGAAGATTTTTGGTGTTCAACAGATGAGAAAAATCGGCTGCTCTCGGTCTATGAGAGACTTTTGGAGGGTGGTTCAGCATACATTGAGCCGATTTACGAGGTGTTTTTGCGCACTCATGACCCCGTTTTTCATAAGTTTCTACCCGGTCCTGCAATTGATGCTGTGGATAGGAAGCGAATAACGTCTTTGATGGCTGTGCACGGTAATAAGGTGAAAAAGAGATTTCCTGATATCGATTCAACAGCATTTATTGAAATCGTGCGTCGAACCGAGGTTAGGGCACATAAAGAACGGGTGGCGAAGCAGGGTGACAGGGGAAGAGGGGTAGCTTTGGGTCAGAGTTTTTATCACGGATTACCTCTCGAGGTGAAGCCACGTTCTATATTGCCAAGGTTTGCCCCGTTTGATGAGAAGGGTTCGTTTTATGCCCATTTGACACTTCACCGAAATAGTAAGCACGGTCCCGTAAAGAGAGATCCTGTGAAGGGGCTAGTGATGTGGCGTCCGGGAGATCCAGTTGTGCCAGCTAAGTTAGAGATTGCGATTTCTTGTTTTGATTTTTTGGATCTCAGGTGCTCTAACCACTTAGCTTTTGTAGGTGAGGAGGAACTTGGTATGGAAAATCCTCGAATTTATGCCTCAGTGGTAAGGAGGCGAGGCGATCATCATTATGTATTTTTTCACGCTATCAGCAAGGGAGAGGAGAGACGCGCGTTTTTGTTTTACTATAATATCAAGACTAAGGACCAAAAACTAGTCAATGTGGCTGACGATCGTGTTTCAATTTTAGCCGAAGTAGATAAAACTGGAGAATTGGTGATTGTGAGCAGTTTGTCCAGGTCTAGGAAAGGTGAAATATGGAGTGAGATGTTTAAGAAGCCATCTCAAGGATATGTAAAAGTATACCGATATCGCCCAGGCTCGTCTGGGTTAGAGTTGATTAGTAATACGTTAAGGGAGACAGGGACGAATTTTCTGGATAATCGTGAAGCATTTTTTCCGATTGCTTTGAGTTTTAGCTCGGTAGGAAGACCTATTTTATCGGGATGGTTTCGTAATCCTCAAAATGACCTTCCGATTTACAAAGCTTTAGAGTGGGATGGTTCGAGTAACAGATGGCTAGAGCCAGAATATGATAGTAAAATCTGGAACTCGCTTCCAATGTCTGTGATAGGTGTGGAAGAAACTAATGTGGTGAGTTTACCAGACTCGGAGCTGACTTTGATTCAGAGGGGGCACGTTTCGAAACTTGTTTCTCGTCCAAAACCGGAAGCTTTACAAGCGCCTCTATGTGATTTCAGTTCGATGCGAAAGGGATTGCTTTATGGTAAATCGCTTCGGTATGCTGTAGCTTCAAATCTCGAAGTTTTTACCCTAGTTCCACGCAATGGTAGCGAAATTTTTATACGCTGTTTTCTGCTAGAAGGTGAGAGTGCTCACTATGATGTAAAGCTAGATTTCGGTGTTCTTCCTGAGGTGAATAATAATGTGGGTAAAGTACTCAACTCCGACTATGCGGGAGGGGCTGAGTACGCGTACTATTGGCGTCTGACTGCAGTTGGAGATTATTTGATTATTCATTCTGACGATTTTGAAGGTAGAGTTTTCTATCGTATTGCGATTAGCGATCTGAGAGAGGCAATTGATAGTGGTGTTGGAGATTCATTTGCTAGGGGTGAAGAGGTTCCTGATTGGTTATCAGTCCGAGATGTCGCTGTTTCAGGGGATCTAGACCGTTTAAAGAGTTTGGTTGCCCTAGAGCCTAGGGTGTTGGCAGTGCCTAGCACTTCGCTAGAGCCTTCGGTGCTGTTATCTGCCATGCGTTCTGGGAATACTCATATGATTAAGTGGGTGTTAACAGAGTCAGGGTATCTGTCGGAGGTAGAGACAGGGGGATTACAGGTGCCTGTTCTATGGCAGGCCTTACGAAATCAGGATAAAGATATGGTTGAATTAGTCCTAAGGGCAATGGGTGGTGATCGAGAGGTTAATTTGCGTAAGGCTTATGCAGAAACCTATGCTGCAGGTATGGTCGGAGCGAGTAGATTCTGTCAGGAACTGGTAAGTATGTCAGATAATGAGATTTGAGATTTTGATGAAGCAGCGATTGGCATTATTGTGTTTTTTTGTATTTCAAGTTTATTTTGGGTTAGGCTATTGCCAGGTTCAGCGAAGGGGGGCGCCTGTTGAGATTGAGAAAGGGACTGATTTTAGCCAAGAACTAGTAGAGCGGGCTCAGCAATTGGTAAGAGGATCTGTCGTTGATGAGGATTCGATGGTTTTCGGATCTATTAGCGCTCCTAAAGTGCTAATGACAGTACAAGCGGAGGACTGGCATACAATAGGGGAGTATCACGTTTATCCTGTACCAATGAAATTGAATACAAGGTGGCGAGTGCCTTTTAAGGGAGGTGTTACAATCCAGTGTGCGCTTGATTCTGGATTCCTTGGGTGTATTGCTGTCAGTCGCGATGCGGAGGTGGAGCGAAGCTGTAATTATTGTGTAAAGGGTGAAAGCACGTTTGTATTATCGGTCATACTGTCTTCAAATAGTGATGGGCAGTTTACTTGTTGGCTCGTGAGTGAGGTGGCCGAACAGCTCAAGTTTTCTATTTCGACTAGACCTTACCCTATCGTACGAAGGGTTCTCGCGTTATGCGATTCGTTGTTTTATGGTGAGTCCTTAAAGGGGAGGCAACTAAGGGCTGCAGTATCTAAGGATGCTAATTACCGGCATGTTCTTTCCGAGTTCGATTCGGTTGTGGTGGGTGATAAGCATTTTTCCGTCGCGAAGATAGTAGTCCCTGAAGAAAGTCAAGGTGATCTGGTGGGTTGGTATTTTTCCGATAATGAGACACCTGATTTTAAAAACTTCGTAGTGTTAGATGGGGGCTTTGTGGAGCTAGATAAAAGCAGGTCTAGCGTTCTTATGGATACTTCTAAAAGGTCGCTTTGGCGAGAAACATTCCCCGATAACCGAGATACTCATTCGTATCTATTTCAGGTAAGACGGGATCAGTTCGGCGATGCCAATGAGATTTATTTACTGCAAAGGTCGGATCCCGGTACGAATTTGTTTTTTTATCATGCATTTACCGATGGTTTTGATAATGAGTTTTCTACGAATTTACCTCTTCAGCTGCGATCTGGCTTGTTGGATTGATGTTTGATCATGTGTCCTGGAGTCGAACGTTTGTAATTCGATTGTGTTTAAATATATAGATACGGTAGGTGCCTTTATTGGGTTTTTTGGTAGTCCTGTGATATGTTTGATGTCGTTTGTGTTCTTACCAATTGGATATTTTAGAGATTTTTTGTTAGTATGTCGCTGGAGAACGCTAAAGTTGCCCTCGATGGGATCTCAGTAGGTGATGCATTTGGGCAGATGTTTTTCATTCGGGAAAACGAAGCTCGGGAGAGGATCAGGGCTAGAGCGCTTCCTCCTAGTCCGTGGTATCTGACGGATGATTCGATAATGTCGTTGGCTATAGTGGAGACTCTTGAAGAGTGTGGTGAGATTGATCCGGATTTCTTGGCAGATCAGTTCGCTAAGAATTATACTAAGAATCCGCGTCGTGGGTATGGGGGCATGGCTCATCATCTTCTCCAAGCTTTTGTGCGTGGGGAAGATTGGAGGGAGGTGGCTCCTAAGGTGTTCGATGGGAGTGGTTCGTACGGAAACGGAGCTGCAATGCGAGCAGCACCAATTGGAGCATTCTTTGCGAATGAACCTGATATGATAATTCTGCAAACGGAGTTATCTGCATCAGTCACTCATTCTCATCCAGATGGAATCGCTGGTGCGGTAGCTGTGGCTGCGGCAGCCGGTTGGATTGCGCGGAACAGTCCGGTAAGGTCAGAAGATGGAATGAAAATGCTAGAGTATGTTTTCGATGTTACAGGAGTTGGCGCAACCAGAGATGGTTTGTCCAAAGCATTGGGGCTTCCACTGGATTACTCGATCGAGACTGCCGTTTCAGTACTTGGGAATGGGCATGAGTTGGCTGCATTTGATACGGTGCCGCTGTCGCTGTGGTGTGTTGCTCGGCATATTACTGATTATTCCGAGGCATTATGGACGACTGTGAGTGCACTAGGAGATCGCGATACCACTTGCGCTATTGTTGGCGGGTTGGTAGCGCTGAACGTAGGTGCTTCCGGTATTCCTAGCGATTGGCTGGTGTCTAGAGAGTCACTTACTGATTGGGAGACGAGTGACGAAAAGTGGGGTGATTAGGAATGCAAAGTTTCTGATGAAGGGAGTGTTTTGAAGCTTAGCGAAACTCTTCTAGTGTTAAAAACTTGTCTGTGTCTTTATCGAGGGAGCGGAATTCTCTTTCAGTTTTTCCTTTGAATTCCCATTTGTCGACTCGGCCGTCGCCGTTCTTGTCGTTTTGCTTCACGACTGGTGTGTGGTATTCGCCTGCGTCTAGAAAGTTATCATCATTGGTGTCTAGTTTGTAGAAGTTCTCATAGTGAGGCTCTACAAATTCTCGTTCTGAAATTTTGCCGTCCTTATTGACATCGAAAGATAGGAATCTTTCCTTTGTTTGTGGGTCGAGGCTAGTGATCACTTTGGAAAAATTGGTGCGGGCTGTTGTGCGAGTCGCTATGCCAATTTGCGATGGTGTGATGGGGTATTGGAAAGTCATCTTGGGTTGGTGCTTACCGTTGATATAGACCTGAAATTGTTTGGATCGATTATCATATCTTATCCTCAGTTCGTTGGCCTGAGTGGCAGATATCGAGCAGGGTACATGATGGATTTTTCTGAATGGGGCCAAGAATACGGGACGGTTTGGGATATAGCTGTCCGTTACTTCGTAGGCAGCGAAAGCTGCTGACGGTCCGTTGAACTCGAAGCCCATTAGAAGGTTGGAACTTGGGTTCTTCTCGTTGTTCAGGACTAAGAATCCGTTTTTTGCCGAGCTACCTTTGGCGTGGCCGATGGAGGTCGATAGTTCGATGCCTCGATTTGGCGGTGGAAAAGTAGAATGCCAATGGATCGCATAGGCGCTCGCATTTTCCAAAGAGCGCATCTGGGTGGTATTGCCCTGATTCTCTATATGGTAGAGATGGCTGCGGTCTATCAGGCCTGGTGAAAGGTTGCCGACTTGGAAAGACTGATCGCTTCGATTGTGTAGTCGCCATTGTTCTCCCCACTCGATATCGGCAAATGTTGTGCCTACGACCTGGTTGTTGGCTAGCAGGGCGGCTCGTTTGTGGATGTGGTGGTATTCGAATTGTAGATTTAGCTGGCGACTCCAGTCTACTTTATCTAGGAGTAGAGCAGAGGCTTGATTGCCACCGATCATGATTCTAGCGGTATTTCGTGCGCCATCGATTTGTAGGCTCAGATTTTCTTTGTTTGGGAGTCTTTTGTCGTGATGCTCAAATGCGGCGTTTTGAAATTCGATTTCGAAATACCTGTCTTTCTTCTCGCCAGGTTTGACCTTTAGATCAATTCGGAGAGTCTGGATCGGGTGTTTCTTGCTGAGTTTGGGCAGGTTTTTCCAGGGGCCAAACTCCGGCTTGGTAGCAGGCCTTTGAGCCTCAGTGATGACGACGGGAGAAGCTGCTTCGGCGTCGTTGGGAGCCACTGGGACTAGGTGACTGTTATCTTCAGCAGACAGTTGGCCATCTCCCTCTCGGGAGGTGAACCAATAATAGGCAGCGCTGACAAGGGTTAGTGCTAGTAAGCATAGTGTCAGTAGCAGGTGAGGGCTGCGCTTTTTGGGTGCGGATTTTTGAAGGTTTGTCATACCTTCGGTGCCAACGGATGTTCGCAAGGTTTTTTTCGGTATCGTTTGAATCTCGTCTTTTAGCTCGATGATGTTGGTATAGCGGTGTGCTGGTTCGGTGTGGAGAGCCTGCCCTATGATGCCGTCCCATTTAGGGCTGATACCTGGGCGCACCGTGCTCGGGGATTGCCAGACTTCGCCAGGCAATGATCCGGTGAGCATCTCGTATATGACGATGCCGAGGCTATAGATATCGCATCGTTGGTCTACGTGTTCGAAGTTATGGAATAGCTCTGGTGCCGCATAGTCAGGGGTACCGTAAGCAGATTCTTCGGATTGGTCTTGATCGGTTATCCGGACCAATCCGAAGTCGGCAATCTTTACGACACCGTCTTGAGTTACCATAATGTTGGATGGCTTGATGTCTCGATGTACCAGTCCTTTAGCATGGGCGTAATGGAGGCCATCGCAGATTTGTGGGAGCCAAGAGAATAGATCTTTTTCTGTGATATCTCTAGATCTGATCCGATCGTAGAAATTGAGGCCATCCACTAATTCCATGACGAAGTAGAAAAGCCCGCTGCTAGTGGTGCCAAACTCATAGACACTGACGATATTGTGGTGGTCAAGTCTAGCCATAGCGGTAGCTTCTCGCTTGAAGCTGGTTTGCCATTGGCCATCTGGATCATCCACAGGCTGTAGTACTTTGATGGCAATAGGGCGGTCTAGGTTTACCTGAGTACCTTGATACACGGCTCCCATCCCTCCGATCCTGAGCAATCGCTCTATGCTGAGGGCGGGACCTATGTCCTGATCTAGCACTGAGGGATCTGGAGCATCGAAGGCGGAATGTTCGTCGGACATGTCTCAAATGGGGTGTGAAATGATACTGAATTACCGAGAGAGGGTATATCAGTAAATCCAGTTCAGATAAATCTAAAAATAGGGTCGTCTGAGCTACTATCACATTGTGATGAGGCGAGCCTACTTCATATAAGTAAACCGAGACCGCTCCAGGGTCTCGACTAGGGTCTTTGCATCGGATTCTACGGCTATTCCTTGACCTTCGTCGAAGTCGTAGAAACGGATCAATTTGAGTTGGGGAGTGTCAGATTCTTGGCCATCTGCCCACATGCGTACGTAGTCGCTGGCGGCGATTCGCTTTTTGCCGGCGATGGTGCGCATCTCGGGGATGTCGAGGATGGGGGCGTAGGTGCGGTAGACGAGCTCGGTGCAGACGAGACGATCTGGGGTCTCAAAATCGAAGTCAAAATCATAGCCTTTGCCGCGGTGACTGAGGGCCCGGCATAGGGCTTCGCCGAGATCGCTATCGGATAAGGTAGGGCGTAGGATGACTACGGCATCTGACTCGCCGACAGAGCGCTCTAGACTGGTAAAGATGACGCCTTCGCCCACGGCTTCGATGATAGCGTAGTCGTGGCCATTCGCATCTTGGCCCTGAAAGTCGGCCATGTGAGGTGCCACTCGAGGATCCTCGGTCACGCCGAGTGCTGCGAGCTGGTCGCGCGAGCCTAGGTATAGTGCGGCGTGTGGCCAAAAGCCTGGGAGGACACAGTTGCTGATATACCAATTGCGTCTTTCTATCAAGATATCGCCTGGCTTTAGTATGGGTCGCAATTCGTCTAGCTGGGCGGGGCTGACTAGACCACGGTGGGGTGGGCGCTCTTTGAAACGAAAACGGCTGACGGTAACGGATACGGTCGGGGTGACGGCATCGGCAGAGTTTTCGATTTGTTTCTGCATTTCTTTGACTGCCCGGTTCAGTGTCCGGGTGCCGATACCGGCAAAGGCTTTTTTCACACTAGGCAGAGAGCGTTTGGACCGCTCAGCTAGCTGGATCCAGGGAGTCTCCTGAGGGAAGCGGTTGGCAGCCAGGTCGCGCTCGAATCGGTGAGTAGCGATCTGTAGCTCTGCCATCGCTGTGCGATTGGTCAGGCTGTTGACGATGTGGCTATAGGTATGGTCAGGTATACCCCAGGCGAGATCGCCTAAATCTAACTGTCTACGGATGTCGGGCTGGTCGTGGTAGTTATCGTAGATGAGCCAGGCTTTTTCGGTGAGTAGCGATGCGGCTGAGTAGGAGGTCAAAAAAGCGGTGTGCCTGATGTCATCTGCTGTCGTAGCGGGGGACTCTGGTGCATTGTCTCGATACATCCAGATGGTTTTCAGTAACATGGCGCGTAAGTCTACATAGGCCAGTAGTAGAGCGCGGAATTCATCCTGATCATTTTGTTCGAGAAAGCTGCGCCGACCAGACTGAAAATCATCTGCCAGAACAGCCATGCGCTTTTGCATCTCGTCTAGCTGTTGCCCAGCTATGAGTACGCCTCTGGCATCGCGGAGTAGGTGCTGCCTGGCTTGCTCGGGATTGGCTTTTACCATCGTCGGCCAAGGAGAGGGTCCGACTCGCAGGCCTTGGATGGGTTTTTCGCGGTAGCCCTCTAGAAACATCAATCCACCTGCGACAGCTAGTGCGATGAGGAGCACGCGGATCAGGGCTGCTCGAGTGGCCTTGGGGCGAGAGTGTTTTTTGAGTGGTGCCCAGCCTAGGACCTCCTGTCGGTACTGGTTGCGCATCTTGTCTAGGCGCCCGACTAGCTGGTCCTGAGCCTGTCGGACTCGAGCTACGGCTCCTAGCTTGAACCAAGATGCGGTGCGATCGCCGATATGAGCCACGATCGTTCGGACGCGTTTGAAATAAGTGAGCGCAAAGGCTGAGGTAACAATGAGTATCACGATGAAGGCGATGGTGGCCTGGTCTGAGTAAGTCTTGGCCACAAAAGAAATGAGCAACGCGTAGTAGCCTACAAAAATCGTAGCCACGATCAGGAGCTGTGGGCGTGTGAGATCTTGTATACCGCTTTTCTGGATGCACTTGCCATAGGCGCGAGCCAGCAGATAGGGGACTAGACCGAGGAGTAGCCCGATCAAAGTGGGGATCGCACCCAGTACAATTTCGAGAATACCCTGGATGTGGCCGAGGACGCCAGGCAGCAGTCGCGATGGCTGCTCCAGCAGTCTACGATTTAGTCCGGCAGCTTTGCGCAGTCGGTCGTAGCGGTCTAGATCGCGTTTTAGTTCGGTGACTTCATCCGGAGCCTCAGCTTCAAAGTGCTCGATACATTGGCTCACGCGCTCTCGCAGTTCGCCTAGCATGGCACGGTCCTGAGCCTCGCCGAGGCCGGTGTCTTTGACTCGTAGCCAGTAGATTTCGGTGATTCTTTCGGCGAACGAATGGGCGGTGGAGTCTTGGTCTTTCACAGATAGAGGCAGGGTAGTCGGAATGTCGGGCCGGGTAAGAGCCCACGACTACAATACCACCTAGACCGAGGTCTGATCTAGTGAATTGCGATCTCGTATCGAAAGCGAGGTCGAGTCGCTCAGGAAAAGCTAGATGGCGGCTAGTGCAAACGAGACTCGTTTACACTAGCCGCCACATACCAGGGATCGGAGGATCGCGGAAAGGAGCAAACGCCTGCGAGTGGAGAGGATCCGTGTAGGGCACTCGCTTTATAGGCTTTGCTACTGAGTGGCTGATGATCAGCCAACTCGGTTAGTTCACGCAGAAACGCTCGGTCACTTCGGGGCGCTCGGCGGTAAAGATGTGAGTCTGAGCTCCCAGTGTACCTTCCTCAGCGGCTAGATCCTTCCAGTGAAAGGAATAAGCGATGAGGCGACCATTCTGGGGGCGGAAGCGATGTGGCGTGCGGCCATCGAATGATAGTTCGACTAGGCAGGGGCCTTCTGAGACAAATTCCTCATGTTCCTGATTGGGGCTGATGAAAGATAGCGTCATGCCCTGATCAGCTGCCATTAGGATGCGACGGTAAGATAGTGTCTCATTCTCACTGGTATCACCGTAGTCATGCCAGTGAAATTCATCCGTCGGGTAGCACTCCAGCACCCAAGCACTGCCATCGATCAAATCCTGCTCTCGTTGGCAGTTATTGGTGCGCACGTATTTTTCATTCGTGCACTGGAGAGGATTATTTTTTGTGATGAACTCGCCAAGTTCGCTGATCAATCCCTCTAACACATTACGATTATCAGAGATCGAGACGACACTCGCTAATTTTCCACTATGAACTGAGCCTATTTGCATTTTCATGGGTAAGAATCGTATTTAGGAAAATTACAATAATTGGATAAAATTTGCAAATTATTTTCTGAAAATTATTAAATTGTGAGTCTATAAGGCTATTTCTGGCTAGAGATAGCTGTAATGGCGCGAAGTAAGGGGGCTGCCTCATGTCGGGCAGCTCGCTGGGCAGTGGCGAATGCCTGCGGCAAAAGCCTAGAAAGAGCTGAGAAGTTGGCATCCGGTCTGTGCTTGCTGCTCGTACTGCTTGGATTTGCCCTCTTCTATTTGAGTGTTTGCATGAAAGAAGGGAGCCAGCTGTGGAGTATGAGTAGGGCGTATGGTCAGGATCGCTTTTCAGTTTTGTGTGGCCCACTGGTGGCACTTGTTACTGCTAGTCCCGGGTGCTCTGTTGGTTACGATATTGCATGAGGCGGCTCATGCACTGCTAGTGCTGATACAGGGTGGCACGGTGCATGAGTTTCGCTTTTTGCCCGGTGTTGGTTTCTGGGGCTATGTGCAGTATTCCTTCCCGGTGGGGGAGGTGTATTCGAGCTTTGCGATCAGTATTGCCCCTTATGTGATGTGGCTTGTCTTTTGTCTGCTCGCAACAGGTTTGTGTGTGGCTAGGCGTTTCAGGTTTGGGCTGGCGAGTCTGATTTACATTTGGCTTTTCGTCGTACCGCTAGCAGATATCGCCAATGCGGCTTTCCCATGGTTGCTCCATCACAAGGACAATGACTTTTTCAGCGCGTTCGGAGAGCCGGTGGCTATGCAGGCATGGTCAGTTCTACTGGTGGTGATAGGGGTGGCGTACGGCTGGGGCTATTGGACGCAGAGTCGGCTCTACGCGCAGAAGAGGCTGCCATGGCCAGCCTACTCGATACTGTTTGTGGGGGCGCTTGTGGCGATTGTCTGGCTGAGTAGCCTTAGTTAGAAGGGGGGGGCGGCAGGCCCAGAGGGTATCTGCCCAGCAGCTGCGTGTTGCGTAAACGGTGGAGGTTGACCTTTCTCTTCATTTCCTGTTAGTCTGGTCAGTGGAGCCGTCTGAACCGTCTAGTTACCAATCACCTATGAAAAAACTAATTAATCTTTTCACCCGAGTCGGAAACCACGATCGCCTGAGTTCTTTCGGGCTGCTCATCATGAGACTAGCGATCGGCGGTATGATGATCTACGCCCACGGCTGGGGCAAGCTGATGAATTTTGGCGACAAGAGTGGCAGTTTCGCTGATCCGTTTGGGATCGGTAGTGCGCCCAGCCTCGGGTTGGTGGTCTTTGCCGAGGTGATCTGTGCGGCACTGATTATGATCGGCCTTTTCACCAGAGCCGCGGCGATTCCGCTTTTGATCACGATGCTGGTGGCGGCATTTATGATCCATGGCGATGACCCGTTTGCGAAGCAGGAGTTTGCTCTGCTCTATGCCGTGCCGTGCCTGACGTTGATCTTTACAGGGGCCGGTTCATTCTCCGTGGATCGGAAGATCTAAAAAGGAGTAGGGATTTGGCGAGCTCGTAGCGAAGAGCCCCGTGGGCCTTATTTATCATCTAGCCACAAAAAAGCCCGAGGCAATCGCCTCGGGCTTTTCGTAAAGTATTGGTCTCTCTAGCGAGAGGACTGGGCTTAGACGCTAGCGCCTACGAGCTCCATGGCGTCGACCGCACGGTTGGAGTAGCCCCACTCGTTGTCATACCAGCCAACGACTTTTACGAAGTTGCCCTGAGACATAGTGGTGTCACCATCGAGGATACAGCTGTGTGCATCGCCGACGATGTCCTGAAGCACGAGTGGATCCTCGGTGTACTTGAAGACACCTTTGAGAGGACCTTCAGCAGCGGCGCGGTAAGCGTCGTTGATCTGCTCGACAGTCGCTGACTCGCGCAGGATACAGCTGAAGTCAGTCACGGAACCTGTAGGAGTCGGCACGCGGAATGCACCACCGTGTAGCTTACCGTTCAGCTCAGGGATGACTAGGCCGATAGCCTTAGCAGCACCTGTGCTGGATGGGATGATGTTTTCAGCAGCGGAGCGTGCACGGCGCAGGTCGCTGTGAGGAGCATCGAGGAGACGCTGGTCACCTGTGTAAGAATGGATAGTGGACATGAAGCCCTGCTCTACGCCAAATGCGTCGTTGAGGACCTTCACCATAGGAGCCAAGCAGTTGGTGGTACAAGATGCGTTGGAGATGATGTGGTGCTCGTCAGCATTGTAGAGGTCGCTGTTGATGCCGATGCAGAATGTCAGGTCAGGGTCCTTGGCAGGAGCTGAGATGATGACTTTCTTAGCACCTGCTTCGATGTGCTTGCCAGCACCTGCGCGGTCGCAGAAAAAGCCTGTGGACTCGAGAACGACGTCGACGCCACGGTCGCCCCAGCCGAGATCAGCAGGGTCGCGCTCTGCAGTAGCGAGGATCTTGTGACCGTTCACTGTGATTGACTCATCGTCGTAGCTCACTTCGCCTTCGAAGCGACCACCAGTTGAGTCGTATTTGAAAAGGTGTGCGAGAGTTTTGTTGTCGGTCAGATCGTTGATCGCGACGACTTTCTGTCTCTGCTCGTCGGACATCGCACGCAGAACGTTGCGTCCGATCCGGCCGAATCCGTTGATTCCGTAGTTAGCCATATTAGTGTATCAAGTAGTTGTATTACTGAATGTTACGACGGCTGTGCATTACTGCCCAACCTGAAGCTCCACCCAGAGGCGGACGCGCGGGAATATCGGTGTGCATCTGAGCCCGTCAAACGGAGTTTTTGCGTCCCAATTTTAGTGGAAATAGCCTTTTTAAACCATTGATCCTCTACCTCGACCGGCCACTCTCCACGATCTCGGTTAGCATCTTCTTCAGCTCTTCGGCCTTTTCAGGGTGCTGATCGATCACGTTTTTCTCTTCCTTAGGATCGTTAGCTAGATCGATCAGTTGGTATTTTGGCACTTTGGGGCTGGCGAGTAGCTGCTCTACGACGACGTTTCTGGCGGTGCCTTTGCTGTGGTGCAGGAGTTTCCAGTCGCCTACGCGGAGGCTTAGGTTGTCGGCGCGGTTGCCTTGCTGCACGAGGTGCTCGCGACCTTTGGCGTCTTTCTCGCCGATCAGGGCTCCCATCACGTCGTGGCTGTCTAGGGCGACTCCCTCGGGCAGGTCGACGCCGATGTAGTTGGCTAGACTGTGGGCGAGGTCGATGGTGCAGACGACTTCGTCGGAGACTTGGCCAGGAGCGATTTTGCCTTTCCAGCGGGTGATGAATGGGGTGCGGGTGCCGCCCTCGTAGATGCTGTATTTGCCGCCGGTGAAGGGGCCGCCTGCGCGGTGGTCACCGAGTTTTTCCAGAGCGTGGTCGGCATAGCCATCGTCCATCACGGGGCCATTGTCGGAGCAAAAGACGATCAGAGTGTCTTCTGCGATGCCTTGCTCATCGAGAGTTTTCATGATCTCGCCGACACACCAGTCGAGCTGGATGATGCAGTCGCCACGGTAGCCGAGATCGGTAGCGCCCATGAACCTTTCGTGCGGGATGCGTGGCACATGGATGTCGTGTGAGGCAAAGAAAAGGAAGAAAGGATTGTCTTTGTGGTCAGCGATCCATTTTTTCGATTGTTTTACCCACTCGTCGGCGAGGTCTTCGTCGCGAAAGCGGGCGGCATGGCCCCCAGTGTAAAAGCCGATACGTGAGATCCCATTGTGGATGGTACTGTTGTGCCCATGGGTCCAGTCCATCTTCAGCGTGTCGCGATGGGTGATACCGGTGGGATGGTCTTCACTGGGCTTTTTATTGCCCACCCAGAGAGGATCAGCAGGGTCGAGATTGAGTACTCGGCTGTTTTCCACGTAGACCTGTGGTACGCGATCGTTGGTAGTCGGTAGCAGGTAGTGGTAGTCAAATCCGATCTCGGCAGGGCCAGGGCGTAGCTCGCCATTCCAGTCGGGGCCACCAGGGCCGCCGAGTCCGAGGTGCCATTTGCCGATCACAGCGGTCTGGTAGCCGCCTTTTTTCAGCAGATCGGGCAGGGTGGTGACTTCGTCTTTGATGATGGCGGGGCCATTGGGCGGAGCGATGCCTGTATTGGGGAAACGGAAAGCGTAATTGCCAGTGAGGAAAGAGTAGCGGGTCGGTGTACAAGTGGAGGCCGAGCAGTAGCCGCTGGTGAAACGAATCCCCTCGGCGGCTAGCTGGTCGATGTGGGGTGTCTCGAAAGAGTGCGCACCGTAGCAGGAGAGGTCTCCGTACCCCAGATCATCTGCCATGATCACGATCACATTGGGGTGTTTGTCTCCTGGGGCTGCAGAAGAGATGCCCACTGATAGTGCGATAGCCGTGAGAGTGGAATAGAGTAATTTTGTCATTTTTGTTTTAATTCTTCTTATTGCGAGACGTATGTTACACTTGCATAGATCTCTCAGGGCACGCAAGCCCTCTGATCGCGCCTCGGAAGCTTCTAAGTTATGGCGCCTCTTGATTTCTCAGTATTGATAGTGGTATTAGAAAATTTTAAATTTTTCAATAAAAGCATTTGCACCACTAAAATAATCAAGATATACTATTACCAGTGATTGAGTTAGCAATAATGAGATCACTGCCTAGTTGAAAACACAGTTCTGTGCATGGTGCCTTCCAAGTCGTGTTCGGGACTTTCAACCAGGGTTTTTTGGGTTTCTTGGGGGATACGGAAGAGGAGTCAGGGTTGGGGGACCCAGGCTCCTCTTCTTCTTTATAGGGATAACCGCTTCGAGATGGCTGGATACAAAAAACCAGCGACAGGGGCCGCTGGTCTTAAATGTTCTAATGATCGATGGTTCCTATACCACTAGCGGATGCGAGTGCGCAGCTCGTTGAGCTCAGGTTTGGTGCTGCGAGAGCTACCAGAGCCTTGTTGGATACGCTTTTCTCGGCGCAGTGCAGTAGCCACCTCGTCGCGGAGCGCAGCTAGATCGAATGGCTTGCTCATGAAGAGATCAGCCCCAGCCTCGTAGGCGGATAGCTCCATCGCATCATCCGGATTACCCGAAGCCACGATGATTGGTACATTGGCCACTGGCCCATTTTGATGGCGCACCGCTTCGGTAAAGGCGATACCGTCTAAGGAACCGGGCATCTCCACATCGCTGACGATCACGTCCGGACGGACTTCACCTGCCTCGATCATCTCGATGGCTTCCTCACCACTTTCTGCCTCGACGACTGCGTAGCCTGCTGTGCCAAAGACTTTGTTCAGCAGCACGCGGTTCACAGGCATGTCATCTACTACGAGGACCACATACTGATTGGTCTTGGGGGCCAAGTGAGTTGGGAGAAAGTGATGTGTCTTGGATTTGATCATTACTTAGCGGAGTTTCCAATTAAGGAGTGGAAGTATTTAAATATGTTTAAGGATTGATGGTTAAAGGTTCAAACGGTTTTTTCTCAATTTTGAAAAAACGCTGTTCTCATAAGGTATGTGTCTTAGACGTTTAAGAAACCTGAAATGTTCAGAAATTTTAACTTATTTAGAAACTTTTGCTCCTTCTGAAGAATCTGTGACCCATTTTAGGTAACTTTTTAGTCCGTCTGATAGTTCCAGGACCAAGCACTCGGGCACATCGTAGGGGTGCAGATCGGTGATGGATTCGACTAGCTGCGCGGCGTTTTTCGCGGTGGTCTTGGCGATGGCCAGCACTTCTGTCTCGCTTTGTACCTTTCCCTCCCACTGGTAGATGGACTCGATAGTGGGTACCAGATTGATGCAGGCGATTAGTTGCGACTCGACGAGATGTGTGCCAATTTGGCGCGCTGCTTCGAGATTGGGAAAGGTCATCAGCACTACTCTGACCTCGCTGACCAGCTCATTAATTTCTGTCTTCATACCACCACCCCTGCTGCGATAGTTCGCTGATGAAAAGCGGTTTTCTCGACAAGCTCATAGATAATCTCGATCGGGTCGATCCCGAGGAGGTGCAGCGCTATGTGCTGAAGGCGGTGCAGGAGAAGGGCTTTTTGGAGAAGGTCTTTGATGCGCTACAGGAGGGTGTGGTGGTGGTGGGCGCTCATGGTACGATCCACTATGTGAACCGCTGTGCGCTCGACTTTTTCGGCTTTGATCGACAGGAGCTGATCGGGCAGAGTCTGAGCGATCAGTTCCCCGGTATCGAGTGGCAGGAGATCAGCAATAGCCAGCGCTCGATCAACCGTGATCTCGAGGTGTTTTACCCCGAGCACCGGTACTTAAATTTTTACATTTCTCCTCTGGAGGATAGTGGCGACGACTCGAGTGGCTACGTGATCATTCTCCGGGATGATACTCAGACTCGTCAGGTGCAGCGCGAGGAGCTGGAGAGTGAGCGGATCGCTGCGCTCACCATGATGGCAGCTGGGGTCGCCCACGAGCTGGGCAATCCGCTGAATTCGCTAAATATCCACCTGCAGCTGGTCGAGCGAAAGGTGAAGAAGCATGCCCCGGCGGATTTGGCCAGCGATCTGCTGGAGTCGCTCGATGTGACTCGTAGCGAGATCAAGCGGCTCAACTTCATCATCGAAAAATTCCTCGGTGCCGTGCGTCCTTCCAAGCCTAATCTCGAGCCTGTCGATCTCAATGATCTGGTGGCTGCTGCGGTCGCCTTTTTGGCGCCAGAAGTGCAGGATCGGAATGTCACCATTACCCTGCAGCTGAATCCCGATGTGCCCAAACTCTCGGTCGATGCTGATCAGATGAAGCAGGTGTTTTACAATCTGATCCGCAACAGTGCGCAGGCGATCGGAGCGGATGGTAGCATCATCGTCAGCACGACATATGACGACTACAGTGTCTCGATCGCCTTTGCTGACGATGGGCACGGCATCGCATCGGATCAGGTGGGGCAGGTATTTGAGCCCTATTTCACTACCAAAAAGACGGGTTCGGGGCTGGGCCTGCTGGTGGTACACCGCATCGTGCGTGAGCACGGCGGGCAGGTGGAATTTGAGAGTAGAGAAAGTGAAGGCACGACGGTCACGATCAATCTACCGAGAGCGGAGCGGCAGGTGCGGCTATTGCCTGAGGGTGGAGCTGCCGATGTGATCGAGGTGGATGCGGTGGAGAGTGAGTGACACGCAATATGAAAACAGTTCTGATGTTAATATTGCCTGTTGTGATCGTCGTGGTGTGGGTGCAGAGCTACTTCTGCATACCTGGATGCGCGCTGCAAAGTAGGGTAGGTGGATTTGTCTTGTTATCTGGAATTGGGTCTTTAACGCTTTCCGTACACATCGAATCAACTAAATTGTCTTTTTACACAGCTAATTTACCTATTGATGCTGCGGGGCAAAATTTCGAGTTTCCCGAGCGAACTATAGCAAATACGATAAAGGGAAAGCTTTATTTCGGACCGAGGCCTTCAGAGCATTTAATAAAAATAGCGATTGTACCCTATTGGGTCTTCTTCCTTATGTCAGTTGTTTTCATTGGGTGCTTTTTCTATCGGATTCGACAGGGACAGATCAAAGAGTAGGGAAACGTATGGATTTTTTCGACAAAGTCGTACTCATCGTAGATGACGAAAAGCATACTCGCGATGGCCTCCGCCTATCACTGGAGGATGAATTCGATATCTACACCGCGGCCAGTATCCGCGAGGCGGCAGAGGTGCTGAAGAGCGAAAGTGTCGACGTGATGGTGACCGACCTGCGTCTCGGTGGTGAGAGTGGTATGGACCTGATCGAGCAGGCGCTATCCATACCTCGGCCGCCGACTTGTCTGCTGATGACGGCATTTGGCTCCGAGGATGTCGCAGTCGAGGCGATGAAGCGCGGTGCCTACGATTACGTGAGCAAGCCGCTGAATATCGATGAGCTGGAGCTGGTGATCAAACGAGCGATTCAGAGCCGCTCGACGCAGGAGGAGGTACAGGCACTAAAGGTGCAGGTCGACCAGAAGTTTGGCCTAGAGAATATCATCGGCCATTCGATGGCGATGGAGCCGGTATTCGAGACCGTGCGCCAAGTGGCCCCGACCAAGGCGACGGTGTTGATCGAGGGCGAGAGCGGTACGGGTAAGGAACTGATCAGTCGAGCTATCCACAATCTCAGTGGTCGACCTCGGGCAAAGATGGTCACCGTGCACTGCGCGGCGCTCAGCGAGCAGCTGCTGGAGAGCGAGCTATTTGGTCATGAGCGAGGTGCTTTCACTGGCGCGACAGAGCGACGGGTGGGCCGATTCGAGGAGGCCAATGGGGGCACGCTTTTCCTTGATGAGATCGGCGAGATCGATAGCTCTACCCAGGTGAAGCTACTGCGCGCCATCGGCGAGCGCACCATCGAGAGGCTGGGCAGTAATAAGGCGATTTCCATCGATGTGCGAGTGGTCGCCGCTACCAATAAGAACCTGATGGAAATGGTGCAGGAGGGCACCTTTCGCGACGATCTCTATTTCCGCCTGAATGTGGTCTCCATCCAGATGCCGCCCCTGCGCGAGCGAAAGGAAGACATCGTGCTCCTAGTCGATTCGTTTCTCGATGAATTTTGCCGAGAGAATAACAAGAGCCGCATGGAGCTGACCACCGATGCGCTGCAGCGCATGCTGGAGTACAACTGGCCGGGTAATGTGCGTGAGCTGCGCACGGCGGTGGAGCACGGGGTGGTCATGTGCAGTAGCGGCAAGATCGGTATCCGCCATCTGCCGCCATTTCTCCGCGAGCCGACGGGCAATGAGATGCTGCTCCTGCCGAGCTCCAGTGTGGCGGCTCGTGCGGCCGATGCAAAGCCATCGGCGCCAGCGGCCTTGCCGAATGATACCTTCGTCGATCTGAATCTGGAGAATATGGAGCGCCGCTACATCCGAGTGGCTCTAGAGCGCACCGATGGCAATCGTACCGAGGCGGCCAAGCTGTTAGGCATCTCCCGGCGCACGATGCAGCGCAAAATCAAGGAGATGGAGGAGGCTGGAGCGCTCGATTGAATAGGGTACAATAAAAATTCAATAGGGTACAATTTGAATTCAATAGGGTACAATGGACTATACCAGCCATCCCTGCCGCTACAGACCTAGAAACTATGGATCACATCGCCAAAGCCCAGACGGTAATCTCTCTCGAAATCGCAGAGCTGCAGCGACTCCACGATCGTGTCGGCTCAGCCTTTGAGGAGGCGGTCGAGCTACTGATGGCCTGCCTAGAGGGGCAGCGCAAGATCGTGGTGGCCGGTGTCGGCAAATCGGGCAATGTCGGGCAAAAGCTGGTGGCGACCTTTAACTCGACTGGCGCACCGGCAGTGGCGCTGAACTGCCAGGACGCGCTGCATGGTGATCTAGGCCTGGTCGAGGAGGGCGATGTGGTGCTGGCGCTCAGCTACACCGGTGAGACGAGCGAGCTACTGGCTCTCATGCCACATCTGAAGCGCCGTGGTGTGAAGCTGATCGCGATCACTGGCAAAGCGCAGAGCTCGCTGGCACAGCATGCCGACTGTCTGCTCGACATCGCTGTCGAGCGAGAGGCTTGCCCGCTGAATCTAGCGCCGACCTCCAGTACCACCTGCACGCTGGTGATGGGCGATGCTCTAGCCATGGTACTGCTTGAGGCGCGTGGCTTTCAGAAAGAAAACTTTGCCCAGCTCCATCCGGGAGGTTCGCTGGGGCACCAGCTGCTGACACGGGCGGAGGACATCATGCGTAGTGGTGAGTCTCTGGTGCTAGTCGGGCGCGACGAGCCGATCACAGCGGTGATTCGACAAATGACCGAGGCTCGCTGTGGAGCGGTGATCGTGGTGACGGCTGAGGGCAAGATAGAGGGTATCTTTTCCCAGGGCGACTTTGCCCGCGCTTTCCAGGAAAATTCCGAGGCTATCGGTGGTGAGCCTGTGGGCCGCTACATGACGGCCTCGCCAAAGACCGTCTACAAAGATCAGCTGGTAGGTGAGGTGCTGCACTTCCTCGAGCAAGTGGCGATCGATGATCTGCCCGTGATCGATGCCGAGGGGTATCCTGTGGGTATGATCGATACGCAGGACCTGACCAGGCTGAAGCTGTTTTGATGGTTTTGGGCGGAAAGAGTGGCCAGTGCTTCACTCTCGGGCTAGGATGAAAGCAGCGAAATGCGGTTTATCAGCCCCAAAACAGACTTTGCCTTCAAAAAGATCTTCGGCTCTAAGAATAGTGAGCCGATCTTGCGATCTTTTCTGAATGCTATCCTCTACGGAGGGCAGCCTACTATCGTCTCGCTAGACATTTTGGATCCTTACTCGGTGCCGCGGCTCGAGGGGATGAAAGATACTTATCTCGATGTACGCGCTCAGCTCGATAGTGGCGAGACTGTGCTCATCGAGATGCAGGTGCTGAATATCGAGGGCTTTGAAAAACGAGTCCTCTACAATGCGGCTAAGGAGTATGCCAATCAGCTGCAGAAAGCTGCCGATTATGACACGCTGCGGCCAGTGATCGCGCTTACGATCACTGATTTTGTGATGTTTGCGGAGGAAGAGCTAGCTGATCGCATCATCAATCGCTTTGCCCTGATCGAGAAGGAGCAGTTCATCCACTATCCAGATGGGGATGTGGAGTTGGTCTTTGTGGAGCTGCCAAAATTCGGCATGGAGGTGGATGCTCTGCAGACTGCGACTGAGAAGTGGCTCTATTTTTTGAAGCAAGCAGGCAGTCTGGAAGTGGCGCCAGACACGCTCACCGAGATTCCCGAGATCGAGCGTGCATTCAGCATGGCAGAGCATGCCAAGCTATCTCGCGACGAGGAGCGTGCTTTGGACAAAAAGCTACAGTGGCTGGCTGATCAGCGCTCGCTGAAGAAGACTAACCGGAAGCTAGCTGCTGAGCTGGAAGCGCGTCAGAGTGAACTGGATCGGAGCCGAGATGAGCTAGAAAAGGCAAAAGCGTTGCTTAGAGAGGCGGGGCTGACTGAAGAGCAGATTGACGAAAAACTGGGTTAGCGGCACTGGCCAAGAGGCCTAGCATCTGCCATGCTGCGAGCATGGTACTCAACTACATCTGGGTGGGCTTCTTTGTGATCGGATGTCTCGTGGCATTGGTGAAATTGCTGCAGGGCGATATCTCGATTTTTCCAGCGATGGTCGATTCGCTGAATTCGATGGCCAAGGTTTCGGTGAATATCTGTATCGGTCTGATTGGGGTAATGGCTCTGTGGTTGGGGATCATGAAGATCGGTGAACGCGGAGGAGCGATTAATATTCTGACTCGTCTGGTGTCGCCGTTTTTCTCGAGACTTTTCCCTGAGATACCAAAGGATCATCCGGCTATGGGCTCGATGATGATGAATTTTGCGGCGAATATGCTGGGCTTAGATAATGCAGCCACACCTCTTGGATTGACGGCTATCAAGCAGCTGCAGGAGGTAAACCCCGATAAGGATACTGCCAGCAATGCGCAGATCATGTTTCTCGTCCTAAATACCTCGGGCCTTACTCTGATCCCGGTTTCGATTATTGCTTTGCGTCTAGCGAATGGGGCGGCTGCTCCTACAGATATCTTTATACCAATTTTGGTAGCTACATTTTTCTCGACGGTGGTCGGTCTGGTCACGGTGAGTATCATCCAGCGGATCAATTTGTTTCAGCCGGTAGTACTCGCTTATCTCGGAGGTGCTGCAGCTATTGTAGGGGGGCTGATCTATTACTTCCTAGAGCTGGATAGGAAATGGGCACCTACTCGCGAGAAACTCTTGTCCGAGCTGGGTGAGCTAAAGGCGCTGGGTGATGCTGCTACCGCAGATCAGCTTAGTCGAATAAAAGCGATCACGGCCGAGATACCTGGACCGATGGGTGAGCAATCGCAGTTCTTCGGGGCGATCATTATCTTTACGATCATTATTAGTTTTATCCTATTGGCCATGCGCCGCCGGGTGAATGTATATGAAACCTTTGTAGAAGGAGCAAAAGAAGGCTTTACCGTAGCTGTGCAGATCATTCCCTATCTCGTAGCTATGCTGGTGGCGATTGGAGTGTTTCGCGCATCGGGCGCGATGGCTTATCTGATGAATGGTTTCCGTTGGGCTTTCAGTCCGTTGGGCGATACTCGCTGGGTAGAGGCTCTGCCTGTCGCATTGATGAAGCCGCTGAGTGGTTCGGGCGCTCGGGGGGCTGCTGTAGATGCTATGCAGGCTCATGGTGTAGACTCCTTTGTCGGGACTCTGGCCTGTACTATGCAAGGTTCGACTGAGACGACTTTCTATACCCTAGCCGTCTACTTTGGCGCAGTCGGTGTCGTGCGTACGCGTTACACTATCGTCGCGGGGCTTATTGCTGATATTGCAGGAGTGGTCGGGGCGATCATCATGGCCTACATCTTTTTCGGGAGTCGCTAAAAATCGGTGCTCGCTGAGGCCGGATGTTTTCTATTCTTTAGCCTTTACCGTGATAGATGCGCTGAATGTTAGGTTTCTCGGGGAGTCTTGGAGTAGATCTTCTGTGATGGTGTAGTTGCCTGCTTTGGGAAAGATCAAGGTGAAGTAGCGCATTCGATACCACAGTTTATCGCCGTTGCTGTCGGTGGTAGAGCTTGTGTTACCGCCATGGCCAAAAACTTTGAATGGGATGTCAGGCCGGAAATCCAAATCATAGAGCTCTCTTTCTCGCTTGCGATACTGATAGATGACGAGACCTACGCGGTCATCAGTCACGCACTCGCTGGGAATGATATAGGCGCGAGTCCCACGAAAAGAATCGATCGGTGGCAAGACTTGTACTTCCAATTGGTTCGAGACATAGTCTTTACCCGCAAAGTTCAGCTCGAGTGGGCCAAGTGTGTGTCTTCCTTCTGGTAGTTTGTTTTCGAAGTTGCGCAGTTTGTAACGAAATTCTTTTACGATCTTGGAGTCACCCCATTCTTCGAATCCGAAATTCTCTCCTTTGATATCGCCCCAATATCGCATAGTGAGCTCGATCTGTTGAGAGATACCGGATTTATCAAAATGCCAGACGGGTGGCCGTGCTCTCAATACCAATTCGTTCTTCAGATCGGTATCTGCAGCTTTCGGCTCGCTAGCAGAAAGCAGGACGCAGCATAGGACAAACAGGTACTTCATGGCCTGAGATTAACAGGCCAAAGAAACATGCCAAGCTTTTGCGCTGAGTGTTCCCAGTTATTCTTCGGGTTTTGAACTCTCACTTGTAGGCTCCGAGCTCGTCTCGGCTTCAGCCTCAGGCGCTTGCTCTTGGCGTCTACGCCGGTGCTGGACCACCTCATCGGCGGCCCTAGCACCGGCGTCGCTGCCACGGGCGAAGCCATTGTTGACGTCGTCTGGGGAGAATTCTTTGAGTAGGGTCGAGCCAAAAGAAAAGGCGTAACCCAATGCGTAGGAAATGTCTTTTACCCCTTCGCCTAGTTCTTGCGATAGATCGGGTAGCTTCTGCTCAAAAGCGCTTTTGGCTTCTTCGGTACCTTTGCGAAAGGCTTCGGAGGCTCGGTCTTTCCACTCCTGGATCTGCTCGTTGGGATCGTTGGGCGAAGTGGGTGCCTCCGGCATGGGATCGCCACCGGCTTGGCTGTCGGGGTGTTGCTGCTCGTCGTCGCTCGGAGGTGGTGTCGTCATCATGGGTAAGATAGTCCCACTTCTGCCACCGAGCTGCGATTACAAAGCTACTCGGGGTTTGTAGCGGGTAGCGCCTCGCGCCACGGTGCTGTCTCTAGGTATTCGAGACCACGCTCCACCCAGCCCTGAGACAGAGCGAAATAGACGATAGCAGTGATCACGGCTAGCTTGAAGACAGTTTTGATCAGCCACCAGATTGGATTGGCGCGCTTCTTTTTGGTAGCGGCCTGCAGTTTTTCCTCGGTATCGACCAGACGTTTCTCCAGCATATCGATGCGATCTGCCAGCTGTCGGTCCATACGGTAGGAGGCTTCTAGAAATTGATTGGGCTCGTCTGGCTCAGCCTCGTGGGCCGTCACGATGATTGATTCGAGTGCCTCGTAGTCGAATGGCTTCTGCAGCGCATCCACAGCAGTGAGTGGCGAGTGAGCACAGGCGCGGTCGAAGTCGTCGCGCAGGCGAGAGGTGAGAGAGCTGGTGGTCAGGATGATCTTGAGCGGGCGGCCGACCTGGTCGGCCAGATCCTGGATCAGGTCGACTCCGGAGCGGCCCTGCAGGTCGTCATCGATGATCAGCATGTCGATCGAGCTGTCTTTCTCCACTCTTACCAGAGCTTCCTCGGCGCTGCGCACAGTGGTGACATTTAGCATGCCGATGTATTCCGCGAGAAAGCTTTTCAGGCTGAGCTGAAATCTCGAGTCGGTGTCTACGATCAGCACGCCGACCTCCGACAGGCTGATTTCTTCGCTGTCTGCTTCTGCGGGTGATGGGGCGGGTAGGGTAGACAGTCGACTCATGGCACCAACATTGTTGCATAAACTTCCTATCTAATGCGAGCTGAAATTTAACTATTGCCGCACATACGCCCTGCGTACTGGAGCTTGGACCCCCGCTCGAAAATCTTATGAAGCCATTTCTCGTCCACACTTTGCTACTCCTCAGTCTGCCTGCGCTGTGCCTCGCAGACGTGACATCGAAGAATCTCGAAATCATCTCCGGCAAAAGCCACAGTTCCGATATCCGCACCGCTACCCAGTCGGGGACTTACATCGAGTCGATGACTATCCATCGGCCAAAGGCCAATACCTCGGCCGATGCGCTGGCCAGGGTGAATCCACACCTGCGCACGCTACTGAGGGACTATGACAAACTCATCGATACCGCGCAGGTATCGTCGCGCTTCGAGGAGCTGTACGATCGCAAGATATCGCTGCTGAAAAGAGGCAGCTACCCCACCGAGCACAACTACTGCGACTGCGAGACGATTCTCCGACTCGAGCACCCGACCACAGGCAAGATCGCGCTCTGGGTGCAGGGCGATATGGATGTGGTGACCGATGGTTCGGACCCCGTGCGCTCGCCGAGTATCGACGACTATGATCTGGCACGCACCTCCGACTGGTACCTGCCCGAGACCTCCTACTCCTGGAGGCTGAAGAGTGGCGACCCGAAAAACCCCTTTCTGGACTACTACCCTGGCACCAAGAAAGACCTGCAGGAAGTGCGGGCTTTCATCGAGAGAAAAGCTGAGAAAGACCCAGGCATAGTCTGGCGCGATGTCCTGAAGTCGATCGACTCACAGATCTATCGTGTCGAGCAGCGGGGGCTGAAAAGCTACACTCGAGAGGGGCTGAGCCAGCGTAGGAATCTACTCGCTACACACGATCCATTTGTAGTGCTGCCAGTCCCTTGGGTGAACAAAAGCGCCAAGTGGGGACCGCAGATCGGGGACTATGCCGCCGTCATCTACAAAGATCGCATCTACCCTGCGATCTTGGGCGATGCCGGTCCTAGTGACAAGGTGGGCGAGGCCTCGCTACGCATCGCGCGCGCTATCAATCCCGAGGCATCGGGGAAAAACCGCGCTGTCGAGGATGTCACTGTCACCTATCTTTTCTTCCCACGATCAAAGGAGAAGTATCGCTCTGCGCCTGACTACGCTTTGTGGCGCAGTCGAGTGGCATCTCTACTGGATGGTATCGGTGGCATTTCTTCGCCTGCGGCGCTGCATAGCTGGGAGTAGGTGTGAAAGTTCGCTCCTTCAGGAAGCCCTAGTTGGTAGATTTTTGCTCGCATTTTCAGTCTAGCTAGCCATCCTACAGCCATGGATATCACCATCGAATACTGAGGCATGTGAAACTATCTGCCTCATGCCGCCAGTTTGGCGGAAGAACTGAAGGAAAATCTAGGAGTCGAGGCCACACTCATCAAAGGGACTGGCGGAATATTTGAAGTGATCGCCGATGGTGAGATGGTCTTCAAAAAGATGAAATCAGGCGACTTTCCTGAGAAAGGGCTTGTTACTGAACGGCTTAAGGCAAGATAAAAGATGACTTGTTAGTCAATTTCTCTTAGCAATTAGCCCAAATTAGACGACATTTAGCTCATCTCTAACCCAGATGAGATATCTCTTCACTCTACTATCATATCTCTTTCTCTATAACGGACCGCTCTACGCTCAGGTGAGTATCGATGCAGATAATATCGCCGAGGCTATTAGCAATGATTCAGGCTTTCCTGCATCAAATTATCGTCGTTACAGCAGAAAACTGAACAAGACGCTCAGTATGCTCTCACCTGAGCAGTTGGACCGAGTATTTACGCCTACGGATAATCCTGGGCCGATCAACTCTGCAGCGCCGAACAATCCGACGACGCCGAGCAATCCAACGACGCCAAACAACCCAACGACGCCAAACAATCCGACGACGCCGAGCAACCCAACGACGCCGAGCAACCCAACGACGCCGAGTAACCCAACGACGCCGAGCAACCCAACGACGCCGAGTAACCCAACGACGCCGAGTAACCCAACGACGCCGAGTAACCCAACGACGCCGAGCAATCCAACGACGCCGAGCAATCCAACGACGCCGAGCAATCCAGCGGCGCCGAGCAACCCAACGACGCCGAGCAACCCAGCGGTGCCGAGCAACCCAGCGGCGCCGAGCAATCCAACGACGCCGACCAATCCAACGACGCCGACCAATCCAACGACGGCTGGTCAGCCTCCTGCTCCGTTCCCTGTCTTAGGTGCCATGCGTTTCGGCTTTGGGAGCCATATTTTACAATCGGCAACTAAAACGGAGCTTAACAAGGTCGCCGCTTATATGAAACAGAATCCTGATGTTAGGATCAGAATCACCGGGCATGGCTCTTTAGATGTACCCAATGTTTATGAGGTGAGTTTGAACCGCGCTAGGTCGGGGAAATCATATCTCGTATCTCAGGGCATCGCTGGTAGTCGGATAGAGACGAAAAGCAAAGGGGTGCAAGACCTCATTGCTGAAATGGGAAATCCATCAAATCAGAGGATCGAAGTGACTCCGATCAATTAAGTGAAACCCTCGCCTTGCCTTTAGGCCAGAGGCTCACTGCAGATCTCCCAGTCAGCTAGGTATTGGGCGCTGCCGCCACTTTTCAGGCGGAGCACAGGGATCATGTGGGTCGCGCCTGCTTCTTTCTCCCACTGGTAGAGCTCGCGGTGGCGTTTGGGTGGGGTCTTCTCCATGTAGAGGGCGATCAGGTCAAAGACCAGCATCAGTGCTTCGCCCTCGGCGCGGTAGAGCCGATCCGATACCTGCCCTGGTCGGTAGCTGCGCAGTGCGGGCACGCCGTTTCGCTTGCGGGATATCTTTCGGTACTTGCCCATGCGCGCGAGATCGGCAGCATCGGCTTTGTCTTTGGTGAAAAACTCGCAGCTGGTGATGGTGATCGAGCTGGGGCGCTCTTCGCTGCTGCCAGTGGCGTGCTGCCAAAAAGGCACTGCGTATGGTGGGTGAAAGTAGTGCACCGCATACATCTCGGCACCGCGCCCTAGGATCGATATGATGCCCAGCTGCCCCGTCTCGGGATCGCGTAGGCCGATGGGGTGATTTTCGCGGACTTTCTCCCAGGGCGCTAGCTCACGGATCAGCACGGCCTGCTCGACCAGTCGGCGCTCCACAGCCGCGGGTAGTGGCTGATCACAGGTAGCCGCCGCCTGTGCCTCCGACTGCAGGGGTGCGGTCGGTAGGGAGGGGGCATGCGGTCTGGGCTCGAAGGTGAAGTCCGAAAACAGTTCCATAAGGCGCTCGCTTCATAGCGAACCCGCAGAAAAGGTCAACCTTTCTTAGAAAGATAAACGGGCTCACTTCACCATCACCCGCTCGCCGACTCGTGGCGTGAGCACCGCATTTTCAGACAGAGTCGTGCTGCTAGCGACAGCCTCGCGTAGGCGCATGAGCGGCTCGTCGGCAGCCTCCATACTGATGGGAAAGGTGCCAAAGTGCATGGGGATCATCTGGCGAGCGGATAGGTCGTGGTAGGCTAGTAGAGCCTCTTCGGGATTCATGTGGGTCTCGCGGCCGCTAGGGGTATCGTAGGCCCCGATAGGCAGTAGGGCTGTATCGATCTGGCTGCGAGCACCGATCTCGGCAAAGCCATCGAAGTAAGCCGTATCTCCTGAGTGATAGAGCGTATGCCCAGCAGAGTCGATCAGGAATCCGCCAAAACCTTTCTCGTGATCGGTGATGTAGCGCGCCCCCCAGTGGTGACACGGGGTAAAGGTGATCTGCAGATCGCCGCCATCTAGCGAGACTTCCTGCCACTCCGACATTTCGCATAGAGAGGCGTGTGGGATGCCTTTGAGCACCGAGGACACGCCTTCTGGCACGAGGATGGTTTCCTGCCCGCAGCAGATCTTGCGGAGGGTCTTCATCGAGAGGTGGTCGAAGTGCGCGTGACTGATCAGGATCACATCGATATGGGGCAGTAGGTCGATCGGTATGCCGGGGTCTTGCCTGCGTTTGATCGGGCCGATCCAGCCATCCCAGACGGGATCGATCAGGATATTGTGGGTGGCCGTCCGTATGAAGAAGCTGGCATGCCCGATCCATACGACCTCCATCTGGCCAGCAGGGATCGGCCGGTAAAAATCGGTCTCAAAATCGAAATGGGCAGGCTCTTTGCGCTGCACCATGGTCGGCAGTAGAGAGTGGCAGACGTACCGATAGTTGCGACGTGCCCAGCCTTTTTTAGGGCGCAGTCCTACACTGTGAGAGCTCGGCATAGGTATTAGGGTAGTGCTGATATGGGCGAAATTCTAGCCATTTCAGGGCCGCGATAGGGCGGGGTATCGGGTCTAACTTGGCTCGCCCACAGATCGTGGTACAGTCTACCGACTCCATGACCTTATTCAGACAGATTGTACCCTATTCACTCAAAATTGTACCCTATTCAATCTTAGTGCTTTGTGCCCTGTGGGGCAGTGCACAGGAGCCGACTCCCAAAAAGAAAAAAGCTCCCGCTGTGCCAGAGGGTGTGGAGGTGATCCGCGATATCGAGTACGCTGTCCACGAGGGACATTCGCTGACACTCGATGTCTATCGTCCCATGGACTGGGCCGACTACGATAGCACGCCAGTGGTCATCTGGATCCACGGTGGTGGCTGGAAAAATGGCAGCAAAGAGCGCTGTCTGGCGACCTATCTGGCCCAGGACAATCTCGCTGTGGTCAGTATCAACTATCGGCTCATCGATAAAGGCCAGTGGCCAGACCAGATCGACGACTGCTATGCGGCTGTGCGCTGGGTGCGCGAGCATGCGGCTACCTACGGCTTTGGCGAAAAGATCGGTGTCTGGGGCAGCTCGGCCGGAGGCCATCTGGCGGCTCTGGTGGGCACTCGTCGCTATCCTGGAGAGGAGACGATCTCTAGCCAGGTGCAGGCCGTCTGCGATTTCTTTGGCCCGAGCGATCTGCTGACCATGCCCTACAATATGGTCTCCGAGACTCGCACGCGCGAGCAGGTCGCCCAGTCGAATGGTGCCAAGCTGCTGGGCGCTCCTGTGCCCGATGTCCCAGAGCTGGCCCACGATGCCAGTGCGCTACATCAGGTGAGCGCAGATGATCCGCCTTTTCTCATCATCCATGGCGACCAAGATCCCGGTGTGCCTATCGAGCAGAGCCGTAGGCTAGATGAGGCGCTGCGGGCTGCAGGTGTCGACTCCACCTTTATCCCACTGGAGGGGGCAAAGCATGGCGGCGAAGAATTTAAGACCGAACAGGTAAGAGGGCTGGTAAAAGCTTTCTTTCAGATGCATCTGCTATAGCGTCGCTATACAATAGACCGCTATCGACTACGATGAAGATAAAGACTGCCGATTTTGAGACCAGTGCCAGCTCTCTCGATACCTGTCCTGCACCGACCCTGCCCGAACTCGCCTTTATCGGCAGATCGAATGTGGGCAAATCCTCTTTGATCAACATGCTATCAGGCCGCCGTGGTCAACTAGCGAAAGTATCGAGTACTCCAGGTAAGACTAGGCTGATCAATTTTTTCCAAATCGATGGACTCTGGCGTCTCGTCGATCTACCCGGCTACGGCTACGCCAAGCTATCGAAGAAAACGCGCGATATCTTTAGAGACTTCGTCACTGAGTACCTGACTCAGCGCGAGAATTTACTAGGTGTCCTAGTGCTCATCGACTCCCGCATACCACCGCAGGAGCTCGATCTCGACTACATCACCTGGCTAGGCGAGGTAGAGGTACCCTTTGCCCTAGTTTTCACCAAAGCGGATAAGCTAAGCAAATCCGCCACAGAGAAAACCGTAAAGAAATTCTTCACCGCACTGGCTGAGAGAATCGAAGGTCAGCCCGACTACTTTATTACTTCATCGAAAGACGGCACAGGTAAGTCCGAGCTGCTGGGGTATATCGGTGAGAACTTGTGGGGCAATTGATTCCGTGGAAGGGGCGATTTGCTATCGTCTGTAGGCTGAGCCGAAGCTATCGGGGGCTTGTTTACTCACTTCTCTAGCCAAGTGATTCGTTTTTCAGTGCGGTATTCAAATTGGTTCAGTAGTTGCTCTTTCTTAGCCTTTAGCAAATCGATCTGACCTTCAGCACTTGGGGTGTAAATTAATCGATGTCTACCAAATCCTCGGTCTCTCAGGCAGTTTGAGAAACGTTCTGCGGTAGCTAGTCGTCTTCCGAACAGCTTCGGGGTTGCATAGTAGCGGTTACCTTTCTGTATCAGGAAACGCGGATTGTTTAGCACGTTGAAAAAATCGTCGAGGGCATTGAGTAGGCTTTCCTGATCTCTGGGGCTGAGTGTGGGTGTAGATACTTGGCAGCTGGTATCTGTGATCGAAATGTGAAAAATGGGAGGGCTAGGCTCTGCCCAGTGTATGACACCCTCAAGTAATAGACTATCGAATATCGCACGAGTGAGCCGCCGCATGTGACGAGACTCCAGCCACATGGCATAGCGAGAAAGTAGTCGGCGTGGTTTGTTACCAATGAGTTTGATGGCAAATTTAGCGGCGACTATCTGGCGAGGCGCTTTCCACTCCTGCACGGGCCGCAGGAATCTCCCTTCGGAGATAGGGGCGATGGCACGTTGCCAAAGTTGGGCGATTTCGTCGCGACGCTCAGTGAGCTGAAACATTCGTTGATTGTGAATTGGCACGATGGCTGGAGCAGTGTTTTCCGAGGACAGTCCCATTCTCTGGATTCCGCTGGTCACGTGTGGGGATAGCATTCCGTCTTCGTCCAGTCCAATACCATGAAATACGGTGAATCTACGGCTAAGTGTATCGAAGTCTGCTCCTGCAGAGTAGCGAGAGAGCTGATCGATCGGCGATATCGTCGCCAAATGCCAGATATTCGCGACTTTTTCTGGGCGGTCCGGATCGGTGCGTATGGCTCTACCTCGCATCTGATTTGACATGACAAAGGATCCGATGACCGAGGCTAGGATCAGTGTATTCAGGGCTGGCGCATCCCATCCCTCTCCGAGTAGAGCAGCCGTACCTACTAGGCAGCAGATATCGCCAGATTGGAAGATATCTGTGATAGCAGCTGTGAGTCGCTGTCGATCGGCATCGCGCACGCTCAGCTGTAGGTAGTCGGGTGCGTGTGCCAGAGGCCGCATATCGATATCGGATAGAGATATCCCTCTGCTGTTAGCTGCCAAACGGAAGGCCGATTTAGCGCTGTCGGGTATGATCACCAGTGAGCCTGTGAGTGCGCCTAGGCTGAGCAGCGGCAGGCTGCTTCTGCGCAGCCTTTCGAATATCGGGACGACCCCTAACTTTACCATAGGAGCATCGATTTCGCCCGGTGTGGGAAAAGCGTCTTTACGCACGTAGTCCGTCAGTACCACTGACCGCAGGAGCACGCCCTGCTGAGCGAGCTCATGCTCGATGATTTCGGCTATGCTCTGCAGTTTTGCAGTAGAGTCTCGCAGCAGCTTCTGGTTTTGCTCACAGGTTTTGAGGACGACTTTTTTCTTCTCTACCGCACCTAGGTCATGCAAGCGGATTTTCAGGGCGCTCAACTGGCCATTTATCTCGTCCGAACAAAGCTGTAGGTATTCGTAGAGATCGAATAGTAGCCCCTGTAGTAGAGTTTCTGCCCAATTGATGTCGAAATCGGGTAGCTCAGGCCCCTCGACTTCTAGGGAATCTTGTAGGGTGAGGGGGATATAGCCTCCTACCTGTTGGCAATAAATCACTAAGGCGAGGTAAAATGTATGATGTGCTTTCAGTGTTTGAGTATCGAGAGGCCAGTCGACGGTCGACAGGGATTCAGCTAGAGAGATATCGAGCTGTAGATCTAGTAGGAAACGCTCCACACCTTGAGCGTAGCGCTGCAGCTCTTCCACGTCTTTGCCGGTAGGAGTGCTCAGGTGGATGAAGTCTTGGTGCGGACACAGATTTTTTTCAGCCACCAGCTCTGGCACGCCCACTTCGATGTCGACCGGCCCGCAGAATGTCGAGTAGCGTCGCCATTCACTGGCCGATACATCGATAGGGGGTGTCGCAGTGAGAGCTACTATTGTCGGTTGGTCCAGACTCTCTCGTACCGCGGTCATACACTGCCACCATGTCGCTCTCAGGTGATGCGCCTCATCCACTACTAGGGTTGAGACGCCAGCTCGTTTTAAAGCGGCGATGACGGTATCTGGACCATCTGCCTTTCGGAAAGCAGAGCTCAGAGCCTGATAGGTCAGAAAGGTAAGTTCAGCAGGGTACTCCACATCGCGCGAGATCCATGTGGGTTCTTCGGTAGTGGGTAAGAAATCGATAATCAGGCGTTCGATCCATTGTTCGCGGATGGCTATCGTAGGAGCTAAAATCAATGTAGGTTTCCCTATCCTCCTCAGTACTTCGAGCCCAGTCACCGTTTTTCCTGATCCTGGTGCTGACACCAGGTGAAACATACTATCCTCTAGCATGTCGTCCAGCTGATCGAGTACCTCAGCCTGATAGGGTCGCCAAGGCTTGGCGAAACTCATCGCTGTGGGGAATGACAGGATATTGGGCGTCGGGTCGATTGAGTTTCATAGCCTAAGCAGTGCCTTTTAGCACTAGCTTTTATTGGCTCTACAAATGGGATTTTGATAAAAGTCGATTGAGCAAGGACTCAAAAAATTCGAGGTTCCAGAGAGTAACAGAATCCGGGTCTTCTAGAAATGGCAGTACATCGTCTTTGGCCTGCTCGAAGTCCACTGTAGCGAATTTGTCTTTCAGTAGGTTCTTTACAGCATCTAGAGATAGCTCGTCTTCAGCAGCCCAGTGACTCGTTTGGACCATTCTAGCCTTCAGATGATCGATGTCGAAGGTTACACCTCGGCCTAGATACCAGACGAGATCATAGTAGTCTCTACCCTTTACGCGATTCTTCCAATTGCGACATAGCACGGCGTGTAGTTTTCCTGCGAATAGGCTCGGTAAATCAAATAGCCGAACTTGGAATGGGATGGGGACGAGAATGGTTTCGACGACATAGTTGGCACCAGGTGGAGGGATGGTGTCCACTTCTAGTTTGATCTTTAGGTTTTGACTGGCTGGGAATCTATCCTGCAGGTTTTTTGGAGCGCCGATTTCTATCAGATTAATCCTAGTGCTCCCTTTGATAAATGCCGAATCGATAGCGGTATCGATTTGTTTGGATTTTTGTTCGACTATGAAAGTAAAATCGAATGCGGCCAATTCTTTGCGAATCGCCTCTAAATAGGGTGAGAGATCGAATGCTCCATCCTGTGTGAGTAGAGAGAAATCGAGATCTTCTGAAAAGCGGTTTAGTCCGTGGAAGATTCGTAGAGCTGTGCCTCCATAGAAGGCGGCATGCTCATAGAATCTGGCTCTCCAGAGACCAAGTAATGCCAACTCCTGAATGACTTCACGTAACGCATTCACCCACTCATCTGATGTGGTGGGATCGTACTTGGCGATCATGCTGTCTAGAGCTGCATTCATAGGGCGCTAGCCAAACTCCCGCTGAAACCAGCGCGAGAAAAGCTTGAGGTTATTTTTGCGATAGCGCGCGGCTATTTCTTGAATGAAGTCGCTGCGCAATGACTTCAATGAGTCGGGGGCGATGCGTAGATCTTCGAACAGAAGTGCTGGCACTTCTTTCATCGCAGTGAGTCCTTTCACTCGGGCGATTCGGTCGCAGAGGGCTTTTTCCGGTTCAGCGATCAGATAATTCCCCTGAGCACTAGGCTCTGACCGATAGCCAAAACTAAATGCTTCATCATTCAGGGGGAAGTAGCGGAATCGACCTAGTGGTGTGTCGTAGTATTTTGCCCGCTTAGATGTGGTGCATGTGATCTCTGCGACTCGCTCGGGGATTATGCCATAGTGTGCCAGAGCGGTCTCGTGGCTGACGTAGGACGGCCCATAGACCAGCGGTGCGAGCACCATAGGAGTCTCAAGCTGGTCGCGAGCCCACGAAGAGAGGTAGAGGCCTCGCCGGACTTGGTAAATCAAGCCCTGCTCACACATGCGGCGCAGCTTATCGCGAGGCGCAGCGTACTGAGCCAAACCATCCATCGCGAATTGATAATCGAACGGATGTCTGGTGGTTTCTAGAGCGTTAAATTTATCTGGTTTTGTCAATATGTCGTAAAATATTCGACATGGTGGCAAAATCAAGGAGTAACAGCTGTTGTCAGGTAAGGTTTGTTCATTCGGAAACAACCAGCCAATTTTATCCGTTAATCAGCTGATTGAATCTCATTCACAGTCATGTAATGAAAATCTCCACCTCCAACTCCAAAATCAATGGTTTGAATGTGAAGATAGGAAGCCTCTCTCTGGAAGATTGTCTCCAAAACCTTAAACTGATTTTTGCCGGAAGTCAGTACTCCACTTTGGTGCCTCACATGATTGGGTTGAGTGCGACTAGAATCAAATTTTGAATTATTTTCATCAATTTCAAGGCTGACGAATTTCCGAGTTGTTCTTAGAGGTGATATTTTCAGGTAGGCTTCTATACCTGGGTCTGTGATGAAATCCACAGATGAGACTGTCATATAGTAGCTTTTTCCTTTTACCTCAAATGCAGTACAGTGGGTGATGTTTTCGTACGAGTGGCGTGGATAAGTTAAGTCGACTGGTTGTGGGGATTTGTGGAGAGGGATAACTAAATTCTGCAGTTTAATTTGATGCCATTTTCTAGACGATTTTGGCATATCTACCTCTAGTCTATTAAAGACTGTATCGTAAGATTGAACAAAGAAAGATAGCTCTTTGCTGATTAGACCATGGGAAAGTTCTTGGTTAATGATTTGTTTGCCTTTTAGGGGTAGTTGGGAGCGTATACACAAGTCTAACGTTCGAACTAAGACGTCACTCCGTAGTCTGTCATTATCTAAATTTACGTTTAACAGTGCTATAACGTAATCTGCTATTTTAGCATCGACATTGTCGATGCCTGATTCTGAAAGGAGTAATGCCTGGCGAGCGCAATATTTATCTTGATCGTCATTATTGCTTAGGCGGGCAGTACTTGCTTCGTCAAAAAACTTATTCAGCCATTTTAAAGCTCGTTTTTCTTTCTGAAGAGGGCCTCGGTAGCTAAAAGTCGCAGCGGTAGCAATTCCAAATTCACGTAAACCACATCCTTTTGGAAGGTTGCCTACGAATTGAACGTATCCATCAATGAAAGCGGGGCGATCTAGAAGTAGGAAGGGGCAATTACTTTGTGACTCTCCAATTTGACCTGCTGAGTTCATATACATGGGTGACCATCTTAATAACTCTGCAGAAAGCGCCATTGACTGACATACTTGTGCCGTATCTGATCCCCTGTATTCCAGCAATGCTTTGGCTTCTTCTACCGTTGCTAATGATGTCAAAAATTCATCAGTTGGTTTGGATTTCAGGTTTACTGAGAATTGGGTCCAAAAACTATTCCAGTTTTCATCGGCATGGTCCCAGTACTCAATAAGCTCTTCATTCGAATGATAAGCGACAAACTGATGAAGTTTGCTCAGGCTTGAGTTGTTGTCAGTGGCCACTTTTTTACCTTGTGCCCGTATTGTAGCAACGATCTTTAGCACGCTATCTCGATTGCCCTGGTTTAAGGCGAGATAGAGAGCGTGAGTTAGGAAGTTGACGTCATTTTCTCCTAAAGAATCCGGTTTTATGGAAGAAGCGAGTTCTATTGCTAAGGGGAAGTTCTTCACTCCCCACGCAACTTTTGCTTGCTGTATCGGATCTTCTTGGGCCCTAGAGTAGCAACTAAAAAACACCAGAAGACAGGTAAGAAATCTAACTTTCATATACAATCTTTTACCCCAGCCCGTCGATCATGCCCTTCAGCTCATCCACGCGACCAGCCCAGTGCTCTTTGCGCTCGCGCATTTCGCCGATGACTTTCTCTGGTGCGTTATTGACGAACTTGTCGTTGCTCAGCTTGGCTTCGACTTTCTCCAGCTCTTTCTCGGCTTTGCCTAGCTCTTTCCCCAGACGTTCGCGCTCGGCATCGACGTCGATCAGACCATCGAGTGGCATGTAGACCTTGCCGATCGAGCAGATCGCTACGGGCACGCCTTTTTCAGCAGTGTAGCCAGCTTCCACTTTCACCTCTTTGGCACCGGCTAGCTTGCCGAATACCTCGAGGGCGGACTCCACGTCGCCCTCGGGATCGATGATGAAGGTGATGTCTTTGCTCGCACCTAGCTGGTAGGTCGCTTTGAGATTTCGCGCGCGGCCGACGGCCTCGTAGATGGCAGCTACCTGGGTCTGAGCGGCCTCGACATCGGTGGCGGAGATATCGCCAAGCACCGAGTCGGTCGGGATCGCCGTATTCATGAGGAAGGTGCCCTCCTCGCCAAAGCTGAAGCGGTCCCACAGCTCCTCGGTGAGGTGTGGCATGTAGGGGTGCAGCAGCATCAGGTAGCGGCGCAGCACCACATCCATAGTGGCGCAGGTAGCGGCTTTGGCTGCTGGGTCGGCATCGTCGGCGAAGTCGCCTTTGGCAGACTCGAGAAACCAATCGCAGTAGTTACTCCAGAAAAAGTCGTAGAGACGCTGGGCCACTTCGTTGAATTTGTACTCGCCGTAAGATTCCTCCAGGTCCTTCTGCAGCTGGTCTAGCTTGGCCAGAATGTCGATCGCGAAGATCGATGGATTTTCCACGGTGGTGACGTCGCTAGTCACCTCGCCCTGCATCTCGCGGTAGCGGGCGGCATTCCACAGCTTGGTGGCGAAGTTGCGGCCTTCTTTGACTTGGTTTTCATCGTATTTCACGTCGGTACCGCTTGGGGCGATGCGCAGCAGGCCAAAGCGCAAAGCGTCTGCACCGTAGTCTGCGATGAGATCGAGAGGATCTGGTGAATTACCTTTCGACTTCGACATTTTATCGCCCTTTTTATCACGAACGATAGAGGTGAAATAAACATTCTTAAACGGCAGCTCACCCTGCCAGCGGTAGCCAGCCATGATCATCCGGGCGACCCAGAAAAACAGAATATCCGGCCCAGTGACCAGATCGGCTGTCGGGTAAAATTTGGCCAGCGTGTCGGTGCTGTCCTCCTCGCAGCTGCGCATGGTGGCGAATGGCCACAGCCAGCTGGAGAACCAAGTGTCGAGCACGTCCTCGTCGCGCACCCACTCGCTTTCGTCGCTAGGCGGCTCCACGGCTACGTAGATGTCGTCGCCAGCGATGTCGGCGCTCAGGCTCTCCATGGCCTGCAGCTCTTCGGCTTTGTCTTTTTTGTACCACACCGGGATCTGGTGGCCCCACCATAGCTGGCGGCTGATGCACCAGTCCTGGATGCCATCCATCCAGTTGGCGAAGGTCTTCTTGTGGTGCACAGGGCGAAAGGCGATTTCGTCATTGGCCACAGCAGCCTTTGCCTCGTCGGTGCAGGGGTATTTCATAAACCACTGCATCGAGATGCGTGGCTCGATCGGTACATCGGCGCGCTCCGAGTATCCCACGGCGTTTTCGTAGTCCTCTACTTTCACCAGCTGGCCCATCTCGTCGAGCTTTTCAGCGGCAGCCTCGCGAGCTTTGAAGCGATCCATACCCTCGAAGTCGGGTCCAGCTAGCTCATTGAGCGTGCCGTCTGGATTAAAGACATCGATGATCTCCAGATCGTTCTTTTGGCCGATCTCAAAGTCGTTTTTGTCGTGAGCTGGAGTCACCTTCAGCACACCCGTTCCAAATTCAGGGTCGATGTGATCATCGGCGATCACTGGGATCTCGGCCTCGGGGAAAGGGCGGATCGCCTTCTTGCCGACCAGGTCAGCGTAGCGCTCGTCCTTCGGATTCACAGCGATGGCGGTATCGCCCATCAGTGTCTCCGGGCGAGTGGTGGCTATCTCTACCCAGCGGTCGTCCTCGCCAGCGATGCGGTAGCGCATGTAGTAGAGCTTAGACTTTTTCTGCGGCTTCATGATGACCTCCTCATCACTTAGCGCGGTGAGCGATTTGGGGCACCAGTTGACCATGCGCTTACCGCGATAGATCAGACCTTCCTCGTAGAGGTCGACGAAGATTTTCGAGATCCACTTGTAGTAGTCCTCATCCATGGTGAAGCGCTCGCGGCTCCAGTCGCAGGAGCAGCCCAGTCGCTTCAGCTGCTGGATGATGATGCCGCCGTGCTCTTCCTTCCACTCCCAGACTTTCTCCAGAAATTTCTCCCGACCCAGATCGTGGCGAGTGATCTTGTCTTCCTTGCGCAGCTTTTGCTCCACCTTCGACTGAGTGGCTATACCGGCGTGATCGGTGCCCGGTAGCCAGAGTACTTCCTTGCCCTGCATGCGCGCGCGGCGGGCTAGGATGTCTTGGATCGTGTTGTTCAGCACGTGGCCGAGGTGCAGGATACCAGTCACATTCGGCGGTGGGATCACGATCGAGTAAGCCTCGCCGTCGCCCTTCTCATCTCCTCGAAAACAGTTCGCCTCCACCCAGCGGTCATACCACTTGGTTTCGACTTCTCCGGGTGTGTACGCCTTACTCGCTTCGTCCGCCATAGCTCTGATTTGGATTGGTTAAAAAATCCGATAAATTCGGGCGAAATAGGTCCGGTATCCGAGGGCTTTTGTAAAACTGAAAAGCGGGCCGAAGCATAAACGCAGATGAGGGGCGCCGCACCCGATCACAGGCTGCGATATTCAAGGCGACAGAGCACAACCACTGGGAGCGGCGGTTTTTAACCGCCGGACAGGCTTAGGGCTCTTGCTCGGGTAGCCCAGCGGTTGCAAACCGCCGCTCCGCGCGCCTAGGGCGTGTGACACTCTGTGAGGTGAAAGTCCTCACCATGTAGGACACTGGCTGCATGTAAAACCGAAGGTTACTGCGTCGCCGTGAGGCGGGGTGGGGGGCACCGGAGGGAAGAACCAGTCTGTAAGATGATGAACTTGATTCGGTTATATAACTTGGCGAGCCTGCGGACCACTGGCGAAGCCTCTCAAATGGCCCTCTCTCTGGAGGCGCGCTGCTGGCAGCGGTTGTGCACTCTCGGGGGTGGAAAAGACGGGTCGGGACCTACCTCTGCGCGATACAGTGAGGCATTGAGTAGGGGGTTATGTGATGGTTGGAGGCTGAATGGTTCGAAGAGTGACACGAATAACCTGGGGAGATCTCGGTGGTGGATTAAACAGCTAACTGATATGAGGCCAAGAGCAGGCACTCAGCGCTCCACTCTGAGAAGTCGGAGCCCTCATACGAGTGATGACCCAGAGCTAGCAAAACTCTGGCGAGCAAAGGGGGGCAGGAAAATGGATAGGCAATAACCCATATATCAGACAAGATGGATCAGCTAGATACTGAGACGGAAAACGAGCGTAAGTGCCGAGAAAAGGCTATACAAGCTCGGGAGGCCAGGTGGTTTGATTGGAAGTACCGCTTCGCCTCGGCTGATGTGTGGACTGAGCCTATGCTCACAGGTCTCCGCGAGGGGATCAAAGGAAAGAAATGGTATAGTCTGGCAGATAAGATCTGGAGTGAGAGATCGCTCCGGTCCGCATATGCTAGAGTGAAGAAGAACAAAGGAAGTGCCGGCAGCGATGGACAAAGTATCACCGCATTTGGAGCATGTCTGGAGTCGAATGTAGGGAGACTCACTGGAGAGCTGCAGAGCGGTCGCTACCGCAGGCAAGCCATCAAGCGAGTCGAGATACCGAAGGCCGATGGGAAACGTCGCCCTCTAGGTATCCCCAGTGTCAGAGATCGAGTCGTCGAGGCTTCTATCAAGGCTGCGATCGAGCCAATCTATGATGTCGACTTCCACCCACATAGTTTTGGCTTTAGGCCAGGGCTAGGGTGCAAGGATGCGCTCCAGGCGGTGAGAGATCATCTCGATGCTGGTCAGCCTTGGGTAGTCGATGCCGACATTCAAAGCTATTTCGACAATATCGATCACGATATCCTGCTATCTCGTGTAGCGGATAAAGTGAACGATGGGCGAGTGATACGCTGGCTATCGAAAGCTCTGGAGACGCCTATTTTCGATGGGCTAGATCAGTGGACACCTGAAAAGGGCAGTCCACAGGGATCTATCCTGAGTCCCTTGCTAGCCAACATCTATCTAGATGACCTAGACTGGGTGCTAGAGCGAGCAGACATCACCTTTGTGAGGTACGCAGATGACTTCGTATTACTATGCGATAGTCGCGAGCAGGCCGAGGCAGGACTGGCGCTAGTGGCTAGCTGGTGTCAGGAGAATGCACTGACCCTTCACCCTGAAAAGACCCACCTACTGGAAGTGACTAGGCAGGATGGGTTTGATTTTCTGGGCTATCACTTTCGAGCTGGCAATCACTGGCCGAGTGACAAAGGCCGAAAGAACCTGCGGACCAAACTGCGCCCTTTGACAAAGCGTAATAATGGCAAGTCGATAGAAAGGATCATCGAGGAGATCACCCCAGTTATCAGGGGATGGTTCCATTACTTCAAATACTGCCGTAGATGGCAGTTGGAGAAGATGGACCGCTGGATCCGAGGGAGGCTGCGGAGCATAAATCGCCGTCGCCAGAAAAAGAAAGGGAAAGCAAATGGTCACGACCACCAGCGGTGGCCGAATTCCTACTTTGAAGCTCGTGGGCTGTTTAGTTTAGTAGCGGCGCATGAGACTTTCTGTGAGTCACACGAGGAGATCCCGAGATGGCATTTGCCTGATCTCCTAAATGGACCTCATTGACTGGAGAGCCGTATGCGGGAGAACCGGACGTGCGGTTCGGAGGGAGGGGCATCGTTGAAAAGGTGGTGTCCCTACCTCTACCAGTACTGAATCAGTCGTTAAGCTTCGCGAGTTGAGGAAAGCGGGCTCATCCCGCTTTCTTCACCACGATATGGCACTGGGTGGTCTGGTACTCGATCAACTCTTCGCCGTCTTCGGAAAAGTCTCCGGTGTAGAATCCGGCTTTCTGGAATTCCTCTGCTACGATGTGGCGATATCTTTCGCTGAACTCTTTGAGGCTCAGGTTGCTCATCTCGGTGTTGCTGAAGGTTTCGACTACGCTTTTTGAGTAGAATAGGAATAGGTCGACGAGGACGGATTCTTTGTCCGTGAAGCTGAGGGGTTCTCTCCAGACCTCTAGCTTGAGCTGATCTGTGGTGAGATCTGGGTGGGTCTCGAAGTGCTCGATAATGTGGTTGGCCATCTGTACCTCGGGCTCGAATCTGCGATAGAAATTGCCAGATGTGGAATCGTCCGATGTCATGGTGATGACCATGGTGCCGCCTGCTGATAGAGACGTGTAGACCTGGTCGAGGACGGTGGACCATTTGTCGGGATGGAGGTACCAGAAAAACTGGGAGGCGACGAATAGGTCGACACCATCTTTGATCTGTTGGCGAAACTTGTCTTGCTGATAAAAGCGATCACAGAAAAAGTCCTCAAATATATGAGTGGTATACCCGAGTGATTTGGCTTCTTTATCGAGCCTACGTTTCACATCTTTCACATAGAAGCTGTTGGGTTCCACTAGGATGAGTTTTTCAAAGTAGCGGCTGAGGTCGCAGACTGTGGCGCCGGGGCCAAAGCCGACCTCTAGGTAGGTCGATTTTTTTTCGCCCTCCTGCGCAAGCCGGTCGGAAAGTCTTTCTCTCAGATACTGGGAGCGTCGCTGGCTGGTTTCGTAGGTAAAATGCTTTGCGTAGGTCGCAAAATCTATCGGTGCTTTGATCTTAAACATGATTCCTATCTAACTATTGTTTTGAGAATTGAGTGGGTAGTGCCACAGCTGGCCCATTTCGTAATCGAATCCGTTTTTGGGCCCTTCGGATCGGGTGAACTCGATCCTGCCGGCTCCGGGGAAAAATGACATTTCTCCGAAGTAGATCTGCTGCTCGGAGCTATAGATATCGATGCGCACGTAGCTGAGATCTTTCGACAGCTGCTCTGCGATATGCCTCATCACAGGCCACAGGTCTGGCTCGGGGAAATCGGCGACGTGGAAGCCGACGAGGTCGAGAGGAGTGAGGTCTTCCTCGTGCATCGAGTAAAAGTAGTTTGAGGTGCCTCGATGCCGGTGCGCTACGACGTAGAATGTCTGAGAGCCATCCTCCTGCCTGATGCAGTAGATCTTGTATTCGTTGGGCGTAGTGCCTGTTGGTCCTGGTAGTTTTTTCTCCACCATGACGGCGGGCTCTATCCTAGAATAGAGTGGCTCGTTGACTTTGGCGCCGAAGTCTACGGCCAGAGCTTTGCGCACGTTTTCTGCGATTTCTCGGGATCTCTCCGCGGTATTTTCCTCGATGATGTAGACAGAGCCGCTGTCGTGGTTGGTTTTGACCACGATATCGTCACCTAGGGAGTGAATCTCCTCGGCTGTGATCGACGGGCCGTGGTGGAGCAGGGGAATCAAGTGCTCTTCTCCGATGCAGGATTTCACATGGTCTCGTGCTCTCAGCTTGTCGGCATACTCGGTGCGGATCTCTTGTGCCGGGTTGAGCTTACTAATCAGGATTTTTTCGTTGAAGCAGCGGGGGCTGCTCAGATTTGGCCAGTAGTTCAACTTCAAGAAGAAAAGCAGCGACTCGGTCCACTCTGGGGAGAGGGGCAGGCTACGAAGGATCGCTATGAAGAGGTGATAAAGTTTCATAAATGAGAAAATTACCAAAATTAATTTTCATTTTTAATAGAAATACCACAAAAAGAATGCCAATCTAATAAAATTTCAAAAATATTTGTAAGGATGACAATGAGTGTATTTGACCGTAGGAATGTGGATCATCAGTCGGATTTGGATCGAGGAGCGGATAATCTGCTCCTCGAGGCCGCAGGCATCGGCGCAGGCGAGTCTTGTCTGCTGATTCAGGAGGAGTCCGAGGAGCTGTATCACCACAGCGTGACTTCGGTGGTGGCGGGGCGCTGTCGTGACCTTGGGATCGATGTGAAGGTCATGACCAAGCCTCTGATCGCTCATGCTGATGAATTCCCCGCAGACGTGGCTGAGCAGATGCAGATCTACGATCACACTATCTTTCTCAGTCGCTTGGGTGATTATGTGCGCTTTCTCGAGCTGCCTGGCAGTGGTAGTAAAATCACCAGCTACACCTACGACGAGTCGCTACTGGCCTCGCCCTACGCCACTATCTCTGACACTCTCATGAGGCAGCTACTGGCCAAGCTGGAGGCGGAACTGATGGCAGCAAAAACGTGGCGAATCGTCTGTCCGCTGGGCACGGATCTAGAGGGCACCTTTTGCTGGCCGAGTCAGCAGGGAGGAGCCGATGATGAGATACTGGTGGAGCTATTTCCCACCTCTACCTTCAAGCCAGTGCCCTGTGATACCGCCAGTGGCACGGTGGCTCTATCGCGCTGGCTGATGCCTGGGGGCTCGCCTAAGGTGGAGCAGCCTGGGATAGATCTGCAGGAAACGGTGCAATGCAGAATCAAAGATGGGGTGATCCACGACTTTGAAGGGCCGGCAGATGAGAGTCGCCGAGTGTCTGAGCACTATGACAGGATTTCTCGGCAATTGGGAATCAATCGAGACCGAGTGCACTCGTGGCATCTTGGTATTCATCCCCAGACTTTTTTCGATCACGATGCGGATGCAGAGTTTGATCGCTGGTGTTCCGTTTCGTTTGGTAGTCCTCGCTATTTGCATTTTCATACCTGTGGTGATGAGCCTCCAGGAGAGGTGACATGGTCGTTATTTCACTGCAGCGTATTGATCGATGGTTGTCATTTTTGGGAAGATGGAGAGTTTGTCTGGCTGAGGCGTGCTGATAATCAACAGCTTATCAGGCAATACCCGGGAGCTGAGATTCTCCTCGGTCGGAGCTGTTCGATAGGCCTCTAGTCCCAGTCAGAAGTGAGCTTCTGAGTTGGTTGGTTTAAAATTTTCACCCGATCCGGGTGTGAAATTTTAAAATTCCTGTTGTGAAAGTGTTTTAAATACCTTAATTTTTTAAACACACGAACATTTAACAGATTTTAACCATGAAGCTTTCTTCCCACCTCGGTCTATGCGCTGTGCTAGTGCTGGCTGTCTTTACTTCGTCGTGCGCGATGGGACGTAAGAAGCGCAAAAAGTTCGTAACCACGACGACTAGGACGACGACCTCGACACCTGTGGGATATGTGGGGCAGTACCAAGCGAGTCCACAAGGTTATTACCCTGTGTCAGTGCCTCAGCCGGCAGCTGTTTCGCCGCCAGTGGTAGCACCTCATCCAGTGGTGGTGCCACAGCCTACGGTCTACCCACAGACGCCGTCTTACTCGTCGCCTTATCCCTACGGTCCTTATGCGGCAGCGTATAGTACGCCGCAAAGTGCTGCACCTCAGATACCGCCGCCACCGATCGCGTCGTATCCGCGCTAATTTTCTGAGATCTTCTCCAAGAATTTCTGTTGGTAGGAGCGTCTGTGTATTGGTATGGCCAGTTAGTTGCGCATTCGGTATAAAAATTTCTTTTTTGAAATATATAGTTTCCGAGCGCTGTACCTGTGTCTCAGGAAATATGCTATTTCACTTAAATGGAGGTCTGCAGCTATGGTCTGCAGATTGATATTCTTCGTATAGATTCGGCTAATTGTGACAGCGAAGAGGGATTTTTCTCTCAATAAAATCGAAGGTATCAAATATTGAACGAAAAGTGAGTTTCCGCTTTCAATTCAGTTTCTTTTTCTGCTATACCGATCGATATGAGTGAACCTGCCTCTCCTGACCATGAGCGCCTTTCGGCTTATTTAAAAGATATTCGCGAGCGGGTGGGAGAGATCGTCGTAGGGCAGGATGTGGTAGTCGAGCGCACCCTGATTGCACTGCTTACCTCTGGGCATTTGCTGCTCGAGGGGATGCCGGGGTTGGCGAAGACGCTTTTGGTGAATACTATCTCGAAGGCGCTGCATCTGGATTTTTCTAGGATTCAGTTCACCATCGATCTGTTGCCTTCGGATATCTTGGGCACAGAGATCCTCGATGAAAAGTCGGGCGAGTTTCGCACTCACAAAGGACCGATTTTTACCAATTTGATGCTAGCAGATGAGATCAACCGAGCGGCTCCGAAAGTGCAAGGTGCTCTGCTAGAGGCCATGCAGGAGAGGAAGGTGACACTGGGAAATCAGACCTATGCGCTACCGACGCCATTTCTCGTGATCGCCACACAAAACCCGATCGAGCAATCTGGTACCTTTGAGCTGCCCGAGGCACAGCTCGATCGCTTTATGCTATGTCATCGGCTCGCCTATCCGACCCCTGAGGAGGAGGAGGAGATCCTGCGTAGAAACTTGAAGCTGGGTATCGAAAAGAAAGGCAAGGGTGCGGTGGCCAAGAGTGAGTTTGATATGGTGTCGGACGATGCGGTGGGCACGGAGGAAGATCTGGTGGCAGCGATAGAGGCGACTCATCAGATCCATGTGAGCGAGGTGTTTTTGAAGCATACTGTGGACATCGTCGAGCGCACTCGGCAGCATCCGGATCTGGAGTTGGGTTGCTCACCTCGAGCGGGCATCGCGCTTTTGAAAGCATCGCGAGCGCGGGCGCTCATCCATGGTAGGGATTACACGATCCCTGAGGATATCTTTGCTCTAGCGGAGGATGTCTGTCTGCACCGTATCCGCCTATCCTACGAGGCGCTGGCCGAGGGCAAGACACCGCAGGAGATCCTCCAGCAGATTCTCAACGACTCGATATCGTAGACCGATGCCTGAGCTGGATAACCATCGTCCCCTTGATTCGAGGCAGTTTATGCTAGCGATAAAGAAGCTGGCAGATTCGGTGTCTTACGGCACCGACAAGTCACCGTTTCTTGGCTCAGGTTTGGAGTATGTACAGTCGCGCCCGTATGTGCCAGGCGATCCGGTGAAAACCATTGATTGGCGAGTGTCTGCTAGGACGGGTGTCCCACATGTGAAGGAGTATGAATCTCCGAAATGCCTGCCAGTGTGGTTCGTCGTCGATACCTCGGCGTCGATGACGCTCAGCTCCACTGCTATATCGAAATATCAGTTAGCGGTACAGATCGCCGGCGGGCTGGCGCTGGCCTGCCTGGATAGGGTCTCGCCCGTGGGTGTGCTCGGGGCTGGTAGTCGAGAGATCAACTATCGCCCCTCGCTGTCGCGCGAGAAAATCATGGTCTGGCTGCATGAGCTTCGTCACTATGGATTCGATGAGCCGACGGAGCTTGGGCGGAAGCTGTTGGCGCTGAATCCCTCGCTGCGCGAGCGGACGCTTATTTTTGTGCTCTCGGATATGCATGATAGAGACTCGGTCTCGGCGGTGAAGCTGCTCGGACAGCAGCACGATGTGGCGGTCCTATTGCTGAGAGATCCTGCGGAGGATGGATTGCCTGGGGCAGGATTCATTCGTGGCCGGGAGGTGGAGTCGGGCGCTACATTCACTACAGCAGCACGTCGGCAGTTCACGTCATTGGCGGAGTCTTGCGCCTCATTGACCGAGGCCTCTATCGATCACTTTACGATTCAGACGGATCAGCCTTTTCTGGGAGCGCTCAGGTTGTTTCTGCAGTCTCGAAATCTTTTGTCGCGGTAAATGAAGCATAGGGACTCACATGGCTGTCGTGATCTGAGACTTTGGGTAAGTCTCATGGCGCTGTTATTTGCCTGGCAGGGTGCGCGCAGTGCCGACCACTCTGCGCCTCTCGGTTACCCGATAGAGATTTCGGATTTGTATATACCAGGTGAGCTGGTCGAGGCGATTCCGCGTCAGGATCTCTCTGGTTCGCTAGTGATCCGCATCCTCCAGTCGAAGCCTGCAGAAGATGGCTATCGCTACGATCTGAGTGTGTATGGGCTGGATGCAGGCAAGCATGATCTGTTGGAGTATCTCCATTACGCAGCCACGGCACTCCCGGTAGAGGCTGAGTCCGTGCCGATCGAGATCACGGTGAGACATCCGCTAGATCAGCTGCCAGCGCCGACCGAGCTAGAGGCGCGTGCTTTTGGCCGGCTCGGCGGGTACACCGCGCTGATGACGGTTTTGGTGGTGCTGTGGGTGATCGGCTTGTTGGTATTGATTTTCTACCGCAAGCGACAACCCGCGTCGGGTGATGATGGCGAAAGGCAGCCGACCTTACATGAGAAATTGTTAGTGTTGGTGACTGCTGCCTCGCAGGGGCAGCTGGATGAGGCTGAGCAGGCTAGGTTGGAGCGGCTATTGATAGGGCATTGGCGGCAGGAGCTGCCAGAGATCGATGAATTGCCTGCTGCGCAGGCGATCGCGAGGTTGCGTAGCCACGAGGCGGCATCCCCTCTCATACTGAAGCTGGAGCAGTGGTTGCATGCTCCTGTCAGCGATGTCTCTCAGTCTCAGATTGAGCCGCTGCTGGAGCCATTTCGTAGAGGGGAGGGGAGTAGCTGATGGCGTTTGCCTATCCCATCGTGCTCATTCTGTTGGCAGTGCCGTTGGTACTTATCGTAGTGCAGTGGCGTAGTCACACACGGGCGCTGCCTTTGCCATTCGATCGCGGCCGCGTGGGGCATTCGCGATGGCTGGCTGGTGTTTTGAATGTGGTCAATACTCTGCCGCTACTACTATTAGCCTGTGTGATTTTGATATTGGCTGGTCCGCGTACGTTTGAGACGCCCGAGTCGAAGCGCAAGATGACCAACATCATGTTCGTCCTCGATGTCTCTGGTTCGATGATGGCGGATTTTGGCAGTGGTGACCGCTATGAGGTGGCGATGGACTCGCTGAATGATTTCCTCACCTATCGAAAAGGCGATTCGTTTTCTCTGATGGTGTTTGGCGATGATAACCTGCGCTGGATCCCACTCACTTCAGATGTGTCAGCCTTTCAGTGTGCGCCGCCGTTTTTGCACCCGATGTCATTGCCGCACTGGTTTTCCGGAGGGACCTCTATCGGCAAGGCGTTGCGCCAGGCGCGGAAATATTTGATTACCGCAGAAGAGGGCGATCGAATGGTGATTTTGTTATCCGATGGTGAGAGCTTCGATCTCGGCGATGGCAATGACACTCGCGTGGGGAATGAACTAAAGGACGACGGGATAACGGTCTACACCGTGCATATTGGATCCGGTGGGGCGCCTGCAGAGGTGGCTGTGATCTCTGCGATCACTGGGGGCGAGACCTTTGCGGCCGGCGATCCCGAGGCCTTGAAGGTGGTGTTTCGCCGGATCGATGAAATGGCTCAGGCGCCGCTGGAGCGTCTGACACCGGACCCGATTGATAATTTTGGCCCCTATTTGATCGCTGGTCTATCGATCGCTGGCGTGTACCTACTCACCTTATTTGGGCTGCGCTATACGCCTTGGTAAAAGATATCGATATGGAAGTAACTGTGCTCATCGTGACAATAGCGACTGCGATCCTCGCAGCAGGAGCAGAGTGTCTGCATCTCGGGCGTACGCGAGCCACGGCTAGGCTGACATACGGCCCTGAGTCTCGCGGTGTATCGTCAGTGGTGGTGGCTGCGGTGGTGCGTACCTTATGTATCACAGCGTTAGCGTGGTCGATGGTGACTCTGCTACTGATGCCGACTAAAAACTTTTCTCAAAAGACACAGGAAGTCGAAGCCCGAGATCGGCGTCATTTGTTATTGGTGCTCGATGTCAGTCCATCGATGCGTCTGCAGGATGCGGGGTCCGAGGCAGGAGGTGTGTCGCGCACCGAGAGGGCCTCGCTGCTAGTGCAGTCGCTGCTCAAACGAATCACCGATAATAGGCTGCATATCACACTGGTCGCTGTCTACAATGGGGCAAAGCCTGTGGTCCAGGAGAGTCGCGATACCGAAGTGATCCTAAATTTTCTAGATGGTTTGCCCATGGATTCGGTATTTCCCGTTGGCAAAACCAAACTGTTTGATGGGCTGAAAGAAGCGGCGGAGATCGCGAAACCTTGGCCACGAGATTCGACGACTCTATTACTCGTCAGCGATGGTGATACGGTGCCTGCTACCGGTATGCCGCAAATGCCCAATTCGATCAGTGGCGCACTGGTCTTGGGTGTGGGTAGCCCGACTCGAGGTAGTATGATCAATGGTCACCAGTCTCGTCAGGATGTCGGCGCGCTGCGGCAGATCGCAGCGCGGCTGGGTGGCGAGTATCACGATGGCAATCTTAAGCACATACCCACCAAGATGCTCTCCGAGATGGGGGCGATCCGCGTCGACGAGGATGGGGTGCAGCTGACTCTCCGCGAGTACGCGCTGATCGTGGCTGGCCTGTCGGCACTAGCTCTGGCGCTGTTACCTTTTGTTTTAAACCTAGTGGGTACTCCGTTTTATCCGGGCAAGCGCCAACCGTTATTCCAATAAATTGTTATGAGAATTCTATACATCACCCTCTGGCTATTGATACCTCTGGTATTAGCGGCGTATCACTTTGGCCCAGGCCAGCAATTGCGGAAGATGGATCTGGCGCAGTCGGCGCTGAAGACGGCTCGTCAGGCGGTGTCTGAGCAGGAGTGGAGTCAGGCGGTGGTAGCTTATCAGGAGGCACTGTCGAAGTTGAGTAAAGACGAGGTAGAGACGGCGACGCGTATCCGCATCGAGATAGCAAAAGCTCAGATGCAGAGCGCGGGTCTGCCGGAAGCTCGGGAGGATCTGATCGAACTGGTAGGCGAGCTGAGGGAGGATAAAAATATGCCTGCAGATGTACTGGAGGAGGCGCTATCGAGTCTGGCCAATGCCCGCTACTACATGACCTATCTGATGAAGCTGGAAGGTCAGGCTCCATCTGTCTGGGAGCCTGAGATCGAGGCCGCTCGCCAGGAGTATAAGCTGCTGGCCCAGGTAGGTAACGATCGAGATCGGCATCTCAATGATTTGGAAGCGGCGATTCGGTTGGCTAGAGCGGAGCCCAAGGAATTGTATGGATTGCCTATTCCTAAGCCATGACAAGGCTGCAAATCGGGCGGTCGCTCGAAAAATCCTAAGCCGAAAAAAGCACCTGAAGACTCGCGTGGCGCAGGCAAGACGCCGCCACCTGATAATGCCGGATCTTAATACTAGAGAGGAGAAAATTGAACGTGATGAAATATCTATTAGTTATCCTATTTTTCGTTAGTCCGATTTATGCGGATTCTAGGAGGGGGATGTCGATCGATGCATTGTTACAGCAGTCTGGTCGAAGTTCCTCGGCTGGATTTCAGAGGAACAGCAACCAGAAAACTCCCGAGCAGGAGCGATCGCAGATGCTTCAAAATCTGAGGATTGATCGGACCAATTCTGGCATCCTAGAAGAGCGAATGAAAGCCCGTCGGGAGGCAGCAGAGAAGCCTGAACCCAAGCCTAAACCTAAACCCAAGGAAGATCCGAAAGAAGATGATAAAAAGGGTGAAGAGAAAGATAAAAAGGAAGACAAACCCAATAGGGATGAGGTGATCCGGCAGTACAAGGCTGATGTGGCGAAATTAGGTTCGAACGTGGTGTTGGGCGAATGGGCGGAGGTGAAAACCTATCTCGAGTCGTTGCCTGATGATGATGCTCGAAATGCCTATCAGCGTATCCTGCGTCAGTTGGGTTCTGCGACCCGAGTCTCGCCTCGTTCAGAGCTATCGACTTTGGGGGCAGAGTCGCATTCGCAGCCGCAGTATTTGCGCCCCCACGAGATATTGGATCTTTCGGATACCGCTAAAAAGAAGCCGGATGATTCCGCTATCGAGTCGATAGCGGATTTGATGAAAGATATCGCGCCTCTACCGGAATCGTTTTTCGATTCCTTGCGTAAAGGCACTCGGTACTTCGGTCTGAAAGACCACGAAACTCGGGCGCTAACAGCTAAGCTATTGCTGGCGGCTGGCTTGGTCGATGAAGCGACCGAGTTTATTCCAGATGAAAAAGAGGCTCGGGATAAGAAGGACTACGCATCGCTGAATCTATTGGCACAGTATCATGCCGAGGCTGACCAGGCAGAGAAGGGCAAGACGCACTTGCCGACCGCGTGGGACCTGTGTATCGAGATCATCGGGCAGGAGAAAGCGCCCCTGGATCAGCGAGGGGCGGCTCTGTATCGAGCGTTAGCTCTGGTGCCGAGGCTCGATGGTAGTGTCGGCGAGGATTGGCTGGCACAGACTTTTTCGAATACTTCTACCGAGGGGTTTGAGATCCTCTCAGCCGTGGGGACGCTGACGGCGCAGACTCGAAAGCACCGCTCGCCAGACTATCGTCTGAAGCAACTGGAGCTACAGGGGGCGGCTGCACAGGCACTGCTCGCAGGGCAGTCCGAGCTGAAGCCTTGGGTGGAGATACTCACCCTGTTTGTACGCAATTGGAATGCTGAAGCTGCGCGGACTTATCAGAATGACTCGGATTCGAGTCGTCCTGAGTTGCGCTGGGATAACTATGGCAATCAATACTATGCCGATGATCCCTACCGCTATAGAAGCAATCAGGATAGAGCGTTCATTCCGTCGACTAAGATTCTAAAGACATTGCCTAGCTCGGAGTGGCTCGAGCATATCGATATGCCTATCCGGCTGGACCATCTAGAGGTAGCGACTCGTCTATTGCTAAAGGTAAAGGAAGAGAAGAAATCTTTTCCGCTACTAGAGCAGTTGGCGGCTCACCGAAGGGACAAGGCAGAGTCGCTAGTCCGTGAGATGATAGAGGTCTGGGCGGAGAATAATAATCCGAATAAGAATGATCGCTATCGGTCGCGTTATTCCTACTTTTATGGGTATAACCAAGTCGCCGAATCGATACCGCTGACTCGCTCTCGGCAGGAGAGAAATCTGAAGCAACTCGGCGATCTGAATCAGCGGATCAAGTCGCTGAAACTCGAGGAGAGCTTCGAGGAGGAGTTAGCCGATGCCTTTATCCAGGCGCACTCGAAAGCCGAGGTGTGGCGGCTGGAGTCGATGGAATCGGTCTTTGGCCCGATGGATGAGCTGGATCCAGATACTATCGCTTCGCTACTGCGGCGGATGCGCATCAACCTAGCCGGCCTATGGCCAAATCCCAAGGTGCAACAGCAGAACAACACCAAGCGCACGGATAAAGAACTGAAAGCGCAGGTCTTTCATGGCTACGAGGTCGCTCAGAGACTCTGTGCCGATGCGATCAAGAAGCACCCTGACTCGTGGGCGCTGGAGATCCAGCTGGCATCTCTAGCCTACGAGGAATCAAACTACCGAGCGACACTAGGCTCGCACCCTGATCACAGTGCGATCAAAGTGAAGGCTCTGGATGAGCTAGAGGTAGCTGCGAAGCGATACATCGCGACACTGCCTTTGGAGAAATCAGCCGAGGAGAGTGTCGAGCCGCTGATGACGTGGTTTTACGCGGCGATAGGCTCGCCTGCTCTGAGTGCTCTGAAAGGGCATCACCAGCCGGTGCCGTCGGCTCTGCCAAAGATAAAGGCGGCTATTCAATCGATACCTAAAGAATCGCGCGAGCGACATATCGCAGAGTTCTCCAAAGCGATCGATCAGCGTCTGCCGAATGTGGGACCGGATCTAAAGTATCGCTACCTAGAGTCGGCGCTATCGATAGTCGATGATCATGAGGAGATCGAAGAGATGGCGAAGATCTTTCAATACTACCGAGATCTGAACGCTGAGATAAAGCTGGATGCCCAGCTCGATGGGGATGATCAGATCGATGCAGAGAAACCGTTTGGATTGAAGGTAAACTTACTGCACACACGCGAGATCGAGCGCGAGGCAGGGGGCTTTAGCAAGTACCTGATCAATCAGAATAGCTCACGTTATGCCTACAACTATGGACGCCCTACCGAGGACTATCGGGATAAGTTTGAGAAAAGCTCGCGTGGTATCCTAGAGGAGCACTTCGAGGTGATGTCGCTCACCTTTCACGATCCGAAAGTCGAGGCGCGCACAGCGTCTGAGCTAGGCTGGACGCTCACGCCGTATGCCTACTTTCTCCTAAAGGCTAAAGGCCCCGAGGTGGATACCATCCCCTCGCTAAAGATCGATCTCGACTTCCTCGATACCTCGGGCAGCGTCATCCTGCCGGTGGCCTCGGCTGCGATCCCTATCGATGCCTCGCAGTCGACGGGCTCCAGGCCCTATCGCGATCTGAATCTCACCATGATCCTTGATGAGCGCGATGTGGAAGAGCTAAATATCGTCGCTCTCGATGTGCGCGCCGCTGGTCATGGCCTGATGCCCGATCTCGATGAGCTGATCGAGCTGCCGATTCCCGGGCTGACACTGGTCGATACCGAGGATCGCCTACTGCAGGTCGAGCAGCTGGATGCTGAGACCGACGACCTCGCGCCACTATCGACACACGAGTGGCGTTTGAGCTTTGAGCCGGCCGATGGCGAGACCCTGCCGCTGGAGTTTCAGTTTCCCGCTGTGCTGGCGACACTTTCAGAAAAGCAAGGCGAGGGGCTGACGCTACAGAGATTTGACGATGTCGATCTGGTCGCGGTGGAGGCGGCGACTCCGCTGCTAGGCGGGGTGGAGCAAAAAGCCAGCTGGCTAGGCTGGCTGTGGCTCGTCCCAGTGGTAGCAGTGCTGGTCTGGTGGAGATGCCGCAAGAAACCTGAGGTCGCCCAGGTGACGGGTCCGGAGCTGCCTGAGCAGATCAATCCCATCTCCATCCTGACCTATCTGGAAAACATCTACGAGGCCAAGTCGCTGAAAAAAGCCGACAACCAAAAGCTGAGCGAAGAGATAGCGGGGCTGAAAAAAGATGCCTTTGCGCCGAAATCAAAACCGCCATCGGAGGGAGAGCTGAAGCGGCTCGCGTATCGCTGGAAACACACGGTGGGATCCCAGAAATAGCCGATTGTACCCTATTGAATGAAAATTGTACCCTATTGAAAATGCGGATTTTTTACGGAAAATCGAATTCACGCTTTTCCTCCATTGCCTTAGGCTAAGGTTAGGGATAACTTTCTCGTTTCTTAGAAAAAGCAAAGAGCGCCTGCCAGCGTCTGCCATCCTCCGCCCTTACCGACACCTGACTCTCTCAACTCGATGCCTTGCTTCTCAGTTAGATCCAGCCGATGGCTTTTTAGCCTTTTGTTTAGTTTTCTGCTCGCCGCCTCAGCTCAGGCGGGCGATTGGCAGATCGTCACCAAGAGTGGGCGTGAGTATGTATCGGCGCAGAATGTGGCTAAATTTTACAAGATCGAGAAGCTGTCGAAGAGCGGTAACGACTTCATTTTTCAGCACCCCAGCCTGATCATGAAGTGGACCACAGGCTCGCAGAAGATGTATGTGAACAACATCCTGTTCAATCTCAGCTTCAGCATCGAGCCGCATGGGGGCGGTGCTCTCATCTCGACGGTCGATCTGGCGAAGCTGATCGATCCGGTCGTGCGTCCGAGCTTCATCAAAAAGCCGATCATCTTTGATACGGTGGTGGTCGATCCTGGTCATGGCGGCCACGATCCTGGTGCCACAGGTAAGCACGGTGTGGAGAAAGACTACAATCTCGACCTATCACTGCGGCTAAAGGCGGCGCTGCAGGCTCGGGGTTTCAAAGTGGTGATGACTCGCTCGGATGATCGCTTTCTCGAGCTGGGGCATCGCGTGGCGATCGCCAATGCGCAGAAACGGTCGATATTCATCAGCATCCATCACAACTCGACCAAGGCCCGCTCTGCCAAGGGCGTGGAGACATTTGCGCTGCCGCCGCAGGGTACAGCCGCCACCCATGGTAGCAGTCGCTCTGGCTGGTCGACAGCGCTCAGTGGTAATACTCGAGATGCTGAAAATATCGCCTTAGCCACGGCGGTGCATTCGCACGTGATCAATGATCTAAAGCCTGTCGATCGAGGCATCAAGCGGGCTCGTTTCAACGTGCTCACCGGCATCACCAAGCCTGCGATTCTCTACGAGGGCGGCTTCCTCACCAATGCCTCCGAGGCAGCCCTGATTCACGATGCTGCTTACCGCCAGCGCGCGGCGGAGTCTATCGCCAATGCGGTGGTGAAGTTCAAGAGTGCGGTGGGTCGGTAGTGTTGTTTTCTTCAGCCGTTTTTGGCCCGGTTAGCTATGGGGCAAAAATAAATTGAGGTTTTTTAAAAAAGCCTTAGTGTCCGCGCTCCATTAACCAATCGCGGGAGAGGTTTTCTTGCCTCGTCAGTACCGCACCTATACCAATGGCTAAGAAAAGAAGTAAAAGATACGAGAAGGCCGCCGAGATGGTGGATTCTGAAAAGCAGTACCAGCTGGCAGAGGCCGCCGAGTTGGTGAAGAAATTTCCTGCGCCTAAGTTCGACCAGAGCGTTACCATCAGCTTCAAGCTGGGTGTCGACCCTCGTCAGTCCGATCAGATGGTCCGTGGCACTTGCCCGCTGCCTCACGGTAGTGGTAAAGATGTGCGCGTGCTGGTATTCGCTGAGGGCGAGGCAGCGACTGTGGCTAAGAATGCTGGTGCTGAGCACGTAGGCTTCGAGGCGCTCATCAAAGAGGTCCAGGGTGGCTTCAGCGATTTCGACGTGGTGGTAGCGACTCCTGCTGCGATGTCTGAAGTGCGTAAGCTAGGTAGGCAGCTCGGACCCCGTGGTCTGATGCCCAATCCTAAGACAGGCACTGTCACCGATGATACGGCTGAGGCAGTGAAGGCGGTGAAGGCTGGTCGTGTCGACTTCAAACTCGACCGCAATGGCAATGTATCCATCCCTGTTGGTAAGGCGTCTTTCGATGCTGATAAGCTGGTAGACAACACCAAGGCGGTCATCAATGCTGTCGCTGCAGCTCGTCCTGCATCTGCCAAAGGTATTTTCCTAGAGTCCGGCACTCTCGCCGGCACCATGACACCTGGAGTGAAAGTAGACATCTCCGAGTGGCGATAACCTGAACTGAACGTAAAAACGAACCGAAAAAACTGAGATGAAAGAAGTTAAACAAGTCATCATCGACGGCATCGTTGAGAAGATCAATGACTCGCCATTCATGCTCATCTGCGACTACGGCGGCATGACCGTGCCTAAGTTCGAAGAGGTGCGCACAAAGCTGGCTGAGACAGGTGCAAAATTCTCCGTTGCTAAGAACTCATTCGTGAAGCGTGCGTCTGCCGATGCATCGCTTCCAGAGGAGTTGGCAGAATTCCTCAAAGGACAGACCGCAGTCGTGACTGGTGAGTCCGATGTGTGTGCTGCTGCCAAGATCATCAAGGAAGCCGGTAAGGGCGATGTGCCACCACAGGTGCGCGCAGGTGTGCTCGACGGTGAATTCCTCGATGCGGCAAAGGTAAAGGCGCTCGCAGACCTTCCATCCAAGGAAGTGCTCCAGGCGACTCTCCTCGGTATGCTCAACCAGCCTGCGCAGAAGCTGGCTACTGTGCTCAACGAGCCTGGTGCTGGTCTGGCTCGCGTGCTCGCTGCCAAGCAGGAGCAGGGCTAATCCCAAGCAACAAAAACACTTTTGGTGGGGCTGCCGATTTCGGTGGTCCTGCTAGAAACCTAGAAATAGATAAACAACTAACCGGGTTCCTTGCCGGTGGCCGAGCACGGCGACTTAATTGATCGGAGGCTTTCGATCGCGGCGACACCCATCTAAAAACATGGCTGATATAGCAAAAATCGTAGACGAACTAAGTGGTCTGACTGTCCTTGAGGTAGCAGATCTTGTGAAAGAGCTCGAAGAGAAGTGGGGCGTGAGCGCCGCAGCTCCAGCAGCAGTAGCTGTCGCAGCACCTGCAGGTGGTGATGGTGGTGGTGCTGAGGAGAAGGATTCCTTCGACGTGATGCTGACTGGTGACGGTGGTAAGAAGATCGCTGTGATTAAGGCGGTTCGCGAAGTTGTGCCTGGCCTTGGTCTTGCCGACGCTAAGAAGCTCGTTGAGGGCGCACCTGTAGCAGTCAAAGAGGGTGCTACTAAGGACGAAGCTGAGGAGATCAAAGGCAAGCTTGAAGAAGCTGGTGCCTCTGTCGAGCTTAAGTAATCGAGTCTTTCGAAGCCAGTTTCTGGTTTCAGAATTCTTTTAGTAAAAGCCGTGCCCGAGTTCGCTCAGGCACGGTTTTTTGTTTTTTTAGCTTTGCGCCCCGCCTTCTGATATCGACTCAGAAACAGATGCGAGGGGCGAATGGGTTTGGGCTAGTGTGGCGGCGAGCGCCTAGCGAGTGGAGCTTCATCGTGCTGGGGCATTGGCTCTGGCGTTCGCCGCCACACTAGCCAAGCCCCTGGCTGAGCCGAGGCTGTTGGCGAAAAAAAATTCGTCCGGCCGATTGGGTGAAAAAACCTCGAAAAATCGCGCGATACGCTACAAATACCGAGCTAAGCGCCATCTAGCTCCAACAGCTATCCCTGCCGAATCAAGAAAAAAATAAAAGAAAAAGTGTTGCTTTTCACTAATAAGTGGATATAAGCATCGTTCGAAGGCGGTCAAGCGGATTTCGTGCTCTGTTTATTTTGAGATAAGCAGAGTTCGGCATCTGAAAAGGCAGGGTAAATTTTGAGATTTTTTGATTGTGAGATCCACAACAGGGCGAAGCTCTGCTGTGGCTTCATCGTCTAAAATTTCGTGTGAGTTGTAGGCTCAGTTTTCCGTGGCTTGGAAGCTACCGCAGTAGTTGAGGTCCGCCCGTCGCCTCGATTGCGAAATATACCCGAATACCTCCATACCCTGTATCCAGTTTCAGTCAAGTCACCACCACCACTCAGCGCACTCTTCACCAAGCATCAGCTTTTATCCCATACTATGGCAGCAGCAAACCAACCAATCGAGCGAAAGTACTTCGGAAAGATCGAGGAAGCTATCGAGACTCCTAATCTTATAGAGGTGCAACTGGACTCTTACAAGGAGTTTTTGCAACAGGACATCCCACCCAAGGATAGAAAGCCGATCGGGCTGGATGCTGTTTTTCGCGAGGTCTTCCCAATCGATAGCTATGACGAGAAGTTCACTCTCGACTATGTGAAGTACGAAGTCGGCGAGCCAAAGCTGACCGCTCTCGAGTCTCTGCGCGATGGCGAGACTTTCAGCGCGCCACTGTATGTTACTTTCTCTCTCACCGACGAGTCCGGCACCAAAGAAGAGCGCGTCTATATGGGCGAGCTGCCGCTGATGACTCAGCGCGGTACTTTCGTGATCAATGGAGCTGAGCGTGTCGTGGTGAGCCAGCTGCACCGTTCACCAGGTGTCTGCTTCGAGACCAATCAGCACCTCAATGGTAAGATCCTTTACGGTTTTCGCATCATTCCAGATCGCGGTTCCTGGATGGAGGTTCAGTTCGACATCAATGATCTGTTGTACGTCTACCTCGACCGCCGCCGTCGTCGTAGAAAGTTCCTCGCTACCACTTTCCTGCGTGCCATCGGTTTCCCGACCGACCGCGATATCATCAATCAGTTCTACGACATCGAGAAGCTTAAGGTCGACTCCAACATGGACGAGGCGATCCTAGCGACCAAGGTGGTGTTTGAGGACGTTTTGGACGGAGACGTGATCGTCGCCAAGGCATACGAGCCGCTGACTCTCGCGGTGATCGCGCAGATCGAGGCTCTCGGCATCAAGTCGCTCGACGTGGTGAATGCGACTCACGACGACCTGCTGATCAAGTCGCTCAAGAAAGACCCAGCTGAGGACGAGGAGGAAGCGCTGAAGGATATCTACCGTCGTCTGCGCCCTGGTGATCCGCCTACTGTGGCCAATGCACGTGCTCTGCTGAAGCGCCTGTTCTTCGATCCGAAGAAATACGATCTGACTCGCGTCGGTCGCTACAAGATCAACCAGAAGCTCGGCCTGAAGATCGATGAGGAGACTCGCGTGGTGACTCCAGAGGACTTCCTAGCCTGTATGCACTACCTGCTCAGCCTGCGTGCTGGCGAGGGTGTGCTCGACGATATCGACCACCTCGGTAGCCGTCGTATCCGTGCAGTCGGTGAGCTACTCGGTAATCAGTGTCGCGTCGGTCTCGCTAGGACTGAGCGCCTCGTCAAAGAGCGCATGACTCTTTTCGATGTGAATCTCGATGGCATGACTCCATCGAAGCTGGTCAACCCTAAGGCACTCGCTGCTGTGGTGCGCGACTTCTTCGGTCGTTCGCAGCTGTCGCAGTTCATGGACCAGATCAACCCACTGTCTGAGCTCACTCACAAACGCCGTCTCTCGGCTCTCGGACCTGGTGGTCTGAACCGTGATCGTGCGGGATTCGAGGTGCGAGACGTGCACCCATCTCACTACGGTCGTATCTGCCCGATTGAGACTCCGGAGGGTCCAAACATCGGTCTGATCAATTCGATGAGCTGTTTCGCTCGTATCAATGAATACGGCTTCATCGAGACACCATATCGCAAAATCACTAACGGTGCCGTCAGCAAGAAGATCGAATACCTCACTGCTGACCAAGAGGAAAGCTACCTGATCGCTCAGGCGAATAACCCGATCGATGACAAGGGTAACTTCCTGACCGAGCAGATCACCGTGCGTCACCTAGGTGACTTCATCGAGGTGCCTCCGACTGAGGCAGCTTACATGGATGTCTCGCCAAAGCAGCTAGTGTCTGTAGCGTCTTCACTCATTCCATTCCTCGAGCACGATGATGCGAACCGAGCTCTTATGGGATCGAACATGCAACGCCAGGGTGTGCCATTGCTCGTCTCTGACTCGCCGTATATCGGCACCGGTATGGAGGCCAAAGTCGCTCGCGACTCTCGCGCCGTGGTGGTAGCAGAGGGCAGTGGTAAAGTGGCTGCTGCGACTGCAGAGGTCATCGTGACATCCGAGGATGGCGAGCTACCATGCTCCGAGGCACAGTTCCTGACCAATCCGCACAAGATCAAGACCGACGCCAAGAAAGGTATCTACTGCTACCCGCTGCGTAAGTTCATGCGCTCGAATGCAGGCACCTGTATTAACCAGCGTCCGATCGTAAAGCGTGGTGAAAAAATCAAGGCAGGTCAGGTCATCGCCGATGGTCCTAACACCGAGCACGGCGAGCTGGCTCTCGGCCGAAATGTGCTGGTGGCGTTCATGCCATGGAATGGATATAACTTCGAGGATGCGATCGTCATCTCCGAGCGCATCGTGAAGGAAGATGTCTACACATCGATCCACATCGATGAGTTCAACATCAACGCTCGTGACACCAAGCTCGGGCCCGAGGAGATCACTCGCGATATCCCGAACGTAGGTGAGGAAGCCCTGCGCAACCTAGGTCCAGACGGTGTCATCCGTGTCGGTGCAGAGGTCAAGCCTGGTGACATTCTGGTCGGTAAGATCACACCTAAGAGCGAGACCGAGCTAGCTCCAGAGGAGCGCCTGCTGCGCGCGATCTTTGGTGAAAAGGCGGCAGACGTGAAGGACACCTCTCTGCGCGTGCCATCCGGCTGTATCGGTATCGTCATGGATGTGCGCGTATCCTCGCGCAACTCTTCTTCGAAAGAGAAACTCGATCCGAAAGAGGAAGAAAAGCAGAAGCGCCAGATCATCGAGGAGCACCGCCGCCGTTATGAGGAGCTCACCGAGCAGCTTACTGATAAGCTGTCCGACATCCTCCTCGGCGAGAAAGTGCCTCTCGATGTGGTCAATGGCCGCTCAGGCGAGATCATCATCCCGGCGAACAAGAAGATCACCAAGACTCTTCTCCGCAAGCTGGCCGAGAGCTATGCCGACATCGAGATCGATCCGAGCCCGATTCGCAACAAGATCCTCGACATCGTCGGTTCCTACGAGAATAAGTTCTCCGACATCGACATGGAGCGGGAGCGTCAGTTGGACCGTATCGAGTCCGGCGACGATGGTGCTGAGTCTGGTGTGATCAAAGAGGTGAAAGTCTACGTCGCCAAGAAGCGTAAGCTCTCCGTCGGTGATAAGATGGCTGGCCGCCACGGTAACAAAGGTGTGGTCGCTACTATCGTGCCAGAGGAGGACATGCCTTTCCTCGACGACGGTACACCTATCGATATCTGTCTAAACCCACTCGGCGTGCCTTCTCGAATGAACGTCGGGCAGGTGCTGGAGACTCACCTCGGTGTGGCTGCGCGCACGCTCGGCTTCAAGGTGGCTACCCCAGTATTCGACGGTATCCCAGAGAATCTGATCCAGGGCTACCTGAAGGAAGCCAACGAGAAGAAATCGTGGATCGGTCTGAATGGTAAATCCCAGCTCTACGATGGCCGCACAGGCGAGCCATACTACCAGCCTATCGTGGTCGGCGTGATCTACATGCTCAAGCTCGGTCACCTCGTGCAGGACAAGATCCACGCACGTGCGGTCGGTCCATACTCGCTCGTCACCCAGCAGCCGCTCGGTGGTAAGGCCCAATACGGTGGTCAGCGATTCGGTGAGATGGAGGTGTGGGCACTCGAGGCCTACGGTGCAGCCTACACGCTGCAGGAGCTACTCACTGTGAAGTCTGACGATGTCCAAGGCCGAACCAGAATTTACGAGTCCATCGTGAAGGGTGATAACACACTCGACGCTGGCACACCGGAGTCTTTCAACGTGTTGATCAAAGAGATGCAGTCTCTCGGTCTCGACGTGCAAGTCGGCGGTGGTCAGAAATCCGAAGCAGATATTCTCACAGAGAGCCTCGGTGCTTAATAAAAACCAAGCAGTATTCTTTAGTTTCTTTTCTTCTTAATCCTTAGCCAGCAGCAGTCGTGTCTATACCATCTCTTAGTTCAGAAAGTCACTTGGACGAAATCTTCGGTCTTGAGCGCAAGTCCGACAGTTTCGACCATGTGAGAATCACCGTGGCCGATCCCGATACCATCCGTAAATGGAGTCGTGGAGAGGTGAAAAACCCCGAGACCATCAACTACCGGACATTCAAGCCGGAGAAAGGCGGTCTCTTCTGCGAGCGTATCTTCGGTCCTACTAAAGACTGGGAGTGTGCCTGTGGTAAATTCAAGCGCATCAAGCACAAGGGCACCGTATGTGATCGCTGCGGTGTGGAGGTGACTCTCAGCCGTGTGCGTCGCGAGCGCATGGGCCACATCGAGCTAGCTGTGCCAGTGTCGCACATCTGGTTTTACAAGTGTATGCCATCTCGTCTCGGTCTCGTGCTCGATATGAGTGCGCGCCAGCTAGAGCGTGTCATCTACTACGAGGACTACATCGTCATCGATCCTGGTACGACTCCACTGGAGCAGTGCCAGCTACTGACCGAGCTCGAGTACCGCGATGCTCAGGAGGAGTATGGTGAGAATAGCTTCCAGGCAGGTATGGGTGCCGAGGCTGTGCGCGATCTACTCGCTCGCACCGACCTCGTCGCAGTCGCTGAGGAGCTCGTAGCTGCTATGGGCAAGACTCGCTCCAAGCAGGTGCGTAAGAAGCTGGCCAAGCGTCTCAAGCTGGTCCAGGGCTTCCACACCTCAAACACTCGTCCCGAGTGGATGATCCTCGAGGTGCTGCCTGTCATCCCACCAGATCTGCGTCCTCTCGTGCCGCTAGAGGGTGGTCGCTTCGCGACATCTGACCTGAACGATCTCTACCGTCGCGTGATCAACCGTAACAACCGTCTGAAGAACCTGCTGCAGCTGAAGACGCCAGACGTGATCATCCGCAATGAGAAGCGCATGCTCCAGGAGGCTGTCGATGCTCTCTTCGACAATGGCCGCCACGGCCGTGCGGTGACTGGCGCTGGCAACCGTGCGCTCAAGTCGCTCTCCGACATGCTCAAGGGTAAGGGCGGTCGCTTCCGTCAGAACCTACTCGGTAAGCGAGTCGACTACTCTGGTCGTTCTGTGATCGTCATCGGTCCAGATCTGAAGCTGCACCAGTGCGGTCTGCCGAAGAAGATGGCTCTCGTGTTGTTCGAGCCATTCATCATCCGCCGTCTCAAGGAGATGGGCTACGTGCACACCGTGCGCTCGGCCAAGAAGCTGATCGAGCGCAAGACTCCAGAGGTCTGGGATATCCTCGAAGAGGTGACCAAAGGCCACCCTGTCATGCTCAACCGTGCGCCTACCCTGCACCGTCTGTCGATCCAGGCATTCGAGCCAGTGCTGATCGAGGGTAATGCGATCCGTGTGCACCCACTGGTGTGTACTGCGTATAACGCTGACTTCGATGGTGACCAGATGGCGGTGCACGTGCCGCTCTCGATCGAGGCGCAGATGGAGGCGCGCATGCTCATGCTTGCTCCGAACAACGTCTTCACCCCATCGAGTGGTAAGCCGATCACGACTCCATCGCAGGATATTACCTTGGGTTGTTACTTCCTGACCTATTGCCGTAAGATCGAGCTACTCAAAGAAGAGGATGTCCGCACGCTGCCATTGTTTGCAGATACCTCAGAGGTCGAGTTTGCTGTGGCCAACCGTGGTATCGGTATCCACCAGCCGATTCGTCTGCGCAATCCAGACTTCGGCACCGAGGGGCGTCCATTCGGCAATATCGAGGACAGAGTCATCGTCACCACTGCTGGCCGTGTCCGCTTCAATGAGATCTGGCCTGAGGGGCTAGGTTTCGTCAATGAGAACGCTGGCAAGAAGCAGCTGTCGAACATCATTTGGCGTTGCTACCAGGTGGCTGGACAGAAAGGTACTGTCGAATCTCTCGACCTACTCAAGTCTCTCGGTTTCAAAGAGGCGGGTCGCTCGGGTGTGTCTGTGGGTATCTTCGACATGATGATCCCAGATGAGAAGGGCGAGAAGCTCGACTCCGCTTTCGCAGAGGTCCACAAGGCCAACGAAAACTACCGCTCCGGTATCATTACCAACAAAGAGCGCTACAACCAAGTGGTCGATATCTGGACGCACGCTGGTGATGAGATCACTAAGGATCTATTCCGCACCATCGAGCACAATGCGGGCGAGGACCTACCGTCGCCTCTGTTCATGATGGTCGACTCTGGTGCTCGTGGTAACCGCCAGCAGATCAAGCAGCTCTCAGGTATGCGTGGTCTGATGGCCAAGCCGAGTGGTGAGATCATTGAGCGTCCGATCACGTCGAACTTCCGTGAAGGTCTGTCCGTGTTGGAATACTTCATCTCCACACACGGTGCTCGTAAGGGTCTGGCCGATACCGCTCTGAAGACAGCGGACTCCGGATACATGACTCGTAAGCTGGTCGACGTGGCGCAGGATGTCATCATCACCATGCAGGACTGCGGTACCAATAATGGTATCACCGTGCAGGCCATCTACGAGGGGGACGAGGAGGTCGTCGACCTGAAGACTCGTATCTACGGTCGTGTCGCAGCGGAGAAAGTCGTCAACGGTGGCGATACTCTCGTCAAGCCTGGCGATATGATCGACGAAGCGATCGCGCTGAAACTGCACAACATCGGTCATCCGAAGCTCAAGATCCGCTCCGTGCTCACTTGTGAGGCGCGCCGTGGTTGTTGTGCGATGTGCTACGGCATGCACCTGGCGTCAAACGTCATGGCCAAGGTCGGTGAGGCTGTCGGTATCATCGCGGCACAGTCGATCGGTGAGCCGGGCACCCAGCTGACTATGCGTACCTTCCACGTGGGTGGTGTCGCATCGCAGACATTCACACAGCCGATCCGTAAGGCGAAGGAGAAGGGCACAGTCCACTTCAACAACTTCCGCTCGGTAGAGACTCCGGATGGTACTTTCGTTGCCCTGAGTAAGGATGGAACCGTCTCGATCCACGACAAGGATAACAAAGAGATCGAGTCCTACGATGTGGTCATGGGTTCTGTCCTCCACGTCGGACACCTCGCCGAGATCAAGAAAGGCGCGACTCTGATCACTTGGGATCCATATAACGTCCCTGTGATCACCGAGAAGGCTGGTAAGATCAAGTTCATCGATATGATCCAGGGTATCACCATTGATACCGAGATCGATAAAGAGACCAATACCAAGGGTAACGTCGTCATCGAGCACAAAGAGGATCTGCACCCGCAGATCACCGTGGTCGATGCCAAGACTGGCGAAGAACTCGCTGCCTACTCCGTGCCGACTGGAGCGCACCTGTCTGTGAAGGAAGGTCAGAAAGTCGTCGCTGGTGAGCAGCTAGCTAAGACTCCACGCAAGGTATCGGAGACCAAAGATATTACGGGTGGTCTGCCACGAGTGGCTGAGCTATTCGAGGCTCGTAAGCCGAAAGAAAGCGCCGAGATCGCCAAGATCGATGGTGTCGTCTCACTCGGAGGTACCGTCCGCGCCAAGCGTAAGCTCATCGTCACCGACGAGGAGACCAAGGAGGAAGAGGAGCACCTCATCCCACTCGGTCGCCACTACCTCGTGCAGGAGGGCGATACCGTCTACAAAGGGCAGCAGCTTACCGAGGGCTCCGTGCCACCGCATGAGATCCTCGACGTGCTCGGGCCACACGCGCTCATGGAGCACCTCGTCTCTGAGGTCCAGGCCGTTTACCGACTACAGGGTGTGGAGATCAACGATAAGCACATCGAGATCATCATCCGCCAGATGCTTCGTAAAGTCCGCATCACCGACCCAGGTGATACCGACTTCCTCTGGGGTGACCAGGTAGAGAAGACTGAATTCGAGGCAGTGAACCAAGAGATCGAGGAAGAGGGTGGTAAGCCAGCAGAAGGCGAGCCAGTGCTCCTCGGTATCACCAAGGCATCACTCGAGACCGACTCTTTCATCTCAGCGGCGTCCTTCCAGGACACCACTCGAGTCCTCACCGAGGCATCGACCATCGGTAGGATCGACCGCCTCCGCGGTTTCAAGGAGAACGTCATCATGGGTCACCTCATCCCAGCCGGTACCGGCTTCCGCAACGTGCGTAATCTTTCTGTGAAAGAGAACATCACAGCTGAAGAGCTGGAAGCTCAAGAGAAAGCCCGCAAAGAAGCAGAAGCCGCCAAAGCCGAGGCTGACACCGACGCAGCCGTAGACGACATCCTAGCCGATGCCGATGCGGTATAAGCAGCACTGCTGACTCTCTAAGAGAAAAGAAGAATCAAGATAAAGCCGCTGAGGAGAGATCCTCAGTGGCTTTTTTGTTGTTTACTATTATTTGTGGGCGCCACGTCCTCGCCATAAGGTGTCACCTTGGAAGGGTTGATTTTCTATCGCTCGGCAAGCTGAGTCACAAAGCATCTCGACTGGGAGGGGCTGTTTTTAACTGCCCGGCTACCCCGGCTACAACCCCAGTCCCAGCATAGGCAGTGCCCTTAAATCTCGAGCCCCTCAACTACCAATCACCTAGTCTGGAAGTGCCTACCCAATCAGCAACATCGTTACCAAGATGTATAAAAAGGTCTTGTCGACTGCTCAAATTTTCCAGACAATCTTTCTCATGCAGATCGATCTATCCTCCCCTTTGCTTGCTCTAGGTGCACTAGGGGTTCCAGAAATCATCGTCATCATTCTGATATTAGGCATCCCCGTGGCTATCACTCTATTGGTGGTATTTATTTGCCTGAAATGGTCGAAACGAAAGTCTCCACCACCGCTTCCTAAGCAGGAAGGGAAAAGCGATGAATGAGTGAACTGCTTCTCGTTACTCGAAAATCGTCCTTCTACGACTCGACACAGACTGATGAGTGTCTACCAACCATCACGGATTGGATGTATGATGGACTGCTAATCGTATGCAAACCATATATTTGCTTTATCATATTGGACTTTCCGAAGTGATGTTGGATCTGTCTCATCCTTCCAAACGACTCGAATACTTTGAGTTTCTTCGCCCTCAAAATCGCGATCAGGATCGAGTAGCGTGACCACGAATACCCCTTTCTTAAAAGAGTGAGGTTTGAATGAGAAGTTTCTAGTTTTTTCTGTTTCTCGATCTAGCACATCACCATATCCTTCGTTATTAAGATCGAACTCGATCTTATCGAACTGAAGGTCGCTGATCGCATCCTGGATATCATATTCAGATAGATTTTTGTTTTCTTCTAATTTGACCGTCTCATCTACATTGAGTTCCCAAACTTTATCTGCTGTAGCCGTGGTACAGCGTACTCCGCTAACTGCTAAACATAGGGCAATTATTGCTAAACATTTTGAAATGATTTTTGTCATCGGTCTAATCTATGGCTTTTAACCACTCTCGTTTGAGTCGTTTTATTCTTTCTGGGATGACAATTTTGTTGCCAACGTCTGGCCTTGCTTTATCTCGGACGATTTCCCAAAAATGATCTTCCAAGTCGGGGCGATCTTCAAGCCATTCTCTTTGTTGGTCCGATAGTTTCCCACGTAAATCTTGGTTTCTTCCAGCAATGGCCACCACGATACTTTTCGCGATTGCTAAGTCGTTCGTCATTCCAGGAATCTGTTCGTTGGGCAAAATCGAGGCGAGGTCCTTTCTTGACTCGTTCGAGCTAAATCCGACTCGAACAAATTGTATTCTCGACAGAGCGGCTATGGTCTTTGGTAACTGATCTTTCGTGGGCATTTTAGTGTCATCAACTAAAATCGGTATCACTGCTTTCCTGTCGTTTAGAGCTTCAAAAATCTCGTCATGAACCCAATCGCTAGGTTCAAATAATCGTAGCTTATGTTGATCCGTTTTTGCATTTAGCCAATTTTGTCCGATTACTACAAAAACAGTTCTACTCCGTGCAAGAGCGTCTCTTATGACTTGTGGGTATTCGTCGCCAGCTTTGATCCCTTGCGCATCGCGAAACACTTGCTTCTCGGGGAAATGGATAAGAAGTCTAAGGTAAAGAATCTCGGATTCTCGTACCGAGTCTGCTATCCGATAATTGATGAAAAACGGCGGATCGATTCTCATTATTCTGAACTGTAAAATTTAGTTTGGTCATAAGTAAAGAGAAAATTGAGTGCTTACTTACGCGGATAGATCTTATTTGGGGTGATTTGGGATTAGTCTCAAGGTGGGTGAGACGTGAGTTGGTCAGCTTGCTCTCTAGCTATCATAGTCTCCATAGAGTCGAGCACTAAAATAGGGGTCCGGACCTAGCAGCGAAGGGTTCTTCATCTCAGTCTGGAAATGTGTGGCGTTTTGTTGCATAGAATACGCTCAGCAAGTTCCAATTTTTGTTAAACCGTAACCGATTGTTTCTCTTGAGCACTGAGACCTCACCCTGTACTTCTGTGATTTATTCGCCCGATGGCGAGCGCCCTGCTGGTTTGCCCGATGACCCGACTCTGATTACCAAGATCGTGATTGGCAGCTTGTCTAAAGACAGTGGGATCGATCACAGTTCACTTTCGTGGCTAGATTTTGCGGATTATCCGCAGCTGCGGGCGTTGTATCTGTGGAATATCACTGGGCTTACGGAGTTGGCTGAGTTGCCCGCTAGTCTGGAGTGGTTGGATGTGCAGAAATGCCCGGATCTGGTCACCTTGCCGATGGTGAGTTCTGTGGCTTTGGAGTCGCTGGTGTTGATCGATCTGCCCAGGCTGGAGGCCGTGCCGGTGCCGATTGAGCGAAAACAGGCACTGCGGGAGATCATCTTGCGGGGGTGTCCCATGCTGAAGAATCACACCTTTCATGATTGGCTGGCGGTGGCGGGCGATCGGTTGACCCATTTTGATGGCTCGGGAAATGATCGGGTCACCGGGATTAAGCAATGGCCAGATTCATTGGTGGATATTCGGCTGAATGGCTGTCGCTCGCTGGAGCTGATACCGGCTTACCCGCCTGGTCTGCGGCGATTCGAAGTGGCTGGTACGCGGATCGCACGTCTGCCAGATTTTCCGGAGAGCATCGATTACATCTCTTTAGCCAGTATGCGCGAGCTCACGGTGCTACCGGATTTTCAGCAGGCGCGGACGTTGTTTTTGCATGGTTCAGCGATTTTGTCGCCTCCGGCATCGCAGCATGGTAGCTCGCCGTCGGAGAATGTCGCGCAAAAGACTCGCTCGTATCGAGAGGATCTGGCGATCTTTGGCGAGGGCGAGGTAAAGCGCTGCAAGATCATGGTGCTGGGCAATGGCCGTGCGGGAAAATCTTGCTTATCGCTGAATCTTTCCGGAGGCAACCCCCATCGTACCGCAGTGGACTATCAGCCTGTGGATGATGCGCCGGAAAATGCCAAAGTCGACACCACCCATGGGGTCATCTTTTACGAGATGGATCGCCAGGTGCCAGTGGAGTCGCAGTACCAGCGGGTCAATCTGCATCTGTGGGACTTTGGTGGGCAGGATATCTACCACAATACGCACCGGATCTTTCTTTCTACTGGCACGATTTTTGTGGTGGTGTGGGATCCTGATCAGGACGGAAAGCAGCCGCTGGAGGAGGGCGATGTCTGGCGTCCGCTGAGCTATTGGATCGATTACATCGAGACCGCCTGCCAGCCGATCAAGCCAAGTATCGCAGTGGTCTGCTCGGGGGCCAGGCAGGAGTCACACGAGGATCTGTTGCAGCGCTTGGCGGCACAGCTGGGCGATGGATGCGATCGGGTCAGCCATTTCTTTGTCGATTCGCTGGCCGCCACGCCATCGCCAGACCAGGGGCCTCTACTCGACTGGGTAGATGAGCGCGCCGGGCGGATCATCGCCAGCCAGGGGACACGGGTGCCGAGCCACTGGGATATCGCCCAGGAGATGGTCGAGGCGTGGGTCCGCCGATTGGAGCAGGATTCCGATTTTGCCGAGCAGCGGCAGCAGATTAGTTTTCAGGAGTTTGGCCAGGAGCTGCTGCAGACTTGCCGAGCCGCCGTGCAGCAGTGGCCTGGCGACGAGCCGCCGCCGCTCGCTCGGGTACTGGATGGTGAGCCAGGGCAGCCATTTCGTTTCAGCGAGGATCAGATCGAGCGGACCCTCGATTTCTTATCGCACGCCGGCTGGGTGTATTGGAATCGCTCGCTCTACGACCAGCGGGTGATCATCGGCCAGAAGTGGGCGATGGAAGGCATCTACACCCTGCTAGAGCGGCCTGCGAGTCATCCGGATAGTCGGGTTCACTATGAGCTGGCGGATAGCAGAGGACGCTTCACGCTGGAGGATCTCAAAAAATGGGGTTGGGGGAAAATCTATACCGAAGACGAGCAAAAGCTGTTGCTGACCTTTTTGCAGGATGTCGGGTTATGTTTCAGTCTCGATCGCCATCACTGGTGGCGGGATGAGGTGAGAGAATACATCAGTCTCAATCATCTACGCACAGCACCGATGGATCGCTGGCAGTCGGATTTTGAGAGCTTTGGTGAGGACGCCAGTTTGCGGCAGGAGACACTGTCTTTGCAGCCATTTCACCAGGGGCAGTTCGACCTATTGTTGATCGCATTTGGCCAGCAGTTCGGCAAGACTGGCTTCTATGCTCGTGATGGGTTTTATCTAAAAAATCAGCAAGGCCAGGCGGCGATCGTGACGGCTGAGTTTCGCAGAGATTTCTTGGCAGGGGAGATCCTGGTGCAGAGCCGAGGAGCGGAGGTTGATGAGTTTCACCGCGCGATGGTGAGCTATATCACAGACTCGGCCCACGGCCTGTCGGCTGGTGAGAAAAAGGTAGCTCCGCCTACCGATGCGGGGACGCCGGAGCCGTCGGAGGTGGAGGTATTTATATCCTACACTTGGAATCCATGGGACTCCGAGGGCGACTGTAGCTACGAGGAGCCAGTCGACTATATCTACGAGGCACTGAGCCAGCACCCCCAGATCAAGCCGCTCCGTGACAATATGGAGATCCAGCAAAAAGGCTCGATCAACGATTTTATGGGCCGGATCAGCGAGACCAGTTATGTGATCATCGTCTACAGCGACAAGTACTTTCGCTCGCCCTATTGCATGTGGGAGTTTATGGCGGTCATCGATAGCTACAGTCGCACCTCGCTCAACTACATCGATAATCTGATATTAGTCGAGCACGAGTCGAGTCAGATCCAAACCTTTGAGGGTAGCGATGCGGTCATGGCAGAGTGGCGCGCCAAGACGGGTAGCGATTTTCACGTGCGGATGAAGTCGCTAGACCCACCAGTCCGCTCGGTGGATACCTTTAAAATGCAGGCGATATCCTTCATCGATACCAAAATCCCGGAGATCTTCGATGGCATATCGATGGTGAAACCCTGGGACCCAGAGAAAGGTGACGAGATCGTTGCCTGGATCGAGGAGTCGCTGGGCTTTGGTGAAGAAAAGGGAGGTGTCGTATGATTCAGCCCGCGGCTAAAGCAGGTGATCGGTTGGAATTGACGCTCGATGAAGAGGCGCGGGTGACGATGGCTTTTCGATATATTCCAGCGTGTCCTGAAGGTTTTTTGATGGGGGCGCGAGATGGAAAGATTTCGGAGTGGCTAGTGCATCGGGTCAGGTTGAGTGAGGGGTTTTGGTTGGGAGAGACCTTGGTGACCCAAGCGCAGTTTGGGGTATGGACTAGCAGTGAGGCCTATACGGATTGGCTGGCCGAGAATCGGGAGAAATTATTTAGTCCCTATCGTGATCCCCATCAGAACCGCTTTGCCCAGGATGCATCAGTCCAGTTGCCTGCCGGCAGTATTTCTTGGTACGAGGCGCGGGCGTTTTGTGAGTGTTTGGATAAACAGCAGGTCACCACGGATGCAGGAACGGCAGGCCTACCTAGCGAGGCTCAGTGGGAATATGCCTGCCGGGCAGGGACCGACACCGAATACTGGAGTGGTGATGGAGAGGCCGCTCTAGCAGAAGTTGCCTGGTATGATGGAAATTCCGAGAGAAAAAGCCAACCTGTGAAAACCAAACCTGCCAATCCCTGGGGACTGTATGACATGCATGGCAATCTATGGGAGTGGTGCCAAGATGTATGGAAAGGCACCGCTTATGCAGGTAGGCCTATCGATGAGGAGTCACCAGTCGAGAAATTACAAGGCGAGGAAACAGAGCAGTCGATCCGCGTTCTGCGGGGCGGGTCTTGGGTGAATTCCGCGGGGCTCTGCCGCTCTGCGAACCGCTCCGGGTTCGGGACAGGCTCTCGCGCCGGGAGCCGTGGATTCCGTGTGGGGCTGTTTCCTGGTCCTTAAAACAACCAATAAACAGAAAATAATCAAACAGCCAACACATATAGCGCAGCCAAACTCCACGGAGCTGGGAGTGACCGGAGGGAGCGGACGGCGCAGTGAGTTTGGCGGAGCGGTGCCGATACGATAGAGGGAGATATGCAGTATAAAATTTTTCAGTATACTTTGCCATGTGATTCAGAGCCTGCAGAGCTGAATCGGTATTTGGCTAACAAAGGACACAAGAAGAGAGCGGGGGAGGTTGCTAGTGGAATGGTAGTAAGACCAATTTTTGAAAATGACAAAGACTGCGGGTGACCGACTCGAACTGAAATTGGCCGAAGGCGTGACGATGGTATTTCGATACATACCACCGTGCCCAGAAGGCTTTTTGATGGGCGCGCGAGAGTATCTTGGTGAGCAGCCGGTACATCGGGTGACTTTGTCGGAAGGGTTTTGGCTGGGCGAGACGTTAGTGACTCAAGCTCAGTTTGGGCTATGGGAGCTGCCTAAGCCTCACGAGAATTATTTTAACCACGAAGCGCCGGAGGTACTACCGGTCGATCAAATCTCTTGGGACGATGCCAGCGAATATTGCCAATGGTTGAACGAAATTGGCTTTGCTAAAGATCAGGGCAGAGCAGGGTTGCCTGCGGAGGTACAGTGGGAGTATGCGTGCCGAGCGGGTAGTGATACGGAGTATTGGAATGGCGATGGGGAGGCGGCTCTAGCTGAAGTGGCGTGGTACGGTGGTAATGCCGGTAGTAAAACTCACCCGGTAGGGAGCAAGCCTGCCAATCCCTGGGGCCTCAACGATATGCATGGCAATCTGTGGGAATGGTGTGCGGATGAGTGGGATGATGCAGCTTATGGGAAGCTGCCCTTAGAGACTTGTGCCCCCTGTAGGGACACAGATGCATCAGAGCAGTCGAGCCGCGTTCAGCGGGGCGGGTCCTGGATGAATTCCGCAGCGTACTGCCGCTCTGCGTACCGCAACTGGCTCGTGGCCGGCGGTCGCTACTGGTTCCATGGCTTCCGTGTGGGGCTTTTTCCCTGGTCCGTTAAACAACCGACAAACAGCCAACACGTGTAGCGTAGCCGAACTCCACGGAGCTGGGAGTGACCGAAAGAAACGGACAGCGCAGTGAGTTTTGCGGAGCGTTTTGGTGATGGATAGGGACAAATGGTGTCAGAAGGGTTCGGATGAAGGCGCCTATCGCTCCCTTCCACAGCGAAGTCCGGTGCCTGGTTTTGCCGAATAAATGGCTTTGAGCCCATTTTCCATGGGAAAAACCACTGAGGTAAAATTCCCCCTTCAGGAGATTATTTTCAGTCGGCACGCTACCCTCCTGAGGATCAGGTAGAAAGCCCTCATCATAGAGGCTGATAGTCTGCAGCCCTAGTCTCTAATCCTTCAACTCCCTCAGAATTTTTGCCACTTTGGAGATCAATCGAGTGCTACTGCTGGTGGCCAACTCTCTGAGCTCTGCGATTTCTGAAAGCCGCAATTTCTGCTGGGATGTTTCGTGAATGTCTTTTCGCAAGGTCTCCAGCTGGCTTCTCATGTCGGTGAGCTTCTCTTTCCGGCTTTTATGGTTCATCCCTGCTTGCCACTTGGCTCGCTTTTCTGCGTTTGGGCATGCTTGCCACCACCTCCATTGGGCATCCCAATCAAATGCACTGGGCCATGAAGCTTTTTCATCGATGAGGTAATCAACCAAGTAGTCTGTACAGCCTCCAAAGCCACCGATCAGTAAGATCCGCGATGTTTTGCCGTGATAAGCGGCAAGTAACTCCTCGACGATACCCGGAATAGCGCCACTCCAACCAAAGGTGGAGCCAGAAAACAGTATCCTAACCTCACAATCGTCCGCCATTTTAGCCCTCATGCGAGTCAGTGCTTGGCTCGCCCATAGAGCCTCTTTCTTCTCCAAATGAGATTCTGATGGGAATGCGGGATCGCTGAGACGTTTATTTTTGAATGTCTCAGGCTCGATCAACTCAAAACCGCAGAGTCCCAACTGCTGTCCTCGCACTTGGGTAGAAATGTACTTGGTGTGTGGCCAAGCCGCGTAGTTCACAATTGGCGGGCGACTCAGCCTATCGGATGCCGGATGTGGATGACTGGCCGACTCATTCACTTCAGCAAAAGAATTCCCGTCCACAAATGTAGCGGCGGCTTCGAACACTGCCTTGGTCAGGTTGTTGCTCATGTCATTAAGGGTGCCGCCATACGCGACTCGATGACCATCCTGCAGGAGCCGCTGGGTCATGCGCACCATTAAGTCATTGACGTGGGTCATCCCTATCCCTGCAGATCGTACATCATTGTCCCCACCGCTAGCAGATAGACCAACCAGTCGAGATTCAGGTAGGCCGCCGTTTCCATCGCTAGGCTCACCATCGTTGTCTTCATCAAGAGCATCAATGGGGATCAACCTAGGCTTTGTTTTCGGCGATGGGATGAGTGCTTGCACTGTCTCGTTTATCTCTTTGCGTTCTATCGGGAGGAAGCCATGCCCCGGATAAACAAACTCTAAGGCATTCCTTGTTCTTTCTTGCTTCAGAATGTGCTGCAGTGTCCACGCATCAGGCAAGAAATTCAGATAAATGCGAAAAATATCTGTTTCGATGGGGCGAGGCATGTGGCAAACACGCAGTTGCAGGACTCTGGCCAGTAACAACTCCAGTAGTAGTCGATCCACCACCTCTCCTAGAGCGTCTTCCTCTCTACAGGTAAAATCCAGCTCTGCTTTTCTCTCCAAACCTCCGATGAGTGTCGCAAAACTGGGATCTTTAGCGGCCTCGTCATCGCTTAGGTTGGGAAGAGATGGTTTCGATGGCCAGCTATACATAGGAGCTTGGGTGATGCTGGGAGGAGTCCGAGTCCAATCGCTACCCTGCACCCGAACGATCACTGTAGGTTGCACTTCATAAAGACGTTCGTTTCCACCCAACTGGTATTTTCGATCTGCCCTGATTCGCCGAGGGGTACGAGCGCGGGCGGCCTCGTGTCGGCACCATGGCCGATTGGGATAGGTGTCACTCAGGACCACAATCATGCCGCCAGTCGATCTAGCTGCCTCAAGAGTCATTATCTTTCCTGGATTGACGCCCCAAGGCAGATCTGCGGAGTCGAACCAGGGTTGGAGTTTGCTCACCGAGGCTAGTCCGTCGTAAACCCGCTTGGCCACATCAATGCCATCGGCCTTGGCATGACTGATAAAAACTCGTAACCGCTCGTCCACACTTCCATGCAGCAAGCGAATCAGCGCCTCTGTCAATCCTCGTCGCAAGCGGCGGCCACGACGTATGTTGTAGGCTTCGACTGCGTTTTCATCATCCGCCTCCGGAATCGGGTCCGAAGGATCGAAGACGCGCAGTGGATCCCGATCTGCGAAAAAGTGTAGCGCGTCGAGACTGCGGGACAGCATGACTGGCAGAATCATATGACGTGAATCGGAGCCACCCTTGTCAGATGCTCCTGTCTTGTTTTGGGGGGGAGGCAGGGCACTAGCCATGTCTTCGAGCCCAGATTGCCAGTGAGGGTCAGAAGTCAGATGATCATCAGCCAGAACCACCACCACTGTGTGGAGCGCCTCTTTTTCAGGCTCGAGCAAGGGATCCACTACCCAACTTTCGCCCGTTTTCTTGAGTTTTGATCGATAATAGACGGGCAGGCCTACGGAAGTGCCATCGCCACGCAAGCCGGACTCGCGGTGAAGTCGTAGCCAACGAAAAAGGAAGTCGGCCATCCACTGGCCTTCGCTGGATTTCTCGTGAAAAAGAATGAATACGGTTACTGGCGGTAGAGAGTGTTCGCTGTCTGGCATGGTGCTTGTATCAGATTTGTCGGAGGATACTAAGCTCGTCAGCTTTGGACCTGCGGCTCCTCACTTAGGTGGCCAGATTCGCAACTGTTGATTAAGCCAAGTGGTATCATCTTTGTCATTTTTTAATCGGGTGCACAAACACAAATATTCTAAAATGGTGATGGATTCTGTGGGGGGTAGGTGGGAAATGGCTCGCCTTGCCCGACGACTTACCGAATTCGGTTGCTTTCCGCTTAGGTAGGAAGACTCTTCAATGATCGGCACGACTTAGGTAGTTTTAGTGACTGATCTAAACCACGGTTATTGTAGAAGCTCATGAGTAGTCCAACTATCGACCAACCATCCGCAGATGAAAATGTGATGCACGAGTCTCTTTATCGGGCGATCGCTACCGCCAAAAATACCTTGGATTTGGCTGAAAATCTGAAACAGGGGCGGACAGTTGCCGGACACGAGTTATCAATGGCACCCAGGCAAGCTCAAGAGTTAAGCAGTTTCTTGGCAGCTTTTGGAGGTAGGCTGAATAAAATCGCCCAGGAACCCGATCCTTCTCTTGGGCACATTAAGGAAGTCATTGCTTTCGAGTACGAAGTAGACCGAGCTTACCGATTCGTCGATCAAGCCTTCCTGTCACCTAGATCTTTGGGTCGAGAACAGAGAGCCTTGGGAGTGGCTGACTGGTTTTGTGTGGAGGGTTTTAGACTCTTGGTCGATGACCGACACGATGGCCCTGTAGGGCCGATTGTTGCAATTGAGGCCAGTCGTTCACCCGCTGTTTGGAGTGAAGATTCTTCTTTGCCAATTCCCTCTTTGTTGACGCCTAGCCCACAAGTGTTTAGTCGGAGGCGTCAGGGTGATGAATCATCTAAGAAACTCGGTCGTTTTCCATTGATCTTTTTCCCGGGAAATCTAGTTCGGTCACCTGCGGATTTTTGTCTGCTCTCGCACGAGGTTGGTCACGCAGCTGATACGGCTCAGAATTACACCAAGGCTATTCTTCTTGATGTCGGCAGGGAGGCCCCGAATTTTTCTTTTTGGCGTGTCTGGATGAGGGAAATCGTGGCGGATGCAGTTGGGGTTTTATTGTCTGGAGAAGGCTATCTGCTCTCCTTTATCTCCTTTACTCGTTATTTGGGGCTACGCGAAAGGGCCGATTCACGATCTTCTTACCCCGGCTATACCTTGCGGCTCCATATCATGCTGAAGATGCTGGAGAATCTCGAGGCTCCTCACCTCGAAGTTCTCCAAAGTTTAGTGGCTACAATTGAAGATAAAGAAAGTCGCTATCCTGAGTTATTGGAATCGTTTAACAACGATGTCTGGCCTAAGATTGAAACGCATATTTTTGCTACAGTCTGTATGAGCGATTGGATAGCAAGCCAAGAAGGGATCTGGCAATTTGGAGAGTATTTGAGATCAAACCGCGATAGGGATACTGGGATAGGCGATTTGTGGCGAAATACTTCTTCGGACAATCCTCCATTGCGCCACCTGTCATCTGCCCTAGCGGTGGTGAGGCACCTGGATCCGGAACGCAAAGACCTGTATGAGTGTTTCCTAAGGATCTATGAAGCGGTCTATAACGATAATCGGCCCGGGTGGATGGAAGATGCTGCGGGCTGGAGCTTCCTAGAGGAAGACGTTCCCAATCTAAGACCCACCATCCTCAGTGAAGGAGGCGTCAAAGTTCCGCCTGAAGAGTTACTTATCGATCATGACCATATTGTTTTTGTGGCAGCAACAAATGGTCAATTGAAGGAAAGGTTGGAATCTGCATTCGAAAAGAGGGGGCGCAAACCATGGGCGCAATTGGAGTTCTTTTTCGCCTCCGACACGCTTCTCAAAATGACGATTCGAGAAGATATGAGTTGTGATCAAATGCGGAAGGAGCGAGATGATGCCAAACAGGCTATCCTCGGATTTATTGAGCAACAAAGTGCGTGTGTTCGAGCCATCGCAAAAGAATTTGATGGTCCGCCTACATTTGGAGCCTATTACGACTGGGAGCAACCTGGAGGGAGGATTCACATCAGTGCTCAACTTTCGGGTATCGATATCCGCCACTGTCCATCAACGGACTATGTCTGGACTGGAACAGAGCCGACGCCTACCTATCGAAAGCTAATGGAGAGCTTGGAGACACTTCGGGCCTAGCTCCAGTGATCAAAAACAACTTGTTCGGTAAATGCTATGAATCAACCACCTCTGAGAGTTACCATCGTATTCCACCCGGAGTCCCAGAACTGCCGTGACTTGGCCCGTTTTATCCACCATTCACTCAATGAGGAGGCGCTTCTGCCGGGCCTCCGGATTCCTACGATATTTTGCCCTGAAACTGGTGATCTTGAGCCGTGGGTGCAGGACCTAGATGAAGCTGATAGAAATTTCGTCATTGTTTTGGCAGATGCGCATTTGAATGCTTCAGAGCCATGGTGCGAGTTTGTGGCAGAATTGTACCAAGAGTGTGCGACATCGGCTCACCGTCTCTTCCCGATCCAGCTCGATGAAAATGCCTGGCCTCTACATGCTGATCTAAATGAGGTGTCTTTTGGGCGGGCTTATCTCAAATCCACTGAGGAAGAGCGGCAGCAGTTTATCATACGAGCATTGTTGATTGAGCTGTGCCGCTTTCTGGAGGGAAATCCTTTAGGCGGTGATAATCGGCATACGTCGACGACTCTGTTCTTGAGTCACGCAAAGACTGATCTGAATAACGAGCCTCAAGTTTTCAACGCCATACAAGAGCATTTATCGGCCGATCAGCCAATAGAGACATGGATAGATTCTAGCGACATCGAAACAGGCTCCAAGTTCGCGGCGGCGATCGAGGAAGGTGTGAAGAATACTTCGATAGTGTGCATTTTAACGGATTCTTATGCCAGCAGAGAGTGGTGCAGAAAAGAAATCTTACTCGCCAAAAAATACGATCGACCTGCCGTTATCATCGATGCATTAGTTGACTATGAAGTGAGAAGCTTTCCCTACCTAGGTAACCTGCCTAGAATTCGGTGGAACGACAACCCTGAGCGCGCGGTCAACTTAATCCTGAAAGAGACTCTGGTTTATCTCCATGACCAAAAGATTCTAGAAGGATACCGGCGGGAAGACGATCATATTTTATTGAGAGCTCCAGAGGCAGCTACCCTAGTGAAGCTGCCTGAAAGCAGCTCGATCCTCTACCCAGATCCCCCAATCGGAATCGAGGAAAAGAATCTGTTGAGCTCGCTTAAGCACAGCTTTCAAACCCCTTTGGAGCGCTGTGCTGAGAATGCCGAATTCGGTGGGCGCATGATCGCCATCTCAATGTCTGAAGCTTCGAAAATACAATGCGAGGGCTTTGACCCAATCCATCAGGATCAACAAACTTTAGAGATCTGTCGGCATCTGCTGATCGCGGGTGCAACATTGGTCTATGGTGGTCATCTCGGTAGTCAGGGCTACACAGAGCAACTCTGTGAAATGGTTCGATCTTATAATTCGAATCCCGACGTTTCTCCGGTTGATTTGATTCACAATTACATTGGTTGGCCCCTTCCCCGCCCTGATGCCGCAAAGAAGAGCTACTTTAAAACTCGCGCCAAATTATTCGAAGTCAGTAGGCCATCAGGAGTCGATGAGACACTTCATCCCGACTTCGTCGAAGAACCAAACTTCTTCCATGCCGATGTATCTGAGAAGCATCGATTCGCCTGGGCTAGAGGTATGACAAAGATGCGCCAACTACAAAGCAATAGCACTGACGCTCGAATTGTGCTTGGTGGAAAATATGATCCGACAGAAACCGCTCAAGCGGATGGGGGTAAAAAAGTATCGTGGTACATGAGCCGAATTCCCGGCGTATTGGAAGAGGTTCTCCTATCGCTAAAAGTCGGTAAGCCAGTTTTCCTAGTCGGTGCCTTCGGTGGTGTCGCCCGAATGATAATTGATATCCTGCAGGATGATATTCCAGAGGAAGCAACCTGGGAATTTCAAAAGCGAGCGCCCAACGCAGAGGCCATGAAGGAGTTGTACCAAGAGCGTGGCGAGGAATGGTGGGATTATCCTGAGATGATTGAATTCATTCAAAGTAAAGGGATTGCCGGTATCAATCCTTTTCTTCAGTCTAGTGAACACAAGCTATTATTCGAGGCTAGAGATCCCAGTCAGATTGTTGAGCTAATTCTGAGAGGGCTGGCAAGAATGCCAAAAAACTCCTAATGCCCGAGGTCGACTTCAATCATATTAAGCACTAGCTCGTTTCTCCAGTGCAGGTATATACTTCTTCACCAACGAATGATCTTTTACGCTAAATCCGGATATTAATAAATCATCAAAGGGAAGATCAATTAATCCCTCGGGTCGCAGCTCCGTATCGTTTTTCAATGCAGTTCGTATTTGCTCAAACTGCTCCTCGGTCATTTCTGTTTCCACAGCTTCTTTATCTGGATTGATCAATCCAGCGGCTTTAACTTCATCATCCAGCCAGATGTACTCTCCAACATGTTTGAAATTTGGAGGGATTTTGGTGACAATATCCTTGCCGCATACAAATCTGAAGAACTTGTCAGGTAATTCATCTTCAATCAAATTCTGTAGGGCGCTTCTGCCTAGCTTAGGTTGGCCATAAGTGTATACTCCATGAATTTTTTCGGTGGAGAAGAGCTCAGCGGCTGCAATGGTGGCGATTGCGCCTCCTAGGCTATGCCCTGTAATCCATATTCCCTTGGACGGGTTGTCCTGTTTAGCCTGCTCTAGGGCGTTTCGAAGCTGGTTCTTGGTTTCGTGATAGGCTTCGTAAAATCCTTTGTGAACTTTTCCGTATCCCTCGGTCGCGATACTCTCAATGTCGAAATTTCGCAGCCAGTCTTTCACCTTTTTTTCACTGCCGCGATAGCTGATAATAATATTATTTGAATCGCTGCACACGAAGCCTTGAGTCTCGTTAATATCGATGAAAGAACTTTCGGTGAAATTCCAATTCGCCATGGCCGCACGCGCCTTAACGTGGCTCACTTCATAGGCAATTCGACTTGCCTTAGCAAGCTCAAGAGCTTTTTCGAAGCTAAATTCTGGAGTCGCAAAGGGAGATAATTCAAAGGTTCGAACCTGTTCCTCGCGCTCCCCTCGATTTTGAATGAGAAAATCAGGCGCGAGCACGCTATCCTGAATAAATGCGACAGAATCATCCGAAAGCCCTTCAGAGCTCTCCTCTTCGAGATCGAAAAGACCTGCAGCCCTAGATGGAGAAAATGAATCGAGATCGGTTGATATATCACTCGATGCTAAAGGGTCCTTACGACCGATGGTAGCCACTGCGCTTATCACTGATTCTGAATTGTACAATTGACCATGGGTGCCAGCGACCAAATATAGCGGTAAGCCTGGTGCTGCTGAAGACTTGGTTAGTACGGCACCGTCACCATTGGTTGTCCACTTTGCATCGTCACCATTGAGGCCAAGAGGCATTTCGAAGATAGTCGCATGCCCTTGGGATACCAGATGAGTCGATTTAGCGTAAATGGGACTCTCCCAAATTTTATTTTTGAGAGAGGCGCTATTTTCTAATAGGCTAGCAGCAGGCCTAATCTCATCTGGCCACTTATCACGCTCATAAAACACGGCTGCCTCGGGGAAAACATTCGGGTTGGGCAACATGTCGATCAATCCCGGAAAGCTCGTCACCATCTTTCGGAAATCTTCTAGTGATTCGGACAATGATAGCTTGTCCAGTTTTTGAATTGATTCTGCCAACCCTAGCATCGTCCACGGTGACGAGTATGAACCGCTTAGCGGTGACCCCGCAAACACACAATGTTCCACTAAGTCCTCCCAGTCTTCAAACTGAGAGGCAAACGTCGCCGCCACGAGTCCGCCCATTGAATGACAGGCAAGAACGGCCTTCTTACCAGCAGCTACAGTCTCCAGCTCTGACAGATGTTTGTGGAGTTCTGCTGCAGATTTGGTGATCGATTTTCGCCAATCATATTGGAAAACACTCACTTTAAAGCCTTCCTCTCTCCAGCTATCGACTGCCTTTTTGTATTTCTTTTTCAGGTAGCCATCGGTCACAAATCGGGTCCCAGGTGCATCTGAAAAACCGTCGTCTTGAACAGTAAGTGATCTGGTGAACCTGCCTAGTAGCAGTTGTCGCATCGACAACCAGATCCGAGGCGATGCGAGACCGCCTTCATTCGCGAGATGGCAATCGGTAATGCCGTGCAACAAAACGATCTCTGGTAAATTAGGGTCAGCTTCTGGCGGGCCGAACAAACCTTCGGCAGTCCCTAGATTCGACTCAATCTCTGCATTTACCAATCCTTCAAGTTCTGCAGGCATGCCGGGAATGCCTTCGACTGAGTGGTTTCCAAATTCATCAGCAATAATGCTGGCAATCAGATCAGCGTCTAGTTCAAAGAGATCACTCATAATGCTCGATTGGTCTTTCTCCTCGCGTTCATCGACAGTGAAGCGAACAGTCAACTTAATTAAGGGTTAGTCTTTTTTGACCTTGTACGCAAGGCTGGATTCTTTGTGATGTGTATGGTGTCTGTGTAATAATCCGATAAAGATGTCGTTGATATGGTGATGCAACTGTCTACGAGCTGTATACTTATTTAATTGAGGGTGGCGAAAGGGGGGGGCATTATTTTCGATTTTGAAGGAAACTATGATATTAGTGGTGTGTCTATTGATAGCTACACTCCAGGGCGCGTGAGGAGGCTCAAACAGCAATGTTGATTTTTAGTTTCGCTAAGCAATTGCTTGTGAATAATATTGTCCGGAATCCTTTGGTAAGTAATCTTGTGGATTTGACAGCGCGGCTTTCTGGATTGTACCTAGGAGCATGACAAGATTCCTCACCCTGTTTAGTCTAGCGATTGTTTTTGCCTCTTCGGCAAATGCTCAGTTTAAACCGCCGCGCAGCGCCTTTCCCATCAGCGAGCTGGCAGAGGCCAAGGAAAAGGCGATAAAGAGGGAGAAGCCTTTGGCTTTCATCATGTATAGCCCTAAATGAGGCAACTGAGGCCCTGCCGCTGCTGCCCGTGAGGCAGCATTTAAAGATTTAGGTCGCTACACAGAGGTCGTCTATTACACCCCTGAGCAGAAAGATAAGGTGCCTGAGTCGGTCAGAGCCCTGAGACCATCTGGCAGTCAAAAGTTTCCATATGCTTCTATCACCTCGCCAGACGCAACGGTGGGAATCAAATTCGTGTCCAATTCTGTGATCAGGACTCAGGAGTGTAGGGATCTCATGAGGGAGATCCTAAAAGAAGCTGAGACTAAGCCCGAGTACCTGTCTACCACTGGCGGGGCTTCTCAGAGTGATGCGGAATCGGATAGCACGACGCAAACGGCATCGAAATTTCCGACACCGGTCATGGCGTGGAGCAATACTCAGGGCAAGATCATCAATGCCTCTGCTGTGAAAGTGGAGGGAGGGAAAGTGATCTTCGATATGGGTGGTCGAGAGATTCCCTATCTGGTGAGCGATCTGTCGCCTGAGAGTCAGGGGAAACTCAGGGAATGTTTGGGTGAGTGAAGTAGTGTCGGAATTTTGCTGAGATTCGCGGCTTTGACCCGCCTACGCCGTGGCTGATGCCTAATGGCGGCTCTCCAAAATCTTCTGTGATCGTGGATAAATTCGCTGTTTCGAAAGGTCTCTTTTCGTTTAGCGTCGTACGACTTGGGTAGTGATCAGCTCCTGGTAAATAAACAAACAATAATTAAACTTGTATAAAATATGAAATATTTAGCAATTTTACTCAGCCTGGGTCTTTTGGGGTTGAGTAGTGCCGAGGCACAATGACCGTCTAAAAAGAAGAAGGCGAGCCAGTCTGGCGCGTCGACATGAAGTAAGTCTAAGAAAAAGAACCAGTCTGGTTCTGATAAAGACAGTGCTGTAAAAACAGTATCTCTGGATATCTCTGGAATGAAATGAGGCGTGGGATGCGTCAAAAAAGTGCAGTCTGCACTTTCCGGAGTCGAAGGAGTCGCCAAAGCTGAAGTAGCGATGGGATCTGCCGTAGTATCGGGGGATGCCACAGCTGAGGCCTTGGTTAAAGCAATCGAAGTCGCTGGGTTCAGCGCAAAGGAGAAACCCACAGCACTCGTGCTCGAGGTCTCTGGAATGAAATGAGGCAATAGTTGCGTCAAAAAAGTGCAGTCTGCACTTTCCGGAGTCGAAGGAGTCGTGAGCGCGAAAGTATCTATGCCTGATAAGGCGGAGGTGACAGGTTCGGCATCTGCCGAGACACTGATCGCTGCCGTCAAAGAGGCAGGGTTTTCCGCCAAGGTGTGCGAAGAGTGCGCCAAATAAGTAATGATAGGATACAGCTGATCACTGCCTATCTACTATCTATACAAAAGGTGAATTTCACATACGGAACCATTTTGCTGGTTTTCGACTCATGGGAACCTCCGGAAACCTATGACTGCGGACTGGCTGGCCAAAATCACCGCTAACTTCGTTGGAAAAATGGGCCTCTATTGCCTGAATAGCGCCAATTTTACCGCCTCGTTAGCGTCAATTTTGACTCACCCATTCCTTGCCCTAGGTTTCCGGAGGTCCCCTCATCTGATTTTGTTTTCAGAGGCTTCATTTATCAATCCTTAGGAGGGGTGAGGCATTAGAGGGTATTGAATAAAAGTTGTACCCTATTAAATTCGTGCCCTATGCCAGATTTTACCTCCTGTTTAGCCGCTATCGCCAATGCCCAATCGATCGTGCTGATGTCTCACGATCGACCGGATGGGGATGCGATCGGATCTCTGCTGGGGCTGGGGCTGATGCTGGAGGCTGCGGGGAAAACAGTGACGCTGCTGAATAATGATGGCGTGCCCGGGTCGCTGGCGTTTTTGCCCGAAGTGGACCGAGTGGTGACTCCTGCGGATCGGAAGGCGGCGGTGGAGGCGGATCTGGTGATCGTGCTGGACTCTGCGGGGCGCGATAGGATCAGTGATCGAGTGTGGAAGCTGGTGCCGTCTAGTGATGATGATGGCGTGCCGCTGATCAATATCGATCATCATGTGAGCAACACCGACTATGGCACGATCAATGTGGTGGATACTGCAGCGCCGGCCACGGGGGAGATTGTCTTTCATCTGGCGGAGGCGGCAGGGTGGCCGATCACCAAGCCGGTGGCAGATCACCTCTTCGCTGCGATTTCGACGGACACGGGGAGTTTTCGCTACCCCAATACTACTGCTACGACCTACCGCGCTGCAGCAGGCTTGATCGAGGCGGGTGTCGATCTGGGGCAGATCAATCAGCAGCTGTACGAGAGCTTTCCCCTGAGGCGGGTCGAGTGTATCCGCGATCTGCTGCAGGATATGAAGCTGTCGTTTCGCAATCGCTGTGCCAGCGTCTGCCTGACCAAAGATGTGAAGCATCGCCTAGGGCTGCAGGCTGGTGATACCGAGGGAGTCGTCGACATCATTCGAGCAATCGATTCAGTGGTGGTGGCGGTGTTTTTTGAAGAGCTGGACGGCAATAAGATCCGAGTCAGCTCGCGGTCGAAAGATCTGGCGGTGAATGTCGGCAAGATCTGTGAGAGCTTCGGAGGTGGTGGGCACAATCTCGCGGCTGGTGCACGGCTACCTGGACCGATCGATGAAGCTGAGCGAATATTTCTTGATACAGTGGCAAATGTTTTGCCAGAGTAGAGGTGTCTCGATTAGAAAAAGAAGCTCGTGAAATCTCAAGCCCTCAGTCTATTAGCGATATTTTTGTTTGTGCCGTTGATCGGGCTCTCGCTGCTCCAGCGTCTCAACCGCTACACGTCTACCGATCCGGAGACGGGATTGCCTGAGGTCGGAGCTGTGGGGTTTCGTGAGTGGAGCGATGCATCCAGAGAGTTTTCTGTGGAGGCGAGATTGGTCTCACAGGATGATATTGTGATAGAGCTGGAGAAGCCCAATGGCGAGGTGGTAAAGGTTCCTGTAGGGCAGCTGAGTGCCGAGGATCTAGAGTACCTAGAGCTAGCCGAGCTGGGGCTGCACAATCGTGGCGATGTCTTGGCCGCTGTCGAAAAGTGGCTATCCAATATGGTCAGTATGGGCGAGCCAGAGTCTGAGTGCGAAGAGCCGATGCCGCCGATCGTGGAACCGCCTAAAATACCGCCGGGGATGCTGGCTTCTCCGCCGCCTAAGTCTTCTTTTAAAAATGTCGAGCTACAGGGTGGCTCGCTGCGCTAGTTCCGGGCACTCAGAGATGGCGCTGATGCCTCCCCTGAGATGGCTTGCTTTTCCCTTCCGCTTGGGTCACCATCCCTTGCAAATCACAACACTTCACTACGAAAAACCTTTTAGATAACCAATGAACCGTAAGCTCAAGATGGGTATGGTCGGCGGTGGGCGCGGAGCGTTCATCGGGAATGTGCACCGCATGGCGGCTAATCTCGACGGCAAGATCGAGCTGACAGCAGGCTGTTTCTCCTCTGATCCGGAGAAATCTCGCCTCTCTGGTGAGGACTTCTTCCTCGACCCCAGCCGAGTGTACTCCAGCTACCAGGAGATGGCCGAGAAAGAGGCGGCGCTACCTGAGAGCGAGCGCATCGACTTCGTCTCTATCGTGGTGCAGAATTTCCTTCACTTCGACGTGGCCAAGACCTTTCTGGAGGCCGGTTTCCACGTGATCTGCGACAAGCCGGTGACCCAGACTCTGGACGAGGCTCATGCGCTGCGCGACATCGTGAAAAACAGTGGCCAGATCTTTTGCCTGACGCACAACTACACCGGCTATCCCATGGTGAAAGAGGCTCGCCGCATGGTGGCCGATGGCGAGCTGGGCCGTATCCTGAAGATCGTGGCTGAGTATCCACAGGGCTACGCCGTAGGCGATGTCGAGGGCGAGGGACAGGGCAAGATCAACAACTGGCGCTCTGACCCGAGCAAGGCTGGAATCTCCAACTGCATGGGCGATATCGGTACTCACGCGCACAATCTGATCCGCTACATCACTGGGCTTGAGATCGAGGAGATGTGCTCCGATCTGACGGCTTTCATCCCGGGACGTGAGCTGGACGACGATGGCAACTGTCTGGTCCGCTTCAAAGGTGGATCGAAGGGCATCATCCACGCTTCTCAGATCTCCAATGGCGATGAAAATGCGCTCAATATCCGTGTCTATGGCACCAAGTCGTCGATCGAGTGGCATCAGGAAGATCCCAATGAGTTGATCGTGAAGTATGCCAACGCACCACGGCGCGTTTATCGCCGTGGTAATGACTACATCAGTGAGGCTGCGGCTGGCAATGGCTTCACACGCACGCCGTTTGCTCACCCAGAGGGCTTCATCGAGGCATTTGCTAATGTTTACCTCGCGGCAGCTCAGGAGATGGCAGATCGCATCGACGGAAATCCAGCTCCCGCTGGCGGCTACGATTACCCGACCATCGACGATGGTGTGGCGGGTATGGCTTTCATCAAGACATCTGTGGAGAGCTCTGCTTCCTCTGAGAAGTGGGTGCGCTTTCCGCTAGTCTAGTTTCTCTAGATCGCTCGATAGGTATGCACGAGACTCGTTCGACTCTGGATGATGAGACCAGCGTGGTCTTTCCGCAGATCTATCAGGCGGCAGCGATCGAGGAGCCGCTGCAGTGGTTTGTAGCGGCCGAAGGGGGGGCTAGTGGTCCCCCTGCCAATCACTATCCCATGGCACAGTTGCTCGAGCTGTGCCAGCAGGATGGCCGCCTACTGGCTGGGTGCAAAGTCATCCAGCTAGAGCCGGCAGTGGTGTGCCACTTCTACCTAACAGGCCGTGTGCAGCCGGGAAGTCGGGTGGTAGTCGAGCTGAAAGACCAGGTCGGCAATGTGATCCACCATGTCGAGGAGACCGCAGATGAGTCTGGTACATGGCGTTTGGCCGATGCGCAGATGCTCCAGCGCGCGTTCGATGATCTGTGCTTTTTCTCGGTCACAGAGACTGCTGTCGCGTGGGATGGCAGCGCGTCTGGTGGGGGGCATCAGTATGAGTATGCGATGCCTGCAGACTTTATGATCGATAAAGGTCAGATCCCATCCTTTCACGTGGGGCAAGTGATCGGCCATGTGCTACGGCCGCATGGGCATGCTGGCTAGAGGTTGAATTTGGTTTCAAGGAGGGGCTCCTTCAGCTGGAGTCTCTGGCTATTGTAGCCCTTCTGCATGGATGAGGGATGAGGTGTCCAAGGGATTTCCGGCTAACGGGGTTGCGTAATTGAATTATGGAAATTATATTGCGTATAGCCTCCCAATTGAGCCCCCGAAACGATACACTGACTGGAGCCATGAAACAGACCCAACACAAAAAGACAAAACAAGCGAAAGAGCCTTCCCCGGCTCAAACACTGGAAGCGATACTACCCGTCGAGACTGATGCAGCAGCAGCTGAGCGTTTGGATCATCTCGATATGATCCTAGCCGACCTGAAGCGTCCAGCCGCCGAGCTGAGCCGCAATGAATTGGCGAAAATGCCGACTCGATTCAAGTGGGCTCTGCGTTCGCACTGATTTCCTTTCCTAGTGCTGCTCTATGCCGCTGTGCTGGGGGCGGTATTGGCTCTTGTGCTGGAAAGGGTAGCTCCGCACGATCTCGTGGATCACGGTGGTGAATTGACCGCGATCCGCCATGACGGCGGCGACTATCTCGTCCACAGCAGGACGATCTGCGACCGATAGCTGTCGACCGAGGGCGTAGCTGAGCATGTGCTCGCAGAAACCCCGGATGAACAGCTCTGGGCGAGCGAGCATGGCATCTTTGAAGCCGACGACATCGGTGAATTCATCGCCGCCAAACAGATCGCCACTGGCATCGATCGGTAGGCCACTGCTGTAGCTATCCCGCCAGCGACCGACCGCGTCGTAGTTTTCAAAAGCGAATCCGAGTGGATCGATTTTGGAGTGGCAGGAGGCGCAGCTTTCATTCTCCTGATGCTCCTTTAGGCGCTGACGCAGGGTCAGGCCCTGCGCCTCTATCGCAGCATCGTCGGCCTCGATCTCCGGTACCACGTCTGGTGGTGGCGGCGGCGGTTGGTTAAACATCACGGTGAGAGTCCATGCGCCACGGTTGATGGGATTGGTGCGCAGTGGATCCGATGTCATAGTCAGCATGGCGGCAGTCGTCATCACACCGCCTTCGCGACGCGTATTCAGGCGGCGTCTGTGGTAGACACTTTGGTAGGTCTCGAATCGGTTTTCTCCACGACCGGTGAATGGCGTGCTAGGCGTGCCATACCAAGTATCCATGGAGTCGGTACGCCAGGCGTAGTCGGAGTCGACCAGTAGCATGATCGAGCGGTCCTCGACCATGATGCTTTCGAATAGTAGCAGAGGCTCGGCCATCGCATGTAGGCCAAACTTAAACTGCTCGCAGCCGAAGCGACTGTAGTAGTGGGTAAATCGCTCGTAGTCGGGGATGGCATTGATCAGTCCATCGAGACGCAGCCACTGCCGCGCAAAGTTGTGCGATAGCGATTGGCTACGCGGGCTCTCCAGCATCCGGGTGACCTGTTGGCGTAGACCGGCATCAGTCAGTAGTGCACCGCTCTCGACACTCGCCAGTAGCTCAGCATCGGGGATCGTGCTCCAGAGAAAGAAGGATAACCGACTAGCCAGCTCGTATCCCGACAGCGGTAGCTCCTTATCCTCCGCCTGCTCCTCGACTAGGTAGAGAAATCTGGGCGAGGCCAGTATCCCAGAGATGGTGCTACGCATCGCGGTGGTGAAGTCGGTGCCTGCCGCCAGCTGCGCCTCGAAAAAACGGCTGAACCGCTCGGCGCTCTCGCCCGGGTCTGAGCGAAAGGCGCGATAGAGAAACTCGTGGATACGCTCTCTACCGATCGCAGTGGGATCGCTACTATCGCCGCTGGGTGGGGCAAACAGGCTGTCGTAAGATTTGCTATAGTCGGCGAACTCGGGGGCATTGAGCACCGAGTGCGAGAGCTTGAGAAAAGCCTCCATCAGGATAGGCGATAGGCTGAGCTCATCGCCATAGTTATTGAAGCCGTGCTCCGCCTGCAGATCGACAGAGTAGGGCACCACCCTGGTTAGGAATGGCTCCTCGACTTGGCGTTTGCCCAGAGGGCGATTGCCGAGCTTGAGGCTATCGGGGAATTTCCCGGAAGCTGGATCGAAGTAGGGTATATCCGAGCGGATCGCTTTCTCCGGTAGAGGGTAGATATCGCCACGCAGGTGGAATAGATCTTTCACTGCATTGTTATACTCGTAGCGATTTAGTCGGCGCATGGTCACGACTGGTAGTCTCGCCTCGCCTGCTAGGTATTGGTCGATCCATGTCTCTGTAGTGGCTAGCATCTGCTGGCGTCTGGCAGCTGGGATGGCGGGCTCTTTCTCTGGTGGCATCTCGCCATACTCTATCGACTCAGAGACCATGCGAGTCAGCTCGATATCGGCTAGGTAGGCCTCTATCGAGTCGAGTGACTGCAGGTCGAGATCGCCCTTTTGCTTTTCGGCATTGTGGCAGTGGTAGCAGTGCTCCGACATGACCGCCCGCATATCGTGAAAGGATAGGGCGGTAGTCTCAGTTGGAGCCTTTGATTCGCTAGCCACCCGGTGAGTGACGGCTGGCTTAGGGCGAGCGCCTAGTCGGCCCAGCTCGAGATAGTCGACACCGATCAGGTAGGTATCTGGATCGTTGACTTCTTTTACCTTGGGATTGATGCCTACTACCTGCAGAGCCAGGCGGTGGTTGCCAGCACTCAGCTGTCTTTCGCCGAGTTGGAGTAGAGTCATTAGCTCGGTTACATTCGAGTAGGTATCGATATCAGTAGCGATGGTTTCCCCGTTTAGGGCGATGTCGATCTTTGCGTAGTCGAGCCCGGAGGTGAGCTTGATAGCTAGCCGGTAGTCTCCCGCCTGATCGATGCGAAACACCAGATCCATCTGCTCGCCCAGGAGTCCATCCCACAGCACCTGGGTGCGATTGCTCCACTCGGGCAGGCGTTTGCCGATGTGTTGTAACCGAGCAGGCTGGGGATAATACATGCTCTCTGCCTCGATCCGCTGGATTGTCTCGGGTCGGGGCGAGCGCCCTCTCACGCTGCGATAGTCAAATGCCGATGCGACGACGGTGGATAATAACAAGAGGACGGTCGCGAGACACCAGAGAAAACTAGAGAGAGGTCGGAGCATGACTACCCGTGAGAGTAGTCTGAAAGCCCATTCACCGCAAGACAGGTCCTACAGGTGAGCTTGCTCGAAGCTCTGCACCAGCTGCATGACGCGCTGCGAGGATATGACGTAAGTCGAGTGCTGGTCGACACGAGAGATGGCGATGCCGTGCCACTTGCCGCCGCGGTCAAATACCGGCGCACCTGCCTCGCGAGGGTGTAGAGCGAGGTCGGTCTCGACCACCTCTGGGTAGCCGGTGCGCTTGTTGTTTACGATCAGTCCGATCCGCTCCCAGTGCTTGTGCAGAGCTTTTTCGGTAGCGGCTGCGACACCGGTGAAGGCGCTGCGCTTGCTATTGGTCACGGTAGCCGTTTTCCATTCGGTGTCTTTAGTAAGGATACCGACAAAGGAGCCCACCGAGCTAGGGGTGCTGGTATTGGCGCTCAGGCAATTGGTAGGCTGGATGCGCATCACAGCCAGATTATCATCGCTGGATAGCACCTGGATCGGGGTAGATGCCACCCTCTGGTGGCTGCGGCCGTCGGAGGTGCGGACTTGGAAATTCTCATTGTGCAGAGCATCTGCCGGAAAGATCAGATAGCTGAAGCGGCTGTCCTGACCTGATACCACGCTGCCGTAGGAGATCACGCGCTGGCCACTAGTGAGCGTGGCTGTGGATGTGCGCGCCATGGGCTCTGCCTGCTGGCCGAATTGTTCGCCCAGTTTCTTTTCCATCATCGCGATCAGCATGGTCGGCGAGTTGAAGGAGCGTCCATTGGATAGCTGAATCGACTGACCATAGCCGATCGTGGCTATCGCACTGAGCGCGAGGACGAGAGTCAATACTGATGGTTTCGAGACAAGCTTCATATTCAGAACGGTGTGGCGAGGCCGTTTTGATTAAGGATCTAGAACTATACGCCAAACCTTAATAACCTCAACTATTACAATATATTCCATAAATTTTATTATTTCAATTATTAATCAATAAAATTATCAATTCGTATTCTCAATGCTGAGAAAGGATCTAGTCTTGTCTGGAAAAGCTCGATCCTTTAGTCTCGCTGACTATGCAGAGGTCTTTCCTGTCCCTAATGATAGTGTCCTGCCTGGTGCTGGCAGGATTGGTGCCGGCTGAGAATCAGGCAGCTGAGGAGTCGTATGATGTGGTGATCTATGGCGGTACATCAGCCGCGATCACAGCGGCAGTGCAGATAAAAAAGATGGGCAAATCGGTGATCGTGGTATCGCCGGATATGCATCTGGGCGGTCTGAGCAGTGGCGGGCTGGGCTGGACCGATACGGGGAACAAAGCCGTCATCGGTGGGCTATCGCGAGAGTTTTACCACCGGATCTGGCGGCACTACGACAAAGCGGACTCCTGGCGACAGCAGAAGCGCGAGGAGTATGGCAACCGAGGCCAGGGGACTAAAGCGATCGATGGCGATGAGCGGACCATGTGGATATTCGAGCCGCATGCGGCGGAGCAAGTGTTTGAGGACTTTGTCGCCGAGCACGAGATCCCTGTGGTGCGCGATGCGTGGCTGGATCGCTGGCAGGGAGTCACCGTGGAGGCGGGGCGTATCACCAGCATCCGCACGCTCGATGGTAAAGAATACCGGGGTAAAATGTTTCTCGATACCACCTACGAGGGCGATCTGGTGGCTGCAGCTGGTGTGGACTATCACGTCGGCCGCGAGGGGCGCGATGTCTATGGCGAGGAGTGGAATGGTATCCAGACCAGTGTGCTGCATCATCGGCATCACTTCGATGCGATTCCGGATAAGCTACGCATCGATCCCTACCGGGTGAAGGGCGATCCTAGCAGCGGGGTGCTGCCACGGATCAGTGCCGACCCTCCGGGCGACCGCTATGCCAGCGACTTTCGTGTGCAGGCCTACTGCTTTCGCATGTGCCTGACCAATGATCCGAGCAATCGTATCCCATTTCCCAAACCGGATAATTACGATCCCGCTCAATACGAGCTGCTGGTGCGCATCTTCGACGCGGGGTGGGATGAGGTGTTTCACAAATTTGACCCGATCCCCAATCACAAGACCGATACCAATAATCATGGGCCATTCAGTACGGACAATATCGGCATGAACTATGGCTATCCCAATGCCTCCTACGAGGAGCGCCGAGCCATCATCCAAGAGCACGAGGACTATCAGAAAGGCTGGCTCTACTTCATCGCTAACGATCCGCGCGTGCCTAAAGACATTCAGGAGGAAATGCGCACCTGGGGCCTGCCGAAAGATGAGTTTACCGACAATGGCGGCTGGTCGCACCAGCTCTACATCCGTGAGGCGCGCCGGATGATGGGAGATTTCGTCATGACGGAGAATGAACTGCTGCAGCGCAGTGCGACGCCAGGCTCGGTAGGTATGGGTAGCTACACGATCGACTCGCACAATGTGCAGCGCTACATCACCCCGGAAGGCTATGTGCAGAATGAAGGTGATATCGGCGTGAAGTGTAAGCCTTACCAGATCGCCTACCGGTCTCTGGTGCCGAGAAAGGAACAGTGCGAAAATCTGCTGGTGCCAGTGTGTGTGTCGAGCTCGCACATTGCCTTTGGCTCCATCCGTATGGAGCCGGTCTTTATGATACTCGGCCAGAGTGCCGCGACTGCAGCCGCGATGGCGATCGATGCCGATGTGGCTGTGCAGGATGTCGACTACCAGCAGCTGCGCGAGCGGCTGATCGCGGATGGTCAGGTGCTAGAGTATGAGGCGGTGGTCGATGGTAGAGGTGTCGATCCGCGTCAGCTGCCTGGCATAGTGATGGATGATGAAAAAGCCGTCTACACTGGCAAATGGCAGCGCAGTGGGGCGAGCGAGAGCTACTTGGGCTTAGGCTACCAGCACGATGGCAAAGCGGCCGATGACTCCTGCTCGGCTACCTACACTCTACCGATCGAGGAAGGGGGGTGGTACGAGGTTCGTCTCGCCTACGCGCCCAATGCAAATCGAGCAACCAATGTGCCGGTGACGGTCACTCACTTTCAGGGTACGCAGACGATAGCGATTAACCAAAGAGAGAAGCCCGGTATCGATGGGGTATTTGCCTACGTCGGGGTCTTTGAGTTTGCCGATCAGGCGGTGGTGCAGATCAGCAATGACGGGACTGATGGGTATGTGATCGCCGATGGCGTGCAGCTAGTGCCGGTGGAGCGATAGGCAAACTGAACTCGTCCCTTGCCATTCGCTCGGTGAAACGTTTAAATCGTAACCTTTACCTATGAATACTCCTAAATTTTCTATAGCGAGCCGACAGCTCTGGTCGGTGGCTCTTTCGATCTTGGTTCTAGCGGGGTTGAGTTCTGTTGTCTTTCTCACGACCGGCTGCAAAGAAGAGGTGGTGGAGGAAAAGGCACCCGAGCCGAAAAAGATCGTGCTGATCACTGGAGTCCCTAGCCACCCATCTGGGCAGCATGAGTTTTACGCAGGGGCTGTCATCCTAGCTCGCGGCATCAATGAGCAGAGTGGGCTGCCGCATCGTGTCGAGGTGGTCAAGCACGGCTGGCCAGAGGATGAGTCGGTCTTTGATGGGGCGCATGCTGTGGTCTTTTACTCCGATGGCAATGCTCGCCACCCGGTGAATGGCCACGAGGCTAAGCTGGATGAGCTGGCGGCCAAGGGTGTCGGCATCATGTGCATGCACTATGGGGTGGAGGTGCCTCCGGGCGAGCAGGGTGAGCTTTTCAAAAAATGGATCGGTGGTCACTATGAGGCGGGTTTCTCGACCAATCCACACTGGACGGCGGCCGCGACTCTGGACAAAGAGCATCCCATCTCCCGAGGTGTGCCTGCGGTGACGGCGAATGATGAGTGGTACTACAATATGCGCTTTGCCGAGCCTAAGACAGCGCGCGACATCCTGACTGCCGTGCCGACCAAGGAGCGCATCAATCGCTACGTGCACTGGACTCCAAAAGGTAAGGAGGGGCTAGGCAAGCGCCAGACGATGATGTGGGCGGTCGAGCGTCCCGATGGTGGGCGTGGCATCGGCTTCACAGGCGGGCACTGGCACCGCAACTGGGCGAACGATGATTTCCGCCGCGCCGTGCACAATGCGATGATCTGGGTGGCAGGGGCGGAGGTGCCTCACGTGGGAGTCGAGTCGCAGCCCGTGACCGAGGCCCAGCTCAACGAGAATCTCGACGAGAAAAAGAAGATGGAGCACATCTCGCTACCGACCGAGGCCGATAACAACCAGCCCGCAGCACCAGAGATAGATTTCCGCTGGCCCGGCTACCCACCGAAGAAGTAGTACGAACTACGAGGGAATCGCCCCAAAGGCATTGCCCCGATAGATCGCAGGCATTATTCCCATCACTCTCATTATTCCCATGCGTCGGAAGGGGTGAGAATAATGGGGATGAGAATAATGGGGATAATAAGAATAATTTCTGGGCGCGAAGGCCCGTAGCGGGATTCCCCAGAATTCCGAACGTACCCAGCAGGTTGGCACAGCCCCTGCTAACTGATGGACCAGCGGCTCGAGCCCAAAACCGGTTGAGCGATCCCAAATTTGTAAATTGTACCCTATTCAGTCAAAACTGTACCCTATTGAATCTGCCAAGCGCCGTTGAAAAAGTTCCCGTAGAAGTGATTCTAATAAAATCCCCCTTAAATGACACAATCTCCTTGCGCGGGTAAGATCTGCGCTTAGTATCCGCCCATCCGGTCAAGGGACCGGGTCAAGTTTTGCTATCCGCGATGGATTTTAGCCTGTCTTTTACTAGCTTGGAGGCGATCTCCCCGCTGCTCGCAGCCGGAGGTCTTAATCCTGATGAGATCCCTGGTTTGGGATGGTTCACGAACTCTCTGTTCGTAGCTATCTTCGTCACAGTGGCGATTCTTCTCTTCACTCGTATGGCCACTCGACGCATGGAGATGGTGCCGGGTAAGAAGCAAAACCTAGTGGAGTTTGTGGTCGAGTTTCTTTATGGTCAGGTCGAGGCCGTTGTTGGTGAGAAGGTGGCACCTAAAGTGTTCCCTCTACTTTGCACAATTTTCGTTTTTGTTCTGATCTGTAACTGGTCAGGTCTTCTGCCCGGTGTTGGTACAGCGGGTATCGCCTATGATGAGGGTGAGATGGCCGCTCCGCTCACGATCAAGGCGGAGGGAAAGATGACTCCAATTCTTCGTCCACCAAGTGCTGATCTGAACTTTACCCTAGCCCTGGCAGCTGTGTTTATGATCGTCTGGGCATGGGTGACCATCCGTGAAGTGGGTGTTATGGGTTTTATTGATCACACATTTGGTGTGAAGGGTGGTGTCGAGGGGTTGATTAAATGGCTCCTTGTTCCGATCTTCATCCTTGTGGGTGTGATCGAGTTGATATCGATTGCCTCTCGACCGGTCTCTCTATCGTTGCGTCTCTTTGGTAATGTCTATGCGGGTGAGACTCTGCTTGCATCGATGATGGCTCTAGGTAAGAGCCTTGGTCTCACTGGTATTTGGGCGTTTATCTCCAGTGTGCTTCTTCCGCTACCTTTCTACTTTCTAGAGATACTCGTAGGTATCCTGCAGGCGACAGTGTTCTCCCTGCTTTGTGCGATCTTTGTGAAGCTCTCCACTACCCACGACGAGGCTCATTAATAATAGAATACGAATTTTTCTGTCGGGACCATGCGTAGAAAAGTGTGGGCGGCAGAGAACAGAAACAAAATATAGGAATAGATAGATATGACGATGTTTACTCAGATTGCACCTGTCTTGGCTGAAGCTAGCGACGTTGCTGATAAAGCTGCCGCTGCTGGAGGTTTCAACGGAAACTTCGCACTTGCCATTGCTGGTGCTGGCGCTGGTATCGCGATTGGTCTCATCGGTAGCGCTGCTGCCAATGCTGTCGGTCGTAACCCCACCGCTTTCGGTAACATCCTGGTTATTTCGATCATCGGAATGGCGCTCGCTGAGGCGATCGCGATTTACGGTCTGATCGTTGCTTTCGCAGGGTAAGCCTTTTGGAGATTTCGGGCGGGGTTTGCCTCGCCCGGCTTCTCAATGGTTTGTTCGTTGTTGTCTTTCTTACTGCTCGTTTTTAAAACAGATTAAAGTATGCAAGTTGTCACTGATATTTTCACAATGTTTGGCTTCAAGCTGGCGCCGTTCATTGCGCAGATCATCATCATTCTGGTGGTCTACTTTATTCTTTCCAAGTACGCCTTCGGTCCGGTGATGGCGATGCTTGAGGAGCGCCGTAAGCGTATTGCTGAAGGCGAGGCGAATCTCACTCAGATCGATGAGAAGCTCGCTAGTGCTGAAGCTAAAGTGCAGGAGATGCTCGACCAGGCCAATAAGGATGCTGAGCGTATCATCGGTGAGGCGCGTGAGAGTGCAGATTCTTTCCGCGAGCAAAAGACTCAAGCTGCTGTGGCAGAGGCTCAGCAGATCGTCGCCAAAGCTCAGGAGGCTACCAAGCTGGAGCACGAGCGTGTCATGGGTGAGCTGAAGCGCGACTTTGGTCGTCTGGTGATTGGTGCCACATCGAAGGTGTCTGGAAAGATTCTCGACGATGGTGATCAGAAGCGTATCAATGACGAGGTCGCTGGTCAGGTGTCTCTCTAATACTTAAATCCTAGAAACGAATTTTTTTAAGTAACTATGAAGTCAAGCAAAGAAGCGCTACGCACCGCACGCCAGCTAATAGAGGCGTCGATGGTCGATGGTAAGCTTGATCTTCAAAAGGTGCGCACCATCGTGGCTAAGCTGGTTGAGAAGAAGCCACGAGGCTATGTACAGGTCGCTGATCAATTGGGTCGCTTGGCCCGGTTGGAGGTTGAGAAAAATATGGCGCGTGTCGAAAGCGCTATAGCTCTCGATGAGGCGACTAAAGCAACCGTGTTGAATGATTTGCGGGCAAAGTACGGCTCACAAATCGAAGCTGAGTATTCTGTCGATCCTGATTTGATCGGTGGTATGCGTATCCGCATCGGTAGCGATGTGTGGGATGGCTCGGTCAAGAACCGTATCGAGCGTCTCGAACAACTATTTTCATAATACTAACGAACCATTCACTTATTTGACGCAAGGTCATGAGCAATATCCTTCAGGAACTAGAGTCTGAAATCGCCGGTCTGAAGACTTCGGTGGCAAAAACCAACGTTGGTGTGGTCCGCGAGATTGGTGACGGTGTCGCCAAGGTAGAGGGTCTCAGCGATGTTATGCTGAATGAGATGGTCGAGTTCCCTGGTGGGCTCTACGGTCTAGCGCTCAACTTGGAGGAGACCGAGGTCGGTTGTATCCTTCTAGGTGAGGGTCGTCACGTGAAAGAGGGCGATGAAGTCAAGTCGACTGGTAAGCTTTTTTCCGTGCCTGTGGGTAAAGAGATGCTCGGTCGTGTGGTGGATGCTCTTGGTAATCCTATCGACGGAAAGGGAGCAATCAATGCTACGGAGAACTACCCCGTAGAGAAGATCGCTCCAGGCATTATGCCTCGTCAGTCGGTCAATCAGCCGGTGCAGACCGGTATCATGGCGATCGATGCGATGGTGCCCGTGGGTCGTGGTCAGCGTGAGTTGATCATTGGTGACCGTTCGACTGGTAAGACGACTGTTGCGATCGATACCATCATTTCTCAGTCGAATATCAATAAGGCGGCCAAGGAAGCTGGTGATGATAGTTACAAGCCGATGTATTCCATCTACGTAGCTGTTGGTCAGAAGCTGGCTAACGTAGCGAGAACGATCGCGACTCTCGAAGAGGCAGGCGCTATGGAATACACCATCGTCGTGGTGGCTTCGGCTTCCGATTCCGCGACTAACCAGTATCTCGCTCCTTATGCAGGTTGTGCCATGGGTGAGTGGTTCATGCAGAACGGTATGGACGCACTGATCGTGTATGATGATCTTTCTAAGCACGCTGTGGCTTACCGCGAGGTATCACTCGTTCTGCGTCGTCCATCGGGTCGTGAGGCTTATCCTGGAGACGTTTTCTACCTACACAGCCGTCTGCTCGAGCGTTCGGCTCGTCTGTCCGATGCGAATGGTAATGGCTCCCTGACAGCGCTGCCTATCGTCGAGACTCAGGCAGGTGATGTGTCGGCCTACATTCCGACAAATGTTATCTCCATCACCGATGGTCAGATCTACTTGGAGACTGATCTATTCTACAAGGGTATTCGCCCAGCTATTTCTGTGGGTCTATCCGTGTCTCGTGTGGGATCATCCGCGCAGACCAAGGCGATCAAGAAGGTGGCTGGTACCACTAAGTTGGATCTAGCTCAGTTCCGCGAACTGCAGGCGTTTGCTCAGTTTGGTTCTGATCTCGATGACAAGACTCGTGCTCAGATCGAGCGAGGCGAGCGTATCGTTGAGCTTTTCAAGCAGGATCAGTATTCTCCGATCCCGATGGAGGTCGAGGTGGTCGTGCTTTTCGCTATGCAGAATGGCTACTTCGACGATGTCGATGTCGAGAACATCAAGGACTGCCAGGCCAAGCTGCAGGAGTTTTTCACCACTCGTAAGGATGCGATCCTCAAGGCGATCCGTGACTCTGGTAAGCTAGAGGACGGTACTGTCAGCGATCTGAAGCAGGCTATCGAAGACTTCAAGTCTGGCTACAAGCCTGAGTAAAGGAACACTCGTCCACCATTACTGGTGAAGTAACCGATTTAATCATTTCTACCACCTATGGCTAACCTTCGTGACATCCGCCGCCGCATATCGTCGGTCAAGAACACGGCTCAGATCACCAAAGCGATGCAATTGGTCGCTGCGTCTAAGATGAAAAAGGCGCAGGATCAGGCAACCGCTGGTCGCAGCTATGCGGATCTCATGAACAAGGTGCTCGTCAATCTCAAGGAGAACTGCGACGAGGAGTCTCACCCGCTGTTGACTGAGGGAGAGGGTGGCAAGGAGCTGATCCTGGTCATCTCTACCGACAAGGGTCTGTGTGGTGGTCTGAATACCAACTTAGTCCGTCTAATCACTGAGAAGGCGAGCGAGGGTGCAGAGATCATCACAATCGGCCGCAAAGGTCGCCAGGCGATGGCTCGTCTGGGCAAAGATCTGGTGGCAGATTTCCAAGTTTCCGATCCGGCTCCTTACAGCGAGTCGCGCCGCATTTCCCAGTATCTCGTAGAGCGCTTTCTCTCCGGAGAGATCTCCTCTGTGAAGGTGGCATTTACGAATTTCGTCAACACCATGCGCCAGGAGCCTCACCTTGAGACTCTGCTACCCGTCCGCTCTATCGATCTCGGTAGGGATAAGGATTTTGTTGGTATGGGCAAAGATCAAGGTGAAGTGGAAAAGTCCAACCGCTTGGGTGACTACGGCGGATATATATTTGAACCCACTGCTGAGGAGGTGCTCGACAAGATCGTGCCTCAGTATGTCGACTACCAAGTCTATCAGATGATCTTGGAGTCGCGGGCATCTGAGCATAGTGCACGGATGGTAGCGATGAAGACCGCTACCGACAACGCTGAGCAGATGAAGAAAGATCTGACCTTGCAGTATAATAAGGCGCGTCAGGCCGCGATCACAGCAGAGTTGCTGGAGATCACTACCGCCATGAAGGCGCTTGAGTAAAGCCGGCAGGCCGGCATACCCACATACTCTACTATACTTACCATTTTAAAGAAAATTAGGAGACTACACAGATGAGCAACCAAGGAACTATCGTTCAGGTAATCGGACCAGTGGTGGACGCCGACTTCTCCAAGGCGGCTAAGCTACCCGACATTTACAACGCGCTACAGGTCGACTTTGAGGTCAACGGCGAGCAGACTAAGCTAGTCCTAGAGGTGCAGCAGCACTTGGGCGATGGCTGGGTCCGTGCAGTGGCGATGTCTACCACAGAGGGTCTGAAGCGTCAGATGGCTCTTACTGATACTGGAGCACCTATCTCTGTGCCAGTGGGTGAGGGAGTGCTCGGACGTATCTTCAATGTAACAGGTGATCCTGTGGATGATAAGGGGCCAGTCAATGCGACTAAGCACTACCCGATTCACCGCCCAGCTCCTGAGCTAGTCGATCAGTCGACTTCTGCAGAGATCCTAGAGACTGGTATCAAGGTGATTGACCTGATCTGCCCATTCACCAAGGGTGGTAAAGTGGGTGCGTTCGGTGGTGCGGGTGTCGGTAAGACAGTCATCATCATGGAGCTGATCAACAACATCGCTAAGGGACACGGTGGTTACTCACTGTTTGCTGGTGTGGGTGAGCGTACTCGTGAGGGTAACGACCTTTACTGGGAGATGAGCGAGGCTAAGGTTATCGATCAGGACGACATTGCTAAGTCCAAGGTGGCTCTGGTATACGGTCAGATGAACGAGCCTCCAGGTGCTCGTCTGCGTGTGGCTCTGTCGGCGCTGGCTATGGCTGAGTACTTCCGCGATGAGCAGAATCAGGACGTGCTTCTCTTCGTTGATAACATTTTCCGTTTCTCGCAGGCAGGTGCTGAGGTATCGGCGCTTCTTGGCCGGACACCTTCCGCTGTGGGTTACCAGCCGACTCTCTCTACTGAGATGGCCGGTCTGCAGGAGCGAATCACTTCTACCACTAAGGGATCGATCACATCATTCCAGGCGGTCTACGTGCCGGCGGATGACTTGACTGACCCTGCTCCAGCTAACACTTTCGCCCACCTCGACTCGACAGTCGTTCTTGAGCGTGCTCTTGCTGAGCTCGGTATCTACCCTGCGGTGGATCCTCTCGCATCAGTATCGAACGCTCTGGCACCAGACGTCGTCGGTCAGGAGCACTACGAGGTAGCTCGTGGTGTGCAGCAGGTGCTGCAGCGCTACAAAGATCTGCAGGACATCATCGCGATCCTGGGTATGGACGAGCTGAGCGAGGAAGACAAGCTCACCGTTTTCCGTGCTCGTAAGATCCAGAAGTTCCTCAGCCAGCCATTCCACGTGGGCGAGGTTTTCACCGGTATTCCAGGTGTATATGTTTCTGTTGCTGACACCGTGAAGGGCTTCAAAGAGATCCTCGACGGTAAGCACGACACTGTCGCTGAGAACGATTTCTACATGAAGGGCGACATCAATGCTGTGATCGCTTCTTCTAAGAGCTAATTTTTAACGCCTAACTTTCCAACGTTTCCTTTAGGACAATGTATCTCGATATCGTCACACCAGAGGCCAAAACTTTCTCAGATGAGATCGATAGCGTGGTCTTGCCCGGGTATAACGGAGAGCTAGGTATCTTGAAGGCGCACTCACCTCTAGTGACCACACTAGAGCCAGGTGAGCTGCGCTACACCAAAGACGGTGCAGAGCACTCTCTCGCCGTCGGCAATGGTATCGTCGAAATCTCCAACGACAACGTCTCCGTCCTCACCGACATGGCGATCGACGAGGACGACATCGATGCCAAGGCAGTCGAAGAGGCTCTCGAGCGCGCCCGCAAAGAGCTCTCCGAGACCGAGGTAGCCGAAGATGCCGAAGAGATCGAGAAGTCGATCATGCAGGCCCTCGCCCAGCTCGAAGTCCAGCGCCGCCGCAAGGCTGCCGGACACTGATCGGGGTGACCCTTTCTTTTGTAAATCAACGCAGCACCTCTGCATGAGGGCTGCGTTTTTTTGTGTCGGCAATATTAGCGAATCCATAAGGATTCACCTTCCACCCGAAGGGTAAACGAGGGGCGACGTCTCGTCGCCCAGCAGGCTGAGTCACTCCATGCTCGATGGCGGATAGGCTTATGCAGTCCGGCGGTTAGAAACACGCCGCTCCTTGGGCGCGGGTCTTCGCGCGCGCTCCACCTACGAGCACAAGGAGGGGCGTGCCTTCAGCCGCCCGGCAGGCTGAGCCACTGCCCATGGCTCGATGGCTGTTAGGCTTACGCAGCCCGGCGGTTAAAAACACGCCGTTCCTTGGGCGCGAGTCTTCGCGCGCGCGCCCACCTACGAGCACAAGGAGGGGCGACGTCTCGTCGCCCAGCAGGCTGAGCCACTTCCCATGACTTGATGGCTGTTAGGCTTATGCAGCCCGGCGGTTAAAAACACGCCGCTCCTTGGGCATGAGTCTTCGCGCGCTTCCACCTACGAGCACAAGGAGGGGCGCGCCTTGAGCCGCCCGGCAGGCTGAGGCAAATGTGCGCTCCCACCTCTGTAGAACAAAAGACATTGGGTAGCTGTTTTGATTTTAGCTAGAAGCTTAGTAGTGAAGCGAAAATGGCCTTGTGTTTCACTTTTGCTGACATCAGATTACTGCGCACGAATGAAACAGGTATTTTTCCTCCCCATATTTCTCGTTATGACTCTTTTGGTCCAGACGGGGTGCGTTTCGACCTCGCAGAACGCTGCGGCCACGACAAATGTTTCAGGGCCAGCCGATCCAGGCGCCCTAGTTTTGAGCGCGCCATTGACGCTTACGGCGACTTATTACACGCCAGATCCTAGTGGATTGCTTGGCTATAAGCATCATTATTTTCCAGTGGTGAAGGTCACCTTCCCGGCAGGAGAGTATCTGCGACTAAAAGGAACGGCGACGGATCATTACCAAATGTCGTTTTTGGGGCTCAAGCCTGCCACGGTTTCTTGGAATTCTGGCAGTGAGATGCTAGACACCTCAGCTTTGACTTTATTAACGATCTCAGATAAGAATTACGAGAGAGGTGCGAGAACTCCGGACAGGGTCAATTTTACGGCTGTGATCAGTAGTCGCTTTGTGGAGAGTGCTATGCCCAAACAGAAAGAAATGCCAACTCTGATAGGGATGGTGGCTCCTGGGGTAGATGAGAAAATTCAGAATGTCGGTAAGAAAATCACTGACATTGCTGCTATGGATAAGCCTGAGATTACAGGTTATCGTATCAATTGGTCGCGCTGCTCAGATTTTGTAGCCAAGGGAGGTCACTTCAAGCGTGGCGAGGATCATTCCGGAAAGGTATCGATCAAGTTTATCGAGAAGCCGAGTCCCGAGAAAAGTGAGTAGTCGTTTTTTGAGGTGATTTTGGGGCCAAGGCGCTTTTCTAGGCGGTAAGGCAATAGACTGTCGTTTGGGAAAACGAGGTTTTATCAGGGGGAATTCGTCGCGCAGTAAGTCGAAAGATTTTTCTGAAGGCAGGCTTCGGTGACTATTTCCCATAGAGTCGGACTCCTAACTATGTGGTACCGACGATTTTTGAATTGGCTTGATTGAACCGACGTTATGAACAGTGTAAGTTGTGTGAGCAATGCTCAATGCAGCTTTTCCATTTAAGGTGATAAAACACGACTTTCGCGAACTCCCAATTTGAACATCTCAATTCCAGTTACCATCCTTGCCGGCGGCGAGAGTCGGCCAGGTCGATTGCCTGAGGGTGAGGAGCATCAGCACTCGATACCTAGCTGCAAGGGAGCGGAGGTGAAGATCGATGGCAAGCCGCTGATTGCCTGGTTGGTGGAGGCATTTAATGGAGCGGAAGGGTACGGACCAGTAACGATCGCGGGTCCTGAGGAGGTTTATGCGGCTTTGGAGTTGGGAGCACAGATTTGCGATACTCATGGCAGTATCGGGAAAAACCTAGAGAACGCGATCGCCTATCATCGGGAGATTTATGGCGATACGACTCCTATGGCTTTGATCAGCTGCGATGTCATGCTGACGAGCGAGGAACTTTCCGAGCTGCGGGAGCACTATGAGACGATTCGAGAGGGGAATACCTTTTGGATGCCATTTGTCAAAAAGCCGATCGACCCTGAGGAGCTGGGAGCCTTTGACTGGAAGCCCACCTACCAGCTCTGTGAAGCGAAGGATGCCGATCCGATCAATATCCTCCCCGGGCACACCGCTATCTTCCGCTGTGATAAGGTCGACTGGCCGTTATTACTGAGGCTGGCTGAGCTTTCCTACGAGACCAAAAATCTCAATATCTCAACCCGCCGTAGCACGCTAGCTCGTCGCATTTTGTTCGAGCTGATCCAGACGGATTTCAGGCAGCTTCTTCGGCTGCGGAAGCCTTACTACACTTATGCGATTCTCAAGAATGGGCTGCGTCTCGCGCGTGAGCTGAAGAGTGGCAAAATCGTGGTGAGTGAGTTGGCCGACATGGTCCGAGAGATGTTTCATCGCAGAGATTTGGGAGAGCCCGGTACGGTATTTTTTCCGATCGTCGATCTCCTAGCGTTGGCGGAAGATATCGATACCGAGGAGGAAGCAGCGGCTGTTCAGCAGCAGCGCTCGGATTCGTAGGGGGCTTGAGAATAAGGAGGTGTTACTCAGAAGAGGACGGCTAAAAATTCTATTTGCAAATGCAGGAAGGTGCATAAATTTGCAAAAGCGTGCACAGTATTGCAATTAATGAGGGATTCAGTCGTAAATCAGCAACTTATCGCCGAACAGCTGAATTTGTCGCGCACTACTGTCTCACGCTGTTTCACCAATCATCCGGGAATTAGTCCAGATACTCGGAGTCGAGTGTTTAAGTTGGCTGCTTCGCTGGGGTACACCTACCAAGAGGGTAGGACGGGAAAAAAGAGCGAGCGGAAGACCTTGCTGAACTATGGTGTGTTGATCTGCACAGATCCGGATAGCTATGCAGATGCAGATTATGAAAACCCCGGGGCAGCTCTGTTATCAGGTGTGTCCGAGTCGGCTCAACTGCAAAAAGCGAAACTCGATATTAACTATGTTCGCCCTAGAGAATCGAGCTTGAGAGGAGCGTCTTACTTGGGCATCGTTGGGCTGCAAGACCGTGAGTGGGATGGGGTGATATTGATCTATCCTTTTCCCGAGGTGGTGATCGAAAAACTGGATAAGCTTTTCCCTGTCGTATCCCTAGTCGAACAATTCACCAAGATTACGCTAAACAGTGTCGATGTGAATCATAATCGCGGCGTGGAACTAGCAGTCGAGCATTTGCGCAACAAAGGGCACGACCGAATCGGTTTTCTCACTCATTCTTACGATGTTTCGGCCAAGTGGAGTTTGCGCCGGCATTCGGCATTTCTAGCAGAGATCGGGCGGCATGGGATCAAAGTCTCCGAGGGTGATATCATCGATCCTTTTACCGCTGCGAATCTCACCAGCGACCAGATCAACGAGCGAGCGCTGGAGCAGACTCGCCAGGGCGTCACGGCCTGGGTGTGTGCAGCGGATCACCAGGGGTACCTGCTGCACTCGCATCTGAGGCAGGCTGGGCTCTCCGTCCCAGATGATGTCGCCATCACAGGATTTGATGGGATCAAGCCACCAGACTGGGCGCCTCCGCTTACGACGATTCGCATCCCGTATCACGAGATAGGTCTGACAGGTGTGCGGCGGCTCAATGATCTGGTCAATAAACGCTTTGAGACTGCGCAGGACATTTTGATCGGCTGCCAGCTTCAGCAGGGAGAAACCACGTGACTCAATAACTACCTACCGATTTCGAACTATGCAAAAACTCATAACAACCGCGATTGTTTTTCAATTGGCTATGCTCTCGGTGATGGCTGAGGAAGCCTATCAGCTGACAGGGAAAGCCTGGGGAGCCCTAGGATCTAAAAACTGGGACGAAGTCGAGCGACTGGCTAATCGATCCGCCAATCAGTGGGGGGAACATGCTCGGAGGCAGAATAATGGCTTAGCTAAAATGCCAAACACTCAAGAGGCGAAGAAACTCAATAGTCTCAACGAAGTGGCCACCATCACCTACCTAAAGGGTGAGGCGCTATTCAAGAAGGGCGATCGAGAGGGGGCGCTGGCTGCTTACTACACGCTTTTGGCAGACTACAACTACGGTCAAATTTGGGACAATGGTGGCTGGTACTGGTCGCCGGCGAATGCCGCTCGTGAGCGGATCGCAGAGATCATGCCGGGTAGTCAAAAGGAGGTAGGTATCGATACCGAGCCGCTGAGTGAAACACTCAGGCTGCCGGGCAAGAAGGGGATTTGCTTCACTCTGCGAGAGTCGGGCGATGGTGGAGCCAACAGAAATCTCCCCAGAATCGAGGCCACCAATTCCTACTGGAATTACTCCTGGGGTTCTCAGCGGATCGCTCAGCAACCCGAGGACTTGGAGTTTATGCCGATGACCTGGGGCGCTTGGAGCAATGAGGGATTTGCCAAAGATATCGCCAAAAATATCAAACCCCAGATCGAAGCCGGTCAGGCAAAGCGAATACTCGGTTTCAACGAGCCGGATAAAAAAGAGCAGGCCAATATGCCCTACCAAGCGGCTCTGAAATATTGGCCCATGCTGGAGGAGCTGGGCCTGCCTCTGTGTAGCCCGGCGTGTGCCAATCCGTTGAGTGATATCGATGAAAGTACCCAGGGCGTGCGTGGCACCTGGATGCGCGACTTCATGCGCGAGGCCGATAAGCGAAACTATCGAATCGACTATATCGGGGTGCACTGGTACGGCAGTACCAATGCTCGATCTTTCAAAGAAAGAATGGTGCAAGTCTACGAAGCCTATGGTCGACGCCCGCTATTGATCTCCGAGTTTGCCGTGGCCGACTGGAATGCCAAGCGGCCCGAGGATAATCAGCACCAGCGTGCCGATGTGCTGAAATTCATGAAAGACGTCATCCCCTGGATGGAAAAGCAAAATTGGATCGCTGGGTATTGCTGGTTCTCATTCGAGGATGGCGATCGCAATGGAACTTGCTCAGCTCTATTTGATAAGGACGAAAAACTGACTGCTTTGGGTAGATATTACCAGAGTGTCACTGTAGAAAACCCAGATGGAGATCAATCCATCAAGTAACTAACTAAACGTGTCATAACTATGGAACAAGCACCCATACCACCAGCTGCCGGACCTGTGTCCGACGAGGTGGCTATCAATAACCTGATGGAGTCCTGTGCAGCCGTGCGACAGGAGCTGTCGAAGGTGATCGTAGGTCAGGAGGAGGTCGTCGAGCAGCTGATGACCGTGTTGCTAGCCCGCGGTCACGCACTACTAGAGGGGGTGCCCGGTCTTGCCAAAACCCTACTGATCAGCACGCTTGCCGATTGTATGCATTTGGGATTCAAACGGGTCCAGTTTACCCCCGATCTGATGCCCAGCGATATCCTCGGCTCCGAGGTGCTGCAGGATGATCCTGAGACTGGCGAGCGCCGGTTCAAGTTTGTCAAAGGGCCGATCTTTACCAACATCATGCTCGCGGACGAGATCAATCGTACGCCACCCAAGACTCAGGCCGCACTACTCGAGGCGATGGCTGAGAAGCGAGTATCGGCTGGTAGTGAAGAGTTTCAGTTAGCGCCGCCGTTCTTTGTACTGGCTACGCAGAACCCTGTGGAGCAGGAGGGGACCTACCCATTGCCTGAGGCGCAGCTGGACCGATTTCTCTACAAGATCATGGTCGACTACCCAGTGCGCGACGAGGAGATCGCTATCGTCAAGCAAGTCAGTAACGATGGTGGCGAAAGGCCGTCTGCGGTGATGAGTCAGCAGCAAGTACTAGAGGCGCAGAATGTAGTCCGCCGAGTGGTGGTGCCCGATGCGATCGTCGGCTATGCCACTGACTTGATTCGTGCCACGCGGATTCGACAGGACTCGGCGCCAGATTTTGTCAAGGAGACGGTATCCTGGGGGGCGGGTCCTCGTGCCAGTATCAGTCTGGTCGTAGCGGCCAAGGTGCGGGCAGCGATCAATGGCCGCTACCATGTCGGAGTCGACGATATCCGTGCGGTCGCTCACCCGATCTTGAGACATCGCATTATTACCAACTTCACCGCTCAGGCAAAAGGACTGACCAGCGACGATATCATTACCCAAATCATCGAAGCCACACCGGCTCCTGGAGCATCTGCATGAGTGATCCCAGTGCCATCCTAGACGCTAAGTGCATCGATACGGCTACTCTCGAGGAGGTCGCCGGATTGGAGCTGGCTGCGCGTGGTGCCGTGGAGGGCACTCGTATTGGTCGGCATCGCAGTTTGCTGTCGGGTCTGAGCACGAATTTCACTCATCACCGTGCCTATGTGCCGGGTGATGAGATTCGTCACATTGATTGGCGAGTCTACAGTCGATCCGAGAAATATTTCGTCCGCAAGTACGAGGCCGAGACGAATTACGAAGCCTATATCCTGGTCGATGCCAGTGCCTCGATGACCTATACCGGTAGTAAAGGTGGCAGCAAGCTCGACTACGCAAAACTGCTCGCTGCCACTCTAGCCTATCGGATCGTCGAGGATCGCGATTCTGCAGGCTTGGCTATTTTCGACGACGAGCTGCGCGCCATGGTACCGCCTAAAGGGTCGAAGACGGTACTAGTCGATCTGGTACGCGAGCTCAATCAGGTCGAAAATGCGCCGCGAACCAATACTGGTAAAGCGCTGGAGCAGATCGCCGGTCGCATGACTCGAAAAGGATTTGTGATATTGATCAGCGACCTACTCACCGACGAGGAGGAGTGTCTGGCCGGTATTCATCAGCTGGTGTGCGCGGGCAATAATGTGATCGTTTTTCAGACCTTAGATCACGATGAACTCACCTTCCCGTTTAGCGATAGTACCCGTTTTGTCGGTCTAGAGTCTGATGATGAATTCGCCACCGAGCCCGATCAGCTTCGTCAGGACTACCTACAGGCGATGAGCGATCTGATCGACCGGTATCGGATCGGACTAGGAAATGTCGGTGTCGATCACGTGCTGGTCGATACGAGTGAACCCGTCGGAGGTATGCTGTCTTCTTACCTCGCAGCCCGTTCCGAACCTATTGGTAGATAAATATGCCCGCAATCAAATCCATCATCGCTGCTGTTCTACTATCTGCTTCGAGCTTTTCGATAGCCGTGGAGAAACAGTTAGTCACCGGTAGTCATGCTTCTGTAGGCGCTAAGCACGCTGTCCGCTTGACTGATGGTCAGGTATATCTGGGTGTGGTGACGGGTGCTGCTGCGGGTACTATCAGCATGCGACTAGAGCCATGGGGGGAGGTACAAGAAATCGATCGATCGAGAATAGCTGAGATCGTATTTTTCCGTCGCGACTCACGTGCGGTAGCTAGCCCGATCCCGTTTAGCGAGGGGATGGGTATGCTGTATCGCTCGGGTAGCGATCCGGTGCCCTGCCGCTTGGATGGTGTATCTAGCCAACAGGTGCGAGTTTCTTCGAGGATTGGTCAGTTTAGTCTGCCGATCGATACCGTCAGTCGCTATGTATTCGTGTCTTACTCGGCTGCCATTGCCAAGCCTAGCGGCACTCACGAAGTCGGTTTGACCGATGGATCGATCTTCCAGGGTAGAGCCAGTATCGATGGCGATGTGATTCAACTTGACCCAAAAGGACAACCTTCTCTATCCCTAAAGAAGTCTCAGGTTCGCTACATTCGAAACCTCACGAGTGGTCACTGGCTCCCACTATGGAAGACAGGGAAAGCTATCCAGGATGGTATGGATTATTCGACTCCCTCGGCATGGGCCAAAGGCCTGCAACTTTCCGTAGGCGAGGTGGTGAGCCTACCGGCTAGGCTATCAGGACAGCTGACCTTGGTAGCTCAAGTGACTAATCAGACGGAGGCGCGATTGATCGTGGTGCGCGGTGGCAAGGAACTGAAAAGCCTACCCCTAACTCGCGACCTGAGTGAAATCTCGATAGACCTACCCGCAGGCGAGACGGTCACCTTTAGTATCGAGAGTGACGATCAGTCGACTCAGGCAGTGATTGCAGATCTCTTTATCTCTGGAAAGGGGGCGCGTTGACCGTACTCAATTCATTACCTCTGTGGGGTGCTCTGGCAGCACTGGGCGTGATTGTTCCTATATTGATTCATTTGCTCAATAAGGCTCGTCCCAAAAAAGTGCAGTGGGCAGCCATGGAGCTGCTCCAGCGTGTCTCTCAGCAGAAGTCCCGCAATATCAAGCTGAAGGATTTGCTACTGATGGCGTTGCGCAGTCTTACCCTACTGTTGGCTGCTTTGGCGATGATGCGGCTGGTGTTTACGGGGAGTGCAGAGTTGGCCGATGGTACGCCTAGGGATCTGGTGCTGGCGATTGATGCCTCCTATAGCATGAATCACGGTCAGTTTGAGAGTCGTCTGTCTCAGGCAAAGAGGCAGGCGGTACAGATCGTGAAATCTCTACCATCCGGTAGCCAGCTATCGCTGGTGGTCATGGGTAGCGAGCCAGAGGTGCTGATGAGGCACAGCGATCCCGATGTGGAGGTACTACAGGATAGGCTGGATACCCTAGAGGCGCAGCCGGTCAGTTTGGCACTCGCCGATTCGTTAGAGGCTATCGATAGTTTGCTCAAGGAGTCCGACGGCTCGCGCAAGGAGTTGATCCTGATCACCGACACTCAGCAGCAAGACTGGACGGACTTGACCGAAGGTGCAAAGAGACTACTGAAGCAGCTAGGTGAGACATCGACAGCATCGATACTGCAGGTGTCTGATGAGGCCGTGGAGAATCTCGCCATCTCCGATCTACAGATGGTATCTGGCGTGCGTCGGCTAGATGGTTTTGCCAGTCTCACCGCTAGCGTGGTGAACTATGGAAATAAGGCTGCAGCCTCATCGGTGCAGCTGTCTCACAATGATCAAGAAATCGATTCGGTAGCAGTCGGTCCGCTGCAGCCGGGCGAGCGCCAGATCGTCAGGCTCGGGTCGCATCTCGATCAGGCGGGACCGAATCGATTCGTCGCTAGTTTGGCACCGGATAGTCTGGGTGATGATAATCAAACCTATCTGGCTCTGGATATACCCGAGCGTCTATCGGTGCTGATGGTCGAAGGCCGCGACCAGGAGAGTCGTTACTTAGATTTGGCGCTACAGCTGCAGCGTAGTGGCTATGCCAGTGGTTTGGATGTTTCGACTGTCTTGTCAGCTTCGGTAGGTGTAGCAGATATCGAGCAGGCGGATATCATCGTCTTGGCGAATGTCAGCGACCTGCCAGACGATGTCATCGACAGTCTGGAGTCCCGAGTCGCTGCTGGAGCCGGTTTGCTGGTCTACGGGGGCGATCAGGTCGATGACTTTTCCGCCGAGCGAGTTCTGGGGCAGTTTTTACCATTTACTTGGGGTGCTAATGTACTGCCAGATGCCGGGGAAAAACATACCATCCAGCTAGCCTCGCAGACGCATCGCCTCGCGCCGGAGCTGGTGAGGATCGAGCCAGAGCTGGCCGACTCAGTGGTGTCTGCCTATCACCCGGTGGAGGTAGATGATCAGTCGTCGGTACTACTGAACCTATCCAATGGATCACCTCTACTGGTGACTCGCGATTACCAAGCGGGCAGGGTCGCCTTTGTCGCGACGGGGCCCGGGCGACAGTGGAGTTCTCTGCCGCTCAGTCCAGCTGGGCCCATCGTCTTTCACCTGCTACTGGATGAGCTGTCAGCCGGCGGCGAGAGGAGGAGCTATCAGGTAGGTGAAAGTATGGAATTCTCGGCTTCGGTATCTGATCTGGGAGCGGAGCCGAAACTCCTGCATCCGGATGGTCAATCGAGTGCCCCTCAGCGAATGGCCGAGCAGAGTGATGTATCTGATATCCTCCTAGATCTGGGCAAAAGCGAAGTCGAGGGATTCTACCAGCTGGATCTAGGCGGTCATGGTGAGATTGAGTTGGTAGCGGCCAATCTCGATACTAGAGAGAGCGCGGTGCAGCCGACTAGCGTGGAAGATTTGCAACTCGCATTGGCTGATACCGGTATTCAAATCCGTGGTAATGAGCAGGCGGCAGAGCCGTCGACGGCGCAGACTCATACAGGTAGTTACTTTGCTCTGGCGGCCCTGCTGATGATGATAGCTCAGGCGGCTTTATCGTCGGAGATGACTAGGAGGAAACAACGTAAAGCGACCACTATCCGTACCGGCTATGGAGTGGGTGTGGGAGCTGATTGAGGAATATGTTGGATACCATATACAGCACCTTGGGAGAGATTTTCGGGATCCACGAGATCAGCGGCACTCAGTGGCGTCTGGGGAATCCTCTGCCATCGACGCTGTTGGCGTTCATTCTCATCGCCGCGCTGGTATTTGCCGTGTGGTCGTACCGCAGAGAGCAGGTCAGTAAATTCAGGGGGCTATTGATGACGCTTCGCTTGTTAGGCGTCATCATTCTGCTGCTGCTACTGCTGCAGCCGAGTCTATCTCTACAGCACGAGGAGAAAGGCGAGAGCCGTGTCTATGCGGTGCTCGATCGCTCGCAGAGTATGTCGATCACCGATCATGAATCTGATAAGAATCGCTGGGAATATGCGACATCTGCCTTGGTCGACGAGGTCGATGGTATCGTCAAAAAACTCGAAGCCGATCATGTAGTGGAAATCCTGACGGTGGGAGATGACGTGACTCCGAGCAGCGTTGATGATCTAGCAGGCCAGGCTCCCGATGCCAAATCATCGGCGATCGGTCTGGCTCTAGATGAGCTAAAGGAAAAGGAAGCCACCGCAGTAGTCCTGCTCAGTGATATGGCGTGGAATGCAGGGGACGATCCGGTGAATGTAGCGGGGCGTTTAGGTAATCGAGGGATAGCAGTATTTCCGATACCGATTGGCCAGTCTAATTCTCCAGATGCATCGATACTATCGGCGAATATTCGCGATCGAGTTTTTCCCGGTGAAGACCTGCCGTTGAAAGTACAGATTTCCTCTACCCCCCAGCTAGAGGGTATGACCACTGACCTGGTGGTACGGTTCGATGATGACGAGGTCGCTCGCCACCCCGTGACGCTGTCTCCCGGACAGCAGGTGATCGAAATACCGATGAAAGGGCCAAATCTAAAAGGTCGAGCCGACCTGAGCTTAGAGCTTGAGGCTCTGGACGAAGAGGTCTCGACGGTCAATAATCTCCACGAGCGCTCGGTGACATTCCTCGAGCAGAAAGTAAAGGTGCTCTATGTGGAGGGCGCGCCCCGATGGGAGTATCGATATCTGCGCACTGTATTGATGCGCGATGAGCGTCTCGATGTGAAGTTTCTCATGACCCAGGGCGACCCCGATCTAGCTACCTATTCTCCGGAATATATAGCTGAGTTTCCCGCTGTCGGGCAGTCGACGCTCGATTTTGATATGGTTATCCTGGGGGATGTGCCTGCTAGTTATTTCGAGACCAGCCAGATGGAGTGGATGGTGCAGCAGGTCAGTCGTCTCGGGGCCTCTCTGCTGATGCTGGGTGGCTCGTCTCACAGTCCGCAGAGCTATGTAGGAACTCCGCTGGAGCCATTGCTACCCATCAATGTCGAGGGTAGCTCGTGGGTGCCGGTGACGGATGATGTGGTGGCCTCGCCTACCGATGAGGGACTAGCCGGACAGATCGCTCTACTAGGTGTGGAGGCAGATCAGGCGCGAAAGCTGTGGGCGCAGATATCGCCACTCTACGATGCTCCACCGGTATCAGCTCGGCCTGGGGCCAATGTGCTAGTCACACTCGGGCGCAAACGAGTCGATGGCCTGCCATACCCGCTGGTCGCCTGGCAGCGCTATGGGTCGGGGAAGTCAATGTTTGTCGGTACTGAGCTGCTATGGCGGCTGCGCAAGACGGTAGGTCGCCGGTATCATGAATCGTTTTGGTCGACATCGATTCAGTTTATGGCCTTGTCTCGATTGCTCGGCGGCAACGAGCGCATCACCCTAGAGGCGGATCGCAATCGTTATCCTGTAGGTGATTCATTTCGACTACATGCGGATGTGCTGAATGATTACCTAGAGCCAGTGGAAGCAGATAGCTACACCATCGTAGTGAAAAAGGTAGATGACGATGAATTCGAGCCAGTCGAGTTGACGCTACGACCTGCTCAGGGTACGCCAGGGTTTTACCAGGGCTTTTATCTGCCACCTAGTGTGGGGGAGTATGGGATTACTGCTCTGGGCGATGATGAGGAACAGGCCAATACACTGACGATGAGTGTCTATGAAGAGTCTTTGGAAATGCGTCGGCCAGAAGCTCGTATCGATACGGCGGAGCAGATCGCGCGACAATCATCGGGGGCCGTCGTTTCGCTCGATCAGCTCGCATCACTACCGGAAAAGATAGAGCAGCAGCGTCCTCGCTACCAGCGCGAGCTATCGATACGGCTTTGGGATCACCCTGCTTTGTATATTCTTTTACTATTGGCGACCTGCTGGGAGTGGTGGCTACGGCGTAGGCTGCGCCTGGTGTAGATCATGAGTTCACATTCTAAAGATACCGATCGACTGCACGGCAAGCTCAAGGGAGTTTGGCGGCGGCATCGTAGCGCCATTCATATCGGCGGTATCGCTTGGGCGTTGGCTCTATTGGCGCCATTGGTGATTGCTCTATTCTTTCTAGACCGAATGCTCGACCTACCTCGTCTCGCTAGATGGGGGCTGCTATTGGCTGCGATCGCAGTATTCGTCTGGCAGTTGCGCAAACGATGGTTTACCCGTCTCCGGCCCTACGATGGGCTCACCTGGGCGTCGAGGGTGGAGACTACCTTTCCGCAGTTGAATTCACTACTGGTTAGCTTTGTGCAGCTGTCCCAGCCATCCCCAGCCGCGACGGGGTCTGAGGAATTGTTTTCGATGGTGAAAAATCAGGCGTTACAGGAATCGAAGCCGCTCGATTTCAGTCAGAGTGTCGACTTTCGAGATCTCAGGCCGATCATCAAGTGGGCGGTGATTTCGGTGTTAGTTCTGTTGCTCGTCGGCTTTCTGATGACTAGTTCGCTCTGGGTAGCCGGGCAGCGCTATTTGGGTATCGATATTCCCTATCCGACTGCGACTGAGTTGGCCAATATTCCGAGTGATCAAACCATCGCTGAGGGCAGCTCGATATCGCTACAGGTCGATGCTCAGGGCAAGGTGCCCAAGTCTGGTGCGATCTGGGTGCGCAGTGAGCCTAGTGAGCAGTGGCGTCGGATCGATGTGCCACAGTCGGATGAGCCTGGTGTCTTTCGCTACGAAGTCGCTAGTGCTAGTGAGAGTTTTGAGTATCGATTTGAGATCGGTGATGCGTCGTCTCATACCAAACGAGCACCGGGAAAGATCACCGTCGTATCGCCGCCTAAGGTAGTAGGAGAGACTCTGCTGGTCACTCCGCCAGAGTACACGGGATTGCAGCCCTATTCGGCCGACAGTTTGGCCAGCACGGTGCCCAGTGGTTCGGCACTGAAGTGGACGGTGACACTGGATTCGCAGGTAGACGAGGGAGAGGTGCAGGGGCCGGATGATTGGAGTCAGGCGGGGACACTATCCGCCGATGGTAAGACGCTGGAGTTCGATTGGACGTCTCACTCGGCAGGTATGTATCGTCTGCAGTCGACAGGAGGCGAACTCGGCCTGACGGTGAGTGGTGATGATTATCGTTTGCGACTGCGCGAGGATCAGGAGCCGCGTGCCTATCTAGTAGCTCCGAGTAGCAGTGTGAAAGCCACGCCCAATAAAAATCTGAATCTGACAGTGCGAGCCTCGGATGACTACGGACTCAGTGAGATGGCGATCGTCTATCGACTGAATGGCGAAGAGACAGAGCAGCGCATCCCGCTAGGCCCGCCACCGTCGAATGATAGCCAGCAAGAGTTAGAGCACCCTCGCTCGGGTACCTGGCCGCTGCAGTGGAATATACCTGAGCAACTACCGAATCTAAAGAGTGGCGACCTGATCGAAGTCGCCCTGGAGGTGACCGAGGTGGCGGCACATCCAGATCAGGCTCGTCGGGCGGTGACTCGCTCCTGCGAGATCGAGATATTGTCGCTCACCGATTACCAGGCCTACATCACCAGCCGATTCGATCAGTTACAATCGAATATCGCCGAGGCCGAGCGACGAGAGACTTTGATCAAACACGCCCTCGATACATCCCAAAATAAAACAACCAGCGAATGAAAATGATGATATCAAAACTAGTAGCTGTATTTCTATTGATCTGGCTACCCACTATCTATGTGATGGCCCAGTCCGAAGTCGATAGTGATTTACTCTCCCAATCCCGCTCCCAGCAGTCAGTCGGTAGATCGGTGCAGTCTACGATAGCGGATCTAGAGGCTCTAATCGCCGATCTGGAAAGCAATGGGCTGATCCAGGAAAGCATGGCTGATAAAATGCGCGAATCCCAAACGGTGCTCAACCGTATCAGTGAAGATAGTATACCGGCAGCCACGGCTAAGCTGAGAGCCGCAGCACTGAGTAGCGTCGGCAGGTCGGAGAATCTGGCCGATGCGACAGTCGCGGTCGATCGTATCCTAGCAGAGCTGGAAAAGACCGCAGAGGAAGTCAGTATCGAGCAGAAGCGGTCTGCCTACGAGCAGATCCTATCGGAGCTGATGACCAATAGCCAAAACCTACAGGACGAAACTCAGCAATGGGGAGAGGAGCAACTAACGGATCCCAATCAAGCCCAAGAAACTCGCGACCAAGTGATGGATCGCCAGACCGAGATGGAGGCGCAGCTAGAGGCGCTGGCAGAGATGCTGGAGAATGAGATAGAGAAACCCGAAGGCGATCTCGAGCTGAAGGAGGAACTACAGGATATCCTCGATGCTCTGGAGGGCGAGGAATTCGAAATGCCTCAGCCTACCGAGAACGAGGAGTTCTCTTTTACCGAGAATCCCGAGACCCCGGTGGAGCAGCCGCCGACAGAAATGCCGGAGCCGAATTTTCCGCAGCCAATGGCGCAGAATATGCCGCAAGCTCAGCTACCTCAGACCAAGTCAACGAATCAGCCAATGGCGAAGGCCAATAATCCTGCGCAACAGCAGCCAGAGGCTACTGAAACACTAGAAGCCAAAACGAGTGAGGAGATGGCAGCTACAGATAATGCTGGTGGTAAGCCTGAAGCGCCCGATGAGAAGCAGGCCGGTGAGGAGATGGCTGCTACCGGCGGTGGTAAAGAAGAACCGAAGACGCCTGCAGGTGAAAAACCTGAGCCTAAGGAGAAGACAGAAGGCGGCGAGATGGCAGCTACTGGTGAATCGAAAGACGAGCAGAAAAAGGCTGAGCCGAAGGAAAAGCAGGAGGGGAAGGAGATGGCTGCAGCTGGCGGTGGTAAAGAAGAGCCGAAGGCGCCCGCAGGTGACAAACCTGAGCCTAAGGAGAAAACTGAAGGCGGCGAGATGGCAGCTGCTGGCGACTCGAAAGACGAGCAGAAAAAGGCTGAGCCGAAGGAAAAGCGGGAGGGTGAGGAGATGGCTGCAGCTGGCGGTGGCAAAGAAGAGCCTAAAGCGCCAGGTGCGGAAAAGTCTGATGCTAATGAGGAGAAAAGCGGTGGTGAGCAAATGGCTAAAACGGAGCAACCAGGCAAACCAAAGACCGAGCAAGAGACCAAAGGTGGTGAGAAACCCAATGCAGCTACTGAAGTAGCAAAAACGGATACCAAAGGCGAAGAAGAAGTGGGGCAAGCTGGAGGTGAGAAAGCCAAGGCAGAGACATCCGCTGAGTCCGATCTGAAAAAGAGCGGCGAAGCTATTCTGGCCAACGATGCTGGCTCAGCTCTAGAGTCGCAAAAGGACTTTCAGGAAAAGCTGGCCAATGCCCTGTCGGCTATGGGCTCCGCTATGGCCGCTAATCTACCTAGCGGCGATGACTCGGCTGAGGGTAGCCAAGCCATGGCCGGTGGCGCGATGGGTTTACCGATGGAGCTGGCATTTGGGATTCCCGAAGCGATGGGCGACCCCATGGCTGGTATGGAGTTTGGTAGTGAGGCCGTAGGTAGTGAAGTATCCGATATGGATTTGGACGCTCTGCTCAGTGGTGAAAGCATGGAGGACGCTTCAGGGGGCGGTAGCGAGGCGCTAGCCAATAATACCAGCCCGCCACCAGGCCAAATGCAGAATGGTCCTCCTGGTAGTCAAAGCAACTCGGGACAGGGGAGTCCTGAGCAGCAGAAAAAATCAGAGCCCGGAGACAAGTCGAGTCAGACCCAACCTAATAACCAAAGCGGCCAGGGTAGTAGTGGGCAGCAAATGGCTCAGCAGTCGGCATCTGCTACAGGCGGAGCCTTTGCCCCGCCGATGATGTCTTCCTCCATGATGGGGAATAAAGCGGGTGAAGGTAGTGGTAATGGAGCTGCGGCATTCGATAAGCCACACGGCACTCACTACGAAACCACAATGATCAAAAGCGGTGGCGGAGCAGTAGTTGGTAACTACACAAAAACCGACCAGTCGAAACGAAATATCGCCGAAGTCGCCCGGCAAAAGATCCAGCAAGATTACCAGCGACAGCTGCCTGCTGAGTATCGTGCGATGACGGCGGAGTATTTTGAGTTGTTAGGTTCGATGCAGGAGTGATTGGGTATGAAGAATCGATTTAGACATCAACATTCGCGTCAAGGAGGGGCTGCCTTCAGCTGCCCGGCAACCTTGGCCGAAGCAAGTGGCTCAGCCTGTCGGGCAGCTAAAAGCAGCCCCTCCTTGAGCGAGAGTTTCCGGCGAGAAGCGAAGCGTCCCAAGGAGCGGCGGCGTCTCGCCGCTGGGCAATCTGAGCCGTCGGGCTGGTGCGCCATACCCGCCGCCTTAGGTACTGTGCTCGATTCTCTGGCTCAGCCTGCCGGGCGACGAGACGTGCGCCCCTCCTTGGGCGGGAGTCTCCGGTTGCATAGGTGGTTTCAGAGTATCAAGCGTCAAGGAGGGGCTGCCTTCAGCTGCCCGGCAACCTTGGCCGAAGCAAATGGCTCAGCCTGCCGGGCAGCTAAAGGCAGCCCCTCCTTGAGCGAGAGTTTCCGGCGAGAAGCGAAGCGTCCCAAGGAGCGGCGGCGTCTCGCCGCTGGGCAATCTGAGCCGTCGGGCTGGTGCGCCATACCCGCCGCCTTAGGTACTGTGCTCGATTCTCTGGCTCAGCCTGCCGGGCGACGAGACGTGCGCCCCTCCTTGGTCGCATGCGTGTTATTCATCTTCTCTATCCTTTCATCCCACGCCGAGGAGCAGCGAGTCAGCTCCATCGAGCTGACACCTCACGCTCGGCGTGCTATCGATCGCGCTTTGGTCTATCTCGAGCGTGAGCAACGTCCTGATGGTAGCTGGGGGCTGGAGCGCTACTGGGTGGCGAATACTTCGCTGGCGACGATGGCGTTTATGGTGCAGGGCCATGTGCCTGGCAAAGGCAAATATGGCGAGACGATCGAGGATGGCGTTGAATACCTAGTCAGTCAGGCACAGAAAAGTCCGGATGGCTATATCGTCGATATCTCTAGTGGTACCTTTTACCAGCATGCTCTGGCAGTGATGGCTCTATCAGAGGCCTGGGGGCAATCGAAGAATCTTCAGGTCGGCCCCGCGGTGCGCAAGGCTACCAATGTGATACTGAAAAGCCAGAACCAGGAAGGTGGCTGGGGCTACAATCCCGATGCTCGCCAGCCGGGAGATCTGTCGATCACCATCATGGGCATCGAGGCGCTGGTCTCGGCGAAGGAGGCCGGTGTGCTGGTGCCTGATAGTGCACTGGAGCGAGCCAAAAACTTTATCTACGCTTGTCAGAGTAAAGAGACCGGTGCCTTTTGGTACAAACCGAGCCGACAGGACGAAACCAATGCCTACCGAATGGGCGCTGGTCTATTGGGGCTGCAGCTGGCAGGCGACCTCGACTCCGATGCTCTGAAGCAGGGCTGGAAATTCCTCATGAACGAGGGCGTCAAAGATGGCTGGGCATTCAAGGAACGAAACGATTGGTTGGATCAGTTTTACTGTGTGCAGGCCTGTTATCAGTCAGGCGATCAATATATCAATTTCTGGTACCCCAAGGCTGCCGAAAAGATTATTAGTCGACAGGAGCCTAGCGGCAAGATCGCTGGCGATGGCAATATGCCTCACGGCGGAACGGCTGTCGCTACCCTAGTCCTAGCGGTTCCCTATCGATTTCTACCTATTTTCCAGCGATGAAGTTTAGCTGTTTATCTCTACTCGTGATTTTCGCCTTTTGCCTGATGGCAAAAGGCGAAACGGTGATTCACCCTGCTGGCCAAAAAATCGTGCTGGATGGAGTCTCTGGTGAATGGCCATCTCTCGAGGGCGCGGCGAAGCTGGAACCAAAAAACGGAGTCGAGCTACAGGTGTCGCACGATCGAAAACACGTGCTACTACTCGCGACTGTCCCCGATCTATCTCACCGCCCTCTGCCTCACGATCGATTGGTCGTGAAGCTCCACTGGGAAAAGCCACCTAGGGCATCGGGTCGCTTTGTCGAGTGGGAGATCGGTCAAAACAGCCATGCCCAGATCGATGGTAAAGAATCGGTGCAGCTCCATGCCGCAGTCAGGCATGACCTATTGGCTGGTGAGACCACCTACGAGTGTGCGATACCTCTATCCTCTATACCGTCGAACTACCAGGGCCTATCGCTGAGTGCGCAGGTGTGGGATGAGAGCGCTACTGACAAACCAATCGCGGAGTGGACTGAGCAGCCGATCTCTCTCAATGAATTCACCAAAGCTCAGGAGGAGGCAGGACGTATTCTCAATAATACCGATTTCGACACGCTGACTCCAGAGCAGGCTCATGATCTTCTCACTCATACCATTCCCTCGGTTGGCAATACAAGTAGCGGGTTCCGAGCCTTTAGAGAGGCGCTGAATCGCACCGACTACAGCGATGTGGATAAAGCCAAGACGATCGCTCGCTTTCTACACCAGCACCCAGACAATCCCAATGCCAATGGCATTATCCTGATGCTATTCCGATCGCGCCTAGGAACTCTGGGCTGGCCCAAAAGTCTCAATGTGGTGAAAGCAGTCTCGCAATCCGCCAAAGTGCCAAGAGAACAGGTCTACCAGGGCCTACGTGGACACTACATCGGCAAACCCGAGCTAGTCTTGAGAGGCTGGAAAGTGATCGGGCCATTTCCCTACGACGAAGACGCGACTCAGAGGAACTCCACTCTACCGCCGAGCCTGAAAAAGATCACCCTGCAGGAGCGCTACACCATCGATAACCAAACGATCACTTGGCGCCCCATCCAATATACCGAAGAACATTTCTGCGATATCCGCAAAAGCCTAGCCACCGAGGGCCACGGCAAAGCCTATGCCGTGACTTGGGTCAACTCTGCCAAAACTCAGCTCGCCGCTATGGAGTTTTTCAGCCAGAGCCCTACTCAAGTATGGATCAACGGTCGTAGCGTTCGAGTATCCATTCAGTCCAAAGACGAAATCCCCATCTACCTAAATGCCGGTTGGAATCAAATTTTGGTAGAGAATGAGTCGGTGTCTACCGGCAAAAACGCCGATGCCGAGTCCTGGCAGTTCAAGCTGCTGCTGCTCCATCCTCTAGGTATGGGTGAAGTGCCAGACATGCAGATGATGGCTGATTGATCGATCGCTATCACTTTTTATCCTTCGGAGTCAGCACCCCGTCTTTGTCACTGTCCAGTCCGTCGAACTGAGGCTCATACACACCTCGATGCTCCTCTCTGCTGAGCTTGCCATCGCCATTCTTATCGGCGCCTTTCAGTGCACCTTCGTGCGGGAATTCGCCTAGATCGAGTAGACCATCTTCATTCTCATCAGATGGGCCGAATTGGGCAGTCCAGAAGGCTAGGAATTCAGCTTTGGTGATCTGATTGTCGACGTTGGTATCCATGGCTTGCACCATGTGGTCGGGCAGCACGGTGATGGGATCTGGTGCGGGCTCGGATACCACGAAGGAGTTGGGCACATTGCCGAAGTTGCTACGAAAGGCATCTAGCTCCTGATCGTAGTCGACATCGTCGATGATCCATAGATTACGGAATGATACGCCTGTGCCCTTGTGGTCTTGGATCATCAGAGGGCGTTTGCCATGTTTTCGGTAGGCCTTGCCGACCTCGCCATAGATCCAGACATCGTCGTGGATGAGTATGCCATTGTGAAAAATCGTGGCTCGCATCGGCTCTTCTACCGTGCCATCGTCGGCAAAGATAGGAGCCTTCATGAGGATATCGTAGGCCTGCCACTCGCCGGGCTGGCGGCTGGCATTGACGCGGGGTGGGTGCTGGCCGTAGATCGCTCCACACATGCCATCGGCTATGGTTGGGTTTTGGTAGCTATTGACCACCTGCAGCTCGTAGCCAGACATCAGAAAGACGCCGGAGTTGCCATAGAGTTGTCCTGTCCATTTGGGATCGTCCGATGGGTCGAATCGAAACTCTAGGTGGATCCTAGCATTACCGTAGGCTTGTTTGGTGGAGTTGTTACCTTTGCCTCGTGGCATCACGCCATCGCTATCGATTACCCAGTTTTCATTACTCCACTGGCTGGCATCTAGCTCGGTGGCAGCCTCGGGAGCCGGTAGGGCAAAGTCGGCCTCGGGCAATGGCTTGGCGACTGGAGGTATGGGGCGGCGGCCATCGTTTCGATACCAGCTGGAGCCGACGAGATCCCAGCCGACATTGCGGCCTTTCTTGGGCTCCTTGGCAGGGCGCAGTTGATTGGCGGTGTAGTAGATGGTGTCAAAGTCGAGCAGCTTGGACTCGGTGTTTTTCTGTTCGGGAAATTGGATGCTATACACTTTTCCTGCAGTCAGAGGCACGTCGAAGGTGACTGTCTGGCGATCTTGGCTGAGCTGGTAGTTGGTGACTTCTAGCTCTACCTCGTCGACGCGAGGCGAGCCGTAGGTGCTGTAGTAGTGGTAGTGATAGCTCTTCACCACTGGGGTGATCTTTCTACCGATCCGCTCGGTGAACTCGACGGAGAATCCAGTCTTGGTCAGTGATGCAGAGTGCAGGGCAAACGGTGTGGTCTCGCCATCCCACTCGGCGTACTGGAGCGCTGTGCGCTTGCCGCCTTTGCTATACCAGCCACGACCGACCTGCGAGGACCAGAGACGCCCCTCAGCATCGAAAGATAGCTTCACTGTACCGGACGAAGTGCCGCGTAGAAAGTCGACACACCAGCCCTGTAGATCGCCATTGACGGTCTCGACTCCGCAGCGGAAAAAATTCGACTGCGTCTGGTCGCCGATAAACATTTGCCCCTGGAATGGCCCAAACTTGCCGCCAGTGGTATCCCAGACTGGGCTGCCGGGCGAGTTGCAGATCACTTCGCGGGGAAACCACACGGCGGGGAGAGTGCGGATTTTGGCGAAATCTGCGGCGGTCATCGACTGGACCTTTTCTTTACCATAGCCGGGGTGGGCCACGAGGGATGCGGGGTGACCATAGAAATTGCCCTCGCGCACGTGGTAGAGACAGCAGTCGGCTACCCAGTCGCCCTGATTGTCGGTGATGAATAGCTGATCGTCTGGGCTCATACCGATACCGCATGGCGAGCGAAAGCCCGATGCCAGTGGCTGAAAGTGACCGGCCCGATCGGAGCGATAGACCCAGCCGCGCCATGGAGCGGTGTAGGCCATATTGCCACCGCCCACGCCCTGGGGTTTGCCATCGGGCACGGTGAAAGCCCCGCGTGCAGCGAGGTTTAGCGAGGCATATTTCCTACCTAGAGAGTCGACTACCGGTCCGTAGTGATACTCGTGATACTCGCCGGTGATGCCGAATCCATCGGTGACACACTCGTAGCGGTCGCAGATACCGTCATTGTTACTATCGATTAGCCGAGTCAGTTCTGGCTTTTGTGCCACGTAGTAGGCGGCCTCTTTGGCATCGTAATAGATACCATTGGGTTCCATGAGATTCTCGGCAAACTTGGTCCAGACGCCTTCTTTGTGTTCCCACACCTCGCCTTCCCAGCTGACGATGGCTAGCGTGCCGTCTGGTTTGTGGCATAGGCCGAGTAGGGTGATAGCTCCTTTGGGTAGCTCGACTGTCTCTAGGCGGTAGCCTGCTGGTATCTGGGCGATCAGCTGGCTGCTGGTGAGTAGAGAAAAGAGTAAGAATAGAAATGCTTTCATTACGCTAGGAGAAGTTGAGAAATTTACTGAACGGTGACGGAGTAGCTGTTATCTCCCTGTGGGCTGATGGTGACGGTCTTTTCGATACCATCGAGTTTTGAGACGATGACGGCATCGGTACCGCTGATCTCGTAGTGCAGTAGCTGCACGAGTTGGCTATCGATGCCTGTAGCAGGAGGGTTAGTGACTTCCTCGCCATTGATTTGCGAGGGATTGGCGCTGCGGTCGGGTAGCGACGGAGTTTGATTGACCTCGGCAGTGTGCCAGGCTTTGGCGATCTGCCCGTCCACCGGATTGTAGGCGACGATGACTTGGTTGGGCAGTAGGCAGAGTAGCGATCTAGGTGGTATATCTTTTATCCATTTGCGGATGATCTGGGCAGTTGGCGTTGCTTTGATTATTTTTGGTACATTGCCCTGTAGGCTGCGCCCGTTGAGCGCAAATTGCTTGCCGCTTTTGTTGTGGCGCAGTCTGCCGTGTAGTCGGTAGCTGTGTTTGCGGGGCTCGTCGTGGAGGATGTCTACTTCGTGGATGCCAGGCTCGAGCTGGATCTTTTTGTTATACTGTCCGTCAGCTTTGTTGCTTTGGTTGGAGTAATGTACTTCCTCGCCATTCACGTACACCGTGGTGCGACCGATTTTGCTGATATTGAATTGATACTCACCGCCCTCGCGGATGTAGAGTTTTGAGTGGCCGCGCAGCACACCATCGACACCGCGGTCCATGTAGTAGACATTCTCCGGTAGTAGGCGCTGCGAGTCGGACTCGACATTGGTGAATTGATCGAGGGTCAGCTTTTGGGTGGTGTCTTGGAAAAATTCCTTCGGGTAGACCGAACGCATCACTTCGCGCAGGCCCTCCTGCTGGGAGAGGATGTAGTCGCGCACGGCCAGTCGATCGGCCTCGGGAAAGACGGCCTCGTAGCCGATCATCTCAGAGCCAGGCACCCCCTTATTGATGATCTCTAGGATCGCCTCGGGAGAGGAGCCATGGTGCCAGTAGTCATCCTTTAGGGCAGGGCCCTTACCGCCCTCTAGATTGGGGCCGTGGCAGACGAAGCACAGCTGAGCATACAGCTGCTGGCCGCGCTCTAGGTCAGCTGCGTGGGCGTAGCCTGCGAGACAGGCGATCAGACATATCAGTTTCCTCATAGGTGTGGCTACTGTCCGGCGCGAGATGAGAATGGAAATGCACGGTACTGCGGTTATTTTTATCTAATCTTGCACCATGTATGAGCGCAGAGCCCGAGCCACACTCCTTTTCCAATCCCGGCGGATCGATCGTGGGCACCCAGCTAGTGGAGCAGAGCGTCGGTGGTATCGAGGTGCTGCTGCATCGCTGTGTGGCGCTAAAGAAATGGCAGATCACAGGGCCTGGGTCGCCATTCTGGAGGCTCTACTATCCGCTCAGCGATGGTGCCGAGGTGCTCTGTGGCGATATGCGCCAGCTGTTGAGGGCGGGCGAGGTTTATCTGATACCGCCTCACTCTAGATTGAGTTTCGAGGCACATCTGCCGTTCACCAAATGGTACCTCCATTTCACCCTCAAAGGCGACCTGCAGCAGCAGGAGACAGGCATGTATCTGGTGCAGCGGACCGAGCCGATCGATCACTTGCTGGCGAGGGTGTGCCCGCTACCAGACTCCGCTGACGAGCCGTGCCAGCCTTTCGACACCATCGGGCTGATTGCCCTTTGTCTGTCACATTGTACGGCGGTGCTGGGGGACGAGCAGCAGAGCGATGCTCGGCTACAGAGGGCCGTCCAGTTAATGCATGCGCGGCTGACGGAAAAGCTGACCTTGGCCGATATTTGCACGGTGACGGGTCTGCGAGAGCGAGCGCTGAACCACCTGTTTCTGCGGCACACCGGGCTATCGCCGATCCGCTATTTGATCGAGCTGCGTCTCAATGAAGCCTGTCGACTCCTACGCTACACTGATGCCTCGGTGGAAGAGGTGGCTGAGAGCAGCGGCTTTGCCAATCGTTTCTACCTCGACCGGATGATGAAAAAGCACCGCCACCTAACCGCTGCAGGCTTCCGCAGAGCAGGGAAATAGGCCGATTCAATAGGGTACAATTTTCACTCAATAGGGTACAATCGTGGCCTAGGGGTGCTTCTGTCGAGCCTCCGGCTCTTTGCTTGGGCTTTTGCATCGGGAGGTGCAAAGTGCCTGATTGTGGGCTAGTCTCTAGCTGCAGCCGTAGCCATGATCCTAAAAAATCAGTCTCTATCTAGGCGCACAATGCTTCGTAGTGCAGGTGCGAGTTTAGCTCTACCGTGGTTGGAGATCATGCAGCCGAGTTCGGCGATGGCGATGTCTCGCAGTGCTGCGCCACCGATGCGCTGTGCGTTTTTCTACATCCCGAATGGCGTGGTACAGTCGGCGTGGAATCCGTCCGAGACCGGTAGGGGCTTCGCGCTGAGCCCGACACTGCGTCCGCTGGAGGCGGTGCGCGAGCACATCGCAGTGTATACGCAGCTAGATCGGATCAAGGTAAACGGCACCGATGGCCATGCTCAGGCTAGCTCCTGCTGGCTCAGTAGTGCGGCGCCCGATGAGCTATCGCCAGCAGGCTACCCGCTGAAGCGGACGGTGGATCAGATCATGGCTGAGCATACCGGCCAGCACACACCCTTTCGCTCGCTGGAGCTGAGCTGCAATCCCTACGAAGACAATCGCGAGTCGGTGTATTTCGACAATATCTCTTGGTATGGCCACGGCCATGTCGCCCAGTCGCAGCGCGATCCTCAGGCTGTGTTTGATCGATTGTTTGCGGTGAAAGACCATGCCGCTCAGGGCAGTGTGCTCGACCTAGTGATGGGCGAGGCACGGGCTCTGGATCGTCGGCTAGGGCGTGTCGACCGCGAGAAGCTCGGTGAGTATATGGACTCGGTGCGTGCTGTGGAGCAGCAGATCGAGCGGGTGCGAGATCGGCAGGGAGAGCTGGCGGCACTAGACCTACAGCGCCCGGCCCGCCCGTGGCAGGCGATGCGCCGCGAGGAGCATATCCAGCTGATGGGCGACCTGATGGTGCTGGCTCTGCAGACCGATCTGACCCGAGTGGCATCGATCATGTCTGGACCAGAGCGCTGGGGCTCACCGCTGCGGGTGCATGGTTTGTTCGGCGATCGGACGATCCAGCACCACGGTATGTCGCACCAGCAGGGCAAAGATGCGGTGCGCACCGAGCTAGAGGCGCTCGATCGATTTCATGTCGAGCAGTTTGCCGCCATCGTGCAGAAGATGGCAGCCGTGCCCGAGGGCGAGGGCACACTGCTGGATAATTCGATGTTCCTACTAGGCTCTGGCATCAGCAATGGTGCGCTGCATGTCTACAATAACCTACCAACTGTGATGGCGGGTAATGCCCAAGGCACGATTGCCAACAACCAACACATCCGCTCAAAAGAGGGCACCCCGATCGCCAATCTATGGCTGGCGATGCTAGAGCGGATGGGTGTGCAACAGCAAGTTATAGGTGATAGCACTGGCAAGATGGAGCTGGGGTAAAGTGCTATAAGTCAAATAGGGCCTATACGACCTATAGCTGAAGCTTTTGAGAAAAGCCCTACTCAAAGGTAATCGGCCGTGGTCTAGGCAGCTGCACACGGCGGGTCGGATTGTCGGAGAATGAATCTAGTTTCACTTTGGGGCGCGCGATCGGTAGACCGTTTTTGCCTACTTCGGTATCGACGGTGCTGCCACCGACGACTGGCATGGCTACCAGGGACTTTACGGCGGCTTTCATCGTGTTGTAGGGATCGTCACCGATGATGGTGGGGCCTTTGGGCAGGATGGGGTCTGCTTTGGCGATGTCGAAGATACGACTGGTATTCCGAGGTGAGCGAGACGAGATCGATGAATTGCGTAGATCGCGCAGCGCGCCGCCCTTGGAGTGGACGTGACAGAAAGAGCTGAGCGATGTGCCGGGGCGGAGATACTCGATGTAGGTGCTGCGCAGCTGCGAGGTGAGCCCATCTTTGCCCTCCACGGTCTGGTAGCAGTCGTCGCAGGCCAGCTCGCCGGATTTTAGGCAGATCTCGGCTTTCTCGGCGTCGGCTGGCGCGCGGAATGGCTGTGGATCGGTGATTTTGGCTGCAGCATTCATGACCTTGGTCCAGATCGGTAGAGCGGTATCGGAGCTAAAGGCACCATCGTAGATACGTTTGCGCTGGTCGAAGCCGACCCAAGCCACACAGGTGACCTCGCTGGTGAAGCCGGAAAACCAGTTGTCGGTAAAGTTGTATTCGGTCCCTGTTTTGCCAGCCACTGGGAAATTGCCGAGACCGTAGCGGTCGATGGCTTTGCGCCCCGTTCCGCTCTTGATACAGTCGGCGAGGATGCTGCTGACCTGATAGGCGGTGTAGCGATCGACGACTTCAGTGTTAGCTTTTCCGATAGTCGGCTGGTAGACGATATTTCCGTCGGAATCGCGGATGTTGGAAATGATGTGAGTTTGATCGACACGCTTGCCTTCGTTGGCAAAGGCGGAGTAGGCCAGAGCCATCTCGGAGACGGTGGCAGGATTTCGGCCCAGCATGGTAGCGTTGTATTTTTGCAGGTCGCCTTTGAAGCTAAAGCCGGCTGCCTCGGCGATTTCGACAATATTTTTCAACCCTGCTTGGGTGCCCATGCGGACGGTTGCCGCGTTTTTCCCTTTCGAGAGAGCGGTGCGGGCGGTCACTTGGTTGTCGTAGCGATTGGCGGGATTCTCGGTACCCCACTCACCGAGGATACCGGAGGTGCCACCGACCATGACCATGTTGTTGTTCATCGGCGTGTCGCTGATCAGCGTGCCGGGGAAGAATCCTTTCTCAAACGCAGTAGCATAGACGAATGGCTTGAAGCCTGTGCCAGTAGGGTAGCGGCCGAGGCTGGTCCGGTCGAACATACTGTCTTGGAAGTCGCGTCCACCGACCTGGGCGAGCACGGCACCGGTCTTGTTGTCGATCACCATCAGAGCGCCTTGCACGTATTTCGGCGCAGCGAGGATCGCGGTGCTGTCGTTGGCCTCGCGGAAGGCACGCTTCTTCTCCTTATATTCGTCGAATCTCTCAGCTGTGTAGCCGGGCTGCTCTTCGATGATGGTCAGCTGGTCTTTGATCGCTTGGTTGGCCACGCTCTGCAGGCGGCTGTCGATGGTGGTCTCGATGACGTAGCCGCCAGAGTTCACATCGTCCGAGCCGAGGATGTCGATCACCTCCTGGCGGACTTTGTCATAAACGTAGCCGGACTTACCGATGAGGCTGGCTTTGTCGACGGTGCGGATCGGCTGAGCCTGGGCGCGCTCCATGGTCTCGCGGTCGATGTAGTCGTCGCGGCGCATCAGGGAGAGCACGTGGTCGCGAGTTTTTTTACAGGCATCGGGGTAGCGGCGAGGCGAGCGGTAAAAGGGGTTTCGGATGACGCCTGCGAGGGTGGCTGATTCGACGATGTTGAGATCTTTGGCCTCTTTGCCAAAGAAGCCCTCGGAGGCGGCGGCGATACCGTAGTAACCACTGCCGAAGTAGATGCGGTTTAGATAAAGCTCGAGCACGCGCTGTTTGTCGCCCAGCTCTTTCTCGATCCGGCGGGCTAGGAATGCCTCGGTGACCTTACGGCTGATAGTCCGGTCGCGTAGCTCGAAGGTATTTCGCGCCAGCTGTTGGGTGATGGTCGACGCACCCGACTTCACGTCTTTGGCCTTGGTATTCAGGTAGACCGAGCGGATCACACCTTTGTAGTCGACACCATCGTGGTTGTAGAAATTGCCGTCCTCAGCCGAGACCAGGGCATTGATGAAGTGCTCGGACACTTCGTCGATGGAGATCGGGCGGCGGTTTTGCACAAAGATCCGGCCCAGCTCCATGCCATTGCGGTCGACGATACGGCTAGCTACCTCGAGTTTTTCGAGATCTTTTAGATCGAAGGTCTGGGCGAGATTGTAGCGGGGCTTGCAGTAGAGATAGGCGCCAAACATACCGATCAGAGCTACGACAAGCCCGAGGATGATGATGAAGCCGAAAAACTTGAACCAACCGATGAGGATGCGGCGCTTTTTCGCTCGGCGCTCGATCTCCTGGCTCAGAGTCGGTAGATCGACGTTTTTCTGGTTTTCGGATAGGATCGGAGACTGCACAGGTTTCTTGCGCTTGTTCTTATCACTAAAGATGTCGTCTAGATCTGCCATAGTGCTTGCCGATTGGTTTTCGTTTTGGAAATAATCGAGATGCTGACTTATGAGTGCTCGGGTGGACCCAGACACTTCAGATCAGCATGCCTCTCGTTCAGCGGATGATACGCCGCTTTCGGATTTTATCTTTCAAACTTTGAGTGAAAAAAATCCGCCTGCAACCATGCGCTTTGATGAGGTGATGGAGCTGGCGCTCTATCACCCTATCCACGGCTATTATGCCTCCGCTATTGGGCGAAAGATTGGTCGAAAGGGCGATTTTTACACCAGTGTCTCGGTGGGAGACACCTTTGGCCTGCTGCTGAGTCACACCATAGAGCAGCGCTGGCTGGCGATGGAGCCTGAGGCGGGCTGCCAGCTGGTGGTGGTCGAGCAGGGGGCGCACGATCTGCAGCTGGCGCGCGATATACTGGCAGGCTTCGCCGAGCGGCAGAGTCCGCTGCTGGAGCAGCTCTGCTATCGGGTGGTGGCGCCGCGCGAGAGCAGTCGGGTGGAGATGCAGCAGATCGCTGCGGAGAGCGATTTTTCCGATCAGCTGGAGATCGTCGAAAGCCTAGCCGATGCCCGAGCAGAGCAGGGGGTCTATCTGTGCAATGAGCTGCTCGATGCCTTTGCCGTGCGGAGGCTATCGTGGCGAGATGGGCAGTGGCATGATAGCCACGTGATCGCCGATGCCGAGTCCGGGCAGCTGCGAGAGACCTATCTGCCAGCGACCCAGGATGCAGCCTATGGGCGATTTCTGCAGATGGTCGAGGGCCGCGAGCTACCCGATGGCTACACCACAGAGTACTGCCCGGGTGTGTGGCAGTGGACTCAGGAGGTGGCAGGAGTCTTTGCCCAGCAGGGATGCTGGCTGGTGATCGACTATGGGCTCGGTGCGGATAGTTATTTCCGAGAAAACCGCACGACTGGGACTCTCAAAGCTATCGAAAACCACCAAAGTCACGAAGCCTATCTACGGCGTCTAGGCGAGCTAGATCTGACAGCCCATGTGAACTGGAGTGATCTAGCCGCTGCCGGTGAGGCTGCGGGGCTGAGTCTAGTCGCGGAGAAAGATCAGTGCCGATTTCTGACCCGATCGGCGGAAAGCTGGCTCCTATCGCTGGAGGGCCAGCCGCCATCTGCCGAGAACGCACAGCGGCTACGACAGTTTCAGACATTGACACACCCCGAGATCATGGGGCGCAGTTTTCAGGTAGTGGAGTTTAGTAAGTAAAGATGGGGAGGGGCGGTGCGCTGCCTTAGGCGGCAGCGGCTTTTTGCTCGTCTAGGATATCGACGAAATCTTTGGAAACCTCGCGCAGACGGGTGAAACCCTGTGTCGCGTCGTCGGATAGATCAGGCTCCATGAGTAGCAGCTCGGAGAAACCTGTGACCGAACCGATCATATTGCGGAAGTCATGACGTAGATTTTTGTCAGCCAGATCAGACACTGCGATTGTGCCCAGCTTATCTCTGATGTCGCCGCTCGAGGAAGTGATGTATTCGAATAGCTCTGGGCCTTCATCGCCAAATTCACCGACACGTGCCTTTAGGCGGTCGGCGATCTCGGCTACCTCAGCAGAGATATTAAGCAGTCGGTTTAGCGAGCCCTCTCCGCCGCCTGTGGCAGGCGAGGCAGCTGCAGGTGCCGCAGGTTGTGTGGTGTTGTCTGGCTGGGATGCTGTCATGATCTGGTTTACTGTCGAAATCAAAGTGTTGATGTCTGTCTGCTTGGGGAGCATACCGCTCAGGCCACTGTCCTGAGCTTTCTGCAGAGCCATAGGGCTCGTGTCATTAGACACACCGAGGATCGGCATATTCGCCAAATCTCGGATAGTTTTTACATACTGCACTGCACCCCATACATCATTGCCTGGCATATCGAGGTCTAGAATAGTGAAGTCGGGCGAGTGGATTTGGCAAAATTCCACCATCGGCTGTACTCCGAGGACGACAGCGGTGTGAAAGCCTCTCTCGACCATAGTACGCTGGAGGTAGTCGCCAGTCGCTTGATCATCGATCACTATTAAGAGTTTATTCATTATGGGTAATTATCGACCAAGGTTTTTTGCGAAGCAGATTCTTTTGTGCGGTCTAAAATCTTTAGTAAAATAAAGGAGTATTAAGTATATTCCAGTATAAAATTTTAAAAACTTAGGGAAGTTTTTAACTAAAGTTGATTTTAATTAAAATTTTGGTAAAACTGCTATATTTTCCATAATAATGAGGTAATTTTAGTAGAGGCACCTCGTTTGCAGCCTCCTTTGCATGAAAAACCGGATCTTAATCGTCGACGACAATGTGAGTCTCACCACTCTGCTTGGCAAAACGCTGGGCAAGTTCGACTATGATGTGGAGGTCGAGAACGATTCAGAATTCGCTCTAGACACCACACGTAAGGTAAATCCGGATCTGATCTTGCTCGATGTCATGATGCCGCACCGCAATGGTGGCGAGGTACTCGCAGAGCTCCGCAATGACCTCGCTCTGCGAAATATCCCTGTGATTTTGCTCACTGGTCTGGCCCGCGAGGCGCAAAGCATCGCGAATACCGGTGGTATTCAGAGTCTGATTTTCTCCAAGCCGGTCGAGCTAAAGCCTTTGATCCTAGCGATCGATGAGCAGATCGCCGCAGCACGCACCTACCGCGAGCAAGTATCCGACCGTATGGAGCAGATGACGGGTGCTCCCGTCGAGGAGGTGCAGAGCCATGCTTTCGGCGCTGGCGGGCGGACACCAGGTCCCGCACCGAGCGCGCCTGCACCGATGCCATCTGTCCCTGATCGGGGTGGTGCCTTTGGCGGGCCTGTAGCCCCAGCAGCGGCTGCTGGAGAGTCTCGTGCCGGTCGAGCATTTGGTGGTATGCCGCCTATGGCGGTGCCAAACCAGAGCCGTGCTGGCCGTGGATTCGGTGGTGGAGGTGGGCCTCAGGCTGCAGCTGCGGCTAGCGAGGGACCATCATCCTTTGGCTTCACCCCTAGGCCGGAAAAGCCTCAGGCGGCTGTCGGCGAAGAGGCAGCATCTGTGTTGCCGCGTTAGAGCGCGCTTGTCATCACAGCAGCTCTCGGGCACTATCTCGGTGCTTATGGATTTACAAATGGAGGGCCGAGTGTGCCTGGTTTCAGGTGGTGCCAGTGGTATCGGAGCTGCGATCTGCGAGGGGCTACGTGCCGAGGGCGTCGCTGCTGTATCTCTAGACCTGAAGCCTGCCGAGCATGCTGGCAGTTATCAAGTCGATCTCTGCGATCCCGAGGCCGTCGCCGCGACCATCGACCAGGTCAGGTCGGATCATGGGCCTATCGCCGGAGTGGTGAACAATGCGGGGATCAACGATGGTGTCGCGCTGGGGCAGCCGGTGTCAGCTTTTGTCGAGTCTCTGCAGAAAAATTTGGTGCAGTGCTACGGTCTGGTACAGGCCGTTCTAGATGATTTGAAGTCTCAAAATGGCGCTATCGTGAATATCGGCAGCAAAGTCTACAGCACGGGGCAGGGGGGCACCTCTGGCTACGCCGCTGCTAAAGGCGGTCTGATGGCACTGACTCGCGAGTGGGCGCTCGATTTGGCGGCCGATCAGGTGCGCTGCAATGCTGTGATCCCCGCCGAGGTATGGACAGAGATGTATGCTGACTACCTGTCGCGCCACCCCGATCCTGAGCAGCGGCGTGCTGAGATAGAATCGACGATCCCGCTGGGACAGCGCATGACTCGTGTCGAGGAGATTGCGGCCATGGTGTGCTTTCTCCTGTCGCCGGTATCGGCCCATACTACAGGCCAGATTATCCATGTCGATGGCGGCTACACTCATCTGGATCGGGCCTATCAGCCAGGCTAGGAGGGGAGAAAACTTCGCCGATTTCTGCTCGCTTTCAGTTAGGGTACTATTCACATTATAGCGGTAGATAGAAATGGATCAGTCGATCAAAGAGCGCTTTGATGAGCACATCAGAAAGCGGGGCCTGCGTCGCACGGCTCAGCGCGACCTGATCGTGGAGGCGGCCTTTTCTACCGATGAGCACTTCACCGCGGAGGAGCTCTGGGCCCGTGCTCGCAAGCTAGATCCCAAAGCATCGCGAGCCACAGTCTACCGGACCATCGCTCTACTGGAGGAGTGCGAGCTACTGCGCGAGATCGATCTCGGTAGGGATGAGAGGGTCTACGATCCGAATTTTCTCGATTCGCCCGACCACAACCACTTGATCTGTGTGGACTGTGGCAAGGTCTTGGAGTTCGAGGATCAAAACTCGGCTCTGTTGATCGATTGCATCACTCGGAGGCTCGGCTTTCGCCCATCGAGCAAGTCCATGCGTATCGAGGCCTGCTGCGATCAGCTGCGCAAAGATGGTTTTTGCCCGACGCTGGTGGAGATGCGTCTCGGAAAAGGGGCTGACTAGTGAGGGGTGTGTGTGGGCAGCGCAAAACCTCTCTTGAATTCAGGGAGCTATCAGCAGATGGTCCCATACATCTATGGTCTCTGCTATGATCAATCGCCTCTACCTGCTCGCAGCTCTCCTTCTCGGCCTCTCTGTGTGGCAGTCCGACTCCTATGCCCAACAACCTGCAGCTGAGGAACTGGCGGCAGACGACGGCTATGAGGAGATCAAACTTTTCACCTATGTCCTCGAAACCATTCGTGAGCAATACGTCGATCCCGAGAAGGCGACCTACGAAAAGCTCATCAATAGCGCGCTGAAAGGCATGCTGGCAGATCTCGACCCGCACTGCCAGTTCATGCAGCCGCAGGTTTTTGAGAAGCTGAAGCAGTCGACTGATAGCACCTATGAGGGCATCGGTGTGACCGTCTCGAGCAAAAACGAGAAACTCACTGTGATCACCGTGCGCGAGGATGGGCCGGCTGGTCGTGCCGGTGTGTTGCCCGGCGATCACATCCTGAAGGTGAACGATAGTCTGACTGAAGATGTCGGCCTGACCGAGGCGGTCGAGATGCTGCGCGGCAAGCCTGGCGAGAGTCTCAAGCTAACGGTGCGTCGCCCGACTGGTGAGCTGCTTGAGCTGGAGATGGTGCGCGAGGTAATCCAGCAGAGTTCGGTGAAAGACATCATGCTACTCGACGAGCGCTACGCGGGCGATCGCAAGATCGGCTATGCGCGTGTGCTGCAGTTTTCCGCACCCACGACAGAGGAGCTGGCCAATGGTCTGGATAAGCTCGAGCAGGAGGGTATGGAGGCGATGATTCTCGATCTCCGCAATAATCCCGGTGGCTTGCTGAATACCGCGATCGATATGTGCGGGCTGTTTGTGGATCCTGGAGATGTGGTGCTGACTACTGAAGGTAAACCTGGCTCTGGTAGACCGAGTAAGACCTATCGTACTTCCAAGAAGAAGCAGCGCCGTCCTCGCGAGTATCCATTGATCATTCTTTTGAATCACTCCTCCGCTAGTGCCTCGGAGGTGGTGGCCGGAGCATTGCAAGATCTCCAGCGTTGTATCGTGCTCGGCACGACTTCTTTTGGCAAAGGCTCGGTTCAGACGATTTTGCCGATCGAGAATAGCGGTGGTAAAGCCATCCGCCTGACCACCGCGAAATACTACACACCCAACCACGTGACTATCCACGAAAAGGGAGTCGAGCCAAATATCCGAGTCGGCCTGCAGCCAGCCGAGGAAAAAGCGCTGATGCGCTGGTTCAACCGCGAAAATCTCTCACCCGAGGCCCGCAAGCAGGCCGAGCGCTTCACCGATCCCCAAGTGGCTCGTGCGGCAGACACCCTGAAGGGCATCCTGATCTACGCTGACCGAGCTGAGCCTGCCAAGGTGAAGCCACAAGAGGAGGCAGATGCTGCCGAGGCTGCCGAAGAGTAGGAGCCCCGGGACCGCCGACGTCCTCGTCGGCTGCATCGGGTAGAGCACACTAGCAATGGTGCCGACGAGGACATCGGCGGTCCCAAGGGGCGAAACCTCCTTATAATTACGTGATTTACAATCCGCCGATATTGCCGCTAGGCTCGGGCTATGTCCAGATCCTTCGTTACGATGCTATTCGCTCTTTTCTCCCTGCCATGGCTAGCTGTGGCAGAGACTGCTGAAAAGAAAAAGCAGCCCAACATCCTGTGGCTAGTCGGTGAAAACCAGAAGCTCGACCTAGGCTGCTACGGCGCGGAGAATGTAAAGACGCCCAATCTCGATGCTCTAGCGGAGAAAGGCGTGCGCTACACGCATGTGTTTTCCACATCGCCAGTCTGTGCGCCGAGTCGCAGTGCCTTTTTTGTAGGAATGTACCAGAGCTCTAGCGATACCCACAATATGCGCTCGCATCGCGAGGATGGCTACCGTCTGCCCGAGGGCGTGCGCCCGATCACTCACCGGCTGAAAGATGCTGGCTACTACACCTCGAACCTCAAGACCCTGAATGGCGAGGAAGTCGGCTCGGGGAAGCTGGACCTCAATTTTGTAAATGAAGGCAAGCTCTACGATGGCGATACCTGGGAGGAGCTAAAGGACAATCAGCCCTTCTTTGCCCAGCTCAATACGCTGGAGGCCGAGTACGATATCTACGATCGCCAGACGTGGCGCCAGCCGCGTGTGAAGTGGAAGGGCGAGGATCAGCACGAAAAGATCGCCACACCAGAGAATGTGACCCCTCCGCCGTACTACCCCGATCATCCGATCGTACGCGAGGAGTGGGCCCGCTACCTAAACTCGATCTCAGGTATGGACAAGACGATAGGCAAAGTCTTGCGCCAGCTAGAGGCTGATGGCCTGGCAGATGATACCATCGTGATGTTTTTCGGCGACAATGGCCGTATCGAGCCGCGCGGTATTCACTGGTGCTACGATACGGGTATCCATGTGCCGATGATCATCCACTGGCCTAAAAACTACCCGGCACCGGCCAACTACGCACCGGGCACGGTGAAGGACGAAGTGGTCAGTCTGATCGACATCACCCCCACGACATTAGGGTTTGCCGGTATCGATCGCCCGCTCGGTATGCATGGCCGTATCTTTATGGGGGATCGTCTCGGGCCTGAGCGGAAGTATGCTTTCTCTGGACGAGATCGTGTCGACGAGACGGTGAATCATGTCCGCAGCGTGAGGGGGCAGAAGTATCACTACATCCGAAATTTTTACCCCGACCGGCATTTTGCCTCACTGAATCGGTATAAAGAAAAGTGTTTCCCCATCAAGCCGCTGATGCGCGATCTGATGGCAAAGGGTGAACTAACAGGGCCGCCCGCAGCGCTTATGTCGCCGACTGTGCCGCCAGAGCAGTTATTCGATACTGAAGCTGACCCGCACGAGATCAATAATCTAGCTGGCTCTACCGATCCCGAGCATGTCGAAGCTCTGATCAAGATGCGTACGGCGCTGGAGGTGTGGATGGTCGAGACACAAGATCAGGGCGTATTCCCCGAGCCAGAAGAGATCGTGGCGCCTTTTGATAAAGAGATGCACGACTGGTTTGGTACACCGGAGTGGTATAAGCCAGGAGAGTGAGGGCCGTGAGTTGGCCCTCTTTATCTGGTGTGTTCTCTAATAAGCTCTATGATGCGGTAGTTGGTGGCTGCGATTGATTCTCCGCTATCGGTGCGACCGTTTTCGTTAGTTACAGCTTGACGATAGATTCTATCAAAATCATCTGGGCTGTTTCTGTAAAGGTATAGACTTTGAGCGTAATAGTTTACTTGGGCGTTATAGGTGTCGTAGTTGGTGGTGGCTGCAGCTAGGTTGTCTTGCAGCTGGTTGAGGTCCGCTTTCCATGCGTCGTCGTCTTCTAGATCTGGCAGGATACTTTGCGCATATTGTAGAGCGATTTCACCTCGTTGGCGTGCAGCGTTCATGCTATTGCCAAAATCAAAAGCAGTGTCTGCGATGAGACGACCTCGCTTTTCGGTTAAAGAGCCGGGACTTGTGTCTTGGTAAGAATTTTGATGGAGTCTTCTAGTGCGCTTCACATCCTCTAGGAGTGCTGCCATTTCATCAGCAAAGGCGTCCATTTTCTGGCGTCTTTCCGCTCGCTCTTCGTCGTCATCATCATCGTCGTCTAGGCCATCGTTGTCGCGATTATCGTCGTCGCCCTTTCCTTTGCCCTTTCCTTTGCCAGAGCCTTTACGTCCTTTTTTCTTGTCTTTCTCTTCCTTGTCCTCCTCGGGTTGGCGTGGTCTGGTTTCATTTTCCCAGCCAGGTGGGTCATCGTCGGGAGGGGAGTTTCCGGGAGGTGGGGGATCAGCCACATCCGGTGGGGAATTTGCAGGATTAGGGCTCGTCGGTGTAAATATGCGCTCGAGTTGCTCAGGGGAATATTGAGAGAGGGTTTTATTCAGCTTTCTAGCGTAGCGCTGAAAGTTAGCTGGGTTTGCGGTGCCACCGCTATCATTGACGATGGCTTGAATGATTTTTTCTGCCGAAATATCCTGAGCGTGAACAGTTGTGACGGATATCGATAGGAGAATGATCGCTATGAGGTATTTCGGGAGCATTGAGTCCTGACAATATAGCGTTTTTTTAAAAAATTAACAAATCTTAATAAAATATCGGGCGCGGAAATTTTGGAGGCATGTCAGCCTCCGCTCTGCTTCAGTTTTGCGGTTTGGTTCGCTATTGAGTTTCGGAGTTTCGCTTCATCAATACCCCAGCGATGATGCCGCCTACGACTCCGCCGATGTAGCCCATGTTGTGGATGTAGCCGACTCTGGCAAAGGCAGGCAGGTCTGATAGGCCATAGGCCTCTCGCCACTCAGCCCAGCGCACCTCTGCTGTCTGCCAGGTGAGTGTGCCGTAGACATAGCCTATCGCACCTGAGAGGGCAGACACACCCAGCATGGTGAGCAAGCTGACTATGACCAAGCGCATCTGCGGGGTCTCACTGCCAGGTTTTAGCGAGACTCGACCGAGGATCCAGCCTGCCAGCGTGCCGATCCAAAAGGTCGCTAGAAATCCGACTGTGCCAGCAAAGACCCGATCGCCCAGACCGAGGTCGGCGTAGTCAAATTGGTCGAATTTGAAGTGGGTGTAGTACTCTGGTGCCAGAGTGTAGGTGATCTGATCGTGGATGATGCCGTAGGCACCGGCCAGCAGGCAACCATACAGAGCCAGCAGTAGGATCTGCGGCAGAGCCCGTACAGGCACGTGTGGATAGATCAGCCGCTGCCAGCGCATGCGGAGAGCCTATCAGACCGGTAGTGGCACAGGCAAGCGCAGGCTGCGAATCGTGGCGATATCGTCTAGCACCGACTTGATGCGGGCGCTGCGGCGTAGCATCCAGCTGCGCGAGACTTCGGCGCGGTGTTTCAGCGCTTCCTCGAGTTCCTCGCTGATCACTTGGATACGCTCGATCAGGGCATTGAGAGCAGTGGTCGCTTTCTCGCGCCACTCGGCATTCTCAGACTTGGAGACTCGCAGTAGCTCCTCCTCGGCGCTGTGCCTAGCAGCAGTCATCTCGGCTAGTAGGATCTTGCTGGGCGAGACTCGCTTGAGATTGGAGGCTAGGCCGGCTTTCTCCAGTGCCCAGATCGCCCACTTAGTCGGGTCGAAGTTCCACGGCTTCACACCATTGCGATAGTCGTGCTGAAAACGGTGATGATAGTTGTGATAGCCCTCGCCAAAGGTAAACAGCGACATGATGAAGCTGTCGCGTGCGCTGCACTTGGAGGAGTAGGGCTGCTTGCCGATGGTGTGGCAGAGCGAATTGATGAAGAAGGTGCTCTGCTGGACAATGAAGATACGCAGCACTCCAGCGATGAGAAAGGCACCTAGAGCACCCTGCCAGCCACTCCAGAGGAAACCGAGCGCTGTCGGTAGCAGCAGGCCTACGGTGATGGCGATGAGCTTATCCCAGCGGTGCTGCCACATCACGAGGCGGTCTTTTTTCAAGTCGGGCACATTGTCATACGGTGGCTCGGGATCGATCTTAAATAGGATCCAGCCGATATGAGCCCATAGAAAGCCATTGCTGATATCGTAGGGATCGCCTTCGTGGTCGGTGTGCTTGTGGTGTCTGCGGTGGTCGCAGCACCACTTGAGGGCAGAATTTTCAAAGGCGCAGGCTCCGAAGACCAGCGTAAACAGGCGGACTGGCCACTTGGCCTTGAAAGACAGGTGCGAAAATAGCCTGTGATAGCCGAGCGTGATGCTCATACCCGTGGCTACCCCATAGAAACAGAAAAGTGCGATCTGAAACCAATCGATGCCAAAGAAAATCAGGTATAACGGTGCTCCGATGAGAGCGGTGAGAGCGATCGAGAGGAGAAAAATAGAATTCACCCAGTTTACCCGATCAAAGGGTATGTTAGAGATCATGTGGAAATAGCTTGGGATGAGTAGCGGCTTTGTCAGGATTCGTCAAATTATCGGTTCTGACGCATTTACCACTCGGTCTAGGAGGGGCTTGATCAGGCTTTAGTATTCGTTGGACGTGCCGCTCTCATTGTCAACGGCATCGGTCCACCAGTAGAGCATACGTCCACAGTTTTCACAGTGGGTAAGTTCATTGGCGGCTTTTACTGCCACTACGGTCGATTTTACCACCTTCATGTGGCAGCCAGTGCACTGGCCGTCGGTCAGCCCGACCACGGCTTTACCGTTTTTGGCATTAAAGATGCGCTCGTAGTTGGATACCAGGTCCTCGTCTAGACCAGAGATAGCCTCGCTGCGGCTGCTTTTCTCCTCGGCCATTTCTTTTTCCCAGTTGGCCTTGGTCTGGTGCAGGTCGGCGATGTCGGACTCGACCGATTCTTCGCTCTCGGAGAGCACACCACGAGCGGAGTCGAGTATCTCAGTGAGGCCCTCTAGCTTCTCCATCAGCTCGATCTCTTGGTCCTCGAGCGTGGCGATTTCTTCCTCGTAGCGCTCGATTTCCTTGCCCATGGCTTGGAATTCTTCGTTCTTTTTCGTCTCAAACTGCTGCACCTTCAGCTTGGCGATGGAGTCGCGCCGGGTCTGCACATCGAGCTCGATGTTTTTTATCTCCACCTCGACAGACTGCACATCGGCCAGAGCAGCCTCGACTGCTTTTTTCTCTGTGGATAGCCTGTCCCGGATGTCTTCCTCCTCGACAGGGATGTTGGCTATCTTCTTTTCCAGCGCCTTTATGGTTTGGTCGCGGTGCTGGACGACGAGTAGTTTAGTGATTTCTGGCAACATGAGGTGGGACTAGGGTGGCGGAAAAAATCACTTAACGATAGTAAAATATCAATAAATATGAGACCTGACTACGTGCTGGGTATCTCGGTGTCTGGACGCTCGATGATCTCCTCGTGCTCGATCCGGTGCACCCACACACTCTGGACTAGGCCGAGTAGGAACATAGTAATCACCACAAAGGTACCGCCATAGCTGATCAGTGGCAGCGGGATACCAGTGATCGGTGTCAGCAGCACATTCATCCCGACATTTTGAAAGATGTGGGCAAACACAAGGGCTACCACGCCACCCACGACCAGGCGACCGAGCACATCGCGGCTGTAGAATGCCACAAACAGGCTCTGCAGCAGCATCAGCATAAAGCCCGCCAGTAGGAATAACCCGCCGCGAAAGCCCTGCTCCTCGGCAAACACGACGAAGATGAAGTCATTGATCGCCGTATCCGGAGTGATGAATCCCTTGTTATTGATGGTGTCCTCGTTCTTAAAGCCTTTTCCGGTCCAGCCGGCACTACCGATGGCCATCAAGTTATTGTGGGCGCTGTAGGCCTCGTCGCGGATGTTCACTTTCTCTCCCCGCAGCATCTTATACTGCACGGTGATCCGGTCTTTCTGGTAATCTTTCAGACCGAAGAAGAACAAATACGGCATGAACAGAGTGCCCACCAGCAGCACCACGATGATGTAGCGGAAAGGGATATTCCCCAGCAGGATCATCACCGCTGTCACTGGGATCCACACGAAAGCCGAGCCAAAGTCGCCCTGAGCCAGCACCATTAGCAGTGGCACACTGGCGATACAGCCAGTCACCATCAGGCGGATGAAGGGATTCCTCAGCACGGGGTGCAGCTTGTGCAGGTAGGCGAGTACCACCGCCATGCCAGTGATGCCCCCGCAGATGGCGATCTGCGAGGTCTGCACCGTCACAGGCCCGACCTGCAGCCAGCTCTTCGAGTTGTGGATCTCAGTACCGACCAGGACTGTCAGCAGCAGAGCGATAATGCCCAGTAGATAGAATGGAATGCCCAGCTTTTTTACCCATTTATAATCAATCAGCGCTGTCGCAAAAAACGCCACAAACCCCGCTAGGATATACACCACCTGGGTGCGCCATTTGACCACGAGAAAGCTCTCCTCTCGCATCCAAGAGGCAGAGTAGATCGCAAAAACACCGACGATGAGCAGGGCGACCATGTTGGCAAAGAGCAACCAATTGAGCCCGAGAAATTTCCTGAAAAGAGGAGTCATAAAAAACCCTTAATAAACCCGTAATTTATGGAAACAATAACACCTGAGAATGCCACACTGGCAAGGGATTTTGTCGGAGGATGTAGAGACTAAACGTGGCAGTGGGGGAGACGTTAGATGCGAAGGCTGGCGATTGCTGGGGAGGGGGAACAGATTTGAGTCGCAGATTGTGCCACTGGGAGCGGCGATTTTCTATCGCCGGACTACCCCAGCCATCAGACTGAGCAGCGATTCATTAGATTTATTCTCGTTTGCCAGTGTAGACGGACTAGGCCTGATGCGTATGTTAGGGCAGGCTCAGTGCCCCCCGGGGACCGCCGACGTCCTCGTCGGCTAACAGGCTGAGCCCACGAGTTTACACAAACATGGAAGACCGCTATGGCCATCGCATCAGTTACCTGCGCGTATCGATCACCGATCGGTGCAACGAGCGCTGCCACTACTGCATGCCTACAGAGGATCAGCAGTGGCTGCCTAGGGAGGAGGTGCTCAGCTACGAGGAGATGCTGCGTGTCGTCCGTGTCGGCGCCGAGCTGGGTATCTCGAAGATCCGCGTCACCGGTGGCGAGCCGCTTACCCGCAAAAATGCTCTCTCTTTCATCTCCGAGCTGAAGACCATAGATGGTATCGAAGAGGTCGGCATCTCGACTAATGGCACACTACTCACCCGCCGTGCCTACCCAGACTCCGATCAGCACTATGCCTCTGCGCTGCGCCAGGCTGGCGTCGATACCGTGAACATATCGCTAGATACCCTAGATCGCGAGGCCTACCACAAGGCCACTGGGCGAGATCTGCTCGATCAGGTCGTCGCGGGTATCCAGGCTGCCGTCGCCGAGGGCTTTGATAAGGTAAAACTAAATGCCGTGCTCATGCGCCATCGCAATGAGCACGAGATCTGGGATCTCATCGAGTTTGCCCGGGAGCAGGGCTGTCTGCTCCGCTTCATCGAGCTCATGCCAGTGAGCACCTCCGAGGTCCTCAGTGAGGAAAATTTCATGTCCACGGGTGAGGCCAGAAAGTTGATCGAGTTCAAATACGGTGCTCTCCAGCCGCTTCCAGATTTCAAGACCAACGGCCCTGCCAGCTACTACGAGCTACCAGACACTGGTCAGCGCATCGGCTTCATCGGCGCGATGACCAATTTTCACTTCTGCGAGACCTGCAACAAGCTACGCCTGACCTGCGATGGCAAGCTGCGCCCCTGCCTAGGGAGTCATCTCGAGTTCGACATGCGCCAGGTCCTGCGCGAGCCGGATATGACCGACGAGGATGTGAAACGCTTCTTCCTAAACGTGGTCGATAGCAAGCCTGAGCAGCACGACTTCCGCGATCAGTATCAGCCAAATCGCCGGATGATCGCTATCGGGGGCTGATTTCTCATAGTTTTCACATTCGCTTCAGCAGGTCTTCACAGGGCTGGAGTTTGTTCTGGGTAGTATGACTGTTAAATCTTTCTCCAGAAGAAGCGCCCTGCTAGCCGCAGGGGGAGCGATTTCCTCCTTTGCCTACGGATCGCTCATCGAGCGGAATTTCCTCAATGTGGAGCGTGTCGATCTGCCGTGGCCAGAGCGCTTTCGCGATCATCCACCGATCAAGCTGGCGTTGCTATCAGACTTTCATTACGACGATTTTGGCAATCGGCAGCTAGTCGAGGCCGCAGTCGAGGCGATCAATCAGGAGCAAGTCGATCTGGTCATGCTCGGCGGCGACTTCTTTTCTCACGATGGCAGCTACCTCGAGCCACTCGGCGAGATCCTGCAGAATGCCAAGTCGCGACTCGGTACCTACTCAGTATTTGGCAATCATGACCGCTGGCATGGCGACGAGGTCAAAGTCCCTAAGCAGCTGGATAGCTATGGCATCCGCCACCTCACCAATGAGTCGGTGAATCTAGATGGCTGCTCGGTGATGGGTGTCGACAGTGTCTGGGGTGGGCGCCCGCGCCTCGACAAGCCGCTCAACCAGCTGTCTCGCGATCAGCCCGCCTTCTCCATCTGGCACGAGCCCGATACCTTCGATTTCTACGATGACTCACGCGTGGTCCTACAGATGTCCGGCCACACCCACGGCGGCCAAGTCTGCGCCCCATTCAAAGGCGAACTGCTGCTGCCCAAATATGGCCAAGAATACGCCGCCGGCCTATACCAGAAAGACCAGCGCTCCCTCTACGTCAATCGAGGCCTCGGTGTGATCGGAGTGCCCACCCGCTTTCTCTGTCCTCCAGAGCTGACCATCATCCAGATGGCTCCAGTGGTTTGACGGGGCAGGGGAGTGGTATTTTCAGGTTTTCGTTTAGTCTTTGTACTGCTAAGCTATTCTTTAATGACGGTGGAAGCGATTCAAAATGAGTTGTCCGAGCTTTCTCAAATCGAGAGAGGCCAGATCCTTGAATTTTTGCAGAATTTGGAATCTGATTGCAGCGAGGAAACTCGATTAGAAGAGAGCGTGAATGATTTTAAAAAGGGGCGCACAGTGGGGGCTTCAGATCTTCATGCCGAGCTGAAAGATCGTCTCGCTAGCCGATGACCTACCCTGTAGAGTATACGGAGCGTGCCAGGGCGCACATTGTCGATGCATTGGATTGGATAGCGGACCGCTCGCTCATGGCTGCGGAGCAGTGGTTAGAGGATTTGGAGGGTGCTATTGATTCACTCTCAGTAAATCCAGAGCGATTTCTCTTCGCCTCCGAAAATGCAACTCACGATATTGAGATTCGTCAGATGTTGTTTCGCAAGGGAAGGGGGCAATACCGAGTGTTGTTTACCATTGGGGCTGGGACAGTGGTTGTTTTGGATGTTCGGCATTCCATGCAGAACTGGTTAGCACCCGGAGAGCTCGACTCATGAGCTGAGAAAAATCCGTTGCACCCCTATCATATTGGTGTCGAGTGCGGGTGAAACTACTTAAGAATACCGAGACATATGGCTAGTGGATTTTCTCTAGAAGGCAAAATACATCTGATTAACGAAGTTCAGACATTCCCCAGCGGGTTTAGCAAGCGCGAGTTCGTCGTCGAGACGATGGATGGTCAATACCCTCAGCAGATCAAATTCGAACTGATGAAGGAGAAGACCGCTCTCACGGATGGTCTGAACACCGGCGATCCTGTGCACGTGCACTTCGACATCCGCGGCAATGAGTATCAGGGCAAATACTATGTGAACCTGAACTGCTGGAAGCTCGATCGTCCCGGTGCAGGCGGCGCTCCTGCCGGAGCTATGGCTGCCGGTGCGGCTCCTGCTGCTGCGGCACCATCTGCCGAGCCATATCCCACCGAGGCCCCTGCGGGCTTCGACGATGGCGACGAGGATATCCCATTCTAGAGCCGAGGAGGGACGATGCCGAGCCCGGTAAAAGTCTCTGCTGTATCGCTGCACTTCCTACCCGTAGAGATGCGGGTACCGCTGAAGTTTGGCAGCCAGACGCTCACCGCCGTTACCTGCGCTCGTGCCAAGGTGACGGTCACCAGCCCAGATGGCCAGACGGCCGTCGGCTGGGGCGAGACCCCACTATCTGTCGGCTGGGTCTGGCCTGCCGATATCGACTACGACGAGCGTCATACTGCTCTGCAAGATTTTACTCTCTCGATCGCCGCCGCTCTCGAGGCCAGCGATAGGGCTGGCCACCCGATGGAGATCGGTGTCGGCTTTATCGATCACGATCTGCCAGCTCTACAGGCAGCGTTTAATGCATCGCGCCCAGCAGAGGCTGCACTGCCTCATCTAGCGGCGCTAGTGTGCTACTCGCTCTTCGACATCGCTGTGCACGATGCGTATGCTCGTCTGCACCAAGTACCAGTCTATCATATCTACGGACGCGACTACCTCGAGCAGGATCTCAGTCACTTCCTAGAGCCGGCCGAGGGCAGTGGCGTCAGCTTTGAGGGCGTGCATTTCAGTGACTTTCTACAGATCGGCACTGCACCCGAGCGGTTACCCGTGTGGCACCTAGTCGGTGGGCTAGACCCTGTCGATGAGTCGGAGCTGACCGGCGATGAGCCAGATGATGGCTACCCTGTGCTCCTGCGTGACTGGATCGAGACCGATGGGCTCGATTGTCTAAAAGTGAAGCTGCGAGGCAATGATCGCGACTGGGACTACCAGAGACTGCTCTCGATCGGCCAGATCTGCCGAGATCTAGATGTCACCTGGCTCACCACAGATTTCAACTGCACCGTCACCGACCCCGACTACGTCAATGGCATCCTCGATCAGCTACGCGATGAGGATCCGCTGACCTATCAAAAGATACTCTACGTCGAGCAGCCCTTTCCCTACGATCTCGAGGCCCATCAGATCGATGTGCACAGCGTCTCCGCTCGCAAGCCGCTCTTCATGGATGAGAGTGCACACGATTGGCGCTACGTGCGCATGGGCTATGAGCTAGGCTGGAATGGTGTGGCTCTCAAAACCTGCAAGACCCAGACCGGCGCGCTACTCTCCGCTGCCTGGGCCAAGGCTCATGGTATGACCCTGATGGTGCAGGATCTCACCAATCCCATGCTAGCTCAGGTACCGCACTTTCAGCTGGCCGCCCACGTCGGCACCATCATGGGGGTCGAGAGCAATGGTATGCAATTTTACCCCGAAGCCAGTGCACCTGAGCGCCAGGTCCACCCAGGGCTCTATCGCCGGACTGGTGGCGTGCTCGATGCCTCCACACTAGGCGAGGTAGGGTTTGGCTATCGCGAGGATCAGATCGACCGCCAGCTACCCGAGGCAGCGTATGGCTAGGCTCATCGTCATCATGGGGGTATCCGGCTGTGGCAAGTCCACCATCGGGCAGATGCTCGCCGACCGCCTCGGCGTCACCTACCTAGAGGGCGACGAACTCCACCCCGCCGAAAACGTCGCCAAAATGAGCGCCGGTACACCCCTCACAGATGCCGACCGAGCCCCATGGTTCGATGCCATCCTCCGCACAGCCCAGCGAGAGAGTGAAAGCGGAAGTGATGGTGCCACCGATGTCGTGCTCGGCTGCTCAGCCCTCAAAGCCAGCTACCGCCAGTATCTGCTAAAAGGTTTTCCCGAAAGTCGATTCATCTACCTAAAAGGCGACTTCGAGATCATCCGCGCCCGCATGGAGCAGCGCCAACACTTCATGCCCCCCGAGCTACTGAGAAGCCAATTTGATACCCTCGAAGAGCCCACCGAGTTAAGTTCAGACCAGTGCCTAAAACTCGATATCCAGCTAGCCACCCAATCGATCGTAGATCACTGCCAGCAGTGGCTAAGCTAGAGTCACTCAACCTCAGAACCAAAGCATCCCGCACTGGGAGGGGCTGTTTTAACTGCCCGGCTACCCCGACCACCCTTCGAGCCCAACCTCAGAAACCGTGGATTCGACTTCAGTCGAAATCATCACACCCCGGCCAAAGCATCCCGCTCAAGGAGGGGCTGTTTTTAACTGCCCGGCTACCTCGGCCAACCTTCGAGCCCCAACTCACACAGAGCAACCACTCTCCTCTCTATTCAATTTACTAGACGGAGGTATCTAATACGACTACCCACCCAGCTCTTCCTCCATGTTGATACCAGAAATCTCAGGGTCACTCTAAATATATTGCCAGACCTAGGTGCTTATGGTCTGTTAGACTTCCTATGCCCAATCAGAATTTTTCCGATGAAACTTTTCGTTACATTCATTATTACGATTGCGAATTCTGCGCTAGCATCGCCAGTTTGGATTTCCATTTATTCAACTCCTGATTCTACTCAAGATGAGCTTCGGGACCAACTTACCAAGCTACAAAAGGCTGAACAGGATGCAGGAATTAAAGTATTGCCCTCCGCTTCGTTGCGTCTATCACCAGCCTTACCTTGAACCTTAGTCAGAAGAAATGAGCCTCAAGACATTTGAAGAAGAAGACGAAGACGTTTGGGTTGTGAAATGCTGCCAGCTTCCCGATCCTCGGCCACCGATCCGTATATCTGTGAACAAGGAGGGTTCTCCGCCATCGATTAACGAAATTGCTAAGATCGAAAAGATCACGGCAGGCATTGAACCGCTGATTCTACGGGCGGCAGAACTGATTCTCGACAGCTACTCTTACGATCACTTTAAGAAACTGGGCATTGATGAGAGCAAGTTAGTAGAGGAGGTGCCTGCAGCGATCGCGGCCGCTGTAACACTCACTGGGTTATCCTTCTTCGACGTTGAAGGTGGAGGATTTGAGGCGTCGTTTACTGCGCCATGGGATCCCCATCATTCGTTCGACGTTGAGCACGAAGAGGGCGAGCCAATTTACTGCGCCGTTAACGGCTAATAATTCGTCTCATACCAAGTCGTATCCATCAGTTGTATTTCTGCCTTGTCGACGACTGTACCCTATTCAGTCAAAACTGTACCCTATTGAATTTGCCCTGGACCCAACTCACCCGCTCCGCATAAGGCATTGGGGAGATTCTTTCCGGCAGATCAAGCTCGGCGCTGTCAAGCCCGTCACCCGCTCCGTGTTGACACCGCCGAGTTTAGGGCCACTCTACACATGTAATCTGGCTGCGACCCACACGGGCTGACAGGCCTTTCACGTTCTGCTGGAAAAATGAAGCTCTCCGAATCACAGTTCATTCGCGAGCGATGCCTAAAGATGATTCGTGACTCATCAATGCACGAGGATTCTTGGGAGATGACCCTTTTGGATCGATGTCATTCTCCTATAGCATCAGAAGTGCCGCTAAACGAAGGCGAATTCCCCCTCGTCTCGTTCTTTGCAGGCGAAGGAGATTGGACTATTTACACAACGCATCGAATGGTCGGAGAGGTGTCGAGTAATAGAACTGAGATAGAGCGATCAGATTTTGAATCGACCAATTTCGGAAATTTCAAGCAAGATTTTGACTCTCCTCGGGTGATTAAATCGACCGTACAAATTACGATAGGTTCACGCCCGTTTCTTTACGAGTCCGGATACGCTTCTATGGCGCCAATTCATTACTTTAAGTTCTGGAGACTGAAGTGGCCCGTTTGGAAGGAGACATACCGTATCCAATCCGAAAAAGCAGAACAAATCGGCGCTGGCTAAGCGCTATCCCGTCGTGTGTTGACAGCGTCAGGATAGCTACTACCATTACTCTGTAATCGAGGTGGCGCTACCGGATACCGCTAGCTGGCCTCAAACGGTATGCCCATATAATGCACGGCTAGTTTCCTATAGGCTTCGCAACAAATCTATATCTATCCTGAGGAGTAGAGAGCGCTTCCGACTAGTCCACAGAGCATCGTACCCTATCTGATTTCGATCGTACCCTATTCGATTTTGATCGCACCCTATTGGATTGGGCTTTGCCCGCAGGCTTTGTGGCCTTCCGGCATGCTGTCCGTTTAGATTTCTGCTCGGCATACCACCACGCATCAGCCAACGAGGGTCTGTCTGAGTCGGCTAAGGCCGACACTAGACAGGCCCTCGCGGCTGTGCTAGGTACGTTCGCCCAAAAAGTTCTCTCACCTATGAATATCGATCATCAGTATATAACTATTACCGACCCCGAAGACCACAAATGGTATGCAGAAGACTCTCGGGGTTTTAACGCGTGGGGTATCACAGAAGATTTTGAATTTTTCTTCGTAATGGACGATGAAGAGGAAGTCGAAAACGAAAGCCCTATACTTCCCGCACAAATGGCAGCATACGATTTCCATTTCGAAAATCAGGATAGAATCAAAGGTATTATCCTTGATAAATTCATTGAGGAGTATGAGGACCTGATCGATTTTGAGGGAGGCAATAGGGAGGAACTACCTGACAGCATTTCAACTAGAGAAGAGATGGCAAAGCTTCTAGACTTTTCTTGCATATGGGTTAAGAAGGCTAAAGGCGATTCGGGGCACAACCTAGTTGGTTACTCTTTTGAGTCACCAATCGATGAGGAGCATGGACATGGTTTGACTCTCGACGGCGACAAGATCGTTTCATTTGGTCACGAAGAGGAAGCTTGGTAGCCTGAATAACGAGATATGGTGTCAGGGAACGAGATATGGTGTAACGAGATATGGTGTAACGAGATATGGTGTCAGGTGAATTGAAGGGAAAATATCAACATTTCTCGAGATATGGTGTCAGGTGAATTGAAGGGAAAATATCAACATTTCTTAATGGGATCTAAAATATCTCCTATTTGAGCAAGGCTTATCCTCAACTAGGGATGTCTGCAGTAGGCAGGAGCGAGTATGAATCAATCTCAGTGATTATCCCTAGGCCTCTGTAATCCTAGTTAGCCTGCTCCGTGCACGAACAGGGCGCTGTCAGGTAGGCTGGATTTTCTATCCTCAGCCTGCTCTGCCGAGCGCGTTGAGTCGTAGATCTCTGAGAGTCACCATACCATCCCAGTCTGCTCCACGCATTGGGCGGGCACCGGTCTTTCTTACTGACGAGGGAGACGTTAACTTGCTCCGATGCGTCTGGAATGTCGATTCTACAAATCTAGCTGAACCAATGACCGCTCCGTCGGTGAAATACCGCACACGGTGCAACAGCACTTCACCCTTAGACAGTTTGCCGTTGCGACTGATTTCTTCATCCACTTGCTCGGCGGTAAAGCCTAAGCGGCCCTTCATACCGCTATTGGGATCTTCCAGCAGCTCGATTCCTTTCTCGTAGAGCAGTTGCCGATAGGCAGAGCTAATTGATCTCCAGCTGGGCGATGAAGTCGGCCTACCACCTCGGTGAGAATAGAGGCTAGCTAGACCCTTTTGAGCTAATTTGTTTCCGCCCAGTGCTGCCGCGTAGCCGCACCAGCGATAATCCTCTGGCTTATCGACGATACCGGCCCGTATAGGATTAAGGTCGATGTAGGCAGATAACTCAGAGAGAGCTTTTAGTGTGTTCTCCACAACTGGGCTTTTGAAGCGTCCATCCCAGAGCACACCCTTACGTTTGTGCTCTTTATTGATGTAGTCGCCGATCCTTTTCTGAACCTCTTGCATGAAGTTAGACAAACTGCCCCGACGATGTTCATACCGATCGATGACCTGTTGAGTGTGCCAAGTATCACCAGTTTTCTTATCGACCTTTTCGGCACGAGCGAACTCGTCTTTCAGATCCCGCAGATAGTCATCACGATACAGGGCGGAAGAGATCTTCATCAATTTCTCTTTGTTCAAAGGCTCCCGAGATGTCTCGCTGACGATGCTCACCAATAAGTGAATATGGTTCGACATGACGCAAAAATTAATCAGTTGGACACCATAAAGCGCACTAGCAGCGCGGATGATCTTTACGATCCGGTCACGACGTTCCGGGGTGTCGAAGTACCACTTCTTATCGATAGTTCTGGCAATACAATGGTACGCGCAAGCATCGGGTTCCAAGATAAGTCGCGGTAATCTCATGTGTACGTCCACCAGAATGTGATCTGAAATTTTGAACACATCAATATTATTTGTTCAAAAAAGCACTTTTTAAGGAGATTGTTAAGAAAAGCTGATATCTTTCTCGAAATTCGCCTGTCACCCTGTGCCTTTTGTCACCCTGTGCCTTTTTGATGCCTTTTCTCCTTAATCTGCCTGTCACCGTGATGTGACCCTGTGATGCGGTCACCCTTTGATGCGTGTGCATCAGTGATCGGCGAGCCGTAGTAGGTGGATAAACTTGTAGCGCTGGTCGACGATCAGACGTCCGTGGCTTTGTTCTGTGCGTGCAGGTAGTGGAGACCAGATAAGAGGTGGTTGGTATCTTCGTATCCTGCGGGAGTGTTGCTGGGGTAGTCTTTAGGATGGGATGAAAGAACGTTTGGAGCTGGCGGAGAGATTGAAAGGTGAAGCAGAAAATGCAAAGCGCTCTAAAATATTTATAATTGCAATATTTTCCATAACAAGTTAAGTTTGAGTCCCTTTTTTTCACTTAAACTAAAACTAGAAAACATGAAATCGATTCGCTTGGGGGGCTATAAGGCCTTCTCAATGGTGGAGATCGTGACGATTGTCGCGATCATAATGATAATCGCGGCCATTTGTGTCGTGTTACTTGGGAACTTTCGACAATCGACCGAGAGAGCAAAACTGGAGAATGAGGTGAAGATCCTCAATTCAGCAGTTGGCACGTTCAGGTCTGTGGGAGGTGATTTGAGTGGTGTCACAGATCCTGTGGATGTGATCGACCAACTCAAGGCCATGCGGATGGATAATCCTGCTTTAAAGGACCTGTCGATCACCATTGGTTCCAATGGAATTATCGATGCGCGAATCGAGTGTGAGGTGCAGACGGCAGCGGAAGCGGCTACTGATCAGCCTCGTATCCTGTGGGACACTGCTAATCAGCAGTTTATCCTTGAGACTTCGGGTCCTGTGGGTATTTGCCGTATCAATTTAGGGAAGCCAACTTCCATTGCAAATCTTGCTACGATCAAGATCGATAACAGTGCGGGGAAAAATGGCTTCTTTCGTGACGATGAAGACTATTTTGCTAGTGCGGCTCCTCCAGTAGCGGCTCCGCCGACCGGCCCTGCTCCAGCAGGTGGCCAGCTCGAACCTGCAGGACCGGGTACTCCAACTATCACTAATACACCACCGACTGTGCCGACTGTGTACTGTTATCCTAAGTTTATCCTTGTGAAGGATAGTTCGGCATTTCAGCCAACTGGGGGAGCTTGTGTGAATGCTCTAGAAGACGCCAAAGACGCAGATAATGACCCAATAACGATGGGTAAGGTGACCTTGACTAATAATCCTTTTCCCATGGAGATCACTTCCGATGCCGGAGGGATGTTGTGCGTGAAGGCGATCTACCCAATGACTGGCACTCCGAACCAACCCGCCTCGGAGTGGGTGGATTTTTTCGCGAATCCAGAGAACTACACCAATCAGGAGTGCACAGGCACCATTGTGGTCACTGCAGGTCCTCATACGGTGGAGTGTGATCTGGTGATCAAGCCGACAATCGATGTCGTTGATAATCCAGATAATACGCCTCCTGTCTGTATCCCACCTGCGCCTCCAGAGACAAAATTTGTCAGTAAGTGTATCGGTGATTATGCCGTGCCTCGTGATAGTGATCCCAAGTGTGTGAATGTACTCGACTACACGACTGATGCCGATGGTGACCAGTTGAAAGTCGTAGGTGCTCAGCTGCTTACGACTCAGTATCCTCTGGATATCACATTTAAAGAAAACGGTGAGGTCTGTCTGGTGCCTATTCCTACAGATGGTAAGTCATTCCCTGTAGGTGAGCTGTCTGTGATCGTGGCGATGGTATCGATCTCTGATGGAGTGAACACGATTATTGGTGAGTTCGCTTGGAATTGTATGCCGGTTTGTGCAAATGATCCGCCGGATTGTAATAAAGAAGAGGTATTCATCACGATGCGTCTCGATCAAGGGCCTGCGGAGTTTTATCCTGTAGGTGATGCGTGTGTCAATGTGCTGGAGAATGCGTTTGATCCCGATGGGGATGAAGTCACGCTGGAGTCAGCTACTCTGGCTGATAGTTCCTTGCCTCTTGAGATCTCGTTTGAAAGTAATGGCAGGATTTGTGTGAAATCTAAGTTTCCTAGAGACGGTGGTGTCAGGCCTACCGGTAGGTGGTTGGACTTCTTCAATAATCCGCCAACGGGCTTATTCACTGCCACGGTACAGACTGTATTGTCAGATGGTACAGATACTCGCCCGTGCTCTCTCACGATCAAAGGTAATGTCGATATGATCCCAGGGAATCCTATTGATCCCTCTAATCCGGCAGACCCTTCAAACCCAAGTGATCCCAGCGATCCTGGCTCACCGACTGACCCCACGATGAACCATGAACCCGAGTGTGTCCCACACGACATCAAGAAGATGTATAAAATGAAGGTTTATTGGAAGACTTTCATGATTAAGGATGTGGCAGCTTTCAATCTGCTGCAGGGCGTCAATGATAAGGATGGAGATCCACTACAGCTCGTGTCGGTGAGGAGGCTGACTAACAAGTATCCTTATACGATATCTTTTACACCTGATGGTATGGTTTGGTTTAAGGATATCTACACCGTCAGAGGAGGGAATGTAAGTGGACAGTGGGTGAAGTTTTTTGGTAGAGATCTCTACCCTGATCCTCCTCAGGAGCAGATGATGCCTAGATTCCACCATGTATTGAATCTGCTAGCCAACCTAGGACCTGACGAGTTTGAGTATACGGTCACTGATGGCAAGGATAGTTCGACTTGTCGATTCACGATGACTCCGAGAGTCAATGCGGATACGTCGCCGCTGGCGATAGATCTCGATGGCGACGGTCAGATTGGTCTGACTGATCGTGCTGTGCGTTTCGATATCGATGGAGATGGTGAGAAGGAGCTATTGTCGGAGTGGTTCGGCAGCGAAGATGGGATTTTGATCCGAAAGCCAGCTGGGGACGAGCCGTTGAGTGGTGAGCATCTTTTTGGTGATCAGGGTATGATGTATAGCGACGGCTTCGTGAAGCTAGCCCGCCGCGATACAGATGCTGATGGTCAGATCTCTGGAGACGAACTTGATGGTTTAGCGATCTGGCAGGATCGCAATAGCGATGCTGAGTTAACTCCTGATGAGATCATCAGCCTAGAAGCGGCAGACATCACCAAGCTGAGCACGGATCATGTTGATTTCGTCAGTCGAGCTTGGCGGAGTGATGGCAGCAGCGTCCACTTCGAAGATATCTGGTTGCCTATGCTGGTAAACTAGGGTTTACGGATCTATTTTCTATAAGTTTTCCGATTTTGGACACCGAGGGAGCTTTGCCTCTCTCGGTGTTTTTTTTCGTTAGCCAGTCTATTTTTGTACGAAACCAGACCCTGCTTGGCCGCCAATCACTGGAGTGAACTTTGGTGCCGATCTTTCGGGATATTGTTTCAGATCCACCGGTTTCAGCCAGGGCTCTAGATCTGGGCCATAGATCACAAATGGGCCTTTGGGTTTGTGTTCTGGTTGAGAGGAGGCACTAAACCAAGTGAGATAGGCGCCCCATTTTGGGTGCCAGGCCATGTCGCTATCGTGCGATAGGATCGCTGAGATCATCAGAGCATGGTTGATATCGGGTTTGGCGGTGTCCTGCCACCACGACAGGCGCGCTCGAGAGCTGTGCATGCCGGTCGGCGACGTGCCAAATCGCATCATAGCTGTACGATTGTCGGTGTAGCGGATAGCGGATAGGCCATACTTATTATCCATAGCCCACTCGAGTCTCACGTTGGTGTCTTCTTGCCAAGTCGAGAGATCCCGGCTGAGCCAGCGAGAGCTGTAGCAGAAATTGGGACCAAAATTGTTTCCAAATCTATCTTTCCAATGCAGTCCTTTTTGCACGGCTACGATTTCGTAGCTACCGCTTTGATTGGGAGGTAATAGCTGTAGGTGAACGACGGGGTATTGAAAAGAAAACTCGCCTATTTGGTGGAATTGAAAGTAATCATCAGGTTGCCAGAGTGATACCTCCGCATCGGCAGCCTCGGCTAAGACCAATCGACCACTGATGGGGTCATTGATAAAGTCGTAGTCTTCGACGTAGCGTTCTCTGACTTGTTTGGGAGCAGTCCAATTGATAAAATCGCGCGACCAGGTCATATACAGGCGCTGCACTCTGTCTTTATTGCGATCCGAGCGAAATGCCAGCACGTACCTGCCCTGATGGTCTATCCGACAGCGTGGGCGGTTTTCTTCCCAGGCGGTGGATACTGGTAGTGCTAGGTGGCGCCGATTAGTGAAGGTCTTGCCATCTAGGCTTTCGCAGGTCCAGATATCGCCACCCTCACTCCATAGAAGCCGGATCCGGTCATCTTCCATCAGGATCTGCGGGCGGTGATCAGGATTTGTGGACTCGAGATCTACAAGGAGAGGGGCTGGAGTCGCTGCATGGACCTCTGCCACCTGCCAGTCCTGAAATCGAACCGGATCTTTCCATGGGAATGAGACTTTGCACGGGGTTGTTTGACCGGCTTTTACTTCTACCTCGACTTCGAAGTCTGCATAGGGGATCTCAGCGCATAGCTGGCGGAACTGAGACAGGTAAGCGCGGCTATGGGGCAGAAATCTCAGCGTGTGTCTACCGGGCTCTAGAAAAGCAATGGTGCCATTGCCAGAGCGAAGCATTTGGTCGCCGGAGAAGACTCTAAAGTCATCGCTGTTGTCGCATATGATTTCGACTTTTCCGGACTCTTTCGGGATGTCTCGATACTCAGCTAAGACTCGGATCCCAGAGTAGGTGGTATTTTTGTCCAATGGCTGCATGCCGTCGTAGCAGAGTATGCTCATCTCCACGAAGGGCACATTCGGTAGCGAAGGGACCAAGTAGCCATCCTCGGGAAATTTGTGATACTGCGGGTACTGAGAAGAGGTCACATACACATCGGACCGTTTCACCTGTTGAATATTGAGTTGGTAGACCGTGTTGTATCCATTCGGCGCGTCTATCCATACTCGAAGAGTCTTGAATAGTTTGCCGCTAGGCGGGATCAGATGATAAGAACCCCAGCGGCGCGGTCTGCGGTAGTTTACGGCTAGCTCTGGACTCTCTTCGGTGAATTCCATAACATCGCCCCAGGGTAGATCGACAGTTTTCGGCCACGTGTGAGCAGACTCCGTGGAGCGTTTTGCGTAGATGCGGCTCCATTGGTCCCCAAGGCTGCGTCCATTAGTGATCGTCCGGCCATTTAGGTGCTCCAGTGCTTTGTGGTAATCGCCTTGTTCGCCAAATATACGGCCCATTTTCCAGGCCGTCAGTTCCTCTGTGGTGAGGGTAGCATTTCTGAGGCGATGTTTAGCATCCGGGGCGACTTGTCTGATGTTATGGTATAGCTCCGAGAGTTCATTCGGAGCTCGGGTGAATCGTTCGAAGGTGTGTATGTATTCTTTGACGGCACCATCAGCGCTGGGATGTGTACTATGGGTGGCGAGGAAGTCCTCAAATGTAAGGCGCGCGTGCTGGTAGCGATCGGAGAAGTACTCCATCCGCCCCTGCCAGTACAGAGCGTCTGCGAAGTCGGAGGTGCTGCCTCTCGCTTGGCGGAACTTTAGCCAGGCTTCTGAGTAAATGCCTCGGTCGAATAAATCAATCCCCTCGTAAAAAGCCTTCAACGAGTCTACGCTTTCGCTCCAGGGAACTGGTCGATATGATTCTAGATTGGGTAAATTGCCTGAGTCAGATTGTTTTACTAGGAAAGCCGCGATTTCACTGGATAGCTGTTTTCGCAGTGCTAACACATCGCTCAGGTCGCTAGTGTGGTGAAATGCTTGAAGAACCTCTCCCTGGTCTAGGTGAACGATTTGTGTGTCTATTTTTACCTGCTGAGTGGCGAGGTCGATCTGGTAGGTGCCGCTGACTAGTAGCTCTATTTTTAGAGACTTTTTGATCTCTGCCATTGGCCAGCCATAGGCTTTACGCATCATCTCTTCAGCCTTCCACTGGGTGATCATGGCGATGGATTGCATCTCCTCTCGTGCGATCACAGGGAGGTGGCTGGCGATCAAGTCGTGGGTGATCATATCGGCCAGGCCTTTTTCTAGCCAGTCCCAATCCGAATGCCCATCGGTCATTTCAAAATTGAAAACCGAAACGCCTGACTGGTCTTGGGCGTGGGCGATTTGTGCTGCGAGGAGGGCCGCGACTGCAAAAGTAACGACAGCTAAGAATGCTTTATGGCTGTGTGTGGGGTGGTCCATTATTTCTAGATCGTAGCAAATGTCGTGGTATAACTGTTGGATAGGAGTTTGCTACCCTATTGACGGTCTGTCTACTTTTGCAGGAGGGGAGGGCGGCTGCGCGTGAGGTGAGCGTCTCTTGCTCTCGACATTCCTTTCTAAATAATCTAGAAGACCATATTGTGGGAAAATGTTTCGTCTGAATGAGATAGATCCTCTCTCTGTTGCGAGATGGATGTGGCGTGAGGATAGTGATCGCGATTCAGAGATGATCGATTTAGTGCTGCTATCTGAGCATATTGATTTTCTAAAATTGCTGTCGGTTTTGGCTTACCACCCGAAATCTTCCTTTATTCCATGGTGTTTTTCGATGAATCGGTTGATCGTTGGCCAGAAAAAGGATTTTATCGTGATCTACTGGTATAGTCCTGAAGAGACCGTTACTGTTGGCTATCACATGAATGGGAAGACGGAGCCATTCGAGATTTTTTCAGGGGCCGCTTCAGAGGCTCAAGTAGTGGTTTCTAGATTTCTCGAGCTTTTTGTATCGCGGCACAAACGCCTCGCTAAAAACGGTTTAGGGAGGCAATAGGCGGCGGCCCACTGTAGGCCACTGCAATTTTCTGCTGACCTAGTTGAGGCGATTTTTGATCGTGATTTCCTGCTACGCCACCATGGACACAGAGTTGCCATCGCCGTCGATGTTTAGCATGGGGCAGGGGCTGCCAGCGGCGGATTTGCTCCAGGCTAGGTCGTTGTCTTCGCCGCGGACTTTGGCGGCACCTAGGCTATTGACTTGGATCTCGTTTCGAGAGCCTTGGATCCCTAGTGTTTCTACGCCTTCGGCGGAGATGCGATGACCTTCGCCGATGACGCGTACTTCATTGCAATGGCCTGTTAGGTTGACTTGGCACTCTCTGCCTGTGATCAGGACATCGCGCCCATCAGCTGGCACGAATTCGGCTGTCGGAGTGCCCGAAGTGATGACTAATTTTCCCGTGTTGTCGTTCATGTGTGTGTTGAGGGGGAGGTTAGTAGAGGAGCTCTCACGAAGCAGCCCTTCGGGTAAGGCGCTTCATAAAATTATTAGATGATTTCGCATAATCTTTTTAGGTTTTCAATCATTCCTTAGCTAAGAGAAGTTAAACATTTTATTCTGGTAAATTTCTAGACTCACCAGATCTTTCTAGTATGCCGACGCTGAAGCTGGAATACCAAGGAGACCCAATCGAGTGTGGGATCAGCAAAGTCGATCGTAGTAAGCTCTACGGATATCGAAAGACGGAGATCCTAGATGAGCAGGATAGGCTGTGTCAGGCGGCGACTCTGGCTAGTGATGGGCGCACGCTGATACCGGCAGGCGGGGTGGCGCTGGCTTACCTGTCGCCTAGTGGCTCTTGGCGCGAGAAATCCGAGCTGACAGCCACTGATATGAGTGGCAATGCCATCGAGGGTGTCACTTCGACTTTTAAAGAAATCGTCGATCTCTCGACTGAGGCGACGGCGGAAGATTTTCTCGATCACAATATCCGCATGGTCTACCAGCTGTCGCCTGAGGAGGGTTTCGATTTTCCTGCAGCCTTGCTGGAGGCGTTGGAGGCGGGCAAGATTTTCACCTTTCCGTTCAGCTATCGAGGCGGGCTGACAGCGGACACCGCGTTTCTCCTGACGGCTAGCGATGGTGGGGTATGGATGCTGATCGGCAACAAGACCGACGTGCATCATCTGTCCTACGAGCAGAGCAAAGGAGTAGCTGTGGAGGAAGGCGAAACGGACGAGGACGAAGAAGACTTAGATTTTAACTTATTCTAACTATCAGGAAGCGTTAGATTTGCGCCACATTAGCGAGAGGTTTTTCGTTTGTGAAACGTGGTTTCTCCGCTATGGTCCTCCAAGATTTCACCCTCGTAGAAACACTCAAACTATACAGGAAAGGCCTCTCATACCATGCCAATTTTCAAGCGCAGATCGATCAGCCAGCTCGGGAAGAAAAAGGATAACGTCCCTGAGGGATTGTGGAAGAAGTGCCCTTCCTGTAGCGAGATGGTCGACGAGATCACCCTGAAGCAGCGCCACCGCGTCTGTCACAAGTGCGATTACCACTTCACGCTGTCGGCTCCTGAGCGTATCGAGATGCTTTGCGATCCGGATACATTCGAGGAGATCGATGCCAATCTGGAGACGGTCAACACTCTCGGTTTCAAGGATTACCTCGAGAAGGTAAAGGGCTACCAGAAGAAGACAGGCCTGAAAGAAGCTGTCGTGACTGGTCGCTGTGAGATCGCCGGAGCGCCTACAGCGATCGGTATCATGGATTTTCGCTTCCTAGCATCGAGCATGGGTTCGGTCGCTGGAGAGAAGATCACTCGCGCCATCGAGATGGCGACCGCTGAGCGTCGCGGTTTGGTTCTAGTCTGTGCATCGGGTGGGGCTCGCATGCACGAGGGCATCCTGAGTCTCATGCAGATGGCTAAGACTAGTGGAGCACTGGCACGTCACGCTGATGCGGGTTTGCCCTATATCACAGTGCTGACTCATCCTACCACTGGTGGTGTGACTGCGAGTTTTGCGACTTTGGGCGATGTGATCGTAGCTGAGCCCAAGTGTATGATCGGTTTCGCTGGTCCTCGCGTGGTGAAAGAGACCACTCACCAGGATCTGCCTCCGGGCTTCCAGACCGCAGAATTCCTCAAGGAGCATGGTTTGGTCGATATGATCCTCGATCGTAGCAACATGCGCGATACCCTTGGCTTCCTACTGAACTTCATGCTGAAGGGCAGTAACAAGAAGGCGGCTTAAAAATAGTCCAGTACAGGCTTCTCCGTTTTTACTCTGGCTCCTAGTAGACCCATCAGAGAGTAGAGGCCGAAGTAGGCTCTATTGAGGTAGATGGAGTGGGCGGAGCCGCGGGCGGTTTTCATGCTGCGCATCTCTTCGTTTTGGCTGTGCTCTTCGCCCATTTGGTAGATTTCGGCCATGTAGCTCTCGTCGCCGAAATCGAAGCTGCCGTGGTGAAAGGGGCGTCCTAGTAGCTCGGTGCCGCGCATGGCATTTTCGATGATGACTTGTCGCTCTCGCTCGGAGTCCTCGTCGCTGACGATTTCTAGGGTGCGTAGGGCGGCTTCGAATCTGGCGGGATCGTCGAGTAGGTCGGCATCGAGAAACTCGAAGTAGTCGCGATGGAAATCATCGGGGATTTGCTTGGTGCAGCCAAAGTCGAGGACTACCACTTGGTCGTCGGCATCGACGAGAAAATTTCCCGGATGAGGGTCGGCGTGGAAGAGCTTGAGGATGTGGATCTGGTGATGGTAGAAATCCCAGATCGCCTGGCCGACTCGGTCGCGGGTGGGTTGGTCGGGATCGCGAGCTACGAACTGATCGAGTGGCAAGCCATCGATCCAGTCCATGGTGATGATGCGGCTACTGCTATACTCGGGGTAGTAGCTGGGGAAGCGCACGCCTGAGACTTGCTGAGTCTGCTGCGATAGCTCGATGGAGCGCTCTAGCTCGGTGGTGTAGTCGGTCTCTTCGAGCAGTTTGGCCTGCACTTCGCGGAAGTAGGGTTCCACATCGGCATCCTTTAGGCCGAGTATCTGCAGGGCGATCGGCTTGACCACGGCTAGGTCGCTATTCAGGCTGTCGGCCACGCCAGGGTACTGCACCTTCACAGCGTAGGTGTGTTCGCCTTTGGTGGCTCGGTGGACTTGGCCGATCGAGGCGCCGTGGATGGCGGATTGGGAGAACGTATCGAAGATCTCGCTGGGACCTTTGCCAAACTCTCGGCGAAAGGTTTTTACCACCAAGGGATAGGAAAGGGGTGGGGCGGAGTATTGCGCCTGGGCGAAGTGCTGCCGGTAGGCATCGGGGAGCATGTTTTTGTCGATGCTGAGCATCTGGGCGACCTTCAGTGGGCCGCCTTTTAGCTTGGAAAAGGTCCGATACACGGTGGAGGCATTGGCCTCGTGCAGATCGTCGATCGCAGGTTCGGCGCCGACGGCGCGTTTGCCGTAGTGTTTCAGGTAGTTTACGCCGACTTGTGCGCCAGCACCGGCGAGTGCTGCGACTCGAGTGACTTTGCCGGAGGTGATTTTTTCTTGGTCGCCGGTATCCGAGATCGGGGTGGTGGAGCTCATATTTGGGTCGTTATGCGCTGGGTTGTTGGTCTTTTCCCCATGTCCGGCCTGAGAGAAAGCGTACCAGATCGACGGCGGAGTCGAGGGCTGAGGTGCCGATCAGGTCGAAGCCGAGTTTCACCGACTTCTCGATGTAGGCATCGGTCCGCTCAAAGCCCTGGCTATCGTCGCGGAGATTGAAATCGATCGCTGATAGGAAGTGGAGAAACATCGCTCCCGGATAGGTGTGGGCCACCTTGCCACGGCAGGGTAGCTCGCCTCGATCGACTCCTGTGGCGATGATCCTGCGGGCAAAGTCGCAAAACTCATCGTGCATCAGTCGCAGCTGGCTGGGTGGGGTCTGCAGTGGCTGCCTGCTGGGGCGAGGGAAGCGGACGAGAAAGAAGGAGCGATGATCGAGCACTTTCTCGAAGTAGGCGTAGTAGAAAGTGAGCAGTCGGTGGTGGGCGGAAAAGTCTGTCCACTCCTCGCCGGAGGATATCGCCTCGATGGTCGCGCGAGTCAGATCCCGCCAGATCCCTGCCTCCAGAGCCTCGAATGAGGCAAACTGCCCGAAAAACTCTCGCTCCGAGATGTCGAGATCCTTGGCGAAACGGTAAACGGACCCCGGTGGCTCGCCATGCTCGAGGACGGTCTCGATGTAGCGTTGGATGATTTGGTTCTTTTCCATCAGGACAGGATACGTATCGGCGTTTCAAAAAGCCCACGCCGACTGGCGGGAAAATCGAGGGCGGGTCTGAAAATTTAAAAAACTCACACTTAGGTGTTGCAAGTGTTACATGTATTGTGTAACACTTGTATCATGATTGTTAATCCTATTATCTTCTGGTGTTGTAATTCTGGTTTTGAAAGCTTGATACAGGTTTGTCGAAATGCTCTTGTGAACAGGTGGTCCTGCGGTGTAGGTTTGCCTTCACTGTTTATTCTCTTGAGTTTGCTCGTTTTGAACGTCTCGGTGCCGGCTCAAGAACCGCGGATTTGGACTGATGCCAAAGGGAGACAGGTGGAGGCTAGCTTAGTTGGCTTTGAGGACCCTCGCACTATATTGCTGCAGCTTGGGGATGGGCGCACTCTGCCATTTCCGATTGCAAACCTAAACTCTAGCGATCATTCATTTGCCAAAAGCCAACACGTAGCTTTTGAAAAAAGAAAAAAGTCCGCAGAATCAAAGCCGACTCAGGCTATTGATTGGAATAAGCCGGCTAATTCGGATCGATTTTGCATACGAAGTATTAGGCGTTCGAATTCACCTGGTTATGTGGCGACCAAGGAGGGTGGTTGGCAATATCGGCAAAAATGTATCTGTGTTAGAATCCAGTATAAAGGGCGATCGGATGTCGAGCACCCAGTGGTAAAAGGGTATTTTTATGATAGGGATGGCGAGCTCATTGAGACCTATGAAAAACCACCTAGCCAGCAAGAAGATAATGGTCAATACATTTCGCAACCAAGGTTTTTAAAAAGTCGAGATGATTATGAATTCTACTATCCTTTGACCCGTTTTCTTGAGGAGTCTGACTGGGCGACTTTTGTGATTGTATTTGGTTCAGGTAAGGAATTCTCGGTCGACAGTTTCCCTAAGCGGAGTTTTAAAACCTTGGCATTTGCAGAGAAATCCTTGGTTTTTCCAAAAGGGGAGACTGCTATATCTACCATGACTATGGTCAAGTCAGATGGGCGCAGATAGCTGGAGTATCGTGGTGAATCCGCTTAGCGGGTCTGCAGAGGTCAATTTGGTAATGAACGGTTTGGTTTTCGTAGTGAAAAGAAATTGTTCTATAAATTTAGAAGGTAACCCTGAAAAAAACTAAAAATTTCTTGCAGGTGTTACAGGTGTAATATAACAGTTAGTGTCGTGATTCCGTTTATAATAACTCTTCGTCCTGGTAAGCCGGTTTTTGATCAACTAGTGCAAGCCTTTCATCATGCCCTTGTGAGTGGTCAGTTGCGCGATGGGGATAGTTTCCCATCGGTGCGGGCTCTTAGCCGAGAGCTAAAGATCAGTCCTACTACAGCGCACAAGGTCGTCGCACATCTAAAAGACCGAGGGTTCCTAGTATCGTTACCTGGTGTGGGGATGCAGGTGTCGGCTCCTCAGTTGCCTGACCTTGAGGCCCGATTGGTCTTGCTAGAAGGCTCGGCTCGGCGGGTGATTCGCGAGGCTCGAGACCTTTCTGTGTCGAAAGCGGAGCTGGCGCAGCTGTTGGACAGGCTTTGGTCTGAGGGTAGCCCAGACAATGATCAATAACAAAACCTAAAAGGAATAAGAAAGTTAACAACAACGCTATGGATATAAAATCAGAGGGCAATGCCATCCTTTTATCGGGTCTGAAAAAACACTTTGGACGAACGAGGGCTGTGGATGGGTTGAGTTTCGAAGTGCCGCGAGGGCAGGTGACTGCTTTTCTCGGTTCCAATGGAGCGGGAAAGTCGACCACGATTCAGACAATCATGAATCTACACAAACCGACTGCTGGGAGTGTAGAGGTACTGGGTGTGGATTCGTGTCGACTCGGGCCTACGCAGCTCCAGCGGATTGGTTATGTGTCGGAAAATATGGAGCTCCCGCTATGGATGACGGTGAAGTCTTTTCTCGACTACTGTCGGCCATTTTACCCCAGTTGGGATCAGGCATTTGCGGAGCAATTATTGGAGGAGTTTCAGTTGCCGCTCGATAGAAAGTTGCGCAATCTGTCTCGAGGTATGCGGATGAAAGCGGCCCTGATCGGTGGCATTGCTTATCGTCCCGAGCTGGTGGTGCTGGATGAGCCATTCTCTGGTCTGGATCCGCTGGTGCGCGATGAGTTTATTCGTGGTCTGTTGCGGCTCACTGGGGAGGAGGGGTGGACGGTATTTCTCTCTTCCCATGATATCGACGAAGTCGAGCGATTGGCGGATCGGGTGGTGTTGATCGATTCCGGGCAGAAGAAGATGGAGGAATCGGTCGAGCGGTTACTGGAGACCAGTAGGCAGGTGGAGGTGGCATGTGGTGATTTGCCGAAAGATTTTCAGCCTCATGAGGATTGGTTGGGCTACCGGCGAGCGGGGCGCAGTATTTCCTTTGCGGTATTTAGCTTCGATGGGGATGAGGCGGCTCTGCGTGCTGCCTTTCCGCCTAGCGCTGTTGATCGTTTGGCAGTGCGAGAGATGAGTCTGCGCGAGGTATTTGTATCGATGGCGGCGAGATGGCAGGGCAAGGAGGGCGTATGAGTATGGTATTTCACGAGTTTCGTTATTTAGCATCACGCTATCGGTGGTTGATATTGCTATGGTTCATTTGGTGGGGTTTTTTAATCGTATCTCGAGGGGCTGGCAATTTTGTAGAAATTTGGATAGGGCTTTTAGTGGTGCCATCTGTGATATTCTTTGAGATATCGCCTGTCCGGAGTGGAGCTGCATTGCGAGTACGTCCGATGCTCGACCGGCAGAGGATTTGTGCTAGGTGGCTATTTCTGATGGTGGTTTGTGGACTGCCGATGTGGATCAGTGAATGGGCCTACCTCGGTGGTGCTCCCGATATGCCAGTGGACTTTCGCATGTGGGCAGTCCTGGAGCGGGTGGTGATAGTGTCGTTGATATGGGTATTGTTTGCGGCAGTGGGCTGGTGGAGTCGATCGATATGGCAGGGGGTGATATTGGGATTCCTCACCTTAGTTTTGTTTGCTGAACCAGGAGTGCCAGGGTGGTATAATTTGAATAACCAAGTTCAAGCATGGCTACAGATCGAGGAGTATTTACGGATTCCGATAAAGAACTCACTGGCTGATTTATTTGTATACAGTGTCGCGATAGCTGGGGCGTGGCTACTTGGTGGGTGGTTACGTCAGCGTCTTGGTGGCCTGACAGTTTACTATCAGTGGGTACTCGTTGGTTTGGCCGTAGTGGTATTGATTCCTTTGCGATTGCTTATTCTCCACGGGTATCAGGATGTGGTTCGGATATTATCGACCGACCAGCAGGCGATGGTGGAGATCGAGCAGTCTGTAAGTCATACCTTGCGTCCACCAGGGCCGAGTAGTTGCCGGATTAATCGCCGAGACGGTGAGCAAATCTATCAGGAATATTACTCTCAGGTCGATACGGTAAACTTACCTAGCAGAGTTGTTGGTGAGACAGCTTCGACCAGTTCGCGTTGGCGCTGGGACGATGGTAGGAGTTTGTTTTTTGACACAGAGTTTAGTGGTGTCGGCAGCCATAGTTCGGGGTATGTTGCGGGATCGGTAGCGAGGCAGATACAGGAGTCTGTGCAGAGATTTTTAGGGCGTACTCCATTGTTAATAGCTGAAAGGGGGGCTGGTGCAGAACAGGAGTATCTCAAAAAGCCTGTAGAGTTACATGGCGAAAATGCATGTCTTCCTACTACGATAGAAGCCAATAACGAAATGGAGTACTCCAGGCTTGGTGAGTGGGTCGAGATACCTAGCGATGGAGGTTGGCATGCGACAGGGGCTCTGGGGTCCGTGCAGATACAGGGTTGGGTGGTTGAGTCCTTTGAGCCAATTTTGCGGATTAACTACCATCGCCCGCACCTATTCTCAAAGCTATCGGGTGGGGTAATTCCGAAGGTGTGGATAGCTTTTTGGAACGAGGCTTCTAATCAGTGGTTTATTGTGAATGTCAGCAATCATGACTGGGTGCGAGAAGGTGGCTACAGTGCTAGTCCTAAATTTCAATTTCACTTTAGTGAACATGTTCTTGGACAGTTTCGGCACGGGATTGCATCGGAGAGAGCAGAGCTTTTCGAGAAATTTAGAAACTCTCGGGTTTTTGTATTGGAGGGTGATTTTCTTGGTCGGCAGAGATTAAATCTCACAGCTGATTTGCCGGATGAACAGGATAGTACTTATCATAGCAATCACCTAGATCATCGGAGATTGTTGGGAATCGATTCCCAGCTATACCAAAAATTGAAGCAGGGCGCTGATGGGGCTCATTCGGAGCAAAGCTTGCGCCAGTGGTGCTATCGTATCGTTCAGGCGGCGTCTGCTGGTAACGGGATTTTACCCGATGGGGTGAGGAAGGCTGATGCGCTGACCTGGCCGCTGCCTAAGGAAGCGGATACAGAAATTTGGCAGAACATTATTGAGAGAGAGTCAGGGCTTTTGAGTTTGTTCAGTAGTAATTTACAGAGGGATACTCATTATAATTGGTTGTTGAGAAATGCTTTGAGAGGGGCAGACCAGAGCAGGGCCTTTGCGGCTACTCTGGCACACCTCGGGTGGTTAGATGATGATCCAGATACAGCCAAACAGGTCCTGGGAAAATTCGACAACAAATGGGGCGCCCTACAGGACCTCGAGAACCGGTTGGGGCTCAAAGATGAGGCAGAGATTATGGCGCAGCGAGGGTTACAGCAGCGGCTTCGTAGAGATATTGGGAGTTTAGACTTTTCTATCGATCATACCTGGAAACACCTGGCGCCGGATCAGTGGCAGGCGGGTGTCGATGGCTATCGAAAAAGCTGGGCGAGGGAGCGGCCCTATCTCGCTTATTCACGAAGTCGAAGGGATTGGCATTCTGGTATTGCGTTGTCCAGGCTCACAGGTGATGAGCAGCCTCTGCGAGACATTTTAGAGGTTGTAGCGCGAGGGGCGATGCAGGACGATATCACTTTATGGGGTGGGGGGGATCTCATTTCTCCTCAGCACGTGTGGATCTATTTCTGTCGATTGTTTGGCGAAGATAAAGAGGTAGAGAAAATAACAGGTGAGGGGCGTGCCGTCCGGGCGAGATACTGGCTCGACCAAGAGTGGCAATACGTAGCCGAACAGCACCGATTTGACATAAATCTTAACACTAACCATAAAAACTGATGAATCGTCCTTTTTTGCTAGTCGCGCGTACTCTTATTGCTCGTTATTGGGCATTTGGATTGTTATTTCTGCTTCTATTGTGGAATGGAGGAGATGGAGATATTCATTATGTGACGGCTGTTGTTTTTTCTTTGATATTGGGTAGAACCTATAATCTAAATCGAGTGACCCAGCACTGGCGGACTTTGCCAATTTCCTTTTCGAGTTGGCTATTGGGGAGCTTTCTGGCGGTAGGATTACTGTTTGCGCTTCCGATCGCTATCAAGATAATATGGACGTTGGCCAATGCAGGGTTTAATGATTCGGTTGCTTGGGTTGGTGCGGTTGAAGCTGGCGCGTCCAGGTTGTTTCTCTGCTTTGTCAGTTTTGCGGTTTCAGCGTTGTGTCGTTCGGTGATTTGGCTTTTAGTGTTTGTTGTCACTACGCTTGTCATTGGATATTGGTCTTCTAATATATTAATTCCGGATGTGGACGAAGGCTCTAGCTGGCCGGAATTGCACTATGTAAGAGATACCGCATCTTGGGGTTGGATTATGGGTTTGTTGATTGCCTTGAGCGTGCCTATTTGGTTAAAACTAGCTTCTTTGCAGAAGAGGAACGGTTGGGCGATTGCTGGTTTAGCTATCACTGTAGGAGTCCTTCCCGCGTCTTTTATGTGGGCGATCGAGAGTCGTTCTGGACCTGTGACTCTCAGTGGTGGTTTGAACGTTCAGGTATTATCCGGCACGAAGGCTTCGGTAGGGCAAAAGATATTCTCTGATTTGTCGGTTTCTGGTCTTCACGATGGCAGCTATCTAGAGTTGAATAATATTGAGATATTGGATATGGACAACGATCGTCAGATTGATGTGTTGTATCAGAGAAACGATGGTTCGCCGGATGATTCCAATTATGGATGGCTAGCGGCTAGTCAGATACGGTATGATGATAGTTGGGTTTTAGGTGGAAACTCGTGGCCGTCTTCTGGATTTTTTTATGGTTGGAGCTATGCGAACGATTCGAGTCAGTCGGTCGCGGATAGGTTTGATCTTGAGTTAGACCAGTCGGTCAAGGTAAGGTTGTTAGGTGGTGTGTTTTCATGGAGTGAGGTGGGGCGAGTCCCTTTTGATTCTGGTACCTATACATTGGATAGAGATATGGCCATGGGTTTGGAGTTGAAAATGGGCGACCAAGGTGTGCGAACCTGTCTTATCGAAATGCGCAGTCCACTTCTGTCTTCGTCTGGTAAAGAGACGCGATACCCAGACTCGACGATTTGTAAGGGGCCCGGTTACGTAGTGCTAGTCGCTTATCATGCTGAGCTGCAGGAGCAGGTATTCCTAAAGATCGAGATGCGGGCTACGGATAGCTGGTCTGGTCGTAATCGTAAGTACCGCCAGCACTCATTCAGCTTCGAGTTAATGCCAGACCCGCGTTGGCAGATCTTGTGGTCTGACGAGGAGGATACTCTGGGCAAGTGGCTGGCTGGGGCTGAGCTGGTGGTCTATACGCCTGAGTTTCAGGGGGCTGTCGATCAGACCGTGAGTTATCCGAATTGAGTTTTTTCGGAGGATTCTTGCGCATCCTGATCGTATAATCCGTATCGGGATGCGAACACAGATTATTACCACAGTCTGGGGGGCTTTTGCTCTGCTACTGTTGCTAGGGCTTTGCCACGGGCAGGTGCCTATCGTGGTATCGCAAAAGTGTGGCACCTGTCATCTGGTGCCGCCGCCTCGATCGCTGGCCAAGTATGCCTGGCCAAAGGTCATCCAGTCGATGGTACCGCTGATCCAGGAGCAGGGGATGCCATTTAGCCAAGCGGAGGCGGATGAGATCGTAGCCTACTACATCCGCAATAGTCCTGAGGCGCTGGCTGAGATACCGGACGATCTAGCGCCGGCTGGATTGAGTTTTGAGAAACAGGCGATCGATGGGCTGACGGTGCACGAGAAGCCAGAGGTGACCAGTCTGAAATTAGCTGATATCGATGGCGATGGACGGCAGGATGATCTGGTGGTGACGGATAATCTCAACAGCACCGTCTCGTGGCTGCGCCAGGTAGAAGGGCAGTGGGTAGAGACAGTGATCTCCAAAGGGGATGCACCAGTCAACTCCACACCGATGGACATCGATGGCGATGGCGACACGGATCTCGGTATCTCTCTGATGGGGTATATGCACCCGAATGATGAGATGATCGGTGAGTTTCACCTGTTGGTGAATGATGGGGAGGGGAACTTTGAGAAGAAGGTACTGATCGATGCGGCGGTGCCGCGCATCACCGACTGCGCACCGGGAGACTATGATGGCGATGGCGATCTGGATCTGGTGATAGCGATGTTTGGCTGGCGAAAGACCGGCACTGTCGCTTGGCTGCGGCAGGTCGCGCCGCTGCAGTTCGAGGCGGAAGAGATCCTGCGGATCAATGGTCTGATGCGGGTGATTCCCGCTCACTTGAATGATGATGAGCACATGGACTTTCTTGCGCTGGTCACCCAGCAGCACGAGATGTTGCTACGCTTCACCAATGATGGGGATGGTACTTTCACGCACGATGTGATCATGCGTGGCAACTATCCGACTTTCGGGTCGTCCAGCATCTATCTAGAAGATCTCGATGAGGATGGGGATGAGGACATTATCTTCACCAATGGCGATATGATGGATGAAAACCCAGCGCCTAAGCCCTACCACGGTGTGCGCTGGCTGGAGAATGATAACTACAGTTACACGGTGCACCACCTAGCGAATATGCCCGGCTGCTACGATGCCAAGCCGATCGATATGGATGGTGATGGTGATCTGGATTTGGTCTACTCGGCATTGTACTTCCACTGGCACATCGCGGATTTTCCGAGTTTAGCCTGGTTGGAAAATCTGGGCGGTTTCCGAGAATTTAAAGCGCGAAAGATCGCCTACGCACCGAGCAATCTGGCCAACATAGCGGTGGGTGATGTGAATGGCGATGGGCTGGCCGATATCTTCGGAGGCGGCATGCACGTGCCAGGGCCTGCGGACCGGGCAGGGCGAGTCACGCTTTGGGAGTCGGTGCAGAAGCCTGCTGAAGAGTAGTGCAAAGAATAGCAGCGGAACATTCCACCTGTAAAAGTGTGTTTCGCGAATTGTACCCTATTGAATGAAAATTGTACCCTATTGAATCCTGGGGTATAAAAGGGGGATTTCTTTGTAATAGCTGATTTTCAGCGATTCGAGTTTTATGGCCGTGCCTATTATGGAAGCACTTGAAACTTTAGCCGTCGCATTGGGATTTGCCTCGCTGGCCGGCATCAATCTATACCTGACCGTGCTGGTGACTGGTGTCGCTGTGAATTTGGGTTGGGTGAATCTGATCGATAAATATGCGGATCTCGCTGTGCTCGGCGAGCCGGTGGTCCTGATAGCTGCAGGCAGCATGGCAGCGATTGAGTTTTTCTCCGATAAGATCCCCTGGGTCGACTCGGCATGGGACTCGGTGCACACCTTCATTCGCCCAGTGGGTGGCGGCATGCTGGCGCTATCTGCCCTGGGGCCTGCGGATCCAGCTGTGGGTGTGGTGATCGCCATGCTGGCTGGTGGCACCTCGCTGATGACGCATGGCATGAAGTCGGGCACCCGCATCGCGGTGAACCAGAGCCCGGAGCCGATCTCGAATATGGCAGTCAGCTTCACCGAGGATGCGGCTGTGCTCGGGGGACTGGCGCTGATGAGTGTGAATCCGCTGCTGTTTGCAGGTATCTGTGTGGTGGGTATCGGTGTGGCGATCTTTTTGGGACCTCGACTGTATCGGAGGATGCGTACCTTTACCTGGCTGCTCGGTCGAAAACTAGTCGGCTATGTGAAGCGGCAGAAGCCGATCGGCCAGATGGAGGCTCCGCTCTCGGTAGAGGAGCAGGTGAGGCTGGCGGGGCATGATATCGATCATACCGATGTGGCCTGGTCTTACCCTGTAGTGGTGGGCGCTCAGAGGAAATTTGCTGGGGTAAAGGCCAATACCTTTGCCAAGATCTACTCGCTAGCAGACGACAGAGGCAGAGTACATCTGATCGGTGAGATCGGGCGGCGCACCTATCATCAGCCCATCGATCTGAGCGATCTCGAGATCGTCCACGAGAGCCAGCTGGCGAGTGAGAATCTGGTGCTGACAGATCGTAGCGATAGTCACCGTAAGCTGGTGCTGAGGATGACGACTACCTCAAAGAATATCGTGAAACGAGTCGTGCAGGAGCTAAAGACCTGCCCAGACCGCTCGGAGCAGCCGCTGCAGCTGGCTGGTCAGAGATAGGTGTAGAGAATTTTTATTAAGTAGTGCGGTCAAATGTCCGCCATCATCCCCGCGATGGTGGCGGGCATTTCTACGTCGGCGCCACCCCGCTAGTAACGAAAGGTCCAGCCCACCTTGGTGGTGGTATCGGTCAGCGTGCGGGTGATCGAGCGGTCGTCCTCGACATCGTAGCCCTGATTGACGACTAGAAAGATATCGCTGCCCGGCTTCACGATGTAGCGGATACGGCTGTTTAGCCCGACGCTGTTGGATACATTGTCCCACTGGGCGAGGGCATTCCAGCTCAGGCGAGGATTGGGTGTCACGCGGAGCCCGGCGTGACCTATCAGCACCTCGAAGTCGCCACCCTCTAGAGAGGCCTCGAAGTAATCGGCTCCGGTCTCAAAGCCCACATATTTCGATGGGCGCCAGTTCACCTCGCCTTCCACTCCCCAGCGGTGGCCATTCCAGTACTCGCCGAATTGTCCCTCGAGCTCGAAGTCTACCGGGCGATGGCTACTGGTCTCCAGCGCCAGTGAGACACTGGGGAAGCGGTAATCTCCAGCTGGTAGAGTGAGCCCATCGACGATCTCAAATGGCTGGTCCAGTACCTCGCGACGGTAGCGGGATGAGAGCTCCAGATCGTCGCCCGAGCGAAAATTGAAATCGATGTCGAATAGCTCCCAGCTGACGGTCTCTAGGTCGTAGCCGGGATTTTGAAAGATCACCGGCATGGTGGAGACATCGATACTGCGCAGGAGATCAGATTTGAGAGTGAGAAACTCGTAGCCCAGCCGGGTGTAGTAGGTCTGACCTTTGCGCCGGACAAAGCCCAGACCGGGCCGAAAGTCCTGCTCGATCCGGCGTGCACCGAGACTCGCCTCGAAGGGTAGATTCGGGTAGCCGAGCCGAAAGCCATAGGCGTGTCCCTCGGCACTGGGCTCGACGCTGGTCAGCTGGTAGAGCTTTAGGTTTACCTCTTTGTTGGTGCCCTGCCAGCGGGTGTTTTTGTAGTCAAAATCAAAGCCGCCCACCCAGTTGTCGCTATTGCCCCGAGCATCGCCAAAGGTGAAAAAGCTGCCGACTCGTGACTCCTCGAGCACATCGTAGGTGAACCTAGCGATACCGACTCGGTCGCTCTCTAGGGTGTCAAAGGAGTCCAGCGAGGTGGCCATCAGGCCGATGCCGAGTTTATCCATGCGTCCAGCGACCTTTACGCCAGCAGTGATCGGTACTTTCTCCCGTTTATTGGAAAGGCCGAGCGTGCGCGAGTGAAAGGGCACCAGCACACTGCTGACCGGGCCAAACTCGAAATACTCCTGACCATCGAGAAAGAAGTCGCGCTTCTCGGGGAAAAACAGCGGGAAGCGAGAGGTATTCACCACACGATCGTCGACCTCGGCTTCGGCAAAGTCGGTATTGTAGGTGAAAGTGGTCTTCAGAGATGGGGTGACCTGCCAGAAGAGATCCGCACCAAAGTCGCCGATATGACTGGCACTGCTATCGCGCGGGGCACTCCTGGTGCCGACAGCGTAGGGCTGGAAGTCGATGCCTAGCCCTTTGCTCATGCCGGTCAGTCCGGTGAGGCGACCGGGGCGGTCTAGGCCATTGAATCGGTATTTCCGGTAGGCCCCCGACCAGCGGATCCGCTCATCGCGGCGCGGTATCGAGCGGCCAAAGTTGGCATTCCAGGTGGTGGATTTGGGATCAAAAGACAGGCTCTGAAAGGGGATAGCCATCTCCACGGAGTAGCCATCGTCGAGCAGGCGACCAGCTCCCTGCCAGATGGCATCCCAGCTTTTGTTCAGCTTGGTCGATTGGCTGGTGATGCGGCCATCGCCGAGTGCGCCATTAGCATTCACGCGGAAGTAGTAGCCATCGCGCTCGGTCTGATAGGGATCGAGCACGGCAAAGACGTAGTCGTCCGATGCGACACTCTGGTCGCGCTGCATGATGGAGGCGCCGATCTTCTCTGGCTCGGAGTCGTAGCAGCGGTAGGCGATGTAGAGGTGCTGGCTATCGTAGCACAGGTAGATCTCGGTGCGCTCGCTGGGAGCGGTCTGCTCGTTGGGAAAGCTCTGCCGCAGGTCGGTGATCTGGGCGGCGTGCTGCCAGATAGGGTCGCTCTCTAGGTCGCCATCTATCGTGGGGCTATCGGCCTCGGAGATGGCGAGCGGTCGGGCCTCGGGAGAGGCTTGCGCCAGCAGTGTCCCCACGCTCGCCAGGATGGCTGCGATGATCTGGACTATGAGACTGCGGGGCGATGGCATGGCCCGTTTCCATCGTCAAAATCGGCGGGATTGGCAAGTCACATGAATGCTCCATTTCGAGCTGATTCGGATTAAAAGATATTTTAGATAGGGAAATTTTTTGACCCGTCCCGAAAAGTGAGGTTTATTTTATGGAAATTATAAAATGTACTTCCTCAAAACCCATCATTTGGAAAACAAGGAGTCAGGCCGGTTTGCCGAGTTCTGTCCAAATTGTGAAAAAACCCGAGCTATGCGGAGCTTATCCGCTATCGAGGTGAGCAAGGCTTACACGTTTCCGTACCGAAAGAGACGCCGGGGGGCCATAGCAGTTTGTGATTTTTGTGATATCCGCCTGACGGATACGACCTGCCGCACGGTATGTGGCAGCTGGCGGACGAAGGATGGTCTGGACGCACTCGTCGAGAGAACGGCTCTGAAGCAGGACTACGCGCCGCTAGTAGACCTGATCCCCCGCACGGCGGAGTATGATCATCAGGATCTATCGAGTATCTTGGATAGCATCGATATCCGTGCTCGCGACAGGCAGAAGGACAAAGGCGGCCTGGGTGCTTTGATTGGTTTTTACGTATTCGGCTTTCTAGCCTGGCAGTTGGCCGTGTTTTCAGCGCTGACCTCGCCTTATGTCATGATCGTGACTTTTCTGGCCGCTCTACTAGGGCTGGCTGCGGGTGTGGCGGCGTGGCGCTGGTTGTTATTCCGCCGAAACACGAAAAAATTCGTCAAAGCAGCGCTCAAAAAGCACAGGCTCTCTCCTGAGAGTCTGATGGAAGTGGCCAAAGAGGACTCTCGTGCCTACCGAGCCTCTGCCAGAGTGCTGCGAAAGATCATAGCCGACAAGGGCTAGGCTAGTGGCTAATGTGCTCGGTCGAGATGATCGGGTGCAGGTAGATATTTCGATACTTCACACTGGTGTGATCGCCCTGCAGGTAGATCGGGCCAGGTGCCATGGGATCGGTATGGATGGCACCGCCAGTAGGGCCGATCACGGGCTGATTGTCGATCACCTTGGTGCCATTTAGGATCACGGTGATGTGCCGATCGACTAGGGTGATGTCGTAGCTCTGCCACTCGCCGCCGACTTTGCCGGCATTTTCAGATGGGGCGATACGGCTGAAGATAGCCCCTACGCCCTGTAGGCCCTGCATACGACTATCGCGATCGACGACCTGCGCCTCATACATACCGCGTAGGTAGATGCCGCTATTGCGATCTTTGCCGATGAGAAAGTCGATCTGCAGGCGAAAATCGTCGTAAACCTCCTCGGTGCGGAGATTGGCGTGAGCCCCGGTCGCGCTAAAGTCGGTCTTGGGCGTGGTATTGATGAGTAATCCGTCTTGGACGCTCCAGCCATTGATCTTATCGCTCTCGTGCGGGCGCCAGCCAGTGAGGTCCTGTCCATTGAAGAGGCTGATGCGCTCGCCATAGCGGACTTTCGATAGATCCGGCGCCTGCTCGGGCATAGGAGGGATCGCCTGCCCGGTAAACGGGATCTCGACCGTTTCAGAGCCATCATTGGCGGTGCGTGTGAGTGTGCCGACTAGCTGGCCATCGGAGTGGCGAGCTACTACCGCCTCCTGTTGGTAAAAGATCTTTGAGCCTTTTTCTTTTCGCAAAGGGCGCAGGGTGAAGCGGATCGAGTCATCATTTAGTTGGGTCCAGGGCCATGGGCCATCGCGACCGATGTAGGGACGCATGCGAACCTCATCTGTCGATAGGCTGAGCCAGGCAGGCTCGTCATTCTCCAGGTCCAAGCTCCAGTCGCCTAGCAAAGCTGTAGGCATGGTGGGGGCGAAGATGCGGCGAGCGGCGATTGCATTGTGGGCAGTTGCTGTCTGGCGGTCCATGCCTTTGGGGCAGGCGCCTTCGAGGATCAGCCAGCCGGTGTAGCCGATCTTGTCGAGAATCGAGCGGATCCGTAGAAAGTCGATATCGCCCTGGTCCAGTAGGGCGCCATTTACCTTTAGGTGGATCTCGCTGATGTAGTCGGTGCCTAGGCTCTTTATCTCGGCGTAGATATCGTAGCCCATGCGGGCGGAGTTGGCGGTATCGTAGTATACCGTCACCGCTGGTGAGCCGACACTATCGATGATGTGGCGGTGAGCCACCTCATCCAGTAGGGACTCCAGTGCCAGAGTGATGCCGTGCTGCTCGGCGAGAGGGGCCAGGCGCTTCAGCCGCACGATGGTGGCCTCGATCAGCTCAGGTTGGCCATTGATATCGCCTTTGGCGAAAAAGGGCAGTAGCAGCACCGAGGGCGCGACTTTCGCGGCTAGATCGCGATCGGCTAGGGTATCGGCTTCGGCCTTTAGTGTGGCCATGGTCTCGATACACTCGATGACTAGCTGCTCTGCCTGGTCGGAGGAGGAGAGTGGGATCTTATTGAGCACTGTCAGGCCCATCGACGCGATGCCGACACCGGAGTCGGCCACGGTCTGGCGGATGGTGTCGCGGTGCTTTCGCTCTCGCAGGTCGAGACCATCGCCAGCTGTGCCGAATGTGTATTGGATCCCTTCGAGTTGGTTTTCCTGAGCGAATAGAAAAGAATCCACCGTGAGTGGCGATAGGATCGACCAGTCACAAGTGCCTAAGCGGTAGGTAGGCTGAGCGCCTGAGGGCAGCGCACTCAGTATGGAAACGGCAGCAGTGAGGTTCCAAAGTAAGAGATTTTTCATAAATGAAATCATATCACAGTCATCCCATAGCCTGAAATTCATCGGCTACAGCCCTCTTTCTATCGTT
>JAHDID010000111.1 GCA_020630975.1 Verrucomicrobiota bacterium
TGATCTTTATCGGTTTCGGCGAGTTTGCTGCTTCATCGCCATAGACGACTGATATTGCCAGCGACAGGATCGCAAGAAATAGGATGGTTATTGGTTTCATAGAATACGGCTAATGAATTTGTTACGAAGCCTATCAGATTAGTGTTTGTTTGTGTTCATTAGTGAAAATTAGTGTTCCGAAATTTATCTAGCGAGTTGGTTGTAGGGCTGCGGAAGAAATAAATTGTCCCAAAATGCGCAGAGATCTGGTCTAGCAGCTAGGCGACATCGAGCGGAGTTGAGCAGGCTAAATGAGCTGGATGGCAACAAAGCTGATAGGCGAGAGATCAAGCAGATTGGGATTAGTTATTTTTTTCGCGGCCCTTAACACTAACTTGGCAGGATGAAACAATGAACACAAACATTCACTAATTTTTTGAAGCTTCGGTTCCCATGTTCAATCCGTGCTCAATAGCAAAGCCTGAGAATTTTTACATGGATTTGGACGGATTGAACATGGATGACATGGATTATCTCTGGAGCCTTCGGCTCGCTAATTTCTTTCGTTACTTCACCACCAAGACTCCGCGCATCACCGTGGCATGGCCGGGAAAGGTGCAGACGATGTCGTGCTCACCTTTCTCCTGGGGGGCGGTGAACTCGAAGGTCTCTTCGCCACCGTTGTCTAGCATGCTGGAGCGGGCAATGATCTGGTCGCTGTCGGGGATGAACTGTTTCTTGAAGCCATCTGCACCCATGGCAATGGCGGCAGCTGCGACTTCGTCGCCGGACTTTCCGGCACAGAATACGATATTGTGTGGCATGAAGTCTGGATTGACGAAATCGACCTTTACCTTTGTCCCGGCCTTTACCTCGAATCGCTTGAAGTCGTAAGACATCTTCTCGACTACAGTCACGATACGCACGTGGGTAAGGCTATCGGTCTGGCTGATGATCCCGCCTGGCTGAAGCTCGGCCTCATGATCGCTCTCCGGTGAGCTGCCGCCGTCCTGATTGACCGGATCGGCTACGGTCCAATGGTGATTCACCACCTTGGCGGCATTGGCGACATGGGTGTCGCTGGAGTTCAGCAGCTGCTCCAGTAGCTCTGGGTTTCGGGTATCGTGCTGCTGGTGTACCCACAGCCCTTCTAGAAAGTGATGCTGGTGATCTGCATTCTCTGGATCGAGACTGGCCAGCCACTTATTGCAGGCTGCGATCACATCGTCAGTTGGGCGCTCGCTGATCTCCACTCGGGTGCGCTGACGCACGCCGTCGATGGGATGCTGCAGATTGGCCATGAGTTTATCCAGCGGCTCGCCATCGATCGCTACAGGCTCCTGAAGCGGCTTCTTGGTGTAGTGGATGCGATAGATCCGGCCGTGTAGGTGGTCGCGCTTGGGGTCGCGTATGTTGTGCTGCATATGGCCGATGATGACATTTTGCCAGTCGGATACGTACAGTGCGCCGTCGGCGCCAAACACGGCGTCGGTCGGGCGAAAGTTTTTGTCCTGACTGACCAGTAGATCCTGCGCTGGTGTTCCCCAGACTTCGCCAGGCTTATGCTTATCGTGACCATCGCGATGTAGGTCGTAGTGCTTCACGCCTAGGAATCCGATGGTATTGCAGATAATGTAGTTTTGCTGCATCTCGTCGGGGAAGTTGGCACTCGATATGATTTCGCTAGCAGGTACCGGGCGCACTTCTTTTTTCAATAGTGGATACATATTAAAGCCGTCTCCATCTGGTCGCACCTGGTAGGCTTTGCCGCTAGTGCCATCGGTGGCATAGAGATAGCCCCACCGGTCGAATGCGATGCCATGTGGATTGGGGCGGTTGGGCGCATGAAAAGCAATAGTGTACCGGCGTGGATCAAATCGATACATACCACTATCCTGCGTGATGAGAGAGGCTCCCCATGGGTGCTCGTGATTATTCTGCAGGAAGATACCGCTCTGCCAGTAGATACCACCATCGGGTCCGAAGGTGAAGTTGTTGGCCGCGTGGTGAGTATCTGAAGAACCGATACCCTGTAGGAGCACGTAGCGCTCATCGGCCACGTCGTCGCCGTCGTTGTCCCGTAGGAATAGGATGTCCGGCTGGCTAGCTACGATGACACCTCCATTCCAAAATGTGAAACCTAATGGGTTGTGTACTTTGGCGAATTCGGTGGCTTTATCGGCTTCGCCATCGCCGTCTTCATCGGTCAGGATGAGCAGAGCGTCTTCCTGCTCCTTCATCGGCTCCCACATCGGGTACGTCGGCCAGGTAGCTACCCATAGGCGACCACGGGTGTCGACCTCCATCTGCACGGGATTACCCAAACCTGGGAATTTCTTCTCATCCGCAAATAGCTGGATCTCGAAGTCATCGGGTACGGTCAGGTCTTTGAGCGCCTCTCGGCCGTCCTGATAGGTCAGGTTGCCTTCCTTCATGGCATTGGAGAATCTGCTGCCACCACCGACATTGGTTTTCACCGGTATAGGTTTTAGCACATTGCTATCGTCGACTTGATGGTCGCTACCATTTGCGATAGCCCAGATTTTTGGGTCGCGATTGGCTGTCATCATGTCGAGCATGCTCAGCTCGTGCTGGAGTACCGTCGCATTGGTCTGACCATCGACAAAGGCCAGTCTGGCGCGGCTGCCCCAGATATCGTTGCCATCCACTCGGCGGTAGCGTTTGTGCCAGTGGTAGTTTTTATCCAGCACTGCTCGGCGCAGCGACTCGTGAGAGGTGTCGGCTGCGATCTCTTGGGCTAGTAGGTCTGTCGCAATGATTTCGGCCAGTTTCTGGTTTCCCAGTTCATTCAGATGGACGCCATTGATCGTTAGCGGCAGCTCGTTGTCCCGGTAGGCTTTCTGTGTGGGGTGATACAGATCGACATAGGCCACACCGTTGGCCTCGGCCGCTTTCTGAGTCGATACAGCATACTGCGCCAGGCGCTCATTGTTTTCTTTGCCATCTGGTAGGCTGGGGTGGTTGATGTTTTCATGAGCTATCGGGCTAAATAGAACGATACGTGGGAATTGGCCACCAGGCTTGGTGCCACGTATCATTTTCACTAGCTCGCCGAGTCTTTGTTGATAGTTGCTAGTATCGTTTTCGAAAGACTCATTGTAGCCGAACATACAGAAAACCACGGTAGGCTCGACATGGCGTAGGTAATCGACCATGTGGGTGAATCCCTGGCTGCGCGGGAATTGATCGACCCGATCGCCTGAGAGGCTCATGTTGCGAAAGCGCAGGTCCAGTCCTTTTGTGCCTGCTTGTAGCAGCGTTTCCATCCAGCCATCGTGCTGCATTCGATCTGCTAGGCCATTGCCTAGGATGGCTACGACATCGTTTTTCTGAAACGCAAATTCACTGGGATCTTTCAGGTCGGCAGGCACCTCGGCTAGTGGATCGGCAGGCCCGCTGGATTTTGAGTTCTTCTTACCGCTAGGTTTCTTGGTGGCTGGTGCCGCACCCTTAGGTAGTGGTTTGTTGGGTTTTCCGGAGTGGTCTTGATAGCTCAGTTTACTACCCTTGGCGAAGTCGAACCGAACAGAGCCGTCGGGAGCGCGATTGTCGATCTTGGAAAACAATGGCTTACGTTTGTCATCGAGTAGAGATAGCTGAAATCCGTCGAGGCGCGATTCGAAGCCTTCGCCACGATTCCAGATCTCGACTTGATCGATGGTCGCCTTTTTGCCGAGGTCGAGTTCCCACCACAGGTTTTTGCCATAGTCAGTGTGGGTTTGGCCTTTTTTGGTATACTCGGGATCTTTTTTGCCATCGATCGCTCGCTCAGGTGCACCACTGGCGATCATGCTGATTTGAGTGGCTTTGCCAGCAGGGGCAATATTTTTGCCGCCGCTCATCACTTCGACTTCAGCCAATGTCAGTGGAGTTTTGGTGCCGCCGGGAAGATCGATTCGCACGTAGCGCACATTTTTGACCGGGCCCTTAGCGGTTACGTTCTTTTTGGGCACCGGCTGATTCGTTGATTGTTTCGGCTGCTTTTTCTTTTTGGGTTGAGGGATGGGAGCATTGCCAGTGTCGGCATTCAGCGGAATGCGAGAGGAGTATCCGTCGTAGGCGCTGGGCTTCACGCCACGAGCGTAGCCGCGGATTCGGAAGTTGTTTGGTTCGTAGGGGCCTACGAACGCTATATCCGAGTCAGCTTCGATTTCATCTTCCAGCCCCAGGGTCCAGTAGATACCATTGATGATCATGCGCCGGTAGCCGGGATTGAGGATATCCTCAGAGGCACCATAGAGCGAGGTAAATACTCGGCCTTTCTGGCCGTCTTTGCCGGTGTAGAGCCGAGTCCACTCCGATGCTTTTGGTGGTTTGCTGGAGTCGGCTTTGCCATCGGCCATCATGCTCATCAGCGGCTGGGCCATGGTCAGTATATCCCAGTCGCCATTGGGTTCGGCATTGTAGCCGCCACACTGGACATGGATGTTTTTGACACCGCGTAGGATTGGGTGTTTTGCCTTTTCGGGGATGATGTCGATGCGAGTGCTTTGCTCGTGGTTTCTGCCGTAGTGGCCTACCCAAGTCTGGCCGAGCACCTGCTCGCCAAAGCCATTTTTGTAGTCATCGCCTGCGTAGCGGAAGTCGTATTTCTCATACTTCTTACCTTTGCCGATGCGAAAGCCGTGGGTCGATGTGCGTAGGCCTACGATCGGACCAGCGCGATTGAGATAGTCATCGATGTGCACCATCTGCTCATCAGGCAGATCTTGGAAGCGAGTGAACATCACGCAGCCGTCGGCATCCTTCAGATGCTCCAGTCCAGGCACATGGCTAGCCCCCGCTTCGATTTCGCCATTCTTATCGACCCCGAAACACACCACAGTGGTGAAGCCATGGTGCTTCGTCAAGATGCGCGCCAAGGCAGGGCAAGTTTCTTCCGATCGGTACTCGTGGTCGCTAGCAATGAACACGATTTTACCCTTCGACTCGCCATCGGGTTTGTTGATGACCGGATTGGCGTAGAGCAGCGTCGGCAAGAGCGCTGTAAGCAGAAACAACAAGAGTAATCGATTCTTCATGATTTTGGTGTTTTTCAGATAAGCTGATGATGAAATAGATCCGGAGCTTCCTCCTACCCATATATCGCGGGGTCTAACAAAATCACGACACGGTTTCTGCGGTTTTCCGCAATCACGGTAAGACAGGAGAATGGGGGGATGAGAATTCTGAGGTCACCGTCCTTTTCCTAGATAGCACCTCATCCACTGAAGCTCATCAGCTTCGTGTCCATCCGTGGTTTACATCCAGCGCCCTTAAGGAAATCCATGTAATCCCTCAATATCCAGCTAGCGCGCCGATTCATTCGCCGAAGCAGCCATGCGAAGGAGGAAGCTCTAGCAAAGGAGGGTAGGCCACAGGCTAAAGGCCCCTCCGAGACAACTCCACTCAAAAACTCCTTGTCTCCCCCTCAGAATGCAGTGGCTAGCCGTTCGCGGATGGCTGAGCCAAATGAGCCGCCACACATTCAAGAAAGCTTGATATTTTTACCAGAATTCACCTGACACCATTAGCAGGATCTTATCCTCAGCATTTCCTCGGCCCCTACGTTTTTCTAGCAGCTTCCCCGGATTCACTTGGCAGATCCCGCAGTTAGGTTGGTGGATGGGGTGCCTCTGGACCTAACCAGTCGCCGGTATGTAAATATAATTCGTAATACACTAGCCATTCAGAGGTCCATGGAATGAGCTTTTTGTGGATTAGGTCTGTCTTCTTCCATGGATCGTCGGGTGGGAAGTAGAGGCATAGGCTCATGTCAGCGTACCGATGGATATTTGGTGAATTAATGATCTCGGGTGACATGATATGCACCTTGGGAACCTCCAATGGATGATAGCGGATTCGAACCGTGTAGGTATCGCTATCAATATCGGGTGCTATTTCGCCGAAACACACCAGCTGGTCTGACTTGAAAATTTTGCAACTGAAACAATCAAAATTTCTTTCAATGCAATTTTTCTGTGCGACACAGCGTTGGTATAGATAGGCTTTATCGATTTTCTTTTTTGTCATGATCACCATAGAATCGGTGCGGTTGATTGGGCATTCCTGTCAGGCCTATCACACCTGATGTTGAGGTTTTCGCCTGGCCACTATTCAGTAGGGCTGCTCGGTTCTGTAGGCGCTGTACTTTTTCCTTCAGATTCTGATCGTATTCTAGAAAAAAGCCATCAGAGCGAAACACCCAATCCCAGGACGAACGTGCGCTGTCGATGTTGTCATGACCGGGATCATCTAAAAGCTCTAGCTTCCCCAGGGCCTCGTCTATGCGGTCTGCTAGCTCCACCACATTTGCGTCGTTGTTGCTTCTGGTTAGAAGCGGTTGGTCAGGGTGGGCTAGGTTTCGAATGGTTTTGTCGTTTTCTAGTCGGTCCTTGATGTTTTCGAGCAATGTGCGGAATGCTTCATCGATTCGCTCGCTGTAGGCAGGTTGGCATTCGGCTACGAGCATGGTTAGCTTCATACCGTTTGGGAGATCCCAGTTATTGCGACTTCGACAAAATCGCTTTAGCAGTTGTGTTTGCTGTCTCATCTGACTGCCTCTATCGGCTTTAGACTTATTTCGATCAGTCACTTCATCTAGGAACCAGCGGGTGACTTGAGTTGGGTCCGATTCCATCCAGCCATCTACGGATGCTAGTTCTTGTATCGTCTGGCCATCCTCATTTTCGTATTTTCGGTAAACTGGGAAGTCGACATGATGCCGCTCCTCATCGCATTCTTTGTAGAATACTCTCACCGCATTAGACACTTGCTGAGGCTGCTTCACGAAGCGCTTGTCCTTTAAAGCCTGGAGTACATGATCCCGCACCTGATCCGATGTTAACTCACTACTTTCCTCATTCTTTAGCTCAGACCGTTTCAGTACCAATCCATCATCGATATCATATTCCTCATATTTGAATTTGGTCTGAATGATCAAGTCTACCGCCATCGAGCCTTGGGGCTTGAATGAGCTGGTTGAGACAGATAGGCCTTCGATACGGTCTGGTAGTCGAGATATCAGCCGGTCGCGGTTTGCATCCCTGTGTTCATAGAGCTTTTCTTTAAAGTCAGTCGATAGACGGACCTTCTTATCCCTGAAACTTTCGATTTGTTTTGAGTAGTCAAACATAGCTTATCCTTGGTTAGTGGGTTGGCTCAGGTTTTTAGCGTAGGCTGTCCAGTCGACAGCTGGAACCGTGGCTATTGCTTGGAGCCGCGATAGCAGGCGAAAGGCAAAAAAGGCCAGCGCATTACTATCTGGGCCATAGCAGTAGGCTCCATCCGCATCGAAGGTATCAAACGAAGCGCCCTGTGCTGCGAAACCACAGTCTAATACTCGATTCTCAGTCAACGCCTTGTGATTCGTCTCAAAGGTCGATCCGAGTCCATCCGCCCAGTCGACAGAGATCGCCAGTATCCCGGCTACGATATGGTGCAGTGGCTTGGGCGGATACTCTCCACCAGCGTGTTGTATCGGAATGGATGTCCGGTGCATTCGGCGTACCGATGCGGCCTTGTCTGCTGCATATTCGAGATAGCCCTTATCGATCTTCGGCTTACACTCGAATACGGCATAAACACTCTCAGCTGGAACGTATCGATGTTTCTTATTGTCCAGGAGAGTCGGTGTGTATTGCCTATCGAATACCACGACATCGATCGAGTCGCTGGTGGCTCCTGTCGAGTCGATCACCATCGCTTTATCGACGGTGTAGCGGTTGGGTAGATAGTTGCGGAGAAAGTCGATGAAGTGCTGTTCATTGACTTCGCCCCTGTCACCAAAGTGAACAATCCGATCAGAGGATTTGAGCTGGGCCTCTAGGCAGGTTTGTTCTGTGGTAAAAGCCTTCTGCAAGAACTCAATACCATCATCTCTATTTTGTTTTATTGGATCTGATTTCATTTATCAATGGAGTTGGGCTGTATTAGCCCCTTCCTTCTTATTAATGATGACCAGGGGGCGAAATTATCCGTCGCATTTGAAAAAAACTTAAGTATTCTTAGGCGAATGTCTCCCGAAGCAAACCAGCAGCGCTTGGCAGAAATGTCAGACGACGAGATAGTGGACGCGGTTTCCCGTGCCGCTGCCTTCGCTCACCGGCTGATTTCGACTAAGACCTGGCGGGGGAGAGACGATGGTGTTCTGCCCAATGCGTCAACTGCCGACGACATTGCCTATGAGGCATTCGACGATGTGATGACTAAAGGCTCGAAGTGGGATGCCGATAAAGATCTGGCCCTGATTTTAAGTGGGCTGGTCCGTGGGAAAGTCAAAAACCTGGTCAATTCTTGGGAAAACAGCCAGTTTACAGACCCGTCGCAGATTGATACGAGAGAATCACAAGGTGCCTCTCATTTCGATGACTTGTCGCCCCATGTGCCTTCACCATCTGACTTAGTCTGCCAGCGAGAGCAGGATGAAAATTTCATGCTGGAGCTGCATGAAGCCCTAGATGGGCGTCCCGAGGAACGGATGATCGTTGAGTCGTACATCGACGGACTTACCAAGCGGAATGAAATTATTGAGCATACTGGTCTTTCTCATAAGGTTTTTGACCATGCTAGAAAGCGATTAAAGCGGTTTTTTGAGTCAGATTGGAGAAAAAACACTTCAGCTCATCAATTAAATGTTAAGGATACTCTAGCGTGATGCCAGCTGAAGAAGCCCATACTCCTACCAGCATGAGCGACAGCCTGATGGCTTTAGTGCTCGAAGCTGATGACTTTCCGATGACTGAAGAAGCCAAGGAAATTCGGTCCCAGATGGGGACGGATGCTTCCGCTCTAGAAGATCGGGTCAGAAATAGAATGAAAGGACTGCGAGCGCGTCAGAAACTGGCAGCAGCGAGTCACAAGCGAGAGTCCTTGTTAGCCCATCTCGACAATCTTTCGCAGACCGTGATAGGTGATCCTACTGAGATTAGAGATCGGATTCTGGGCTCTCTTCGCGTGCTTTCCAGTTCAGATCCAGATACAGCACAGGTGTATTGCAGAAGATTTGAGGAGGCGTCAGACGAAGACCTCCAGGGGCTTCATGAGGATCTTGCTATGCTAGACCTAATAGGCTGTGATGATTCAGAATCTAATCAAAGCTAGGGGCCGAGCTCACAAGATTTGGGAAGAGTTTGATTTCCCACATCCGACAGAGGTACCTCTGGAGGACCTTGCTATGTATCGCAATGTCCTCGTAGTAGCAGGAGGGTTGAATGGTGCAGAGGGCAGACTAGTCCGAGATTCGACAGGCGGTGTCATCAGGGTTCGCGATGATATTTTGCAGGACGGGCGGCGGCGCTTCACCATCGCTCATGAGTTGGGGCACTGGGAGTTGCACACAGATCATTCGCAGTTTCTCTGCTCGGAGAGCGATATGCGAGACTACGGTCGTAGCTCTTTAGAGCTCGAGGCCAACCACTTCGCCGCCGAGCTTTTGATGCCGACAGTCCATTTTAGGCCAAGGTGCCAGGGAGAACCCTGTCTACACGATGTGAAGGAGTTGGCTCAAGATTTTTGCACCAGCTTGACAGCGACTGCCATTCGAGTCGCTGATCTTTCCAAATTCCCAATTCAGATCATTTGGCATGAGAATGATCGGGTTCGGTGGTGCTATTCTAAAGAATCAAAGAAGCTCCCCTATGTGAATACTAATCGTGAGGTGCCTAGATACAGCTCCGCCCGCCTTCCTCGCGATCAAGTCGCAAACCACATGGAAACTTATGAATCAGCAGATTGGTTTCCGCAATTGCAGCACCGAAAGCCAGAAGTCGCTGAGATGACGATCCGTGCAAACAGGCTGGGAGGTGGACTGACGATGATGTGGTTTTTGGATCGTTGATTTAGCTCAGTTCGGTATGTAATTTTGGGGTCAGGTAATTCTGGGGTCAGGGGTAATTTTTTGACATTTCGCAAAAATTCATTAGGCCTCCAGAGGGTGGGGCGAGGCATTGTTTTATCCTGGTGCCGCATCCTCGCGAGGGTTTGCCTCCGTTCGCAAATGTGCAGAGCACTTATGTTGGTCAAATAGCTAGAATCAGTAGTATCATGTCTGTGAGGTAATAGTATTAGCTGGGTCAGTAGATAGTATCTACTTGGTTGGTGAATCCCGCGGTAACCCAATTTGAATAGGGTACGCTCCGGAGTGAATAGGGTACGATTCAGATCAAATAGAGTACGGTCGAACGCGGAACGCGATTTGGGGAAGTTTCAAAAGGGTGTCTGTGGTGTCGTGTTGAATCTTTTCTTTTCACTACTACATCTGCATTTCGCCTTTTACACATCCTGAAAAAGAGATGGGTTTAGTAATCCTCACTTATTGGGGTTCAATATAAGAAACCGTTACATCAAGACTTTCCTGAGAGGCAATTTTGCCCATAGGCTCGAAGATTTCGAGAGTGCGATTAAAGGCCCTTTCAATTTCCCTGATTCGCTTAGTGGCGAGTTTGTGCTTCGGAGGAATCTGTTCGCATAGGTTGGCCACTTCTACGGCGAGTTTTCGAGTAGTTCTCATTTCCTCTGGCAAAGAGTTTTGCAGGAAAGGATCCAGTGTGCCGGAAGCTTGAGCGAGAGCGACATGCATGGCTAAATTCACATTCAGGAGATGAAGTTCGATAAGATTTTGCTGCGCCTGCGAGGTTGCCTGAGTAGAGTTTGCGCCTGATCTCATGCGGCGGACGGGTTTCATCAACCAATTTCCAGTGTCCTCCGGACGTTTGAGATCGATTTCATCCAGACGGTGTCGAACCTCTGCTCTCCACGCGGCCCTAAGTTCGTGGAGGTTTAATCCAAGGCGATGCAGTTCCCGACGGTTTTCGGGTGAGTCAGGCAAGCTTAATAGCTCTTTTGCCTGTCGAAAAACAGCTTCCATCTTTGCGCATTGATCAATTCTCCGGGCTAGAATGAGAAAATCGAGTTTTTGGTTGGCCTCCCTCAACTTTTTAGCGTTATCAGCCGCAGAAATCATGTGGGCGACAATAACAACCGCTCCAACGGTCGCTGTGGCGGCACTAGTGAACGCAGCGCCTTTGGTGGCGAGTTTCCCTACCTCCGCCGTTCTGCCAGAATTTTTCGAGACCTGAATGGCAAGGTCTCGCCCCATTTTAGACATGAAGCGGAGAGCCTGAGATTTTTGCTCGAATTCTACGAGCATTTTGCCTCCATTTACCATGAGATTAGCTGATTGGAGAGCGGCAGCCACACCATTTCCAGCTTGATTAGCAACGGCATTTAGGAACTGACGCCTTGCTGTTTTAGACGCTCCATCAAGGACTGGCGAAAGCTCCATCGCTTCGTCCCACGTGAGTTTAGACAGGCAATTAGAAGGAACAATGATTTCGTACTTTTGGCGCTTAAAGAGCATGTTTGGAATAGAAAATTAGGGGAAAGCTAAAAAAATGGAAGCTAAAAACAGAGCCTTTCTGTGCCGCTTCTCAAAAGGCTCCAACCGATTCTTCTTTCATTGTGATTGATGTTATATCGTTTAGGGAATAATTATAAAAGGGTTATGAAAATCATTATTTGCAGCCAGTGGTTTCGGCTTAATTGGAATAAGGGGTTAGATCTAGTATTATGCTATAAAGGGTCAGATCTAGTATTATGACATTCGCAGGAGCTCTCCTGCATAGAGGACATGCCAAGGCTGCTCTGCATCGAGTTTGAGGGTGCCATCTGTCATGCTATGGCACGCGGTAATCATGGGGCCGATATTGCAG
>JAHDID010000006.1 GCA_020630975.1 Verrucomicrobiota bacterium
CTTCATTTTCCTATCTGCACCATGCGATACGGAAGATTTCGCTCTTCCGCTACGCAGTATTTGCCAAATTCAATAGGGTACAATTTCGACTCAATAGGGTACAATCGGCCTATTCACTACCCAGCTGGAAATAATCCACCGCATTCTGGTAGCAAATCCGCTTCACCAGATCGCCGACCATTTCCATATCTCTCGGGATCTCGCCTTTCTCGACATCGGCTCCGATCACATTACACAGGATGCGGCGGAAGTACTCGTGGCGGGTGAAGGATAAGAAGCTGCGCGAGTCGGTGAGCATACCAAGGAATCTCGACAGTAGCGACGTGTTGGAGAAGGTATTGATCTGCCACTCCATGCCCTCTTTGGTATCGAGAAACCACCACGCTGTGCCATACTGCATACGACATGGCGGATCATCCGGCGTGCGACTGCCCTGGAAATTACCGATCATCGTCGATAGGAGGTAATTGTCCTTGGGGTTGAGGTTGTAGACGATGGTCTTCGGCAGGTGACCACGACTATCGAGAGTGTCGAGATAGTTGCGCAGGCCTTTACCATGGTTCACATCTCCCGGCGAATCGCAGCCCAAATCGCGACCGATGGTATTGAATAGTCGGGTATTGTTATTTCGCTCGCAGCCCATGTGTAGCTGCTTGGTCCAGCCACGCTCAGCATCGAGCTCGCCGTAGTAGAGCATGAGGTAGAGGGAAAACGCAGCGGTATCGGCAGCATCGGCATCCTCACCAGTGCGCACTTTATCAAATATCTTTGCCGCCTGCGCCTCGCTCACCTGCAGATCGGGAAATTGATACAGATCGTGATCTGATACTCGCCCACCCATCTCGTGGAAATAGTCATGACGACTGCGTATCGCATCGAGGTAGCTGGAAAACGACCCACAATCGATACCCGAAAGATCAGCAAGCCGATCGACATAGTCATTAAACTGAGCCGCATCATTCACCCGCATCGTCACATCGGGGCGGAAGGTCGGGTACACGCCGACGTCGATACTATCATCCTCGGCGATCGCTTTATGATGCTCGAGAGAATGCAGTGGATCATCCGTAGTGCATAGCCCACGCACTTTCATGCGCTCCAAAAGCGCCCGACAGGTGAAGTCGGGGGTAGCGAGGGCGGCATTGCCCATCGTCCATACCTCCTCAGCGGTATCAGGCGATAGCAGCACCTCGTAGCCGAAGTAGCGAGTCAGCTCTAGGTGAGTCCAGTGGTAGAGCGCATTGCGCAGCGTGTGAGGCACCGTAGCGGCAAAGGCATCGAACTTTGCCCGTGGATCGCCATCGCCAGTGATCAGATTTTCGTCGATGCCATTAGCTCGCATCGCCCGCCACTTGTAGTGATCCTCCGCCAGCCAGATATGAGCCATGTCCCGATATGACGTATCCTGAGCGATCTGGTCAGGCGGCAGGTGATTGTGAAAGTCGAGAATCGGCTCGCCTTTGGCGAAGTGGTGGTACAGCTCGCGAGCAGCCTGCGACTGCAGCAAGAAATCGTCGTGGATGAATGGCTCAGACATCGTCACGGAAGCTAGCTGCACGGCTGAAAATAGCAACTGCTCGAGGGCTCCGCTATAGGACCTATGAGGCCTATATGACCTATGCTAGGCTGCTCGCCCCACCTCAGTCTCGATAGACATCCCGTCGATGTCCCAGCTTGATCACTTCGATTAGCACAATCTCGTCAAAAACCTAATGGACTATCCGATAGTCGCCAACCCTAATACGGTAGGCCCGCTCGCTGCCGCTCAATTTCGAGCAGCCTGCGGGTCGTAGATCATCAGCCAGGGCCTCCACCGCCTCTACAATCTTCGTGACTTTACTCTTATCAATCCGTCAGATGTCCTTCCGAGTAGGCGCACGCCACTCAATCCGATAGGAGGCCATCTTCTTTCAGCTCTACTAAAAACTTAGTGTGAGATACGGTCGCCTCACCTCGGCGATCGGCGATGGCTGCTAAGTCGCTCAGATCTTCCATAAGCGCCTCGTAGCTTTCTATCGGCAAGAGAACAGCCGTCCTATTACCATCTCCGTCGACCACATATTCTGGAGAGACACTCATTTACCTCAAGATAGCCTGATTCCCCTAAAGCCAAACGCCAATCTCGAACCTCTTTAGATCTAGAGTCTAAAGAATCTCGCACTTGGCTTTTGGCAAAAATTACCGACAGTGCTGGCCGCCTATGAGCCATCTGCAACTTTTCGACAGCCAGACCCGCCAGAACCAGCCTGTGAAGCCCATCGAGGGCGATACCTTGGGCTTTTACTGCTGTGGACCGACTGTGTATGGCCCGGCCCACATCGGCAATTTCCGCACCTTTGTGATGCAGGATGTATTTCGCCGCGTCGCGGAGTCGACGGGGCTAAAGGTCCGCCATGTGCGCAACATCACCGACCTAGATGATAAAACGATCCGCCAGAGCCAGGAGCAAAGCATGTCGCTAGGCGACTTCACATCTGGCTGGACAGAGAAATTCCACGCCGACGCTGAGGCGCTAAATCTCCTGCAGCCCCACGTCGAGCCCAGCGCAGTCGAGCACATCCCTGAGCAGATCGAGATGATCGAGACGCTCATCGAGAAAGGCTATGCCTACGCCACCGACGAGGGCTCGGTCTACTTCCGGGTCGATTCTTTCGAGGACTACGGCCGTCTATCTCGGCTGAAAGAGCGCGAGATCACCACTGGCACCGAGATCGCCAAAAGCGGCGGCTCGGTCTCCGAGCGGGAGGACTCCGATGAGTATGAGCGCGATTCGGCTGCTGACTTCGTCCTGTGGAAAAGCCGCAAAGACGAAGATGGCCCCAACTACTGGGACTCCCCATGGGGCGCAGGCCGCCCGGGCTGGCACCTAGAGTGCTCGGCCATGTGCAAAAAACACCTCGGCGATAGCTTCGACATCCACTCCGGTGGCGAGGATCTACTCTTCCCCCACCATGAGAATGAGATCGCTCAGAGCGAGTGCTGCAATGGCGCGACCTTTGTGCACCACTGGTTTCACATCACTCACTTGATGGTCGACGCCAAAAAGATGAGCAAATCGCTGGGCAATCTCTACACCCTCGCAGATCTGGATGAGAAAGGCCATTCTGCGGAAGTGGTGCGCTACGTCCTGCTATCGGGCAGCTACCGCCAGCAGCTCAACTTTACCCTAGACTCGCTCGATGCAGCAGGCAGTGCTCTACGCAAGCTGCGTGACTTTCAGGAAAAACTCGGCGGCGAAGTCGCGCCCAATGCTGCAGCGAGCGCAGAGGCATTCGGCCCATTTCAACCGGTCCTCGACGCCCTCTGTCTCGATCTGAACACCGCCGATGCACTAGGTAAGCTATTCTCTATCGTCAAGACGACTCAAAAACAGCTCGACTCACTCAGCGATGACGAGCTAGAAGCAACACGACGCGGCTTCGCGCACAGCCTTTACGCTTTCGGTTTCTCACTAGCGGCGACAGACGAACCTGCTACCGACATCCCTGCCGAGGTACAAGAAATGGCCGAGCAACGCTGGCAGGCCAAAGCCGACAAAGACTGGGCCAAGTGCGATGAGCTGCGCGACCAGATCAAAGCCGCAGGCTGGGTGGTGAAAGACTCTAAAGATGGCTTTGAGCTGGAGCCTGCTTGATCTTTGTCTGATCAGCGATAGCTAATGGCTTAGGTAGTCTGGAATAGAGATTGATGATTGGTGAATTTTGATTTGTGAAGTCTCATTGCCTCACTCACTCGCACCAACCAGCTCCTCTAGCGCAGCCGTCATTTCATCTACTTTAAAACCTTTAGGCCCCTTCTCACCTGTGTAGGCGACTGTGCCTCCAGCATTGAGGATGAACAATCGATCGGGATGGGCGTAGTAGGCTTTTGACACGCTGTTATCCATATCGTCGACGTACAGGGGCAGTTTTAGCCCTAGATCCTCGGCACAGTTTTTCGCCACCGCTATCCGCTCTTCCAGCGTGGTGTGCTCCATGATCTCGACAGTTTTGGATGGGCGTTTGTCATCGATGGCATGCGCCTCGGCGATATAGATCCAATAGAAATCGGCACGCTCTCCATAGGTCTCGTAGGCACTTTGCAGACTCCCGGCCTGCTTGCAGAATGGGCCTCAGGTATGGCTGCCAAATACCAGCACCGATATCTTCTCGGGCGAGGCTATGTCTACCATCTCGCCACTCCCGACCTGCTGTACTTTTACCGCTGGAGCCTGGCTGCCTTCTTTGGGGGCATTATCGGGCTTTGCTTCACCTTTACCGCCTTTCCCCTTCCCCTTGGTCATCCCTTTACCTTTTCCTCGAGCCTTGGCCGCCTCCTCTTCGGTGATAGCGGAATCCTCGTCCAAGTCATAGCGAGTGAAGACATGATCAGGACCTGTGAATTCCTCTTTCGTCACCCGCCCATCGCCATCTTTATCGTAAGTCGATAGTCTATCCCAAGGGTTACGCTGCTGCTGGCTCAACCCCGAATAGGAAAGCACCGTACTGGCGCTAACGCATAAAAGACAAATCACTCTCTTCATCACAATCCGATAGAACACCGGATGCCGAGAGTGGTTTCTCTATTCTATTATTTATTAAAAGACCGCGGCTTCGAGTAGATGGGATTGGGAAATGTCTCGCCGAATAGCACCGGCGGACTCTCTGGGTCTGGCTCGCGCCCTGCGATCTGCCAAAAGAGCTTGAACGGCATCGAGCACTGCACGCGGCGCTGACCTCTCGAATCGATCTTTGGGTTCACCACGATCTGACACTCGGTCTCCGGTAGCACCTCCTTTTTCCACAGCTGCGCCTGCACCCGGGCATCTTTGTAGTGAGTGTCCATGTCCTTCACCAATGCATCTAGCTCCTCCAACTGCTGCAAGCGAAGCCCGCCCCATAGCTGCCGCCAGCCTTCCGGCCGGATGTGTAGGCACGCGACCTCGACGATGTGTTTCTCGGTCTCGGTCTTCTGCAGCCAGAAGCCGACGATCATGAGAAACTCGTGATTCAGTTGGTGCTGACGGATGAAATCGCCCATCCCGATAGGGCTTTTGTACTTCACCAGCTTCACCGATATCGGGATACCCTGTTTCGGGGCAGCGGCACATTGATTGGCCTCGGCAGATATATCCCACTTCTGTGTGTACTCACCCTCGTAGCCATCAAAAAAAGTATCTCGCACCCACTCCTCGAAAGACACCCCGTGTGCCTGCACTTCCTCCGCTACGCATCTATGCTGAGACGGCAAATACCCGCACACAGCCATTAGCAGCAGAGGGATAATCGGTGTTCGCGTCTTGAGGACAATCATGGCTCACTCCACAGCTTGCCCGCCGATCGATCGACAAACAAGTCAAGATTCACCCGACTCGAGCCCCCCACTTCTCCGACAGGCTCCTAGGCCAAAGACACACCCTGCCAGTCGGCACCCAGCTCAGCTTTGAGCAATTTCTTCGCACGATGGACTAGCACCCACAGATTGCTGCGCGAGATACCTAGCCGCTCGGTCACCTCATCGGTCGAGAGATCGTCGATCTGCCAGAGGCGAAAAGCTTCGCCCATTTTTTGCGGTAGCTTTTCGACAGCCCGATCCAGAGCCATCACGAAGTCACTGCGATCGACTACCGAGCTAGGTGAAAAATCTCTCCTTTCATCAGCCTTGCTATCCAGCCAGCTGCTGCCGCCATCCTCCTCTGCAGAGTCGAGCTGGCTAGCTACCACCGAAGGGCGACGGCCGCGACTCCGGTAGTAGTCGATGATTTTGTTTCTCAAGATGCCTGAGAGAAAAGTCTTCTCAGAGCACTCACCTCGGAATCTATCGTGCGCCTTCCAAGCCGCTACAAAAGTGTCCTGCACCAGATCCTCTGCCACCTCGTAGTCGTCCACCTTGCTCAGAGCGATATGCATGAGGTATCGACTGTATTCTGCCACCCAGCTTTGAGGATCCAACTGGTGCACTGCCTCCTTAGCGAAATCCGTGGTTGTTGCAGTGTTGTTATTCATAAGCTTGTTCCTGTTTATTTTTCGACGACCTACAGACCGGTCTGTTCAAAAATTGCGAGCCTCATTTCTCGAACTGCGAACAACTTATTGTAAACAGACAAGTCTGTCTACTTTTATTTTTGAATATCCACTCAAAATCGCGACTTAAATACCAGCGTTACAGATTCGTAAAGATTTCGAGCTTTGGTATATCGCGAGTTGGTTGATACTTTCGCCAGATTAAACCATGGAAAAGATTCTCATTGTCGACGACGAAGAAGACATCCGAACGATGATCGCTGATAAGCTAGCCGGTGAGGGCTATCGCGTAGAGATGGCATCGAATGGTCTGGAAGCTCTGAAAGTCGCCAAGGCCACGTCGCCAGACCTAGTGGTGCTCGATCTGATGATGCCAGAACGTGATGGAATAGCCGCGTGCAAAGATCTGCGGGCTGATCCACTGACTCAAAAGACCCCTATCATCATGCTCACAGCTCTCGATGCCACCGATCAAAAGATCACTGGGCTGGAGGTCGGCGCGGACGACTACATGACCAAGCCTTTCAGCCTGAAAGAGCTAAGCCTGCGCATCCAAAGCATCCTACGCCGGACTACCGACATCGCTGGTAGTTCGGATGTGAAAGTCGGCCCCTTCCACCTGGATAAGAACAACCTGCGGGTGAAAATATCCGATGAGGATATCGACCTGACATCGACTGAATTCAAGCTCCTGCTATCTCTGATCGAGCCATTGGGCGAGCCCAAAGAGCGAGGCGACCTACTTCAGAAAGTGTGGGGCTATAGTAATCTATCTCAGACTCGGACACTGGACACACACATCAAACGACTGAGAGCAAAGCTGGGCAAATACGGGGCGTGCATCGAGACTGTGCGCTCGGTGGGTTACCTCTTTAATGAGAACGCACCTGTCGCTGACGACGAAAACTCCACTGATTGATTCTTTGATTTGGGTCCTGATAGTTGCATTGCTCCTGCTCTGGGGTTGGACGGCGCACCGCTTGCACAGGCTGCATGGAGGGATCGCCGCGCTCACTCATATTTTCAAACAACACCCACTACCGCCCCCTTCTGATCTGCCACCAGCCAGTCGACGCGAACGACTGAGCGCTCTGACCAAAGCCGTCTACGATGTGACCGTCGAGGCCGACATGCAGCGCGCCTCTGCCGAAGGCGGCCAAAAGATCCAAAACATTCTGCTAGACCAGGTACAGGATGCTCTATTCATCATAGACGAGGTGCAGGAGATCCTCTACGCGAATAGAGCTGCAAAACAGTTCTTCGGGGACGATATCGAGGTAATCGGCAGGCAACTCATCGAAGTCTGTCTCGACCACAATTTCGTCCAGATAGCCGAGCGCGCCATGCAGAGCCAGAGTCTGTCGCCTATCCAGGACAAGGTAAAACTCGCCACCACCAACCGTACCGTACTAATCGAAGCCGGTGCCATCAATTCCAACTACCAAATAGGACAAGGGGGCTGGATGATGGTGCGCGATATCACCACCGAGCTGCACACCGAGCAGGTCCGCCAAGACTTTGTCGCCAATGCCTCGCACGAGCTACGGACACCTCTATCGATCATAAAAGGCTATCTGGAGATGATCGAGGACGACCCCAAATACACTCAAGCAGTGGGGATCATGTCCAAACATACCGACCGGCTCGCCCGCATCGTCGACGATATGCTGCTGATCTCTCGTGTCGAAAGCGCTGACGGCGATATGGTGAAAAAGGAAGTGCTATTCGACATAGGCGACTGTATCGAGGATATCATCCAACAGCTCCAGCCCGTGATCGATGAGCAAAACGCCAAGGTAAAGGTAATGCTCCCGCCAGATTCCGAAGACAGAAACTTCCTAGGCGATCGGTTCTATTGGGATCAGATCTTTTTCAACCTGATCGAAAACGCCCTCAAGCAAAACACCCATGTCGCCGCCCTGAAGATCGAGGTCGTGGTGAAGAAGAAGGCTAAGACCAATCAGTTTCTCATAAAGGTCGTCGATAATGGTATCGGCATACCAAGAGATGCTCTGCGAGAGGTATTCAAACGCTTTTACCGGGTCGAGAAGAGCCACTCCCAACAGAAAATCAAAGGCACCGGGCTGGGCCTATCCATCGTGAAACGCGCCGTGGAGGCGCACTACGGCAGCATCCATGTGGAGAGCCAACCAGGCTATCGCACCAGATTCATCATATCAGTACCCGGCCCTCCGCCAGCTTCCCCACAGGAGTCCTAGACCTAGAGACGGCCCTACCTTGCCACCCGAGGGACGCCATCAGGCATGATTCAATAGGGTACAATTTTCACTCAATAGGGTACAGTCGATCAGCATATGCCTGCGATAGCGACTCTACGAAAACATAGCTCATTTCTTTGGATTCTCCCACTATCGGCCCTCGGTTGCCTATCCTTGACCCTAGGTGCAGATGAGACACCTGCCGCACCTAGCCTAGAAGTACCCGTCAGCGACGCAGACTTAGGTTTCTCAGCCGAGACCACCGTGGTTTTTGATGGCACAGATGATAAAGCCTTTCGCAATCACGGCTTTCAGCTAGCCGATGGCATGCTCTCTGGTAGCGGCCAGCTCGCTACCAAGAAGAAATATAATAACTTTCACCTGAAAATCCGCCTTCGTCACAGCGATGAATGCCCCATGGAGTTCTCTCTGAATAAAGAGAGAGTCAAAATCTTCAGAAACAAAAAGGAAGCCAGCGCCCATGTCGGAAAATGGCTGGAACTGGAATTTCTATTTCGCCACTTGCCTGGCGAAGCACCAAACGTCCGTCATCTGAACCAAGGCTTCACTCACCAGGGTAAAAAGGGTCGCCTCTTTCACGATGACAACCTCTACCGGCTCGACCAATTCCCACGCGACGAGAGCGGCTACATACTTGTCGCCAATCGTGGTGTGATGCTTGAGTTTAGACACCAGGTAGACATAGCGCGCGTCGAGGTGACTCCCCTAGTCGCCAACAGCCCTAGAGAGATATTGTCCCTATCTGGCGAAGAGCACACCGCATTCGTCGCTCAGGGCCAGCAAGTCTACGCCACCTACTGTGTGAACTGCCATGGCAATGGTATCGACAGTGCTCCCAATCCTCTAGCTCGCTCCTTTGCCAAAGAAGACCTGCAGAATGGCAGCTCGCAGCTGGAGATCTACAAAACCCTGACCACCGGCTTTCGTACCATGCCACCGATGACGGTGCTAACTGTCGAACAGCGCCACCAGGTAGCCGCCTACCTCCGCGAGGCGATCATCAAAGAGCATCGCCCAGATAGCTACCAGACAGCCTCCCCGACGGAAGCCGAGTCGCTCCCCCACCCGCTCTACACGCTGCAGGAGGCACACGACCGCGCCAACAAGCCCGCCACCCTGATAGCTAAGGAAAAAGGCTACTTTCGCGATCATGGCCCAGTCATCGTCAATGCCTACGGCGACACCGCACGCAATGCGGTGCACGTCCGTCTACCAGACCAAGTCGCCGTATCATACGACCTACACACTCTCAATCTGATCGATGTACGCACCGATGGCTATCTAGATATGCTGACTTCACAGGAGTTTCAGCAGCGACCATCCACCGGAGTCTTGGCCGCTGGTGAGCCTCATCTGGCTCTAGGTGGCAGCAGCTGGATCCGCGATGGGCTACTCCAGTCGGTGAAGCAAAATCGCCCCGGTCTATCGCCCGATAGCGGTCTAGCCTACCATGGCCACTACATCGCCGAGGACCAGGCCGCACTCTCCTACCGAGTCGATGGCCGCGATATCCTAGAGTCGCCTAGCTCGCAGCGCGCTGGGGAGCAGCTGAGTCTCTCCCAGCACCTACACATCTCTCCTGGCGACCAGCCGCTACAGCTAGGTCTGGTGCCTCACCCTCAGCCGATCACCGACGCTACTGCCAGCCAGCTCATCGAGCTAGAGATCGAGGGGCAAAAGGTGACCTTTCAGCTCCGCTCGGATGCCATCGACTCGCTACAATGGGTAGTGGTAAACAAACATCTGGCTCTACAGATAGCCCCCAGTGCCGAGCCTATATCTCTGACGCTCACCCGATCGGTAGGCAGCGCACCCAGCGATATCCCTACACTCGATCTGCAGGGCCTCACAAAAGGCAGCGCTCGCAACTGGCCTACTACCTACACCGTCCGAGGCAAACTCTCCGAAGATCGGAGCTCCGCCTATGTCATGGATACCATACCAGTTCCCTTTGAGAATGAGTATGAAGCCTGGATGCGTACCTCCGCGCTCGCGTTTTTCCCAGACGGGCGTGCCGCTATCACCACATATGGAGGCGATGTGTGGATCGTATCCGGTATCGATGATGATCTGGAGTCCGTCACTTGGTCGCGCCACGCCTCAGGACTTTTCGAGGCATTCGGCTGCGAAGTGATCGACGACCTCATCTATGTGACCACTCGCAACGGCATCGTACGCCTGCACGATCGGAATGACGATGGTGAAGCCGACTACTATGAGCAATTTTTTGCCGATCCCGATATATCGCCCAACTGGCATGCCTACAGCTTCGATCTGATCCGCGATACCGATGGCTACCTCTACTACGCGAGAAACGGCCAATTCACCGATTCCCAGCTCGAAGGCGGCGCCTACAAAGTGTCTCCAGATGGCAAGAGCCACGAGCTCTACTGCAGCGGCTTCCGTACTCCCAATGGCATGGGTATCCTACCAGACGGGCGTCTCACCTTCGGCGACAATCAGGGCTCCTACGTACCCGCTGGCAAACTGACGATCGTGGAGCCCGGCAAATGGCACGGCGCCACCAATCTACAGGGCGCCGAGGGCGAGCAGCGCGACCGAGTCGAACCGATTCTGTGGTTTCCCCAAGAAGTCGACAACTCATGTGGCGGACAGCACTTCATCAATGATCCTCGCTTCGGTCCCTACGACCAACACCTGGTCCATACCTCCTGCGGTCGCGCCGAGGCGATGGTGGTGTACATCGATCGCCATGCCGATGGCACGACTCAGGCTGCGTCGCAGACATTCCCATTTCACTTCGATAGTGGTGCCATGCGGCCCCGCATCAATCCCACCGATGGCCAGCTATACATCGTCGGCACGCGAGGCTGGCAGATCCGTGCCGACTACGACGGCTGCCTGCAGCGAATACGCTACACCGGACAAGAAAGCCCCCTACTACTAGACGCAGTCGCTAGGAAAGGCGGCATCGAGCTGACCTTCAACCTCCCCATCGATGCGGCTTCACTCGATGGGGCAAACTTCCAGGCAGCACAGTGGAACTACCTGTGGGCGAAGACCTATGGCTCCAAGCAATACAGCGTGGTCGATCCTGCCAAAGAGGGCAAAGATGAGCTAGAGATAACAGCCATCGAGCATGGCAAAGATCGCAAACGCATCTGGGTGAGCCTACCCCAGCTCCGCCCCTCTCACAATCTATCACTGAGCTATGCTCTAGAGACTGATACTGGTGTGGCTTTTGAAAATAGTGTGAACATGACCCTCCATAAGCTACCTGCCAGATGACATACTTTCTGGGCTTTAGAGCCCGTAAGTTACGCGATTTGACTATTTTCACACTTCGCCGATTCTGTTAAGCCCTCCTTTTGTATTTTATCGTCATGACACGTTTGTTTATCACTTTGATCTCTGGGGCCATAGCAGCTCCCATGCTGCAGGCGCAGACTACCGTGGAGCTCGGCCAGAGCCAGATCGAGGGATCCACCACAGGGCTTTCCGACAGTCATTCCTTTGTCTCCGGCGATGCTTTGGGAGCAGGAATTTCCTTCGACCTGACCATCACAGCAGCGAACTCAAGCAACCCATCCGATCCAGTGGCGGTTCACTCCAATGGTCTCGGTGTGGTAGGCGGTGGCTCAGGCGGCAGCCTGCCACTAGGTCTGGATAATCTCGACGATCTCGATGCCAGCAATGACGAATCTCTCACTTTCACCCTCACCAACATCAGTGGAGTGCCAGGGGACTATGCGCTACGCATCGTAGGCCTAACCACGGCTTTTGGCAGCACCTCAGAGCAGTATGAACTCAGCGATGGCTCATCTGGAAATTTGACCAATTTCGCCGAGACGCTGGCTGTCGCCGATCAAGAATCGATCACCATCACGGCTCGTGGGCCCACATCTGGCGAGTCTGTTTTTACCAGCTTTTTTATCGATTCCATCAATGTCGCACTCATCTCGACAGCCGAGCCTCCAGAGGAGTTGGCACCGGGAGAGATCACCATCGAAGCTGCTCCGGCGAGCCATCCCATTGTCAGATTTGGCACCGAGGTGGGCAAAAACTACGAGGTACAGAGCAAAGCCGACCTAGCGGATGCTCAGTGGACCACACTGACCACCGTGGGCGGCACTGGCTCCACTGTCAGCCACACTGATACTACAGTGAATACGGCCACAGATGCCAAACAGTTCTACCAAGTCAATGCCATCACAGTCGCCAACGGGGCACTGGCCGATGGCGCGACCCTCACCGTGAACCAGACCTGGTCGCAGGAGCCGAGCGGATACGACAGGACTGCAGCCGTCAGTGTCCCATCTGGCTCAGGCCCTTTCCCCGTAGTCATTATGTTTCACGGCAATGGCGGCAATTCTTCTTTCATTAACAGCATGGGCAACCGCTTCGATAATATCATCCGAGTCGCACCCAATGGCTACGCTACCAGCTGGAATGTCGACAACGAGAACTCCAAGGCTCCGGATGTCGACTTTGCCCGCAGTCTGATCGCTCTCGTAAAGACCTACAGCAATGTCGATCCATCCAATATCTCGATCTACGGTAGCTCAAATGGCTCGGGCATGGTCAACCGCCTACTGATCGAGCTCGAAGCCGACACGTTTCACAAAGCCGCGGGTCGTGTCTCTCAGATGATCACCAAAATGTATCAAAACGGCACTTTTCGCTACAATTCCAGCGGCACCAACGATTACGATGAGGTAATCGTCCCCGTCGCCGGACGCAAGATCATCAACATTTGTGGTACCAGCGACGGCGCCGTCCCCTACAATGGCGGCAGCGGTGTCGGCACCACATTCATGACGGCTCAGGAGAGCATTTACCGCTACGCCCAAGCGATGGGAGAGACCGGATCCATGCTGTCCGATGCCGCAGGTGTAGCAGGTGATGGCAGCAACTACCCTGCCGATGTGGTGCGCTATGCTTATCTCGACGGAGACGTCGTCCACTACAAGGTGATCGGTGGCGACCACGCCCTCAATCCCCACTCAAACCCGGCTAATGATCTGATCGCAGATTTTATTCTGAACCAATAATTTCCGTCAGCCCGGCCAGAAACAGCCAACCGGCTAACAATAAGACAGTTACCACTAACCCACGCCTGATTTAGTGCCTAAAAAATAAAATTACTATTATTTTAAAAAATACTAATTTTATGTTAATTTTAGAGCATGCCATCATGCCGTTGTCATTTTGTGCTTTTCGGGCTGCTTTGGATCGTCTCCCAGACGGTTTCCACCCCGCCGCCTGCCTATGCCCAGGGCACAGGTGAGCTTTCCATCACTCATCACGCACCCAATTACCAGACTTGGACTGAGCCTTATCCCGGCGCAGTGGCACCGTGGCGAGTTATCATTTCAGGTCCTGGAGGGACTCTCCCAAGAGGTTCGCTCAATAAATCCGACGTGGAGATCTCTGGCGCTCGGCTCGGCCGGACTGCTTGGGATGGGAAATACTACCTGTCGGTGACTCCGACGGGCAATAAGGTCACCGTAGCTATAGCTGAAGGCAAGATCAGACTGGCCGATGGCTCGCTCAACAAGGCCATCTCCTACACCTTTGGCACGCCTTCTGAAACCAGAACCAAAGGAGACAGCAGTACCACCGCAGCTCTCAGCATCGTGCATGAAGCGCCCGACTACGATCTCTGGGCAAAACATCTACCAGGAAAGACTCCCACGTGGCGAGTCATCATCTCAGGCCCTGAAGGCAATTTGCCGAGGGATTCTATCTCGCAAAGCGATGTCAACATGTCAGGCGGTCAGTATGAGCGCTTCGGCTGGGACAACAAATACTACCTATCCATCATCCCCACCTCCAACAAGGTAACACTGACCATCCCAAGAGGCCGAGTGGAGTTGGGCGGAAATGTAGTAAATGCTGCGATTACCTACTCCTTTCCGACGCCACCGCCTCCAGGTACGGAAGGCGCTGGAGATCCTGTCGACCCTGCCCCAGGCGAGGTGCAGCTCACAGAAATCAAAGAGCTGAAGATCACACACGAAACGCCTGATTTCGCTAAATGGGACCGCTTCTTTCCGGGGCAGACTCCCACGTGGCGAGTGGTGGTATCCGGACCGGGGAATAAGCTGCCCCAAGACGCCCTATCACAGAGCGATATCAATATCTCCGGCGGTCAGATCAAATGGGCAGGATGGGATTTAAACTACTATATCGATATCCTGCCCACAGGCGACCTCGTCACCCTATCCATTCCACAAGGCAGAGCCAACCTCGGCGAACGTGTCGTCAATGCGGCTATCGCCTACACATTCACCATCACTACCCCTCCCATCGTCGAACTCCCACCAGAAGAACCTCAATCTCGAAACATAGGGCGAGAGATATCGGGAGATATGGATATCTACCGAAAAGATGACAATGGTCAGTACCAGAAGATTCATAGTGGTGATTTGACAGTAGCTGTAAATGAAGATGGTTTCCTAATCTCCTCCGACGGACAAATTATCGACGACAAGAAAAGGGGCGTTGTCATCATTCCTGCAAGCGATATCTCCACCGGCGACGATCAGTCACTCTCACCTGCTGATATCATCGTAGTAGGCGAAAACGGCCTGCGCCATGCGAGCGAAAAGCGGGCCGAAGAATTCCAATCTCAACGAGCTGGATCCGGCGCCAGCCCTACCCTGGCATCATCGCCGTCTCGGCGCTCGAGAATCAATCGCAATGATCCATACGGTCTAGCAGCAAGACTCCGCAGCCTACCTGTAGAGTCCGAAGAGGCAGGATACATCCGCCGCCTCATGCAACAGCTCGACAACTATGGCGAAAAGGAATTCGACATGCTCGACGAGCGCCGCGAGCAAAGATAATCCTCGCGACTCCTCACGCACCACATCGCTCCGCCTCCAGTAGTAGCTTATTCATTTTAGTTAGTTAAACTGATGGAGAAACTCGATACCTGATGCATCGGCGCATACGAAAGATACCCGGTCCAAAGTTGTGTATGCCGCCGCCTAGCTCACCCTGGAACCTAGCATACCCAACCGCTCCGTAGATCCAATTATCCAATCCATAACGCAAATTGGAAGGGCCTGCATGAGTATCATGAATCCCTCTCACATCAGAGATGTCGTCTCCATCCGTATCTTTGAGATAGAGAAAATCCGGCATCTCCGAGAATCTTTATCCTATCATCCCCCCCATTATCTCGCACCTCATTGGGATAATCCAACGTCTCAGCGCCGAACAGTCTCCCGCTATCGTCCCACGCCATATGAATCGGATTTACGATGTCTGGTTCGCTCGCAAACAGCTCTAGGCGAAACGGCGGGTACGATCATGACATGACACCCACCAACACCACCTCTTCTAAACACAGTACAGTACCTACGGCAGAATCAACGGCGAAGATAACGGCCGCCAGATTCGACGAGGTAGACTCGCCTCGGCAGCTTCTAAAACAAAAATTTTTGGCTGGGACAGCGCTTTCCCAGCGCATTTGCGGCCGAGATTAGGTCGACTGCTTTTCGCATACTCTCCTATCATGCCTGCCAGTCATGAAGTCTTTTCTCACACTCCTCAGTGCCACGATCTACTCGATGGTCTTTGCTACAGCAGCAGACGCGCCACTGCCAAATATCGTGTTGATGATGGCTGACGATATGGGTCTCGGCGACACTAGCGTTTATCTGGGCAGAAGCTTGGGCCCTAACACCAAACCAGTCGCCCGGACTCTGCGCACGCCGCATCTGGACGACTTCGCCAAAGACAGTGTCATCTTCACCCAAGCGTATGCCTCGGCATCGATGTGCTCATCCACCCGATACGCTCTCCTCACCGGACGCTACTCACATCGCTCTTACCTCAAAAAGCAGGGCTGGCTGCCACACGGCCCAAATGCCCCGATGATCCAGCAGGAGCTATCGACCCTGCCCGAGATGCTCCAACAGCACGGCTATCGCACCGCAGCTATCGGCAAATATCACGTCGGCATGACTTTCAGTGACGGCTATGGCGGCATAGCTGATGAATTCGACTACAGCGATATCGACTTCGAAGAGCCAGTAGTCGACGGCCCCACTCATCACGGGTTTGATGAATTTTTTGGCGTACCGGGGAACACAGAGGACTCCCTCGATACCGAGCCCCGGATCTTCATCCGAGACGATCGCTGGACTTTCACCGATCGCTCGCAGATGCAGCACATCGGTATGAATAAGATCGAGGGCCGTATCCTCGCAGCTCCAGACTGGGATCTCAGCCAGATCGGCCCTAGATTTCTGGACGAAGCTCTAGCCTTCATCGACCGCCAAGAGCAGTCCGAGGATCCGTTCTTCCTCTACTACGTCCCCTGCGCCAACCATATACAGCGCAACGAAGCAGGTCCCTACGCAGTGCCTGACTCGATCGCAGGCGAGCCGGTAAGAGGTGCCAGCCGCTACACAGATGGGACTACGGGTACTGAGCGAGAGGATATGGTGCTCGAGAATGACATCGCATTTGGTAAACTACTGACCAAACTCCGTAGCACCGATGATCCTAGAAATCCTGGAAAAAAACTAATCGATAACACGCTCGTCATCTTCACCAGTGACAATGGTCCCAATATCGGCAACAACAATGGCCCCACGGCCGAAGCGGGTGGTCTACGCGGCAAAAAAGCCAAGATCTGGGAAGGCGGTATCCGAGTGCCCTTTATCGTCTATCTCAAAGATCAAATGGACGGTGGGCGCACCACCGATACGATCTTCTCGCAGACTGATCTCTATGCTACTGTTGCTCAGCTACTAGGTCATCAGCTACAGCCTCACGAGGCGGTCGATAGTCACAATACTTGGGACAGATGGCTGGGCACAAACACGACGCCCGACCTGCGCCCCCGAGTGTTCTTCTGCCATCTGGGTCCGGTTTTTTCCAATGACACTTTAGCTATACGCAAAGGTAATGAAAAGCTGCTAGCAGATGCTGGACTAGCCATGCCATGGATCACTAAGAGTAAACTCGGAGCAGCCCTCCCCAATACCTATTACCATCTCGAGTCCAATCCCTATGAAGAAGGTGAAGAGGTACCTGCGGAATACACCGAACGTGCCCAGGCACTAGCCGATGAGCTTCTGCTCATCCATAATCGCGGCTACTGTCGTGACATCGAGCTAGATCCAGAGGCCAAAAATATGATCCTGTCCGAAGGCTGGCACAACCTGCGCAACGACCTGACTGGCGAAATCGGTATGGAATTCACCGTCGCAGAGGAACTACCAGTCTCGCATCTCGGTATGTGGAACCACCACCACAAAGACAAACCGAATCGCGCCGCTAGGGATACGCCGACCGTAGACGATAGCGACACCGCCCCATCCTCACAAAAAGGACGCAATCTGAAAGCAGAACACACAGTCCGACTGCTGGCAGATGGCGAAGAGGTCGCAAGTATTCATTTCACACCCAAAGCAGCGGGCAAACAGGACGGCCCATTCCGCTATCTCCCGCTCACGGATGCAGAGATCACTCTCAGCCCTGAAAAAACCTACACACTACTCCTCTCCACTGTCGCAGGCGATGGCGACTACTTCCGCGACTATGCAGCGCACGATGGGCTGTCGCCTCTGGTTCACCCACATTTTCACATCGTCCGAAGCGTACTCTACCGAGTTGGCGAGCGACAGCAGACCATCCCTAGCTATAGCGACCTGCACGCCGACCACACTCGGTACCGCCTACCAGTAGGGCCCACTCTACGCATCAAATAGCCTATGAAATTTTCACCCATCGTCATCACAGTCGGTCTCGCCAGTCTATCGCTGGTTTCGGCCGAGGAGAATTGGCCCTCTTTCCGCGGCCCAGGCGATCAAGGCCACGCCAAGTCCGCTGAGGTCCCCTTGAGTTGGTCTGCTACGGATAACATCCGCTGGGCTGTGCCGATAGCTGGGAAAGCCTGGTCCTCGCCCATCGCAGTCGGTGACCGCGCCTACATCACCACGGCGATCGAGACTGCCAACCCTCCGGGCACACCACCCCGAATCGATCCCGATACTGGGAGGCAACTACCAGACAGCACACTATCGCTGCGCGCCCTAGCCATCGATCTGAAAGACGGCAAAACCGTGTGGGACACCGAAGTATTCGCCACACCCACCGGCCGCATCCATCGCAAAAATAGCCACGCCTCGCCCACCCCAGTGTATGAGGATGGCTCGATCTACGTCCACTACGGCCCACACGGCACAGCGCGTATCGATGCTACCACTGGAGCTATACTCTGGGCGCAAAACTCTCTGCCCTACCCACCAGTGCATGGTAGTGGCAGCTCGCCGATCCTATGTGGCGACCGTCTCATCTACTCTGCCGATGGCAAAGAAGACCCTACCATCGTCGCACTCAATAAAGCGGACGGCTCCGTCGCATGGAAGACACCCCGCCAAGTCGAAGTGAAGAAGACTTTCTCATTCTGCACACCATTGCTGATCGAGGCCGGTGGCCAAACACAGATCATCAGTCCATGCTCAGGCGGGGTGATCGCCTATGCCCCTGAGGATGGGGCAGAACTTTGGCGCTGCCGCTGGGGCGAAGGCTACTCCGTGACACCGCGCCCTATCTACCATCACGGGCTCATCTACGCCTCCTCTGGGTTCGACCGCGCTACCGCCTACGCGATTCGCCCAGGAGAGTCTGGCGATATCACAGATACCCACATCGAGTGGACTTATACCAAAACCGTCCCGAGAGAGAGTTCCTTCATCATCGTAGGAGACGAGTTTTATATGAATGATGACAAAGGCGTGCTGACCTGTCTCGATGCCAAGACTGGCGATGTCCACTACGTCGAACGTCTATCTCCAGAGGGCGGCTACTCTGCAGCACCTGTGTATGCCTCTGGCCATCTGTTTTTCACCAATGGCGAAGGTGTCACCACCGTGGTCAAACCGGGCACAACCTTCGAAAAGATCAGCGAGAACCGCCTAGATCAGTATGGCTTATCCAGCCTCTGCGTTCTGTCAGACGGCTTTCTACATCGCACCGAGACTCAGCTGATACGGATCGGCAAGTAGCTACAGCACCGCTTACTTAGACTCATCAAGCCCTCTCTGAAGACAACTCAATACAGCGGCGCGATCTCCTGCTAGAGCTGCGTATCCATCGAGCCAGAGCCCATCAAAGGTCCGGCTTTTGATGACTCCATCACTGTCCTCCAAAGGGACGTATTCATCATCGTCCAGCACAAACCATTCGAGTGTTTCGTCTAGGACCCTCCAGAGCAAATACTCTTTGATGCCTGCTCGCCGGTAGCTGGCCAATTTCTCTCGAGCATCGATCGAAGCCGAGCTCGCAGCTATCTCCACCACCAATTCAGGACTGCCTATCAGATAGCCCTTTTCGTCTAAACTAGCCTGACCTTGAAGCAGGTATAACGCACCATCTGGCTGGGCCACATCATCAGGCCCTAATTTTACCGTGGCATTGATCACAGCGTCCACCGTATCCGCAAAAGTGGCGGCATAAACACCAAGCCATGTCTGCAATACACTATCAGGTCTAGCATGTACATCTGTTCTTACCGGTGAACTCATAATCACTTTCCCCTGTATCAATTCCGCCTTCTTCAACGATGGCATCGCATCGAAACGGCGCATAAACTCCGACGCAGACAAGTGATCACCATTCTCCAAAGGTGGGATGATGGACCGCTTTGAGGGGGAAAGAGCAGCCCCTTTGTTCGCTACGCTCATGAGGCACAGTATCACATTTCTCAGGGAAATCTGCCAGTCATCCCGCCCCTGAATTCCCTCGCTTCGTGTTTGCCAGCTATGCAGAACACTCCCACAGTCCTTCTATGGAAAGACGACGCCTTGGAAAAAGCGCCCTAGTGGTCACAGATATCTGCATGGGCACGATGACCTTTGGAGAGCAGAATGACGAAACACAAAGCTTCGAGATCATGGATATGGCCTATGACCATGGCATCGATTTTTTCGACGTGGCAGAGATGTATCCCGTGCCACCGACCGCTGAGAAATTTGGCATCACCGAAGAGATCGTAGGCCGCTGGCTGAAAACCAAGCCACGAGGCTCTGTGATCCTAGCGACCAAGATCACCGGCCCGGGGCATGGCTGGTTTCGCCCACCTGTACGCGGCGGCATGACCTTTCTCGATCGCCACCAGATCCGCGCCTCGGTGCACGATAGCCTACGCCGTCTACAGACCGACTACATCGACCTCTACCAAGTCCACTGGCCCGACCATGGCACGCGCTACGAGGACATCCTCGGCGCACTGACCGAGCTCATGGAGGAGGGTAAGATCCGTGTCATCGGCGCTAGCAACGAGACAAGCTGGGGCATGATGAAGTCGCTCTGGGCAGCCGATGTACATGGCACGGCTCGCTACGAGACGGTACAAAACAACTTCTCTCTGATCAATCGCCGCTGCGAGAGCGAGCTAGCCCAAGTCTGTCGCCAAGAAGGTGTGAGCCTACTGCCCTACTCACCTCTCGGTGGTGGAGTCCTCTGCGGCAAATACAATGGTGGGGCTAGACCTAAAGGCGCACGCTTCACCTACTACCTCGAGCACGGCATGCCCCGCCAAAAGGCTATGGCTGAGCGTTTCGTCAATGACCGCACCCTAGAGACCACCATCCGCCTAGAGGAGATCGCCAGAGATCTCGGAATAAGTCTAGCAGCACTCGCTACCGCCTGGAGCAAGCAACACGACTTCGTGGCATCCACCATCATCGGTGCCACTAGTTGCGCCCAACTAGCAGAAAGCCTTGCTGCTAGCGATCTAGTACTGGATGCTGAGACGCTGGAGAGGATCGATCAAATCGATCGCGATATCCCCAATGCCATGACAGAGGATGGCCTACGCCGCCTGTGAGCCATATCCGGTCTCGCTTCGAGATGAAACCGCTCTTTTACCTCACTATCCTCTTCTGTTTAGCCAGCTGTCATAGCCAGCAGACTTTACCAGATGAGATCTCCGCCATACTGGAAAGAGAAGAGCCATTCACTCGATTTTTCGAAACTGAGAGAGCCTGCATCATCGACCCGACGTCTGAGGGCTATCTAAACGCGAGGAACACTTTCTTTACTCAATGCTACGGCGCGGGCCGTCAGCAAAGCTCGCCAAAAACTCAGCTGCAGACGCTGGAGAAGTGGCTCGTCGACCATCACCAAATCCGCCCAGGCAAGGCAGAAGCCATGCAGAATGCGCTCTGGCTAGCCGGTATGGAGCTACTTACCGATCGCCCAGCTACACCCTACGAGACTACAGGCCTACGCATCGAGAGAGACATCATCTACGCCACACAACCCAACAAAGACGTGCGTCTGGATCTATTCCTCCCCAAGTCACCATCCAGTCAAAACATACCCTGCATCATCTGCATCCACGGCGGAGGGTTTCGCGTGCATCGGCGCGAGTGGTTCGCGGGACATGCTGCCACCTTTGCGCATGCCGGCTTTGCCGCAGTCACCATTGATTACCGCAAGGCGCCTGGCACCCAGAGCCGCCTCGAGTCCGTGCAAGATGCGAAAGCCGCAGTCCGATGGGTGCGAGCGAACGCGCCTCGTTACGGAATCGACGCCAACCAGATCGGCGCGTTTGGAGGTTCGGCAGGAGCGTTTCTCACCAACTCTCTAGCCACCACCTCTGGTGTGGTAGAACTGGAGAACAGCGGAGGAAATACACACGTCTCCAGCAGCGTACAAGCTGCTGTTCCCTGTGCAGGTAGCTGTATGCGCTTGGATACTCCGGCAGAGCGCGCTGTCGACCAGAGCCTGCAGGCGGCCGTAAAAACCTACGGCCGTAGTATGATGGAAAAATTCAGCCCCTATGAGCAAGTCGACTCTGATGATCCGCCCATCCTACTACTCCACGGCGATCAAGACAACGTCGTGCCACTATGGCAAAGCGAAGACCTAAGAGACCGCTACCGAGCGGTAGGAGCCCACGCTACATTGGAGATCATTGATGGCGGCAAACACACCTTCTATCTTTCACCGAAAACAGTAAATCGAGCTGTCGATTTTTTCCGATCAGTATTCGAGTCAGACGTTTAGCCATTTGGGGCGGCAGGCTGGTCCCATCCTGTAGCCCGAGGAATCGCCCCATACACCCACACATCGATCTACCGCTTCAAAAATATCTCACTCTGCACCAAAGCCCCCAGCAAATCGGCAAAGCCCAGTTCACTGGTTAAGTTCTCACTAACAATCTCTTTGAGCATCTTCTTTTCCCGATAATTCAGTTCTCTACCGGTCCCGTAGATCATCAGCTTTTCGGCCAGACAATTAGCAAAATGCTCTGGATGCTCGACTAGCCACCTCTTGAGATCGGACACGTCGTTGAGTTTCGTGCCCTCTGGCAGTACTCCGGTGGCATCTACTGGCAGCGGCTCTGCACCACCGACAGATGGCGGATACTCGGTTCGCCAACGCCCTACAGCATCGAAATTTTCAAACACGAACCCGATCGGATCAATATCCTCGTGACAGCTCGCACAAGATTTGTCTGCCATGTGGGCTGCTAGGCGCTCCTTCAGCGTCGTGGCGCCAGTTAGATCTGGGCTCAGCGCGGGCACACTATTAGGTGGTGCTGGAGGTGGGCGCCCTATGATGTTTTCCAACATCCACACACCACGCAATACCGGCTGGGTATCTACCCCATTAGCCGTCGCCAGCATGACTGCAGGCATCCCCAGTAGACCACCATGGCGTGTACCTCGGGGTATCTCATGCCGAGTGAGTTTCTCCTGCTTCCTACGATTCGGTCGTATCAATTTCACCGCGCTATGCTGCTTCAACTCGTAGAGCTCCCACCCGACAGTGGGATTCGTGTAGAGAAAGTCCGGATCGATAAACTGGCTCACCGGCTGGTTCTTTTTTAAAATCTCCTGAAAGGTCAACACCACCTCATCTTTCAGCGACTGCCGATAGCTCTTATTATAATTGCTCAACAACTTCGAGTCGGGCACTATCGTATCCAGCAAATGCACATCCAACCACAGCGATGTGAAATCCGTCGCGAACGTTTTATTATGCGCCTTCAGTAAACGCTTCACCTCGGCTACCAACACCGTAGGCTCCGCTATTGCCCCCACTCTGGCTTGACTCAAAAGCGGATAATCCGGTGGACCACTCGTCAGAAAATACGACAAGCGCGACGCGAGTTCGTATGCCGACAACACGGTCTCGCTGCCGCTCTCTTTATAGAGAAAACTAGAGGATAACAACGAGGTGCGGACCGCCAGGTGCAATCCATCTTCCATGGTATAGCCGGCCGCCTGTTCTTTCCTTACGATCGCCACATAAGCCTGCACCTCTGACCAGGTCGCAGGCCGGCGAAACAGTTTGGCGAGGTAAGTATTGAAAAACCCCTCCAAATCCACCACCTCATCATTGATAAAATCACCGATAAAGCGTTGCTTAGCCTTTGACTGAGCAATCGTTGTGGGATCGTCCACTAGCTCGAAAGGGCCCTCCACAGTCACCCCATGGATACCGATATTCGGTCCTTCTTCAAAATATTTATAAACGATAGTTTCCCCCGAAGAGACGCTGTTTCCTGCTATCTTTTTCACCAGCGCTTCTAGCTTTTTAATCGGCAACACAGCATCAGGCTGCTTGGCCCGCTCTTCTTTCAGCCGAATCCACCCACCGCCTCCCCGGGGCACACCGCGAGTCGCACCTATCGCCTTCGCCTGATCATCGAGCCGCTGCCAAGCTGCCGCCAGTGCGGGCTCTCCGGATAGCAGCGTGTGGATAAACTCGTAGTAGGTCTCTTTATTACCATAATTGAGCGGTGCGTTCTTATAGGTAAAGACCAACGTCTCACCGCGATACAGCTCCACATCTACCGCCACCCCCTCAGGCTGTGCCGACGCCACTTCGAATGCACCTAGCGTACGTGTAGTCTTCTTACCCGACAGTGCATTGGCCTCTAGATGTAGCACCGGCGTCTCGCTAGGAGGCGGATTCATCGCCGATAGATCCATCGTCACCCGGTAAGTGCCCGATACTGGGGCCTCAAACTTCGACAGCCATACCGCATTGCGCACCATGATACCCGACGATGCTAGGCGCATCGCTCCATCGATTTTTGCCCCCGACGAGTAACTTATCGAAATATCATCAACCCCGACTTCTACCTTCTGCGTAGCAGGCAGCACTCTAGGCTGAGGGAACAGATAGTCTGCGACATCTGTAGCTGTTTCTCGATAGGCTTCCAAATGCGATGCCGATATCACTAGTGCATCGCTAACCGTATCGAAGCCATGACTCTCATTATCTGCTGGGAATCCCGGCGGCAGCTCAAAACCAATGATAGGAAAGACTGACTTCAAACTGTTCCGATACTCGCGTCGATTCAGTCTGCGCATCGGCACACCACCGACTGGACTGTGTGCCATCAGTTCCTTATCGAGCCAAGCGAGCAACTGCTGGCGCTCTTCAGGTGTGGGCTGATCCTTATCCTTTGGCGGCATCTTCTCGCGGACGATACGGGTGTAAATATCTGTCCAGTGCTCTCGAGCATGAGCATCACCCCAGTCGATCTCTAGGACGTCGAGATTCAGCCCAGCCTCAGTCGTCGTCTCGTCGTGACAATCGAAGCAATAGGTATACAAAAGATCGAGTGGCCCATCTGGGATCGCCGTCGGTTGCGCAATAGCAAACCACGGTAGGGCCACGATAAATAAGATCGAAACTCTCATTAGAATCCCCCGCTTCTCACTTTCGCCTAGATCGACATCGGCCGATCCGCTCCGGCAAATGCGGTTTCGTCCTGTAGCCCTAGTTGGTGCAATAAAGTGAGATACAAATCGCCCATCCGGTGTGCGAGCGTCCCTTTTCGATCCGTCGCCACATGCTGGCCATGCTCGAATCCACCGCCCGCTACCAGTGTCGGCAGATCATCGTTAGCGTGCCGATTGGCATCTCCCATGCCGGTGCCATACAGCACGATCGTCGTATCCAGTAAGGGGCGTTCCTCAGCATCGGTTTTGGTTTTTAGCTGGCTCAAAAAGCGATCCAGATGCTTCAGATGCTCGGCCTCGACACGGATCAGGTCGCGGATCATTTCGGGGTCATTCCCATGGTGAGACAGGCCATGGTAGCCGGCACGCAGTGTCTCACCATCGATCGTAAATACCTGCCCAAGCCCTGCGAGAAACATAGTAGCCACCCGAGTCGCATCCGTCTGGAATGCCAAAGCTACCAGATCGTACAATATCCCTTCGGCCTCCAGCATCAGCGTAGGCGAGATGGGATCGTATGGCGGCAGTTGGTAGTCCACCTTCTTTTGAGGCTTTTGCAGATGTCGCCTCTGCCGCTCCATGCGCTGCTCCATCTCCCGCACAGAGGTGAAATATTCGTCCAGCTTACTCCTGTCAGTCGCACTGGCCGTTTTCTGCAACCGGCTAGCCTCATCGAGCACGGTGTCGAGGACACTGCCACCGCTACGCAGCAGGTAGTCGGTGCGCCGACGGTCATCCGCCGAGGAGAAAAGCTGCTTATAGATCACACTCGGCCGCTCGATCATCGGCAGTGGTACGCCCTGCCGATTGTAGCTCATCTTCTGGATCGATGGGATGCCTCCAGCACACAGCTGAAATGAGGGAATCCGAGTAAAGGGTGCGATCTTCTCAGCAGCCACCTGATCTAGGGAGATCGAGCCGACCTTCGGCCCACAGAGGAAATTATCCCAATTGCCATGGCCATTACCCGCCCGGTGATCTAGCCCTGAAAACACAGTGAAATCATCTCGGTGTTGAGCTAAATGCTGAAGATGCTCAGACATCGCATAATCCCTGCCTACCTCTTTGGGATAAAAAGCTGGACGATAAAAGCCCAGATTCGCCCCCACACAAAACAAGCGCTTGGCTGGTGCTTCGGGCGCTACTGCCTGAGTCGCCACACGGCTAGAAAGACTGGCCACCTCTCCACGCACCGACTCAAGGGCCGGCAAAGCCATCGATATACCAGTCGCCCGCAGAAATCGGCGCCTCGAGGTAGCTTGATTCAGTACATTCATCACATGGACCCTAAGAGCCCTGCGAGGTCATGGAAAGGTACGCTATCAACCCATACCCAAACAGGCGATGGACTAATCTACCAACCAATCTCTGACGGCCTGGACATTGGGAAACTCCGGTATCCACGCCAAGTCTTCCGGCAAATCCGTAGTGAACTCGCAGCGCATCCGCACAGGATGCGCCCCAGAGTCGATCGCGGCATGCTGATTGTATATCCGGTCGTCGACTAGAATCGTCTCATCAGGCTCTAGCCCATACCGCTGGTAGCAGTCCTTCAGCATATCCGTCTTGGCATTATCGTGCATGAATTCTCCATGCTGAACGCACTCGATGACTAAGAAGTCGGTCACAGGAGACAGAATATCAGTCAGATAAGCCTTTTTCTTCTCCACATCGAAAGTCGCCGACATAGTGAACTGGCGGTAGCCTCGCTCATTTAGCTCCTTGAGCACCTCGATCACATTGGGATACAAAGGGCGATTGGTGAAAAAACTCTGATCCGCACAAAAATCTCGATCCATCTCCGTGCCCAACTCAGGGTGAGTCTTCAGCTCGAGCGCGCCATACTCAGGCACGATGGGCAGCACCTCGGGTAGCTGCTCCCACTGCATCGATCCATAGCGTTCCCTGTAGTTCGAGTGCTGGGTCAGAAAATGAAAATAAGCGAAATTGAGATCCGCTAAGACCCCATCGACATCCCAGAAGATGTTTTTGATTTTGGTGCGATCCATTGTGGCAATAGTGCGGTGGTTACAAAGGAACTCCCCCATTGTAGTTAGAGCCCTCCCAACCGCCCGCTACACTACGCAGCGATGACACCTCGCAAACTCATTTCTTTCGCTCTATTCACCCTGAATCTACTCCCCATCTATGGCATCACACTAGCCAGCGCCGAAGGTAATTACGGAAATTTCGTCTTCATGTGCTACTCCATCCTAGGACTCACACTCATGGGATGGCTGGTAGGAGATTACTGACACAGCGCGCATGTGCCTCCCAGTAGTCGGGCCACTGCCAGGTGTGATACTGCTTTTCAATGACCGATGCAGGCACCTGCTTCTGCGCACTTCTATCCCGGTTGCGAGACTTGGCGGTACGGGGATCGACGCATAAAGGCAAAACTCGTGTGTAGGCGTGGTAATCGTGTGCCAGATCGATCACCATCGACCGCATATCGCGTCTCAGGGTGGTACTATCCCAGCAGACATCGTGCTTGGCGCGCAGCGCGACTCGCAGGCGCTCTTTTGCCTCTTGTAGCACTCGTCCATTCCGACTTTGATCGGACTCACTACCAGTCAGCTCTGCGCGGATCTCATCCAGACTTATGATGGTCGCGCCCTCTGCGGCTAGAGACTCACACACTGTACTTTTACCACTACCACTGGGCGCCGATAGGATCGTCACCACTGAGTGATGCTCTCGGTGCTGCCAGCTACGAGCCAAGGCCTCCTCAGGGCAGTGGATCTTTCCACGCTCATAGTCGTAGATACCGACATCTAGGCCATACTGATAGGCGACGCTCCCTACAGCCATCTCAGCCCCCAAGACATCTCGCCAATGCCGGTAGGGATCGACATCCTGCCACAACTGAACCGGAAACCCCTCTGCCTCGATCCTGAAATACTCCAAGATCTCAAGCTGCCCCTGCAAATCCGAGCAATCACGCCCCCGCAGGTCGCACTGCTCAAAATAGTAAAGCCAACGCAGATCCACACCCCGTGCCAATCGAGAGTAAGCAGACTGCCCTGCCGACCTGAGCACCAATTTTTTCGGCTCGTGGTGCAGACGGATGATTGCAAGAGCCAGAGACTTTTCAGCTGCAGACACCGCTAGACGATCCAATAGCGGCACCACATACGAGCGCCCACGCTCTGCATGCCGTGGTGAAGTGATCCGGATACGCCCTGAGATCTCTTCTTCGCGAGTGGTGAGCACCTTACCTATATCGTGCAGAGCTGCCCCTAGGACCAAGCCCACCACCTCCCCTGGACTGGCAGGGCAATCGCCCGACCGCAGTAGGTCGAACATCTCCTCCAAGACCATCTCGGTGTGGACCCGTACACTACCCTCGGCATGCCATTCGGCATCCTGGGGCGTCTCATCCAGCTGCTCGATGAGCGGTATAAACGAAGCCAGCGTATCGAGTAGACTCGACGCAGCGGGAAAAGTACCCGCACGGATATCTTCTATCAGCTTCATCACGCAGACGGTGCCAATTGGTTGGGGATGATCTCGGCAAACATCCAGTGTTGATCAGTCTGCACATGGCCCTTGCGAACCCACTTAGCCAACGAACGGCTGAACTCGCTAAACTCAAAGCTATCCACCACACGTACCACGTATCCCTCCTGAGTACTCGTATCGATAGTCAGGGACTCGACGAAATCTTGATCATACGGGCCACGATAGAGCTCGGGCACAGTCACCAGTCCGAGCCGCTCGGCCCAGTCGAGCGTATCGTCCCAGCTCAGCGCCACATTCTCCTCTGTCCATATCGAAAACAAATAGAAGTAACTCGCCAGCCTATCGTAGCGCACCGAGTGCTGTGCGTAGACATTCTCCCCACACAGGCGCCAGCCCTCTGGGATCTGATGGGCGATTCCACCATGGAGCGCCTTCACCCAGTCACGCGACGGATGGTGACGCCCATCCACAGATCGAGCGTGGATCGCGTCGGGGTACATCGTAGTATTTTCCCCGTCCATCTTCTCCGTCACCACCACCTCGCGACCATGGAACTGACTGACATCGGCGAGAAACGCATCGTCCGACGTTCCGCCTGGCGACCATGGCAAGTGCGAAGTCCTAGGATATTTGATCAGTGAACTCATGACAGGGAATCTTGTGATTTAAAGAAATGGTAGCCGCGCTTTTCCTCTGGCGATCATTTGTGACTCCAAAATCACCCCTTGAGCACGAATTAGTTAAGAAAACTTAAACTTTTTTCTCTAACTGATATGAATTAACATGATCTCTCTAGCTTCTGGCTTATGATGCGAAATCCTTGGCAGGAGAAACTCGCAATGGGGGTTGGCTAGTCTCGAGTGTCTATGAAATTTAAAATCGATGGTTTGGTGTGTGCTGGCATCCTATTGCTGGCGTTATTTTTGTTTCACTCCTTCGGGGGGAAGAAGGCTTCGTCTAAGAAGCCCAAACTAGCCAGTGCAGGCTCATCAGCAGGAATGTCAGAGGGCGCTACAGCTGGTGAGCGTGGCTTCACTGCCGCCGGTCTACCAGGGGTCAACCCGCTAGATGGCGACGGCAACCCCACTCAATCCCTAACCGGGCTCACACCAGATCCCAATGCGGCACCTGAAGCCGCCGTAGAAGAGGAAAACCACTCTGCACCATACGGCACAGCCGACCTAGCCGAAGATCTAGCCGAGATCGCCGCAGCTCAGAAAGCCCGAGAGATCCGCAACGTGGTGTTACCTACAGACAATCGACAGATATTTGGTAAGCAAGCCGATTCCCAGCCCAACTTCTACATGTATGTCGATCGATACATCGATGGAGTCAATACTCGCCCCTGGACCGGCGGTAAATACGGCTACGTGCGTACCCCTCGCAAGACTGCCATCGGCAAGGTCTATACCCGACTCCATGAGGGCATCGACATCAAGCCCGTGAAACGAGACAAATCTAACAACCCACTGGACGATATCTATGCCCTCAGCGATGGCAAAGTGGTCTATGTGAACTCTTCCTCCGGAGCGAGTAACTATGGCAAATACCTCGTGATCAGGCACGACTGGCCAGAGGGCCCGTTCTACACCCTCTACGCCCACCTTGCCTCTGCTTATGTGTCCACCGGAAAGACGGTGAAGGCCGGCGATAAGGTAGCCAGGATGGGATATACCGGAAAGGGGCTAAATCGCGAACGCTCCCACCTCCACCTAGAGCTGGCGTTCATGACGACCGATCGCTATAACTACAGTTATAACAAAAACATCCACCGCAACTACAGTGGTCTCAATCTAATCGGCATGGATGTCGCCCGCTTTTTAGAAGAGTATCAGGATAATCCCAGCCTGACTCTCCGAGAATTCCTCGACGGCGAGGAGCCCTACTTCAAGGTCCACACTAGCTCCGCTAAAAAACCTGGTATTCTCAAACGCCACCCATTCCTCGGCAAGAATATGCAGAATGAGAGCAAGGTGCAGAGCTGGGAGATCACCTTCAACCGCGCTGGCGTTCCGCTCTCCTTTGAGCCTATCGAAGAGGATTCGATGTCGACCAAAGTCGTCTGGGTAAAAACCGTTAACACCAATCACTCCTACCTCACTTCCGGCCGACTCTCTGGCAGCGGCAGCAAAGCCAGCTTAACATCCAGCGGTACTCGCTTTGTGGATCTGCTCACAGAGAAATTCTAAGTCGCTTCAGCCAAGCGCGTCTCCACTCCTCGATCGCCCCAAGTTGGCTGAGGCATGCTCGCTGGTCGGCACCTGTGTTTGGGAGCGCTTTCTGGAACCAACTTAATATCTCCATAAGAACTGAGCGGTAGCTCGGGGTCTATTGGACTTAAGAAATAGCCGTAGCCGCCCCCACTCCAAAACAGTCTGGCACAGACCTATCTGCGCCCTACACCAAGGGCCGCCTTCACCGGTCGAATGTGATTTTTACCAGCGTAACGTTGTCTCCTAAACACAAAAAAATCGGACTCCGCGAAGAGCCCGACTTTTTTTGATACAAGTATTGCTGGAAAGTGTGTTTTGACTTCTTACAAGACAAAGCAGGCTATCTGGCCAGTTGCAGGCGCTCGATAGTCTGATTGAGGCGGGAAATTTCTTGGCGAGTGACTTCTAGACTATCCATCACCTCGGGATTCACACCCTGCGCAGGAGCCTCACCTGCCACACGGAGGACGCCCTCTCCCTCGGGGAGGCTAAATTCTACGATCTTGTCTTCATCGCTGAAAAGATGGTCCAGCTTGCCGCTAAGAGTGTCGTGCAGACGCTCGGCATAGCTGATCAGCGCGCTCTCCATCTCCTCGACTCGATCCTGCATCTCGCTCACCTGCTTTGCCAGGCGGACGGTCTGCTCGTGATGGATAGGAAACCTTTCGTTGGCTGAAAGTGAGGGCACAGAGGAAGAATCTTCAGGAATCATAAAACTGGATCGGTTATCGGTGAACTTTTATTAATTTACCTTAAATATTTTAAAACCACAATCCTGTTTTACATAAAAATTTTAAAAATTTAGATTTTTTTGGGAGTTGTGGGGATAAATCAGACCTGTATCTCCACCTGTGAGGCCCAATCATGGTTATCCAAATACCAGTCGATCGTCGTATCGAGTCCTTCACGTAGATCGACTTGGGGTTCCCAGCCCAGCTTCTCACGAGCTTTATCGATATTCGCACTAGTATCCTTCATGTCTGCAGAGTGAGGCGGCTGCCAATCGATCACAGCTTTCTTGCCCAATCGCTCTTCCATGTGGTGAATGAGATCGATCAGAGACACGGGAGCTTTTCCGCCACCGAGATTATAGATCTCATACCCTTCATTTTGGGCGCCTAGGATCGTGCCCGACGCAATATCATCGACGTAGGTGAAGTCTCGCGTCTGAGTCCCGTCGCCGTACAGGGTGATCGGCGTGCCCTCCTGGATCCATTTGATAAAGCGAAATGGGGCCATATCCGGCCTCCCAGCAGGGCCGTAGACTGTGAAATAACGGAAAATCGCCACATCGATATCAAAGAGGTGGTGATATGTGTAGCACATCACCTCTGCGGCTTTCTTCGACGCTGCGTAGGGAGACAGAGGCCGGTCGACCGGCAGTGTCTCGACAAAAGGCATCGGCTGCCCGGCGTAGAGAGACGATGTCGAGGCCAGGATCTTCTTTTTCACGCCGAACTCACGCATCAGCTCCAGCAGATTCAGACAGCCCTGCGCATTCGACTGCAGGTAGACGTGTGGATTTTCGATCGAGTATCGCACCCCTGCCCTAGCGCCCAGATTAAACACGGCATCGAATTCATTCTCCTCGAAGATAGGCCTCACCTCAGCCATCCGCCCCATGTCGCCCCCCCGAAAGGTAAAACCATCCATAGCCTGCAGCTGGTCGAGACGATACTGCTTCAGCCGCAGGTCGTAGGCATCGTTCAGATTATCAAAGCCAACCACCTCTACCCCATCCTCCAGGAGTAGCTGTGCGGCACGCGATGCGATGAAGCCTGCGGCTCCTGTGAGAAAGACTTTTTTCATGCTCGATGGTTCGATTGAACCCCAGTCCCTTACTGCCAGCTGGGCTTTCCAGCAAAAAGGAATTTGGCAATTTAGTTAATATTAGTTAATCTGTTCGAAAAAGTAGTAATATCGTGAGCATTCCCGAAATCGCCCTGCGCTACATCTCCAAGATCGAAGCTATCTCCGGCCAGGGGGGACACCGATCTACCTACCGAGCGGCCTCTATCCTGCACCACGGCTTCGGTCTGTCAGGCGACGATGCCCTAGCCGTGCTGCTGAACTGGAATGAGGCCTGTGCCAGCCCTCCATGGTCCGAGCACGCCCTGCGGCACAAGCTAGTGTCAGCTCAGGCCATGCAGTCGGATCGCCCCTTTGGCTACCTACTCAGCGAGCACCAGCGACGCGAGGCAGGCCTGCCGACTGCCCCAGAGCTCGTATCAGCTCCGAGCTACCCTCCGCGTCCACGTCGACCGCGCTGGCCCAAGATGGACCTCGAGCGTGTGATCCGCCTACTCGAGACAGATCTCGTCACCCGCGAACAATTACAATCCAGCTCGCCCACACCGCTCAGTGAGCTCCCCTCCAGCGAGCGTATCATCGAGCAGCTCTTCTGCCTAGGAGAAGAGTCTCAGCCCTACCTTTGCCTCGGCAAAAGCGTCTACCAAGCAGAGAGCCAGATCTGGCACAAATGGCAGGGCCGGCTCGACACCGAGCCATGGGAACTGATCGTGCCCAATCCCATGCACGGCTCGCGCGGAGCTACCACTACCGGCAAGCGCTCCCCTCGCGCCAAAGCCAATGTCAAAACCCGCCGCTACATCGTCATCGAATGCGATTTCTCTCCCGATGTGCACGAGGAGTTGTTCGAAGTGCTAGAGGAGTTTGGCATCGGCGTGCATGACCTATGCGCGACCATACTCGCCCACCTTTCTCAGAGAGCGCCTCTAGCCATGGCCGTGTTTTCAGGGAACAAAAGCATCCATGGCTGGATCCCTGTGCTAGATGCCTCGCGCAGGGTGCAGATCGATTTTTTCAAACAAGCCTGTCGACTCGGCGCAGATCCCCAGATGGCCCAGCGCCACCAGTGGACTCGCTTTCCTGGTGGAACCCGTACAGATAACGGCCAGCGACAGACCATCGAGTACTATGACCCTCGGTCTGATTGGCTGGCCGTTTAAAGTAAAAGCACCGTCTGAGAGGCAACGGTGCTGGACTATAGTCTTGTGGGATAGATTAGCTCTCTGCGGACTCTTCTTTTTCCGCAGGTGCAGCTGCCGCCGACTTCTCGATGAAGATCAGGCAAAACCACGCATTGCGAGCAATCAAGTCCGAACGCTGGAAAAGCCACTGATCGAGAGCATTCAGCTTGTCAACGAGACTGCGGAAAAAACCGAACTTGCGGAACGGCACAGCGAATACAGTTGTCAGATTGTAGAACTCGAATCGTGAATCTGGGAAACGCTCTTTGATCATATCCAGATCCGCCTGCACCAGTGGGTGCTCATCTGGTGTACGCATCTTAGGCGTGAGCCAGCGGTAGAAATTGATGATCGGAGAGTGCCCTAGAGGCTCTGAGAACAGCGCACAACCACCTGGGGCCAACACCTTGTCGATCGAGTCGAGCGACTTCGGGATATCCAGATGGTGAATGATGCTCGAACCCACCACCATATCGAAAGCATTTTCCTCAAACTCAAGCGCCTCAGCATTCTGAACAGAAAAGTCGATGTCGTGGCCTTCCTGCTCAGCCTGCTCTCTCATCTGCTCGATCGCCACCTCAGAGATATCGATCGCATGGATCGACTCAGTCTCGGCTGCGATGTCGAATGCCTTCGAGTAAGGGCCACAGCCATACTCGAGCACACGCTTGCCACGCGATCTCTTTTTGAGGAATGCATCAAACGACTCCGACATATTGTCGAACACCGAATAATACTTATCGAGGACTTCTCTGCGGTTGTCCGAAAAGGCATCATTGTGAAATTCTTTTTCACGCGCCAGACGGACCGCTTCTTCTGCTTGCTTAGAGGATACAGTCATAGGATTCTATAAATTATATTTTTTATAATTATTTGCAAATCAATTCTTGTAGCCATCCAATAGATTTCACTCGTTCTAAGCCCTGATTCGTTTTCCCTGACTTTCAGGTGGCAAAGCCCCCAGCCCTCGTGTAAATCGACGGCAATGGAGGCCACTTACGAGATTTCCGACCGCTACACCGAGGCGGCAGACGCCAATGACCTGCTCTACAGCCCACAGAGCCAAGAGGTCAGCTATCAGCAAACGACCCGCTATTGCATCTCCTACAGTGGAGATGCCGCCAAGCTCGAGGCCTTTGTGCAGAGCACACTTCTCGACAGCGTCAGCCAGACCATTCACAGTCAGTCTGACACCCCTGCCATATCAGGCGCCCAATTTGTCCTCGACTACGGCATGAAGGCAGGTGCTCTCGATCTGGAGAAAGAAGCCATCATGAGCTACTACCGCGGACTCGACGATCCCGGTTTTCAGCTAGACAGCCTACGCATCCGCCGCCGCGTCTACCTATTCGCCGACGCCCAGGTCGACTCCAAGCCCTTCGAGCGCGACATCTGCAACGCCGCCATCCACAACTGGGAAGTCATACCCGGGCAATAGGAGTATTTTTAGGCGGCTAGGAGGCTAAGGCCTCGATCACTCGAGTCTGGTCTTCTTCACTGAGGTAGGGGCTCATCGGTAGCGATAGGCACTTATCAGCCACAGCTTCCGTCAGAGGGAAGTCACCGGCCTTATACCCGAGTCCGTCGAAAACCGGCTGCAGATGCACCGGCACTGCATAGTAGGGTACACTGGGGATATTATCTGCACTCAGCGTCGACTGCACAGCATCTCGGTCCTCACACAGAATGGTGTACTGCGCCCAGACGGATGTGTTGCCAGACCGAATCTGTGGCAATGAAATACCACTCAGCCCAGCCAAACCCGCTGCATACCTATCAGCCACAGCCTGCCTCATTTGGATTTCCTCGGGGTAGATCTCCAATTTGGGCAGAAGAATCGCCGACTGCAGCGTATCCATCCTCCCATTCAGTCCCAGTATAGGATGGTGGTGCTTCTCCTTCTGCCCATGGATATGGATCTGCCGCATGGTATCAGCGAGCTCAGCGTCATTGGTAAAGACCGCCCCGCCATCGCCATAGCCACCTAGCGGCTTCGATGGGAAAAAAGACGTACAGCCGATCGCCGTCATCGAGCACGCCTGCTTGCCATGATGGGTCGCCCCAAAGCACTGCGCCGCATCCTCGACCACGGGGATTCCACCGTGCTTCTCAGCAACCGCATTAATCGCCGTCAGATCCGCCATCTGCCCATAGATACCCACTGGCATGATCGCCTTAGTCCGCTCAGTGATAGCGGCTTCCAGCAGACTTGGATTCATATTCCAAGTATCTTCCTCCACATCGACAAACACCGGCGTAGCCCCTGCCAGAGCGATCACCTCAGCCGAAGAAATCCAAGTATAAGGCACAGTGATCACTTCATCCCCAGGCCCGATACCCAGCGCCATCAGCGCAATCAGCAGCGCATCCGTTCCCGACGACACGCCCAGCACATGCTCCACTCCGACAAACTCAGCCAATTCAGCCTCCAACTGCCGATTTTCCGGCCCTAAGATGTACTGCCCATGCGATAGCACATCCGCGATCTTCGCATCGATCTGACATCGGATTCTTCGTTGCTGGGTCTCTAAATCAATGAAATTCATACAAATTCTTCATCCAATCATAATTTGAATCTCCTGGCGATTAGGAGTATTCACTACCGAGAAAATGACGAGAGAAAACACCTCCATAGGCTTTAGTAGGCACCTGCCCAAAAAACGCTACCACCTGTAAAGAAAATGTGGAATTCCATCTATACCTCAAAACTTCACCACTCTTATCTTCCTACCAACCAAGTAAAACTCGGTTCAGTCTGCGCCCTACTCTACTGATCTACTGAATTCTTTATCGAACGCCTCCCTTTCCTCCGCAGAAATCTTGCGGGCGTTCATCAACTTCATAACATCCACATCGGGATCACTCATCACCGCCTCAGGCATAACGCGCTGTATTTCTGCCAATACCTCTTCATCACTCCGACCAAAAACCTCTTCTGGAATGTGTGCAGCTGGCTGACCTGGGACTTCCTGATCTACCCTCCCAAAAACGGGTTTGAAAGTTTTAGAAGACCCTGAACCGGGAGGGTTTTCGTTAACCCTATCGACTTGTTCAACGATCACAGCCTTGCCATCATCATGGAGACTGTTTCCCGGAGTCCCTCCGATGCTTCCACCCACTAAAAACAATACGACACCCGCAAACACTAACCCTAAAATTACCAAAATAAACACCTTCATACGAGCTAAACAAATATGACAATTTAAACCTAGCAAATCCTACCGAAACACCCCGTTCTAGCAGTTTTCTCATATTCAATAACAACACGAGATAAAAAATACAAAAATAAAACCACGTGTAAAACCTCAGAATCCGTAAAGGTATTTTCAAAAAAACCAGAAACGAAAAAAGCTACTATTATAGGAATAAAGCAAACTCTACTGTAAAAGTACTCCCAAGCCTCTTTAAACCAAAAAGTTATAAAGGCCAACAAGCTTAAACCACCCAGAAGACCGGTCGAAGCGAAGGCTTCTAGATAATTACTGTGAGCATGTCCGTTGAAATAAGTCTCATCAATTCTATCAGCAGGCAACCTGTAACCTTCTTTCAAGTCAGCCGACTTCTTTTCGAACTGACGATGCCCTAACCCAAAGAGTGGATTATCTAAAAAAGCTAAACTTGCCGCGCGCCACTGAGAGAAACGAACTGTCTCGTGTTTAAAAGGATCTGCCTTCAACCTCGTAGAGTTTGTCTGAATGTAAATACCCAAAGAAACCAACAAAATCACTGCGCCTACGTATAAAACCTTCAAGCGAGCCAAAAAAACTAGAACCCCGAGCCCCACAAGAGCACCCAAAAGAGCTCCCCTACTTTGAGACCAAAACAAGCCTGCCGAAAGAATCAATAAAATTAAAACACAGAGTATAACCTCAAAGCTACCACGAACTAAACAAAAACCCTCAATCCGCCTAAACTTGAGAGTAAGAACAGACACCAGAGCCAAAACAAAAAACTGAGCGGAGTAGGCATAGGTCATGACCGTCCCCGAGACACCACCAACCCTGTACCTCATAACGGGTTTCGCTCCAAGCAGATGGTAAAGAGGCTCCAGATCAGTTTTTGAAACCAAAATACCAAGGACCGTAATCAAAGCTGCAGCTCCAAACCCTCCCCACCAAACCCATTTTACTAGGACCGACTCCTTTTCAAAAATAGACCGAAACGGAAAAAATAAACACAGAACTAGTGTCACCAGCTCGTATCTTATTTTCTTAAAATCTTGAAGGGGTGAATCATAGCCTGACCAGTTTATGATAACACTGAGTGTCATTGCTACAACCAGCGCAACTAAGGCCCAAAGACTACCCGATATTCGCTTTATCTCAGGAGGTCCCATCGATGAAGTGAATCCACCGTAAATTAATGTAATCGCTACTAAAACATGTGACGCAGCAATTAATCGATTCCCACCGAAAAGGCCTAGAGCCATCGTCACAATGGCAAACGATGCAAGCCAAACCAAGGGCTCATTAGACTTCGGAAATAGATTTCTTAGAAAGCTCATCTCATAGTAAAGAAACCATCAAACTAAACTTTGCTTTGGTTTCAAGCGACCGAACACCTAACTTGAGCGCCCCCCATATAAGAGACTACCTGATATATTCTGATGAGCGTAGTTCCTAAGGGCCTCCGAGTCGCCTTCATCGATCACCTCAATCAAATCGCCCAGATCTATTGAAACTGAATCGGCTCGATGAGACTTCTCAACAACCCATATCCGATCGTACTCCGTCTTAACAACCCCTTCATCATCAGTCAACAACTCTTCGTACTCTTTTTCTCCGGATTTTAAGCCCGTGTAAACAATTGGTATATCAACGTCCGGAACAAATCCACTCAACTCTATCATCCTCCTAGCCAAACTATCAATTTTGACTGGCTCTCCCATCTCCAGAATACAAATAGAACGATCATCAGCTAAAGCCCCGGCAGCGATCACCAGCTCGACGGCCTCAGGTATAGTCATGAAATATCTTGTAACCTGTTGAGAGGTAACAGTTACCGGACCACCATTTTCAATCTGCTTACGAAATATCGGAATCACACTTCCGCTACTACCAAGAACATTACCAAATCTAACCGCTTTAAACCTAGTATTCCCGCCTTTCCCCCTTTCTATTAAAACCCTTTCAGCCAATCGTTTACTAGCGCCCATCAAACTAGTAGGCCTAACCGCCTTATCCGTTGATATCAGAACAAATTCTGAAACTCCCTCAGCCTCGGAAACAGTCGCAACCGTGTGAGTTCCTAAAACATTATTCTGAAAACACGCTGCTGGATTTCTTTCCATCAAATGCACATGCTTATATGCCGCTGCATGATAAACAATATCAATACCGCCAACCGAACGAATTGCAGCCCTCACCTGCTCTGGGCGCCGAATATCTCCAGTAACGGCACGAACATCTGTACTCCCTCCTCGAGCCAAAAGTTCTCTTTCAATTTCAAAAAGCCCATACTCAGACGACTCAAACAAGACCAATGACTCTGGTTCAAGCTCTAAGACCTGGCGACAAATTTCAGAGCCAATACTCCCTCCTGCACCAGTCACTAAAACACGCTGCCCCTTTATGCGAGAGGCAATGGGATCAAAATCAATCTCATGAGGCTTACGATGTAACAAATCTTCAATTTTCACACGCCTCATTCGATCGACAGTTAGGCGGCCGCTAGCGAGATCGTCAATCGACGGCATGAACTGATACTCACAGACTACCTTTGCATTCCCCACTGCGTGCATTATCTCACGTATATGAGATGGGGTATTCAAGGGTGGAAGGAAAAACAGCTTATTTACCTCCTTTCGCTTAACTAAACCACCCAAATCAACTTCGGGGCTGTAAATTGGAATCCCCCTAAGCTGAAGCCCTTTGTGCCGACACGCGTGACTCACAACGCCTACCACGCGTCCAGCTTTATGAGGGTAGCGAATCAACTGACGAAGCATAGAATCCGCCTGATCTGGGTTGCCCACCAAAAGCACCCGATCAATAGAGGCTTCTTCAACTTGGCGCTGTATTCGGTGCTCCCTAATCAATCGCAAAAAACCACGGCAACCTACTTCCCAGACAAGAAAAACAATCGAAGTAATAATCAAAGTTGATCGGGGAAACCCTTCAAAACTAAATCCGTTAGACAAAAAGACAACACCGCCCGACAACACAAAACCGGCCAAAACAGCAATCGACGTCACAAAGCAGTCTCGAAGGGTAAAAAACCTCCATAACCCCCTGTAAAGTCCGAATGCAAAAACAGAAATAAAGAAACCAGCAAGAACTCTTAAACAGAAATCAGAAAAGGTCTCTCGAATCACCCCACTATCTGAAAAATCGAATCTAAGTAACAAGGCAACCCAAAAGGACAGCAGTATGCCCATCAAATGAAAAAAGCCCGCACCGACCCGTCTACAGACGACACTCTCCTTTAAAGAGCTGAATATCCACATATTTACAATAATTTAAGTTATAACTCTGAAAATTAGGAGACAGCATCTCCGATACCTTTACCAACAAAAGTTCGCCAAAGGATTTTCAGATCAAAAACAAAGGATGCTCTAGAAATATACTCAAAGTCTTTATCAGCTAATTCAACAGGATCAGACATATCTAACCCCTCAACCTGCGCTAACCCCGTCACACCCGGCAAAACACAAAACACGGACCTCGACTCTCTTTCTAAAACCAATTCAGTTTGTGACGGCAGACATGGCCTAGGCCCCACCAAACTCATATCTCCAACAACCACATTCCAAAGTTGCGGCAGCTCGTCAAGCTTAAAACGCCTCAGTGCCCCCCCTACCCGAGTAACACAAGAGGAAGATATTTCATGAGACCCGGCATTCCTAGTCCCTAAAGCCATTGTCCTGATTTTTAAAAGCGTGAACTCTTTTCGATCCTTGCCTATTCTAACCTGCCTAAATAAAGCCCCCCCCTTGCTATCTAAACTTACAACAAGACAAAGCACCGCTATCAATGGAAAAGTAATAAGAAGCAAAATCAGTGAAATTGAAAAATCAAATATACGCTTCATATAATCTCACCTCAAAAGCCACTCCTTTAGCCCTTCATCAAAACTCTGCATGGGCTCCCATCCGAAAGTCGAGATACTCTTACCAATATCAACCGTCAAATCCTCACCTAAACTAAACCAAATAGATTCGCGTCTCAAAAGACAAAACACTGCTTTAAGAAAGGCAGGACTAATATTAATCAATCTGGGCTGTCTACCCAATACACAAGAAACACGCCTAATCAGCCCGCTAATTGAAACGGTCTCTTTATCACTCACATAAAACCTTTGCCCAGCACCTATTGAAGCGCTGGCCACCACAAAAACGAAGTCACACAGATTCCGCAAACTTACCATATCACGAGAGTTAGAAATAGATCCAAAAGGCAGCCAAACCCCCCGCCTTATTGCCATTTCTAACTGCCTCAAAGTCCCTCCCACCCCCGGCCCATAAACCACTGGCGGTCGAATAATAACAACATCCATCTCTCCAGACATATTAGCAAGCAATCCCTCTTCAGCATCCAATTTCGATTGACCATACAAAGACACTCCACCTTTAACACTGGACAAACCGTCACCCGAGATTTCCCCCATGGCCTTTATAGAACTAATAAAGACAAACCTACGCACACCGTTATCCGATGCAAAACGCGCAACCCGCTTTGACCCTAACACATTTATTTCGTTATACTCCTCTACCGAAGCTTGGCCACCCGCTACGCCTGCACAGTGAACAACAACCTCCACCCCATTCATCGCATCCCCCCAACCCACGTCTGACCGCAAATCGCAACAAACTTCACCGACCGCGACAACCCTACGAACAACTCGAACAACTTCTATTCCGTGCCCTTCTAAATATGAACATAGATAAGACCCAACAAAGCCAGAAGCCCCTGTAACTAACACTTTCACAGCCTAACTATGATACGCAACATACTCAATATCTAGAACCATCCTATTCATAATAGCACTCCTGGAGTACTTCTCAATAAAAGCAGACCGATCATGCTCATTAAAATCGATAGCCCCAAACGATTCAAAAAAACCACTAATACTCAAGGGCTTAAAAACCTTAGCGTTAACGATCTCACTAGAAATAAAGTCAGCACTACTGCCTGAAACCCCTGCTATAATTGGCTTTCCAGAAGCTGCGTATTCAAACACTTTTGATGGTAAAACCTTCTCAAAAGCCGGCAGATCATTTAGATGCAAAAACAACACATCTGCATTCATCAGCAATGAAGGAACCTCGCTTCTCTGCACCGGCTGGTGCAACCTAAACACTTCGCCCATCCCTTCCAAACTTTCCTCCAATCGAGCTAACTGAGCACCACCTCCAACTATATCAAAAACCCAACCTCTTTCCTTAAGAAAATCGTAAACATGAGGCAACAATAAATGCAACCCCTGACCAGCACCAACATTACCAACATATAAGATACTCTTCTCGGATACTGCACTCTCGTCTGCAGGAATATTCACAAAACAACTATCGATTCCGTTTGTAAAAATTGAGATCTTAAGGCTATCATTAATTGCCTTATAATACTCCACAAAACCCGACGAGACAACATTCATTGCAACAGCCCGTTTCACAACTAATCGCTCAACCCAATCTACAAAAGGCCTTAAGACTTTACCAAGCCCCCCGAAAACGTCCCCTACAGTCTCCGGGAAAATATCACGTATATCCAGATAAAGGGGTTTACGAAGCCACAAACTACATATACAACCTAGAAAAGCTGTCATCAAGCGCGATGATGTTGCAAAAACGAGATCATAGTTACTCCTGCGGACAAACCAAATTACCTTAACTGCGTATACCATAAAACCGTAGCACATTGGTAACATACCTTCTTTTGCGGAACCTGAAGCCATCCGATGAATAGAAACATGTTCAGTCAGCCGCTCAAATCCTGGAGCCACGCAATCGTTGTGCGCGCCGACATAACGGTGAGGCAATCTAGTCACTACATCGACCGACAAATCGCCCCCACCCAAGTTCCTCCTTCTAAAAGCATCAATAAGCCCCTCCATCCTGAAAGAACCCGCGCTAAGGTCAGGGGGATAATATGAAGTTAAAACTAGAATCCTCACAATATAGTTTAATTAAATCTATCAATGACAAATTGAGCGTTACCATCCACAATTGAACAAACCAACTTGGAGGATTCAACACTCACATTATACCCCGGAAACCAACGAGCGGACTTTATGTCTACTTTCCCTTGTTCAGCAAAAAAACGCAGTTCCACTCCGGAACTGCTGATAATGACGGTCCGAGTATCTTTTCTTTCTACGGTACAGTTAGGATGCAAATAAAAAACCGCCTCTGCGCCAGTTTCAACAGAAATGAAATCTTCTAACCGAAGTGAATCTTCCGACAGAGTCCATCCCCGAGTGTGCTCCTCTGTCTTACTCCCCCTATAAAATCCATCAATCCTAGCGCCTAACCGCCAAACCTTCTCATTAATGTCATCCTCTAACACATTTACCCGACATCGCCTACCCACACGAAACGATGACCAAACCTCGGAAGAATTGATATCGCTAACACAAACTGTAGAATGCGCAGAGGTACCTCTCTGAAATAGCCGATCTTCACAAACCTCATATGTAGAGATTCCCGAATTAACAATGAAACGCTCCTTGCAAACAGAAAGTTCAAATGACAAAGTCCCTGCATGTGCATGCCCAGGCTGGTGTTTTGGCCCAATTTCACCAACATCGCAAAATACTGACCAATCGCCCTTCTGGCAACTTCGAAAGCCTGAGTCAGACAAACTCAAACAACTGAATTCTGACACCTCAACACCTAGTCTTTCTGAATAGGCTTTCAGTTCATCAAATTTGGCTGCAACGCCCAATGTAGTATCATTGAAGAAGGAGAAGAATCCATCTGGATGAGTCATCTTAGCTAACCAACCAAGCATCTCTGTTGCCGACGTGGAAAGTTTGTCAACCAATTCACTATCTTCGACAGACAGTGCCAGATTCAGCAAATCAAGAACATCTTCCAAAAACAGACTGTGATACATTGGGCTCCGTTCATAATGCCCTCCGTCAGCTAGCACATGTTCCTTAAGCTGATTCGACACTAACTTCTTTCCGACTCCCTCGAACCTATCGTCTTCAATAGACACACATCCTCCAAGAAAAAGAAGGGCCTTCCCATTTGACCAAAGATGACTAGCGCCTAGGTGTAGCTCTCGATTAGCAATCAACATTTCGCCCTGAAGCCTCATGCTAGCTAGAATCCTCTGATTAATCAGGTTCGGATATCTAGCAAAGAAAAAACACCAATTTACCAATCTAAGAGAAATCGTGTAGGGCTCCCAACCAGGTCTAGCGCCAATAGGATTCTCTTCTATCCAAGAGTTAATCAAATCAACACCCCAATCACCTGAAGCATGGTCTCTCAAATATTCAAAATAATGCAGATTATATTGCCATAACCTCGGTCTCCCCCGCCCCTTCCAAACGCTTTTATCAAATGGCTCTTTTAAATTTTGAATAACAAATCCTGAGCACTTAGAATAAAAAGCCTCCTTGGAAACTGGCTCGGCCAAAGCTAAAGACGTCCAGCGAATCGAGCTGCAGTCAATATGCTGACTTACCAATGATATAGGGTACACCTTCCGAACAACCTGCCAAAACGCCTGTAGTGGACGCAAATATCGTACCGTATTAAAAATAAGAGCAAACTTAGACAAAAAGCCCACAGGCATTAATAAAAATCCTCTCTTCTAATAAACTTTGATCCAATTCCTCAAACTCCCTATGAGCAACAAGAGCAACTACTACGTCTAGATCACTCACCCCATCCACTCCTCTTTGAAAACTAACACTCCCTTTAGCGAGGACCTGAGGAAGACTCTCAACATTAGGCTCAAACACGCGCAACTCCACCCCTTCAAACCCAGCTACTTTTTTTGCTATTTCTAGTGCTGGACTGTTACGAATGTCATCTACATTAGGCTTAAAGGTTATCCCAAAAATACCCACTTTTGCACCTTTTATCCTGTCAACCGCTCTACGGACTTTATCGACAACCCAATCAGGCTTAGCGTTATTCACCTCTCTAGCTGCCTTCATAACCCTAGCACACCCATCACTAGAACTTATAATAAACCAAGGATCGACCGCAATACAATGCCCCCCAACACCTGCACCTGGTTTGAGAATATTGACTCGAGGATGATGGTTAGCCAAACGAATCACTTCCCATACATTAAGACCCATTTTTTCACAAATTACTGAGAGTTCATTCGCAAACGCGATTTGACAATCTCGTGACGCATTCTCTGTAAGCTTAACCATCTCAGCCGTTCTTGCATCGGTACGGATGATAGCACCTGTGCAGAAAGTACGATAAAGCTCCTCCGCTTTTTGAGCCGACTCTGGTGTTAAACCACCAACAATACGGTCGTTGGTGACAAGTTCTGCCAACATTTGGCCAGGTAGTATTCTCTCCGGACAGTGAACATAAAGTATAGAAGAAAGATCAATATCGCTCCGTTTAAGAATTTTACACTCGTCCTCCAGCCAGTTACGGACTTTTTCGGTCGTCCCAACGGGGCTAGTCGATTCCAGAATAACAAGGGCTCGATCACTGATAACTGAGGCGAGACTCCTTGTAGCAGACTCAACAAAAGATAGATCGGGTTGATAATCCTGCTCGTCAACAAACGGTGTTGGCACAGCTAGAATGTATGCTGCCGCACTATCTGGGTTAACAGATGCAACAAGCGCACCGGTCTGAACCGCTCCTTTCACCATGATATCTAGATCGGGCTCTTCGATATGAATTTCGCCGCGATTGATGGTTTCAACAACTTCCTCTCTCACATCGACACCCAAAACTTCCTTACCTCGGGTAGCAAAAATAGATGACGTTGGAAGCCCAATATACCCCAAGCCTAGAACACAAATGTCATAGTTGTAATTACTCATTTCAATAAATATGACCTCAAAATCGACTCTATTTTCTGCGAAGAATCCCCTTCACCAAAAGGATTAGAAATAGAAGCCCTCTGCTGGTACTCAAAGTCGTCATTCAACAGCTTAAGGCTCTCAGCCACAATGACATCCTCTTCCGTGCCTACTAGCCTACAAACACCAGCCTCGACCCCCTCTGGCCGCTCGGTGGAATCGCGGGTTACCAACACAGGCTTCCCGAGTGAAGGAGCCTCCTCCTGAACGCCCCCAGAATCGGAAATGATAAAATGGCAAGAAGCCATAAGTCTAATGAACGGTACATAACTAACTGGCTCGACAAGACAAACCTGATCAAGAGAACCCAAAATCTCATTAACTGGCGCCCTTACCTGGGGATTCAGATGAACAGGAAACAAAATTCCAACGTCTGAATTAAGTTCCGCAATCTTAGCAACTGCTCTACAAGTACTACGAAACCCATCACCAAAAGACTCTCGACGATGACCAGTCATCAATATCCACTTCTTTTGAAAAAACTTAATTTTACTCCTGCTAACCCCTAACGACAATAAGAAATCATCATCAATTCTCTCGGCAGATAATCGATTCTTTTGGACCCATTTTAAACTATCTATAACCGTATTACCAGTTACAAAAACTCGGTCTCTATCCACACCTTCATCAAGTAAATTAGAGCTAGCATTCTGCGTTGGAGAGAAGTGCCATCGAGCAAGCCTACCCACGAGTCTACGATTAGTCTCCTCAGGAAATGGAACCAGAGGATCCGCCGTTCTCAAACCTGCCTCAATATGCCCAATAGGCACCTGATTAAAAAACGCCGCTAACGCACCTCCCAAAACAGAAGACGTATCACCTTGAACCAAAACTGCTGCCGGACGAACATCGTCCAAAACTTTTGAAACCCCAGAAATGATTTTCCCAGTCAAATCAGACAAGGAAACCGATTCCATCATTAGATTCAAATCAAGGTCAGGCGCAAGACCAAAGACCTCTAGAGCCTGATCCAACATCTCCCTATGCTGGCCCGTAGATACGATAACGGGATCGCACCAACTGCAATCTTTGAGAGCAAAATACACTGGAGCAACCTTAATAGCCTCAGGCCTAGTCCCAACAATCAACACTATCTTCATAATTGTCACACCCGCAATATACTAACATTAATCTAACGAAAGATACAACTAATCTAACCGAGGAATTTTAGAAACTCCAAGTTAAAGCCTACTGTAAATTAAGTAACTCATAAAACCGAGAAAACCACTCCCTACCGTAGAAATTTAAGTGATCGTCATCACGGTAAAGACCACGACCGTTCGACGCGAAAGGCGAGTCTATCACGTCCTCGGGATCAAAAAAACGAAGATTTGGGTTTCGCTGCAGACTCTCCTTAACCCACTTCAAAACCAACTCCCTTCGCCCATTTTCAAACTCAACACTCTCACCTCGAAATCTGAATTTGAACAACCGCAAATCATCACTATCAACTGGATAGCGATCTAGCATCGGCACTTGCCCCAGCAAAACTACGACGCTGTCAGGATTATTGGTACAAATCAAATCGATATCATGGCCTAACACCGTATAATTCGATTCCATAGCTTCTCGGACACCAGATAGACGCGCTCCTACTGAGCGATGACTCACACCATCCAATTCCGGCGCAGGATAAAAGTAATGGTCCAATCTAAGCGCTATAAAGATAAACTCAACATCTCTATTGAAAGCTATTTCCTCCCGGATGTACTCAACATGATTAGGCAAAGAACTCTCCCTTACCGCACCATCATGGCCAAAAATATAAACCTCCCTCCCTCTCAGCATGTACCCACCACCGTAAAGAGGCAAATAACGGAGATTTCTCGATTCAGAGTACCTTTCGACCAACTTAGAATAATGATAACCATGTGAATCCCCTATTAGAACGCAATCAACGGACGAATTACGATCAAACAATGATTCCAAACCACCACTCCCACCCAACGACCTCGGAAAGTAACCTTCTGTATACCGGCCATCTGATTCATCACAATAACTCACAGAGAGCAGCATACTTGCCAAGCAAGAGATAAGTAAAAGCACAAAGCAATATCCAAACCAAGTGTGATGCTGCTTAAAATAGGGATATGCAGCTTTAGACTGCCACCCATCGAAAAGCCTAAAAACTATAAAAGAAAATATGGATGTAAACAACACAACCAACAACACAACCATACTCATAGAAAGATCACTTTGCTTAACAAAACAAATAACAGGCCAATGAACAAGATATATCGAATAAGAGGATCTACCTAACAACATCCAGAAGTTATTTATACCAGCTCTTACACAAAAAACAGCAGGCAAACAAACCAGCGAAACCAGAACGGTAAGAACCTCTCTATCAAGATCCAAATAAAAAGTTATCACAATCAAGACAAGAGAAACCACCAGACCCCAGCGCCCACACCTCAAATCGTAACGATAAAAGAACCAACCCAATAAAACACCAAATAAAAACTGCCAACATCTACAAAAAGGTAAGAAGTATGCAAAGCGATCCTCTAATAGAAAAAAAAGCAAGAGAGACACACACCCGATAACTCCAACCATACACTTTGTTCGCTTACGATATAAAAATAGAAAAGGAAAACAAACGTAAAACTGCTCCTCAACGCTTAAAGACCAAGTGTGAACTAAGGGATTCAAGTCATCATTCAAAGCAAAATAGTCACTTTTAAAGGCAAAAAACCAGTTCGAAATCGATAAAACAGAAAAAGGCGCCGCTTCGAATACCGAAAGAAATACCATCGTTGAAGAGAAAAAATACGAATATACAAGGACCAGAAAGACGACCGCAAGATAACTGGGAGCCAATCTCCACATTCTCTTCAAAAGAAACCCTCCCACCGAAAACGCACCTCGGTCAGCCCCCTTCAAACACGACAAACATATGACAAAGCCTGAAATCAAAAAGAAAAGATCGACCCCTAAATAACCATTTGGCAGAGCAGAGGGACTCAAATGGAAAACAAAAACCCCTAACACGCTTAACACCCGAAGAATCTGGATTCCTTCTACCATCCTAAAGCAAATAATCACTAATCCGAAACAACTAATCGGCGTGACGAGAGAATTCTCGACAACACCTCTTCTTTTACGTGTATAGCATCGTAAAAATCCTCGTGTTCGAGTGAGAAAACCCTCGAATCGAAGTTACCATAAACTGGAACACCCTCTTCCGAAGCCAGATCTAGTATAAACGACTCAACTTCACCAATAGCAAGACGCGCCGCGTAGTCCACTTTGTGAGAACTCGTCCAAACAGAGGGGTGGTAAGGAATAAAAACAAACTTAAATGTACAACCATTTGCATTACCTTTAACAAGTAGCATACGCAGAAGTGACTCCGCTTCTGCGGATACAAATGGCCGCCCTAATTTATAACCGCCCCTCACATTTTCGATAGGACCTGGGCGACTCGCTTTATAAATCTCACTGTAAAGATGTTCCCCTTCGGGCCCCGTTCTAGATTCGGAATCTGAAACCCTATCATCAGCCCCCCCCCCAGATGTCAGTCTCTTAAAATTCGCCTCGAAGTAATCAAAGTCGAACAATAACTTTACCTTTTTGAACGAATCTCCATTCAATTCACCATTTGACCTCACGCTGATTAAATCGTCGGCCTTTAACAGTCGTTGGTAATCTCGTTTCAGGTTAGCCCAGCCTTTCTTCTCATCTTTCCTCAAAGTCCAAGGCGAAACGCCTAGAATTATTTCCTTATAACCATTCTCAATTGCTAATGAACCAAGTATATAAAGATCCTCAATAGTGGCACCTGATACACTCCCATTAACCAATTTAATATCCCCAACCTTTAAAATCTTTGAATTTACAGTCATCAATCGACTCGACCCCAAAACCAAGCAATCTCGGCCACTCCTCACTATGAGGCCCTTTTTAACTCTCCGCTCATCAGCCCTGTAAGATTGAGTATGACCGGATAATAATCGATCAAGATAACTATTTAACTCTCTATCTACAATTCTGCCCTCATAATCAACAAATCCATTCACACCAGAAACCAAGAATAGAACTAAGAGGAATCCACCCCCAAATGAACACCAGCTACGCATCAAAAATTAAAATAGATAAACTCACTTGGACCGCCTATTTTCAAAAAAGCCAGCGCTGACATTACCCCCAAAGCAAACAACAAAAGAGCGGGATACTTTTGAACATCAACAGATAGCTTAGAGGTATTGCGACCAAACAAAATCAATATATAAGCAAGACACAATATTAATAACGAATACAGATCCAAAGACTCGCCAACGAAACTCGAACCGTTCAGCCAAAATCCTTGATCAAAAAACCTAGCATAAAACCCTAATGAATCTGATATACTTTCTGATCTAAACGGAAACCATGCCAGTAGAACAAAAATAAATGTAAGAGCCCAGCTAAAACCTGTATGAATGCGAAAGAGACCCAATCTACTCCAAACCCTTCCAACACACAAGGCGATGCCGTGCAACCCACCCCAGAACACAAAACTCCAATTAGCCCCGTGCCACAGACCGCAAATCAGCATGACAATAAACAAATTGAAAAGAACCCTCCATTCCCCAACGCGACTTCCTCCCATTGGAAAATAGAGATACTCTCTAAAAAAACTTGATAGAGAGATGTGCCACCGCCTCCAAAACTCCGACACTGAAACAGCTCTATACGGTGAATTAAAGTTAAACGGTAATCGATATCCGAACACCAAAGCAAGACCCACGGCCATATCAGAGTACCCTGAAAAATCAAAGTAGATCTGAGCGCCGTAACACAACAAGATACACCCCCAATCAAGCCAGTTCCCGTTGCTCCACCCAAAAGCAAAACCCGAAGTTACTACTATCGAAAGCTGGTCTGCGACTAACACCTTTTTACATAACCCAATAGCAAACAGAAACAATCCAAACTCAATCGCAGCACGCGCCCCCTTTTCCAAAGGAGTCCGTAATTCAAGCTGTGGGCCAAACTGCTTAAAGTTTACAATAGGCCCTGCTACCAGCTGGGGAAAAAACATCACAAATAAACAGTAATCATAGAAACTAGGCAACTTTACCTTCTGCCGATACAACTCGACAAGGAATCCGATTTGTTGAAACGTGTAGAATGAAATCGCGAGAGGAAGAACAATATCCAACACCTTCCAATCGTCCTCAAGCAGAGAGGCCAGGCTCGAATAGATGAGACACAAATATTTAAAAATAAAAATTATGGAAACATTAAAAACTATTCCAACACTCAGAAACAACTTAGTCCTAACCTTTTCGCCATAAATCTTTCTAGCTATGATATAGTTCGTGATTACAGAACCAATCACAAGAAGTAGCGACCACCAACTCCAATAGCCATAGAAGAATAAAGAGGCTCCTAAAAGCCACAATTTAGAACCCTTTCCATCTTTTAGAAGTAACGCCCCTAATAAGACAATCGGTAAGAACAGAAAAATAAAACCGTATGAATTAAATAACATAAAACACCACTGTTCTTACTCAATAAAGGAACTGAATGTATCGCACCATATTTCCAACGCTAAGGGAGAGAAAACATCGCGATACCATATATTTTTGTCTCCATTAAGAAACCGACTGTACTTTTGAAAAGTTGCAGACTTATCAAGAATACCTTTTTGAAACACTATTGCGTCATCGCTGAGTATACCATACCACGAATCGACCAAATCTTTACGTAACCATTCCTCTTGAGGCAGGCTAAAGCCTTTTTTATCTTTCCTCCAACTAATCTCCCTTGGTAGAATATCTTGAAAGGAATCCCTGAGCGGATACTTCGTCCAACCCCGGTAAATATTCTCTCCAGGAGAAAGGTTCAAACCGTAGTTCACCACATTATGATCGAGGAACGGCAATCTTACTTCACGTGAAAATGCCATCGAGCACCTGTCCTCATAATGAGTTAGTTGAGGCACAGAGAACTCATAAATGTCTTTCTCTTGCCTATTTCTTATAGACCCGGTCAATCCCAACTCGACTGGGTCATGGCCACTAACAAGCGCCTCCCCAAGAACTGATAGTTTGTCTTGCTTCCCGATATACCGCCCCAACTCCGCAAACGAAAAGCTATTTAGCACCGGTCCCCGCAACGACGACAAAAACGCGTGCATTAATGACTTTGTAATATCTTTGCGCCTTAGATAGTGCTTCAACAAAAATACGCTATATTTTTTGTAACCACAAAAGCATTCATCAGCCCCTTGTCCGCTTAATATAACCTTGACATCTCTACTGGAGGCTTGCTCCATTAACCTGAAGAAGGTGAGTGGAGAGAAAGAAAACAGTGGGCACTCGTTAAACCATGTCGCTCTGCGCAAATAGTCAAGCGCCTGATCAGCATTCAAATGACTATTAACCTTCACCACATCTAATTGGTATCGATCCGCTAACACGTCAATAAACCGACTTTCGTCTGCTTTGCTTCCTGGACTCACAGCAGAGAAACATGTGACATTCCTACCGGTCGACGCCGCACTCGCTGCGATAATAGAAGAATCAATTCCACCAGAAAGGTTAATTCCCACTGGAACGTCAGATCGTAACCTTATTCTAACCGCATCATCAACCAGCGCCCTTAACTCCCTTCGGTCATAACTTAATCCATGATCAGAGGGAGCCCAATAGGAAGACTCTTTAGAGACTAATTCATTTTTTGATAGGTCGATCTCAAGGAATTTACCCTGTCCAACTTGGAAAAAGTTTTCAAAAAGCGTCTCATTAGATGTGCCAATTACTGAAAACTCCAAGTAGCGATAAATTTCTTTGGTGTTCAAAGCAAACTTACCACCAACCAAAGCCAGTAGTGTCTTCATCTCTGAAGCAAAGTAAAAATCACCGTCGTGAAACGTATAGTGCACCGGCTTCTCTCCGAACCGATCCCTAGACAAATAAAAAGTCTTTGAATTCACGGATAGAAAACCAAAGCCCCACATTCCATTCGACCTCGAACATGCGTTTTCTACGCCCTTAGATTTTAGAATGTGGTTTAGGACCTCTGTATCACAAAGCACCCCGTCCATTCCCTCTTCACGGGCGAGCTCAATGTAATTGTAAATCTCTCCATTATAAGTCAGTGCGCTTTCTGGATCACTAAAGGGTTGCCTCCCTCTTTCACTCAGATCAAGAATCGAAAGACGTTGGTGACCGAGCCTCAGAAACCACTCTCCTACTTTAAAGTCAACCTCTCCCTGCATATCAGGTCCCCTATGCACTTGCACAGAAGCAAGACTTGATCGAGCACAGACGGACTTACGCTTAGAAATTATACCATAAATACCACACATATCAGCTTAATATGAATTACGATGAATCAAATTACGCCGGGATAAAAAACCCACTAACAACCACAAAATAGCATTCTGAAATATTGAAAATACGAACACACTGTAGACTAAATACATAATCGTGAGAGAAACCACATAATCACAACCATGGTGTTTGACTCTCCTTATTAACAAATAGCAAATAGATCCATAAACAAACAACGCAAATGGAACTCCACCAATACAAGCAACAGCGAGAGGTGAAAAATGCAACGAATCGATCCCTAAGCCGGTTGCGCTTTCATAAAAAAAACCCAGACCTCCACCGAAGAGAAAAAACAAGGGATCGTTGAACAACCCAATTACTCCGGTGATCTCAGCGAGCCTACCCGAAGAAATTGCATTAAGATCGAACCCATCACCACCACCACTGCGCAAAATTAAACGCTCAAAACTCTCTACCCAAAAACCTCTACAACAGGTAAAAGCCATAAGAAAGGAAAATACGGCGACAAACCCCCACCCAGCAAAACGCCGCACATTAAAGAGCCATCCCACGGCCATTGCTAGAATAAGCCCTCTCTTACCAGAAAGCAGAATCGTAATTACAGCTAAAATCCCCAACCATCCTCCCGACGCTACCGCAACCAAAGATAGTTCGGCTGAATAACCGAAATACACACTCCCCCCTCTGAAAAAAAGATAATAAATTGTGGCAACACCAATAAGCCCGGGCAGAAGGCTTACAATTTTCAACCTTAATGAAAAGTTTAAAGTAAGAATACTCTTCCCAGCACTAAAGAAACCTAACACCAAAAAACACCTTAACAAATTGCCAATAATAGTTTTTGCCTCACCACCGACCAAACAGGTATTACTTAAAACGACCAGAAAAAATAGAACTAAAGCAAAGCCGAAGCCTGCCACCAAATTACGCCTGAAAGAAATAGTAGCCCAAGCACCAATGAGCCCTAGAAGGGTGAGGGCCACATAAAAATATGCGCTGCTTAAGCTATAATTTATCTTAGAAAGTCTTAACGGCTCGAAAAAACAACCACAAGACAAAACTAAAACAACAACCCACAGCAACCCATGGCTATCATGTTGCGATTTCATCACACTTAATTAGATACTTACTATTGCCCCCGTCCAAAACGTAGTCCAATAGCAAGCCTGCAACTCTACTGTTCTCATCCAAATCTACCTGAGAACTATTTACAAAGTTATACCTACCCTCTACACATGCCTCCATAACAAACCGTATTGCATCTTTGGCGTCCTGCATACTAAGCTCAATGGGACTCTCTAAACATCTAACCAAAGTCGTAGCTATCGCATCGAAACTCACAATGTTATGAATCCAAGGCCTAAATTCAAAAAACCTCGCACCACCTAGAGAGACGACATTCTTACCCTTACAAACCCCTTCGACAGCCAACGAAGCCCGACCTGTAACAATAAGATGATTTACATGTTCTAAGATTAATGATGACGGAGTATCCACATCAACCAACGTGACGTTATCAAACGCAGATAGATTCTTATAAAAATCGGGAGCCCTGAACCCGAACATATCCGGATGCTCTTTAATTATCACCTTAAACCCGCTCTGTTCTAGACTCTTGAGCACTACTTCCAACAATTTATCATAATCACTAAACCTATAATCTGCTATATGATAACAAAGGGAAGCCTCAGGGGCAAATTGAAGAGCAAGAAAAACACACTTGCTAGAGTCAGACAAATCAACCGAATCAAACTCTGAAAACCACCTACGAGAAAAAATACTGCTCAACGCGTACACTGTTGGCACACCTCGTCTTGGAAAGACGATGTTATAGTGAAATGAATCAGGGTCGCTGTTCTTGAACTTACGATACTCAAAAACAAGTTTTTTCGCCCGTTCTTTGAAGTAACGTTTAAGCAAATATACCTTACCTCTTTTACCAGACAACCAGCCAGGCTTGAAACTGCTGCCTGAAAGTTTCTGATAAAAGCCTTCGATAGCAACCTCGTCAAACGAAGTAACATCAACTCTCTCACCGTAATTCCCCATCCGGAAATACCCATCAATAAACGAATAGATCGGACACACACACACACAGCCTTTACCAATTAGCTTATCAACCAATAGATGAAGAAAATAGTTATCGATTGGGTAGCCTATAAATCCATCAAAATTTTCGGATTCAACTAACTCATCAATGAAATAAGCTACCGAGTCCACGATACCTTCAGCCCGCTCACGATCAATACTTCGTAGATAACGATCTCTAAGAATCACATTATCATAATCAATAGCATAATCCACCCTCTCCCCTAGATAGATAGATTCTGCTAATCGATAGTCACCACACCCTTTAAAATCACTTATCACCCTTACCGTCACCCCTTCCTTATCTTTAAAATAAGAGGAAAGATCATTACAAATTGGCCTCGAAAAAACTAACACTTTACTCATACCCAGTGATTCTATTAGATAAAGCAAACATTACAAACAAAGATACCACCCTCCAAACAAGCAATAATAATAAAACCCCAACTAAAGTCACCCCAAAACATACACCATAGACAACCAAACACGAACTACCAAGAATAGCCATAACCCCAATCCAAATCCGATACTCTGACAAGAAAACAACACCACCATAGACATTTACAACAAGCACTACACCTCCTAGATACAAATATTTAAGGACTATCGAAGGAATCTCCTCCTTATCTATAAACGAATACAAAGCTGGACACGTGTAGTTAAATAAAGGCCAACACACTATAAAAAACACTACCAAAACAAGGCATCTTTGATGCGCACCGCTCAAATCCCCGCTTTTCACACACTGAATGTTAGCCCGATAGAACAGACTGTTCAGCATCGCTAACCCTCCATAAAAGAGGGCCGCTAAGGGTCCACAGAGCACAAGCAAGCGAAAGTCATTCTCAGACATAAAATTCTGCAAAGAGACTTTGTCTAAATGAACCACAGAAGACGAGGCCGCCACCGAAAAAAAATAAGCACCACTAACCTTTAAAATTCTACTATTAAAAATGTGAAAACTCAACAAGGTGGAAAGCCATTTCAATCGATTACCTATTAATAAGATAACTATGAACAAAGAAAAACACTCAATCCGGATGAACAAATCGAAAGACAGCTCCCAACCACGAACCAACAGCACGCAAAGAAAAAGGGAATCTAAAACGAGCTTAACGCACGTAAAAAGAAAAAAATTTCCAGCGCCCTCACTAGAACGCAAAAACTTGAGTAAACCCAAGTATATCGCGTACAAAGAAAGCCACAACCAAACTGCCAACTCTATACCTAAAAGGGCAACCAATAATATCGAGCCCGAGAAAATGGATAAAAAAGAGACTGCAACTAAAGCCCCACTAATTTGCTCAGTCCTATCAAAAGCCAACCTTTCGGCAATATAATCAAAACCTCCCAGTGACAGCAAAGGCCCTACAAAAAATACAAGTGCCAATGAGAAACCATACGCAACAACATCACACTCGGAAATCAATTTCAAACAAATCAACTGTTTAAGAAACGGCAAAACAGCCGAGAGCGAAATCAACAATAATAAGATCACTCTTGATCTAGATTGGCTTTGAATAATCTTTTTATTTAGAAACGAACTCAAAAACTTCTTCAACTTCCCTCACGATTCTTTCCAATTGAGCATGCGACATACTCGAACCCGAGGGTAAACAAAAACCTCCTCGGAACAGCTTATCCGCAACCGACTCTTTTTTAGCACTTATGAACTCATACTTGGAAAACACAGGCTGAGTGTGCATAGGTTTCCACAAGTGTCTACACTCGATGCCTTTCGCCCCTAAAAGCTCGATAAAATTACTCACTTTATTAAGATTCGAGAGTTTGGAGGAATATCCCGCAGTTAACCAACGAGAGGAAAAAGCACCTTCTATCTCTTCCATCCATTCAATAGACAACCCATCCAACTGGCTTCTGTAATACTCAAAGATATCCCTTCGTTTACTTACTCGCGATCCGAGTAGAGCAAGCTGCCCCCTTCCAATTCCCGCAAGAATATTGCTCATTCTGTAATTATAACCAATAACCTCATGTTGATAATAAGGAGCAACCTCTTTTGCTTGGGTCGAAAGGAAACGGGCGCGATCAATAGCATCCTCATCATCCGAAACCAACATCCCTCCACCGGATGTAGTTATTATTTTATTCCCATTAAAACTAAAGATACCAAATTTACCAAACGTTCCGGAATACCGACCTTGATAAGTACCTCCGAGCGACTCTGCTGAATCCTCTATGACATCAGCTCCATAATTGTTGCAAACCTGAATAATCCGATCCATCCGACTAGACTGACCATACAAATTAACCACAACGACTGCTTTAATTCTCTTTCCGCGAGAAATTGCGCATTTGAAGGCTAACTCTAAAGATTCCGGACACATATTCCATCCATCAATCTCAGAATCAATAAAGACTGGTTCCCCACCAAGATAGAGAATCGGGTTAACCGAGGCAACAAAAGTGAAAGACGATACAGCCACAAGGTCGCCACTCGATATACCGCATAGTCTTAACGCAATATGTAAAGCTGCCGTGCCGGAAGAAACAGCAGCTGCAGCGCAACATCCAACATGCACAGCGAACTCCTCCTCAAAGGCGTTAAGATTCGGTCCCGCTGGAGCAACCCAATTTGCCTTAATCGCTTCGTTCACGAAATCAACTTCACTTCCACCTAGATGCGGGGGGGACAGTAGAATATCCTCCTCTAACTCATGTCTGCGATAAATTAACGAGGGCACTCCAAAACTGTCTACTACTGGTAAATGCAACAATTTATGATGGAGCATCATATGCCTCATCTCGGATACCGAGCTTCCATCCTCAGCAAAAATTGGGTCTTGACTACCCAATTTCGAAATTGGTTCCAAAGAAGACATTCCTGAAATTAAAGCCCTTCGTACATCTCCGTCAGAAACAACCCTTATCAGTCGGTATGTATCAGGCTCTACGACTAAACATAAAGATCCACCGGACCGATCGATCACTTTCATCGCAGCTTCTAAATCGTCGCTGGGATTCAAGAACTGTTGTGTTATGTCACTCATTTATATCGTAGCTTTTGCGGGAACACCTTTAGCACAACTATTAGGTGGAAGATCAGAAACGACCACCGCACCAGCCCCTACAACCGATTTTGAACCAATTTTTAAGCCTGGTAGGACTACCGCACCAGCTCCTATTAGACAACCATCTTCGATAAGCACACCACCACATAAGGTAGAAGCTGGAGCGATGTGGCAATAATCCCCCACTTTACAGTCGTGATCAACCGAAGCATTATGATTTACGATAGTGCCTACTCCAATTCTTGAATCCGATGCGATAAGAGAACCTGCAGCTAAGAAACAACCATCCCCTATCGAGACACCACTAAAATCAACTATTGCCAAGCTAGAAACAACTGAAACTAAACACAACGAATGTGCAAGCAAGGTTTCACATAGTCTCTTCCGCACTACATTATCGCCAATCGCCACGTGAAATTCCTTTGAGGAATTAATCTTTGGTAGCTCAAATTCTTTAAAAACTAGGCCCTCAGCGATCGCTCCCCATCGGGACAAATCGATTGATCCTTCATCATACACGGTTACTAGACAGCCATAACCAAGGCTATCGAAAACAACCCTTGCATGACCTCCAGAACCAACCAATGCGAGTTCATTTCCGCTACTAGCCATCTATAATGAGTACCACTCTTTCTTCAACAAATGCTTAACCGATTCAAGCTCGTTCAATACCTCCACTATTCTAGCTGAAGCGTTACCGTCACCGTAAACATTATACCTCTCCCACTCATTGCTCTTAGCCCACTCCAACGCAAGTTTCCCCGCATTTAGTATCTCTTCAGAAATGGGATCGCAATTAAACGTATTCAAGCTTTGCTCTCTAAAATTCTGGCGATCTCCTACATTAACTACAGGCACACCAAAAGAAGCTGCTTCAATGATACCACTGCTAGAATTACCAATCATCAAATCGGCGGAAGCCAGTAGGCTCAGGTAATCTCGACGTTCTAAATTAGCTACAACTTTACAATTCTGACGATCGGCTACCCTTAAACACTCACTATGAATCCCCTTTCTACCATGATCGCTGTTTGGTAGAATCACCAATTTTCCGTCTAACAACTTAAAAGCTCCATCCAGAACTTCTTTCATCTGTAATCCCATCGAATCAGCATCCTGAACCACAGGGTGGAATACAATAATACCATTCAATCTATCTGACGAGAAACCGAAGCGACTCCAAGCGCACTTGCCGTCAACTTTATTAAGGCCATCAAGTCCTGGAGCCCCTACACAAAAAACAACATCAGGGCTCTCTCCCATCTGTAAGAGCCTTTCTCTGGACGAAGAGGTAGCTGTAAAATGGATATGACTAAGTTTCGAAATTGCATGCCTTATCGACTCGTCTATTGTTCCAGAAAGCTCCCCCCCATGAATATGAATCACAGGAACATTTTGATGGATGGCTGCCACAGCACCCATCAACATCTCCCCTCGATCACCTAAAACAATAAGCGCATCAGCCTGGTAAGATTGCAGCACCTCGCCCACCCTCTTTACCTGGATGGACAACGATTCTCCAATAGACCCTAACAAACTATCACAAGGGACTGGTATACGTTCACAAATATCGATACCCGAAGACTCGATCTCGTCGATTGAATCGCCATAGGACTCGTCTAGGTGCGTGCCTGTAACTATAACAGCAACTTCATGACCGGCTTTTTTCAGTTGCTGTAAACAAATTTTAAAAAGCCCAAAATCCGCCCGGGTTCCACTAAGGTAAAGTAACCTCATTATGATCTACAAGGATATTCTATCGATTTGCTCATCGCTTGAGTAGTCCCTATTTGAAACTTTCCCGATATAGTCATCCCATGCTGACGCCGACACTCCTGTCCCTGGCCGCTTGGTCGTAAGATTATTTTCCGATAGAACCTCCCCCTTAGAAATATTATCACAAGCCACGATGGAACGCCGAACCTGTTTCAGTGTTTCAAGCTCTTGTTCTGTAGGACTTTTCCATCCATGCCCCATAGCCAGCTCGACATTACGAATACTCCTAACCATATCGGTCAATTCTCCAGGCTCTAAACTCGCTGCATGATCGGGCCCGTCCATTCCGCGGTCCAAGGTAAAATGCTTTTCAATCACAGAAGCACCTAGTGCTACTGCGGCAACAGGGATTTCCAAGCCTAATGTATGGTCCGAATAACCGATGCTTACGCCCGGGAATGAAGCGCGCAGAGTCTGCATCGCTCTCAAATTAACACTCGCCATTGGAGTTGGGTACTCGGAAGTACAATGCAGCAGTGTGATATCAGAGACCTGAGTTCCCGCTTTCATCAAAATATTGATACTGCACTCTATATCAGAAAGATTAGCCATTCCGGTTGATAGTAGTATCGGCAAACCGATATCAGAATATCTACGTAAAAGCGGAACATTATCGATTTCACCCGATGGGATCTTAGTGAAAGGCATTGATATTCTAGATAAGAAATCCAAACTCGGAACATCAAAACCAGTAGCGAATAAGGCGATACGTCTGTCTTTAGAATATGAAATCAGTTCAGAAAACACTTCTTCGGAAAACTCTAATTTCGCCAACATTGCCTGTTGAGACTCTGAGTCGTCAAAAGAAGTCTTTTGATAGCCAACCTTAGCAGCTGCTACTGTTGAAAGGCTATCAGCTTTGAAAAACTGAAACTTAACAGCATCAACACCTGAAGCTACGGCCACATCAATCAGCTTCTTTGCCAATTTTAGATCTCCATTGTGATTTACCCCGGCTTCCGCAATTATATACGTCCGTCTCATAATCATGTAATTATGTATCCACCGTCGACCTTTATAGACTGTCCGGTTATATAGTCTGCCAAAGAAGAAAGGAGAAACAATACAGTACCTACAACATCTTCCTCAGTCGCCATTCGCCTTAAAGGAGTTTTTTGCCGATAACGCTGCTGAAACTTCAAATCTTGACCTCGTTCGATACCTCCGGGAGCGACAGTGTTAACCCTAATAGTTGGTCCAAGAGTCGACGCTAGATACCTTGTAAGTTGAACTAGCCCAGCCTTTGAAACTCCATAAGCAGCAGGATTACCCATCTCAGTTCCTTCGTACAAATTCCAATCTGGGCCCAAATGTGCGTAAATAGAATCTATGTTGACAATAGCTCCTTTCGCACCCGATAGCGAGCTAACGAAGTCCTTTGATAAAGTAAAATTAGAAGTTAAGTTCACCTCGAGAGCTTTACGCCATGTGTCTAAGCACTGACCTTCAAATGGAACACACCAACCCTCCAACTCCGAGGTACCAACAAAAGCTGCATTATTTACCAGGCAGTTACAGCGAGACTCGGCGAACATATCAAAACAGTCACCAACCTTAAGACTGGAAAGATCTATTGTATAAAAGCTTATACGGTCACTAGAAAATCCAGATAAAACCAAATCGTTCTTAAAGTCGTGTAAACGCTTTTCATCAAGATCGAACATACAAATGTCTCCACCTTGAGTCAGAACACCTTGAACAATCGCTCTCCCAAGGAAACCCGCAGCCCCGCTAACACCAACGGTCCTACCCACTAAATCCAGATCATACCTTTTCATCGATTCTGAGACTTTCATACAGGAAGCGAGCGATCTCCAAATCGATTGGCTCATCGATATCGATAGAACGAGATCTTGGTATCTCAATTGACGATATCCTACCGCCCATCACACTGCCCCCTTCCAATATATAACTGCTCCTGTAGGCATACACAACCGTAGTAATATCGAACAGAGCGGGGGCATCTTGGCGCCTAGATACCCCTCTGCCATCCAACTTAGAAGCTAAATTTAAACATCCTTCACTATCTTTAGTAACCATGTTGAAATAAGGCGACCGTGCTGATTCAGTTACTCCCATAACGCCATCCAAAGAGTAATCGGCTAATAGCACCGAGATAGCCTTTGTAATATCACTCGGTAAACGTAACGGAGATGTAGCAGGGACTGAAACGAAGATAAAATCCTCGATTCTATACTCTTGCTGTACCCACTTCACAGCGTGCTTCCAAGCGTCTAACTCATTAGCACGATCTGAAGCCAAATTTGGAGGCCTCTTGATCACACCCGCCTCCCACCTTAACGCCTCTTCACCTATTTCTTCCGAGTCTGTTGAAACAAAAAACTTATCTATTAATTCTACCCGTTTTGACGAACTTATAGCTAACTCAACCAACGATCTCCCGTTGATCTTTTTTAAATTTTTATTCACAATCCCCTTAGAGCCACCCCTCGCAAAACAAAACCCAAAAACACGCATCTATTGAACTAAAGAATAACAATTATCGACAAACTCTACTGCCTTTAAGCCCTCACACAGTGTGGCTAACCTTCTTTTCTCAGTAGTACTACCATCTAAGAAAATTCGGTTCTGCTCCTTTAAATAACTTAGGGGATCTACTTCAAAACTTATTGAAACCGGCTCTTCATTAACTTTATTCAGCCAAACCAAACCCTTTACTAAATCCAACCTTATATCACCAAAACTACCAAAAACTTCTAACCTTCGAACTGGATGCCTTGTCAAATAATCCAAATGGAGTTGTATTGAACCAACCCTTTCAGATGACGCAAAAATGTCTGCTTGCTCCTCCACTGGGAGATCTAATCTCGAACTTTTAGGGAAGAGAGCAACTTTGCACTCCAGATTACCGAAAATCCAAGATAAATAATCAACTTCATGTATCAAATCAGTAAGAACCCCTCCTTCAGTGCCCTTTGAAGCATAAGAAGAACCTAAATCTTGACCCGGACGCCAGTCCGGAAGATAAGACTGGCAAGAGCAATGAGCGTGGTGAACATCACCAACCAAGGTCATATACTCTCTAACTGTAAGGAGACCTCTAGACATTCTCAATGGATAGCTGACGAAAACCTCTGATGAAAAATTTAATTTCCTTGCCAAGCTTAAGAATTCAGTAGTTACACAGGGTTTCTCGACCAAAAGTGGGATGCAATTGGGTGCAAGATCCGCTAAATCACTGTAATGGTAGGATGACTGGGAAGCTACAATCACCGCAACGAACTCTCGAGCTTTAAGAGCACTACCGATTGAAGTATAACAATCAAATCCAGAAGCCCGCAGCTGTTCTTTTCTCAATTTTGACCTTGTCACAAAGGTAGAACCAATACCCAACTCCTCTAAAACAGCACTGTGCTTAAATGCGAAGCGTCCGGTTCCAGTTATTAGCACCCTACCTGCCATACAACACCAAAAACGCAATAAGGGCCACAAAAAACTGTGGCCCTTAATCAAATCCACGTAACCCTACTGCTGGAGCGAACGACTATTGCGCAGAACCTGACTTCCAGTAGGCTGAGAGGAACTTATCCCCCCACCATCAACCTTATCTTCAAAACTCTTACCCATCTGCCATAGAAATACCGCACCGCTATGTATATTGTTGAAAGCTACGTCTAGGTCGGAATCCCCATCCCAATCACCGAAACCAACTACTCTCCAGCTATTTCCTATTAACTGTGTTCCCAGAACACCACTTGCAAGAACACTCTTGTCAGACTTCAGATACCACACAAACTTGGAACCACTATGTACACTCTGCCAAAACACATCCACGTTTCCGTCGCCATTGAAATCGTTAATACCAATCAATATCCAGGATGTATCCGCTACCTGAACTGGAAGTAGAGTGGTTCCTTGAACAAGGTATGTCGAACTAACGGAGTCAAAAGAGCCAATTTGCCATATCGCCGCATTCCCCGTTTGCGAATTTCTGAAAATCATCTCCTTCTTAAAGACACCAGCCAACTCCCATTCTAAAGAAGGTGCGCCAGCAAGAGTCCCGACGCCTGTGCCTTTTCGAGAATTCCCGTTCATCGGCCAAATATGAACCGAACCGTCTACCTCATTACGAAGAACTAAATCAGCCTTCATATCACCATCGAAATCACTACTACCAACAACCTTCAAATTCTGTCCCACAGCGTCACTATTAGTCGAACTGCTCTCAACTGCCGCAAACTGCGTTCTACTGAGGTGCTGAAACGTAATCAAACCAGTATCATCTTGCAGAACAAGATCGTCTACTCCCCTACTAGTGAACTCACTGTGCCCGCTTACCATCCCATAATCAGGCCTCGTATTGCGAACATACTGACTGAGTCTTGGCTGGGCAGATGCTAAACCACTTCCCTCCACCACATTTTCAAAGCTCGGACCCATTTGCCAAAGGAATACGCGCTCATCATAGATGTTTTGAAATGTCATGTCTAAATCGCCATCCCCATCGAAATCACCAAAGGCCTGAACATGCCAAGAGTTACCAGCCAACTGGGTCCCTAGAACCCCACTAGCAATCACACTCTTATCGGGCCGGAGATACCATACAAACTTGCTGCCCGTCTGCACATTCTGCCAGAAAATGTCAGCATTCCCATCTGCGTTAAAATCGTTCATCCCGATCTGAAGCCAATTCAAGTCTGTAACCTGAACAGGCAGGGATAAAGTTGCGCTCACAGGATAGGAGTCCGAGACACTATTGTAGGAACCAATCGTCCAAACCTCGGACTGCCCTGTTATCCTATTCCTGAATAGAATCTCGTTCTTGAACACCCCAGAAACCTGCCACTCTAACGTCGGAGAGGTTTCAAGAACGCCGGAACCCTCTAATTTTGTACTTGAACCGCTTAGCGACCATACGACCACATCGCCGCTAGAAGTATCCCTGAGCACAAGGTCAACATGACCATCCGAATCAAAGTCACTATGCCCAACAACCTCTAAACTTGAGCCAACCGCATCAGTTAGCACGGATTGACTTTTCACATTACCAAAGGCTCCTCCACCCATATGCCAAAAAACAATTTCACCCGTGCTATCCTGAAGCACCAAATCATCAACCCCATCGAAATCCATATCGCCTTCCGATATGCTCAAAGAAGCTTGAAACGGAGCGACAGAAGCCACATCGCCACTACTTTTGATAGCCTGAACCCAATAATAGAATGTAAACCCTCCGCTAGAAATTGCACCTGTATCCGAGTAGGAGGTCCCGTTCACCGTGCCCAACAGCGAAGCATCGCCAAACGAATTAGTTGAAGACCTATAAACTCGATACCCAGTAGCACCAGCCGCTTCGCTCCACTCAACAAGCATCTCACCGCCCTGCTGTGCCTGAACAGATGTTATTTCGGGCGTGTTAGATACGTAGTTCAGTGATGCATGAAGAGGGCTATCGGTCGATGTTGAAACAACCCCAGCTACAATAGGGGAAATGCTCACATCTGACGGCTGCCTAAGCAAAACACGTGAAGATACAGCTATAACTTCAGAACCAGCTGCTGCATTAGAGGAATTCACCCACTGAGACCCGTCGAAAGTAAAGGATGGAGAGTTACTAAAATCCAAATTCCCACCAGACTCCTGCATTATATAAACAACAGTTCCCACCTGCCCCCCATTGTTTACCGTTACGCCTGCCCCCGCAGGAAAAAGCTCATCTAGGGTCCACCCACCGGATGGGGACTCAAAGGGTATGGGATCAAAGCGTGCCAAGTCATCGACAGCGACATTATCTCCGGCACTAGGAACAACAACCCTTTGATACCCTACGACCTGCTGACCAAGAGCTGAGACCCCTCCGAAAATAATCGTTAAAAATATTATTAAAAACCCAGTCGGTGCAATTTTCATGCCTCTAAAATAGTTCTGATTTCTTTCAACAAGATTAAGAATCTTGCGGTGATGCACTCAAAAATCTCTCTAAACGCAGTTAACCGATGAAATCCACCTCAAAAATCCAATTGCTAAACAAGAAAAAATAGAGGCAAACACGGAAAGAAACCCTGGGATCAGAAAAAGGTTAACTCCAAGGTTATTCAGAGCCTTTTCGGGTGGATCAGCCGATCTTACTTTATCTAAGCCAGCTATCGGCAACTCCTTCTCAGCCTCAAGCCCCTCTAGCTTCGAGGCTATTTCCGAATCAAAGTCTAAAAGCGCTTTAAAACCCGTTATTAATTGAAGATACTCGACATCAGATTCAAGCATTCGCTTCTTCAATCCATCGCCCCCACCACCACTCACGATCAATTGATGCCCCGACTCCGTAAGATCGTCAACAGGGACCAACACTGGGTTATCCCCCACATAATCTGAAAGTTGATTCTTCGCCTCTGCGACTTTGTTCTGACTCGACTTTAACCTTAGAGTCGTAGCTTCGATCTCTCTATCAAGCCTTTCATCTCGTTTGCCCTTAACATACGAGATGACGCGATCTCCGACAAAGTTGGCCAAATCAGCTGCGAATATCGGATCAGGCAAAGTTGCAGATATCGATACCATATCTGAATTAGGGCTAGCATTTATTGCTAAAACAGATTTTTCATCACCGAAACTTAATAGACGCTCAACTGAACACCCTCTTTCTTCAGAATAACCCAAAAGGTACTTAGCACTTTTATTTGGCAGACCGGGCATTAACGCTTGGCTAAAATCATCTGATCGAACCATCGCTAGGCATACTTCTTGAGGCACACCTCCTTCCGGAGCCACCTTTGGCACCAGATACTGTGACGAAGCATGGTACACAGGTGAAACAAAAAAGAATAAATAACAAAATGACAACAACCCAGCAACCCCGCCTAGGCAGATACTTACTTTCCAATTGCGTTTAAAAATTCGAACTAATTCAATCAGACCAAATTCTGACCTCTGGCTTTCCCCTATAACCTCTTCTAATAAAATTTTTAATTCAGATCTAGAAATACTATCAGACATAAGATGATATTAATTTACTTCTAATAATTGTTTCAAATACTGTGAATAGGCGCTTTCCCCCAAACAACCTATCCTTGAAATGAGCTCATCAACACTCAACCAACCCTGTTCATAGCCAATCTCCTCAAGGCAGGCAATATAAAGCCCCTGTCTGCGCTGAATGGTAGCTACAAAATCTGATGCGTCGAGGAGTGAGTCGTGTGTTCCAGTGTCTAACCAAGCAAAACCACGACTTAGAATTTCGACATGTAGGTCACCACTCTGAAGGTAGACGTCGTTGATACTGGTAATCTCTAGTTCACCTCGGGGCGATAGCTCAATTGATTTAGCAATTTTGACGACCTCGTTTTCATAGAAATAGAGACCGGTGACCGCTAGATTGGACTTGGGATGCTCTGGCTTTTCTTCGATGCTGATCGCTTTGCCCGTTTCGTCATCAATCTCGATAATCCCATATCTTCGGGCATCTTTGACCTGGTAACCGAAGACTGTAGCGCCTTGCACTGCTGAACTAGCTCGATCTAGCATACAAGTGAATCCCTGGCCATAGAAAATATTGTCGCCCAACACTAACGCGACTGAATCTGAACCTATGAAATCTTCGCCAATGATGAAAGCTTGAGCCAAGCCATCTGGTGCTGGCTGCTCAGCGTAACTAAATTCGACACCAAACTGGGAACCATCACCAAGAAGCCGCCGAAAGCCAGGAAGGTCGTTAGGAGTTGAGATGATGAGGATCTCACGAATTCCAGCCAACATAAGAACCGAGATCGGGTAGTAGACCATCGGCTTGTCGTAGATGGGCAACAGCTGCTTTGACACGCCAAGTGTAATCGGGTGCAGTCGGCTACCGGTGCCGCCAGCTAGCACGATGCCTTTACGCGCCATAGGCACGGTTGTTTTTTGCTTTGTCGTTGGACATTTTATGTAGTGCCTGCGGCAATGTCGAAAAGTTTTTCTTCGCAAGAAGCATTTTTAGTTCGTCTCGTGACGAAATAAGAGGAAGGGCACCGCACCTGTAACTATCTCTACGGTAAAGTGACTATCTCTATGGTAAAGCAGGAAGGCGATTAACATGTGAATTCTGAAAAGTGAAGAACGCAAACGCTTACTTCTTCACCACGGCTTCGGCGAAACGGGACGGCTGAAACTGGTCGGAACCCTTAGCCAAGGACAGAGGAATTATTAGGCCGAGAGATTCATCACAGATAAGGTTTTTTCAAAAGGCTCTGCTCATTAATTACCTTTGGAGGGGAAACTCGGGTAAACTGCTAAGAGCAAAAAAATGTGTGGCGGGCTGATGAACTGGTGCCAGTCCAGCTAGGGATTAACCCAATTTACCAAAGACCACTCGGGACACGTCAACGACCCGCCACACGAAAAGGATCTTAGGCGATCGTTTGAAAAACTTCAAGAAGAAATTATAAATTTATCATTATTTAGCGAGAGGGAGCTTTGAGGTTTAAGCGTCCTCCTTCTTCAAGGCTGCTGCGGACTTTATCGGCGGAAGATTTAGATCTTCTGCTACTTGAGGTCGCTGAGAAGTGAGCCGGCTTTGTCTTTTTCTGAAAGTAGAGGCTCTTCTTTGAGGGGCCAGTCGATGGCGACTTGGGGATCGTTCCATAGGAGGCAGCCTTCGTCTGTGGGATCGTAGTAATCAGTACACTTGTACTCGAAGTCGGCTATGTCAGAGAGAACTTGAAAGCCGTGGGCATAGCCGGGTGGAACCCAGATTTGATGCTTATTCTCTGCACTTATGCGAAAGCCATCCCATTGACCGAAGGTGTCTGAGTTGGGATTAATATCGACGATGGCGTCAAACACCTCCCCTACTACGCAGCGAACTAACTTCCCTTGGGGGTGGTTGATTTGAAAATGGAGCCCTCTCAGTCCCCCCTTTTTAGAGCGAGAGTGGTTATCTTGGACAAAGTCGAAATGGATATCCGCTTGTTCCCGGTAGCGAAAGGCTTGGAATGTTTCAAGAAAGAAGCCTCGATCATCGTTGAAGACCTTTGGCTTGATGAGCTTTACGCCGGCTAGCTTGCTGTCTATTACTTCCATGAATGAGAGAAGGGTAATCTGATTCACAGATGGCTTTTTCACTTCGCCGAGGCTTGGCCGGTCGAAGGACTGAACTCAGAGATTGGGCAGATTCCCCCCGCCCCCCAAAAATTCGCGATCAAGCTCCAAGGCGTGATAGTTTGTAGGAACCGTCTAGGATTGATTCCCACCAAGGCTTGTTGGCTAGGTACCATTCCACAGTCTTACGGAGACCGGTTTCGAAGGTCTCTTCTGGGGTCCAACCTAGCTCTTTCTCGATCTTGGAGGCGTCGATGGCGTAGCGAACGTCGTGGCCGGGGCGGTCTTTGACAAAGGTGATTAGGTCTTTGTAGGTAGCCTCGATATGATCATTGTCTCCGCTGGGTGCTAGCTCCTCTAGTAGCTCACAAATGGTGTGAACCACTTCTAAGTTCTTTTTCTCGTTGTGCCCGCCAATATTGTAGGTCTCACCATCTTGGCCCTCTTTGAAGACTTTGATCAGCGCTCTGGCATGGTCATCGACGTAGAGCCAGTCACGGATTTGGTTGCCGTCGCCGTAGACAGGTAATGGCTTGCCATGAAGGGCATTGAGAATCATGTGCGGGATGAGCTTCTCAGGAAAGTGTCTTGGGCCGTAGTTGTTGGAACAATTGGTGAGTACAAAGTTCAGCCCGAACGTGCGGCCCCAAGCTCTAACCAGATGATCGGAAGCCGCTTTGGACGCTGAATAGGGTGAGCTAGGGTCGTAGGAAGTGTCTTCGGTGAAGAGATCGTCGGTGCCCTCTAAGTCTCCGTAGACTTCGTCTGTGCTGATGTGGTGGAATCTAAATGGTTCGTGGTTGTTTGTGCTTTGTTGTTTGTCACAATGAGTGCGGCTGGCTTCGAGAAGGGTGTAGGTGCCAGTAATGTTGGTCTCAATGAAGTCGCCTGGTCCGTCGATAGAGCGATCGACGTGAGACTCGGCTGCGAGATGCATAATGCCGTCTGGCTGGTGCTCGCTAAGAATGGCTGTGATGGCTGCGCGATCGCAAATGTCCGCCTGAACGAAGGTAAAGTGATCGTGATCGGCGGTGTCTTGCAGAGACGCTAGATTGCCTGCGTAGGTAAGCTTATCCAAGGCTATGACTTGGTCGCCTTGGTTGAGTAGCTCACGAACAACCGCGGATCCTATGAAGCCTGCTGCTCCTGTGACGATAATTTTTATAAGAAAGAGGTGCCTTAGGCAAGGTGGGAAAGTCTCGGCGAAGCGAAAGGTGGTTTTTGTTCGTCGGGTGACGAAGGTAAATTTTGGTGGAAGATTGGGATCTCCCTCTACTTTCAGTTGGGCCTCGCGCTAAGATATAATGCCGCAGAGGGTTGCTCGAAAGGTCGCGGGAGCGAGGAACTGTGCTGCACTTTAGGCGGAAGGTTGATGCTGGAAGATTGGGATCTTCCACTACCTATAAATTTCTCTTCTTTAGCCTGCGTTGTAACGAAGTCGTAAACACCGCATGTAAACGCATCTTTTCTCGAAGGACGCTTAGACAACGCTGAAACTTTTATTAATCTTTTCCGGGTTACCGTCCCCTGCTTTGATTAGCTTAGGGCTTGTTTGACTGAGATGGGTGGCGTCAGATTATTGGCTTGGCAGTAGGATTGATACTTAGTCGTGTCAATCTTGGTGAACTGTTGGCGTGGCCTTGGGTCCTTTTTGAGATACTCGACGACTGACGTGGCTGTGATATCCGGACTACTGACTCCGTCTATTGCGACCAATGCTTCACCCAAGCTGTGAGGTGTGAAAAACTCAGGGCCGGTAAGGTGAAAAATCTCGGCCTCGGGCTTAACTTGGGCGAAAGAAAACAAACCAGATACGATATCGTCGATAAAACTCGGAGTGATCCACTGATCATCGAAGAGAAAGAGTTTGTCACCGTTGGCCAATTTCTGCCGAATGTTTGCCACTAGGTCCGGACGTATGCCAACTTCTTTTAGATAAGGAAACGCAATACGAGCGATCGTCCAGCCACTTTGGCAATCGGCTGTAACGCGCTGCTCGGCGATATACTTGGTCTCGCCATACCATTCGATAGGATTTGGCTCTGCTGTCTCTGAGATCGGATCGGGCAACTTGCCATCAAAAACAAAGTCGGTGGAAATGTGCACAAGATGAGCGCCATAGTGATTGGCTAGTTTGATGACATTCTCGGTTCCTGTGACATTCAGCTTGTAGCACAAACTGGACTCATCGCCGGTCTGCGCATGCGCTGCAGACACGTCGGTGTAGGCAGCCAGATGAATGATGGCATCTAAAGAACTGCCAGCAATATCTACTGCCGTCTTTTTCAGAAGAGCCTCGGCATCTAAAATATCGTAACCGTCTGCTAAATCCGCTGAGATGAGGTTCGCCTTATCTCCGAATAGCTGGAAAAGACGAGTCCCCACTAATCCACGCGAGCCTGTGACTAGGATACTCATTAGGTAACTTTCGCCGTCGCCAAGGCTATGGCGAATAGACAAGGTAAATCAGAAGAAACCTCCCCTACCTCACCTCCCACTGAGCCTCTTTGGCCTCGCCTTTACCGATGGAATAGAGCTGGAAGCCGGCGGCTGTGACTTGATCGCGATCGATGATGTTGCGACCGTCGAAAAGGCAGGCAGGCTTGAGCATGGTCTCGTGGATAGCGGCGTAGTCGAGTTCTTTGAACTCGTCCCACTCGGTGAGCACTGCTAGAGCGTGGGCACCGTCGGCTGCTTCGGCTGCTGATGTCACCTTGGTGATATGCCCATCCTCGGCCAGCTGACGAGCATCTGTGATACCAACGTACTCGAGATCGGCAATGATTTGCTCGAGGGATACCTGGGGATCGTAAATTGCCAAATTCGCCTGCTCAATAAGCAGATCGCGACAGACATAGATCGCGGCAGATTCACGGGTGTCATTAGTGTCCTTTTTGAAGGCAAAGCCGAGGATACCAATCTTCTTATCCGCAACGGTGTTGAACAGAGTCTTAATGATCTTCTGAGCAAAACGTGCCTTTTGCCAATCGTTCAACTCGATGACCCCCTTCCAGTAATTCGCTACCTCTGGCAGTCCAAAGTAATCACAGAGGTAAGTGAGGTTGAGAATGTCCTTTTGAAAACAGGATCCACCGAAACCAACCGATGCCTTGAGAAACTTGGGGCCGATCCGGCTATCAGAGCCGATCGCGCGAGCCACCTCGTCGACATCTGCGCCGGTCTCTTCGCAAAGAGCGGAGATGGAATTGATGGATGACACGCGCTGCGCCAAAAATGCATTCGCGGTCAGCTTGGAAAGCTCCGAAGACCACAAGTTGGTCGTGAGGATACGCTCTCTAGGCACCCAATGAGCATAGACGTCTACCAAGCACTGGATAGCAGCCTCATCCTCGCCGCCGATCAGGACTCGATCGGGCTCGCTGAGATCTTCGACGGCTGTTCCTTCAGCGAGGAATTCAGGATTGGAAAGCACCTTTACCTTATCCCCCTTACCCACAGCGCTCATGATGCTCTTGATCATGGCTGCGGTGCGGATAGGCACGGTGGATTTCTCAACCACAATGACATCGTGATCGACGACCTCTGCGATCTGACGTGCGCATTTTTCTACCCACTTCAGATCGGCTGCCTGGCCTGCGCCGGTGCCGTATGTCTTGGTGGGAGTATTGACTGAGATAAAAATGATGTTGGCCTCACTGATCGCCTTATTGACGTCTGTGGAGAATGCCAAATTACGACCGCGAGCCTCTGATACGATCTGATCTAGCCCAGGCTCAAAGACTGGAAGCTTGCTGAGATCAGGATCGTTCCAAGCAGCGATACGCTCCTCATTGAGGTCTACGACTGTCACCTCAATGTCCGGACAACGATTGGCGATCATCGCCATTGTCGGTCCGCCTACGTAACCTGCTCCTATACAAGTAATTTTCATGCCTTTAAACTTCCTATAAAAATTATAATTATCAAGAAAGTTAAGCTTTTTTAGTCCGCTGAACTCTCTTCTAGATTTATAGGCAGGCTACCGCACGTGGTCGATTCGACTGATTTGGTCGAATGATTCCTGAAATATGGCGGAGAGATGTGAAAAATTTGCCAAAATGCTGGCCAACTTTTGCGAGTGAGAAGTTGGCCTGTATCTGGAAAGGTTCAAATCAAATTGGGGGGAAGTTCTGACAAAGATACGTCGTAGTTTCTTTGTTCTTTGTTCTTTGTTCTTTGTTCTTTGCTCTTTGCTCCGCTGCCTTTGTTGAGGCTTCCGCCTTCGCTTGGGCTTCCGCCTTCGCCGAGGCTTCTGCGGATTTATCGGTGGCAGAACATGGGGATTGCCCTTCTGGCTCGAAGGATGGCGGAAGATTGGGATCTTCCGCTACAAGTTAGGCCGACGGGGACGTCGGCGGTCCCAGGGGGGCCTCCCCTAGCTTAACGGCGGAAGAGGCGCTGGAAGAAGTTGCCGGAGCTTCGGCTGGAGGAAGGTGTGGTTCTTTTCTTTGGCGTATAGGTCTTTTTATAGGTCGGCTTGGAGTAGGTCTTCTTGCTGCTGGAGCTGTAAGTCTTTTTCTGATAGTTAGTCTGAGCGTAGTTAGTCGGCTTCTTTTTCGGTGCTGCCGAAGCGTAGGCGGTGTTATAGGGCTGTGTGATCGGAGTGGCTGGCTCAGAAGTACTCTGACTGGTAGTCGCAGCAGGTGTAGGCTCTGCGATTTCCGCCTTAGCGAGAAGCATCTCTGTGGTTTTGATACGATCGAAGCGCTGCCCGACCTTGAGACTGTGCAGCTGCTCGGCTAGCACGATGTGCTGTTGGCGATACTTTTCCTCGATCCCCTCGTAGCCGGCTATTTCATCCTGGAGAGCTGCGATTTTGTCCTCCATGACGATCATCTCATCGATGACCGCTTCTGGATTGAACTCGGCGCCATTGTCCTCTGCCCACTTACGAGCCTGGGCGAGACGCATGTCGAGCTCGTCGCGCTGATCGGACAACTCACCACGCTCGCGCTCCAGCTTCTCACGCTCCTTGCGGAAGCGGAAAATCTGAGTTTGAGCCTGAGCCCGTGTCTCGATGGTGCGGAATTCAGCCATCGTCTCGATCTTGTGGCGATTGTTCCACTCGTAAAGGATGAAACTAGGATCAATGAGCAGCGAGTAGCGATTGGGATCACCGGCAAAGAAAATACGGTCTGCCTTTGAAGCACGCAGAGACAGGTCTTCCAGCGCCTTCAGGTCGGTCACTCGCTCGGCCTCGATACGACCTTTCGCCTTTGCCACAGCCCCCTTCAGCTGAGTGAGCAGCAGATCGTGCTTCACCCCATCTTTGCTACGGTCAGTGTAACCCACCTGCTCATAGTATGAGGCGGTGGTCTTTTGCACATCCGTCACTGAGTTGACATGGCTCAGGTCGCCAAAACCTGCCACCGATACGGCCTCGCGGATGTCTTTGTAGAGCTGATCTGAGATGTCGCGCGCCATGCTCTCGAAGTCCTCCTGCTCATCAGATACCCCACCCTCTGGCTGAATGGTGGTCGTGCTACGAGCATCCGCACTCTGTATTGCCACCAGCTCGCCCATGATGAGATTGGCAAACTCCAACGGGCGGAAAGAATCTTCGCTCAGATTATCCGAGTGCCTCTCAGAAAGGATGCGCGGCTCGACTGTGCGCAGCGTCGACTCCAGCTTGGATATAGCTGGCACGACATCGTCGTAGGAGGCGTTGCGATCGCGAGCTAGACTGCGGATACGACTGACCTCAGACATCAGTAGCGGATCTGCCATGACAGACTCTAGCCACTTCATCGACTCGGTGTGCCAGGCTTTCATGAGAAACCAACGCTCCTTGATCTGATCGATATCCTTATTCAGCGCTGAGGACGGATCGACAGCACTGAGGATACTGCTCATCGTGCGCACCTGGCTGGCCAGTGTCGTTTCCAGCACGGTACTGACATCCTCGCTCGAGCCGATCGCCACCTGCGGTGAATGCTCGACCGCCTCGATGAATTCATCGCACTGCACGACTAGACGACAGACAAAGGCACCTCGGATCGCATTGGTCAGCTCCTTATTAGTCGACTGGTAGCGAGCTAGGCTCTGGGTCTTTTTGAAGTAATTCAACCACCTGCGAGCAGCCATCGCCTTATCCTCCATGGTCGGCTCTCGCACGCCGACATCCATGGCGAGACGGAAAAGAGTCTCAGCTAGCTGTAGCTCATCCGAGCTGGCGATCGCATCGAGAGCGCTCTCGCGCTGCTCGTAGCCTTTCGGGTCGGAGAGAAACAACCTACCCATACCACCGAAACCACCACCAGCTCCCTCGAGCAAGTCATGCAGCTGTGGATTCGCGGGCTCTAACTGTGGGTAATGACGATTCGATACCGCCAACTCGCGAATAGGCGTGCCCATCTTTGACATACCGGGGCGCTCCTTGGTGTCCGGAGGGGTGAACTGGCTATTCCGATAGGACATGATCGCATCCAGCTTCTCATTGATCTGCCTGATAAAGACGGGGCTCAACTTCTTGTTAAACTTGCCAGTGCGGTAGACATAATCCGACTGAAACAAGCCCAACTCATTGTCGAGGAGCATATTGGTATCTGGATCGGACAGCTCGATGAAGTCTCCAGGGATACTACGCACAGCACGGTCGTAGTCCTTTCGCTGATTTTTGTATTCCTTGTAGGTCGGGATCGATAGCGACTCGAGATCAAACGATGGCTCTAGTTTGGAGATCTCGACAAACGCGAGGTCCACTTGATTCCACTGATTCGGACGCTCCTTGAAGTGGTTGACCGCCAGCTGAGGGGCTGCTTTTACCAGCCTAGAGATCAGGGCATCCCTAGCATCGCTGAGCGCCAAAGTGGTATCATAGGCACTGTGAGTGAGGATACAGCGTGCTAGGAATAGATCCTTCAGATTACGCGGGGTCACCTCGCCGGCCTCGAGCTCCTTGATACAGCTGGACTGCCCTGGTCCCACCAAGACTTGACCGAAATATGAGAGCCACTGCTGCGGGCTCTTCATGGCAAAGAAGTAATCCCGGCACTCCTTAGCACTCGGTGAAAGAAACTGCCTCTCCAGCTTGGCCACACACTTGCGGTAGGTATCCTGATGCACATGCCCGTCGGCATCGAAGAAAGCTGCACGCTCCAGTAGGACTTCGAGCTCCATTTCTGGTGCGCAGGGGTAAGTGCCCTTTTCACGCACCTCCTCTGAGCCGATGTAAAACGGCTGAATCCGGTAATCGATAATCTGGCCTATCGCCTTGCGAGTCGCCTCGATATCCACCTCTGGCTCGTCGACTTTCCGGGCTAAAGTGGCCAGACCTCTAGCGTGAGCTAAAGCGTATTTGAGGTAATTGGCTTGCGTGGTGATGCCTACCGACTCGTAGCTGAGCTCAGAACTCAGAAATTTGGCAGCACCGAAGACTGGTAGAGACCGATCACGGAGGGCTCCATCTCGCTCGAAACGGCCTCTACAGTAAGCCTTGGCTGCGGGCAGCAATTGGCTGTCGATGACCTCCTCAAACTCCTCCAAAATCGCTACCGACTCGGCTGCGATAGCATCCACCAGATGGCTTTTCGACACGACAGACAGCAGGTAAAGCCCCTGCACACACTGCGCCTGACGCGACAACGACATGCGCTCTGTCTGCCCCAGATACTGTGGGCCTGCCAACTCCTGAGCTAGAGCAGTCCAGCGCTGGAGTGACGCCGCATGGCTCTGATTGGCTCCTTTCAGAGATAAGAACAAACGATCCGCGAGTCTCAACTCAGCATCATTAGCGAGCCGCTCTAGCAAGCGAGAACGCACCTGAAAATCTTCCACACGGTAATGCCCATTCGATCCAAAGAAATCACCGCCACTCCCCAAGATAAGCTGCTGGATGACAGTCTCGTCTGTGGATCCGTCGGGAAAACTTTGCACCAGCTGGAGCTGGGCAAACGCCTCGCGCAGATCTGTGCGCAAGAGCTCTAGTTGACTAGTATTAGTCGAAGTCTGTAGCCCGGAGAACGTCTTTCTCCGCTCGGTGGCTACGGGATTGAAATCCTCATCGCTCAATCCCCCCAATCGCTTATTGATCGATGAGATGGCTGATTCCACTCGCTTTTGGGAATCTGCTGGGATGTAAGAGGTCGCGGAGGATCCTTGTGTGATGGCTAGAGCCCCTACAGCCAGTGCAAAGTGCACTGCCATAGTGGCTGCAGCTCGCCGGGCCTGTGTGTGTGTGTGTGGCAGCAAAGAGCGGGTCATGTTTCGGAAAAGTGAATATTTGGGAGGGCTTGATATAAACTCAAGACAGGAAAGTTACATCGCTGTTTTTGAGTCAATTTTTCAAAACCGAGTCACAATTTACTATTTTTCCGCAAAAAAGAAAGATAAAACAATAATTTTTATAATTTACATACCGTATCAAATTTCTTATCGGCGTCCGAAGATGCGCTGGAAGAAATTCGCTGGCTTTTTAGGCGCAGGTTTCTTCACGGTCTTCTTCGTCGTAGGTTTCTTATAGGTCGTCGTTTTGGGTTTGTAGGTCGTGGTGGGCTTCTTCCAAGTCGCCGCTGTCTGAGCGACAGTCTCTGTGGGGCCGGCAGCTGAGTTCGCAGCCTCTTCAGTGCTGGATGGGTTTAGCTCTTCAGGTGTGCTCCCTGCCAGCTTAGTCTGGTGCAACTGCTGCGATAGCTCGACAGCCCTTGAGCGTATGACCGCCTCGCTATCGCGTAGCTGAGAGACCTCTCTGCGCAGGTCCGTCAGCTCCTGGCGCATCGCCACCATATCCCCTAAAACGACTTCAACACTCGTACCGCCTTCGACCTTGTCGATCCATTCCTGCAGCATTTCCGATTTGGCTTCGATCTCGATCTTTGCGGCATCGATTTCCTTCTGCTGTTTGTCAGCGGTTCGCTGGTCGAGCTTTGCCTGCGCTAGAGTCTGCCGAGCGATGGATGTGACCTCTGCGGTACGATACTCTGTCATGATCTCGACTCGCTCGCGGTCGATCCAGTCCTGTAGCACAAAGCTAGGCTGTATCGTGAGCCCCCCACCCGACTGCTGGGTGAAGACATTGTCGATCTTTGAGGCGCGCACGGACTGCTGCGCCAGATTGCGAAAATCGGTAGGTTGATCGACCTGTACTCGACTGATAGCACGCGCCACGGCGGCTTTCAACGCCTGCTCTAAGCTGATCGCTCGGTCGCGCACCTCAGAGGGGTAGCTAGTCTTGGCATCGATCTCTGCGGGCATGAGACGCTCGATCGCTATCTTCACGTGCTCCTGACTAGTCGCCCCAGCCAGCTCAGGATAGCCCGCTTCACTGATGCCGGCTCTCACCTCCTGAAAAAAGCGATCAGTCACCTCCCTGCCGAACTCTAGCTGCCGATTCCTCTGAGCGACCTCGATGGGATCACCCTCTAGAGCTGGTAGACTCTCATCCAAACGAGGCTCCAGCTCGATGACCTGCTCCATAGCAAACTTTGCGAACCCCAATGTAGCAGGCTGGCCACCGGTATGAATCGCTCGACTCACCTGCGTGAGGTCTTTGCGAAAGCTCATCACATCTGGGCAAGCGTGTTGATACGACGTCTCTTTTTCCTGCAAATCGCGGATCCGCACGATCTCATCCATCAGCGTTGGTTCGTCGATGATGGTCTCGAGCCACTTATTGCTTTCGATGTACCAGACTTTGACTCGCTGCCAGCTTTCGATGGTGTCCTCGATGTTGCGATTCATCGCGGTCTCGGGATCGATCTTGCCTAGGAGTGCCTGCATCCTGCGCACCTGAGCTGCGACCACACTCTCGAGCTCTTGGCTGACCGCCAAACCAGAATCAGGCTCTGCAGAGCGACTCTCCTCGACTGCTTTCTTAAAGCTTTCGCTATCAAAAACCATGCGGCTCAGATAGACCCCGCGCACTGCCTGACGGAGCATCTCAGGCACAGGGTGGTACTGTGCATTTGCCTGACTTTTGCGGAAGAAATCCAACCAACGCATCGCAGCTCTAGCCGAGTCGTCTTTAGACTGAACCCCGTCGCGCCGTACATCTGTAGCTAGCTGGAATAAAACCTCGCCCAATTCGAGCTGCTGGGAACTGGCGATCGCATCTAGAGCGCTCTCGCGCTTACGATAAGAGGAGGAATCCACACTAATCAACCTACCTAGGCCACCGAAGCCGCCATCTTTTCCGCAGAGGAGATCGTGCATCAAGGTATTCGTCTCGATCCCCTCGGGGACTCGGTAATCACTGACCGCAAATAGCGACATGATACGGCCATTCACCATATCAGGGCGCTCGAGTGTATCGATAGAGGCTTGCTCGAAATTCCGGTAATCAAGCAAATCATGGAGAGTATCGTTCACAGCACCCGCAAAGTGAGGTGTGAGCCGTCTATCAAACCGGCCAGAGCGCCGACCATAACGAGAGGTGACCAATGCATCCAACTCGAGAACTGTATCGGTAGATCCCGAACTCAACAGGGAATACAACTGACTGGCCACCGACTCGGGGCCATACAGAGCCTCCTCAAACTCCCGGCGCATGATCGTGAGATCCGATGCAGATGTCACACCTATCTCGTCGAAACTGAGCGACTCGAACCCTTTTGAAAGCTCGAGGAAAACCATCTCGATAGCCACCCATTCATCAGGATAGTTTCGGTATTGGTAGAGCGCCGCTTGTTTGGTCTTACTAGCGAGGCGCCCGAGCATCGTCTCGTAACTTTTTGCCGTATTATTGCTATTTGCCGCCTGAACCGCATCAGCCATCGCCGAACTGGGCAGGAGCAAGCGAGCTAGAAACACATCTTTGAGATGATCAACAGTGAAGTGCCGCTCTTTCTCCAAATACGGAAAAAGGGCTGATTCTGTAACTGGGTTTCCGCCAAAAATCCGCTCCTCAAAGTAATCCAGCCACTCCTGGGCCGACTGCAACGCCACCAACGAAGCTACAATCTCTTCGCTATTTTCAGCTAGAAACAGCGAATCCAAGAAATCTGACTTCTCGCGATAGAGCTCTATCTCTGGCACATCGTCGGAGCCAAAGAAATTCGCTTCGCTGAGGATGTGAGTCAGCTCGCCATCGGGAGCGACACGTGGCGTACCACTTTCGCGCACCTCCATCGCACCTATATAGTAGGGCTTGCTCCGGTAAGCCAAAATGGACTCCAGACCGTCTTTGAGCACAGCAGGACTCGCCTCATCCGCATCGATCGCCAGAGTGATGGCATGCACTGCCCTAGCTGTAGCCAGCGCGCTTTTCGTGTACTCCGAGTGGCTAGTGACCTTTAGCTTCCCTTTGATCTCTGGAAACCACAGTTCGGCCGCTGATTTGACCGGCAGAGACCAGTCTCTCAACATACCCCCATCCCGAAAGCGGCTCTCTGCGAATCCCACCAGAGCTGGCTGCAAAGACTCTGCCATGACGCGCTGGTATTTGGACTCATTATCCGACGACTCTAAGTACTTCTGAAAAGTCGCCCCCTCAGTGACTCCTCGCAGAATAGTGAGAACCGCCAAACTGCGCCCCACCGTCAATGAATGGCTGTCTAAATCTGCGCCAAAGTAATAAGGCTCAGAGAGCCTCTCAACGAACTTCAGCCATTTGAGAAAGCCATCATCGGCCGACTCTTTACCCGTCTGCATCCAGCCAAACAAGCGATCACCCAACTGCAACTCAGGATCTTGGAACAACTTTTCGATCAGGCCCCGGCGACGCTCCACCTCTGCAGGGGCTCGCGTAGGCGATACTCCGAAGTAATCTTTGCCCGCCGTCAGCTGCTCCAGTGTGTGGTAGCTGGTGTACTCCGTGGCGGGGTAATCTTGTGCCAAATCCACCTTGGCGATCAGCGGCAGAATGGTCTGGCGTAGCCCCTCGATCCGCGGAGTGCCGGCCTCCACTTTGGCTCGGTCGATCCGATAATCCTCATCCGCAGCCTCGGCTGAAAAGTCCTCCTCGGTAAGCTCACTCAAGATCGCACGAATCTGCATAAGCGCCTTATCTGCAGACTTGTAGGCAGCAGCCTGCTCGCGCTGCCATCCGGACGAGTCGGTCTGACTCCAGAGCGGCTGGATAGCGCTGAATACGAGGATGAGCACGCTGAGTACAGCTATTTGGGGTGATACTTTCATTCCAAGAAAGAGTGAATTCGCAAAGTGTCACCCTAGCGAAGTTCTCTGATTTGAGACTGCCACGCATTTATGACTCTCGCAAGCATCCAGTCTGTCACAGATGAAAATGAGGACGACACATTTCGCTCTGATTACCTGCTAGTTACAAGATTATTTACGACTTACTCTAATAAAGAGGAAGAGTCCTAAACTTATGAATATAATATTCGGCAGCCAGACCAGTATGTGGGGATAAAGCTCCGGACTTTCGCGCTGGATGAGGGCGAAATTCAGCAACGCAAAGTAGATCGCCCCGATCCCCAGAGCCATGCCAAAACCGGCGGTCGTTTCCTTTCGCTGAGCCGTGATACCCAGCGGCACACCTATCAGGGCGAAGGTGATGCATGACATCGAGAAAGCCAGACGCATGCTGAGCTCCGTCTCCAGCGAAGTTTTCACCTTGGGCTTTAGAGCGATACGATCGTCGGTGAGCACCTCATCCTGCAAGACCAGCTTACTCCCCTTTGGCCCATGCATCACCAGATGGAGCAGATCGAAAAACGCTAAGTTCTCTGGCTGCAATCGCTTTTCCTGCCGACTCAGGTGAGCGAATGAGATACCCATCGGCAGCCGATCGACAAACGCAGGTGCCGAATCTTGGGTAAACGCGCCGGCCTGATTACCTCGCTTGGTGAGCAGGTTCGCTGCCTCCATATCCACGACCAGCTCATTCTTTTCGGGATCAAAGGTGAAGTCGGCGTGCTTGGCCAAAGCGATAGCTACCGGCTCGGCCCCTTTGGAATGGACAATCTGAAAGTCATCGAGCTGGCCATCGCGCTTCTTGGCGTAGATCAGATAGCCCGGGACATCGCTCATCACCTTTTCGTCCTGGATGAGCATGAGCGGACTCTCCTTGGCTCGATTGATCAGTGTGCCCTTCATCCCCTCTCCCTCCGTCTTTGCCCAGGGCATGAGCGAGAGATTGATCCAGGCGCAAATCGCCGTAAAAAACAAGGTGATGCCCCATACCGGCATACTGATCCGAGCCATGCTCTGGCCAGCCATGCGCATCGACACCAGCTCGCTATCGGCGGAGAGTTTGCCAAAAGTCAGCAAGATGGCCGTGAGAAATGAGAATGGTATCGCGATGCCCAGCGTCATCGGGATGACCAGCCCGACGAACTTCAGGACAAACTTGAGATCCAGCTCCGGGCGATCCGCCAGCTCGGTGAGGATGTCTTTAAACAGGTTCCCCAAGATCAGGATGATCAGTAGGATGCAGATAGCGAAGATCGCCGCCGTCATGATCTGGCGTGCGACATAGCGATCTAGTATGCGAGTCATTGAGTGAGTAGTTAGCTTTGAGATGCGTACCTGGCAAGATTTCGCATTGCAAAAGATGCTAATAGCTAAACGCTACCCATCGAAAGCTAATAGCGAATAATGGCAAAAACTCGTCTCGACCAGATCATCGTCAGCCGCGGACTGTGTGATTCGCGCGAGCAGGCGCGTCGACTAGTGCTGGCTGGAGAGGTGATCGTAGAGGGTATGGAGAGCGGCTCTCTCAAGCCCGGGCAGAAAATCTCCGACGATCTGGAGGTATCGGTAAAAGAACGCCCCCGCTACGTCGGCCGTGGTGGGCTGAAGATGGAGGGGGCGATCGGCCACTTTGGCATCGACCCCACTGGGCTCGTGGCACTGGACGCCGGCGCCTCCACCGGCGGCTTCACCGACTGCTTGCTCCAGCATGGCGCTGAGAAAGTCTACGCCTACGATGTCGGCAAGAACCAGCTTGCCTGGAAGCTGCGCAATGATCCCCGTGTGGTCTCGCGCGAGGGCTTCAATGTCCGTCACATGCAGCCCAGCGATCTACCCGAGATGGTCGATCTCGTGGTGATCGATGTTTCTTTCATCTCACTCACCCTCATCCTACCTCCGATTTTTTCCGTCCTGAAGCCAACTGGCTCAGTGATCTGTCTGATCAAACCTCAATTCGAGCTGCGCAAAGACCAAGTCGGCAAAGGCGGCGTGGTGCGCGATGCCGACCTGCACCAGGAGGCCGTCGAAAAGATCCGCAGCTTCACCACAGACACACTGGAAAAAGACTGGCTAGACCATATCGTATCTCCGATCACGGGCGGTGATGGCAATACCGAATACCTCGCATGGCTAAAGCATCCACAAAACCAGAGCACAAGTCCCACATCGTAGGCATCGTAGCGAATCCCCAGAAGCCCTGCCGCCCGCTCCTGAAGCTGCTGTGCAGTCACTTCGACGAGAGTGGGGTCGATTACGTTCTCGAGGGCGATACCGCTCGGTTTTTGGATGAGACATCAGATAGCAGGCTATCGATCGCCGAAGTCACCGATCGATGCGATGTACTAGTCATCCTCGGTGGCGATGGCACCATCCTCTACACCTTGCGCCAGCTGGGCAGCGCGATCAAACCCCTAGCAGCTATCAATACCGGTACCCTAGGCTTTCTCACCAGCGCCACGGAGGACGAGGCCGAGCACTTTGCCAGATCGATCGCCGAGCGGACCTATCTGACCACCGACCGGATGATCATCCAGTGTGAGCTGCAGCTGCCCAATGGCACGACCTTCAGCGGTTTTGGCCTGAATGAGGTGACCCTGAGTCGCAAAAACGACTCCCGCGTGATCCATGTGGAGGCGACCATCAATGGCAACTTCGCCAATCGCTATACGGGAGATGGCTTGATCATCGCCACGCCTACGGGCTCCACCGCCTACTCGCTGTCTGCTGGTGGCCCGCTAGTGGAGCCCAGTGCCGAGTGTTTCCTACTGACGCCCGTGTGTCCACATGCACTGGCCAATCGCCCCATGGTGCTGGATGCCGATAGCCAGATCAGTCTGCATGTGCCGATCCAGCGCGATCAATTGTCTCTGATGATCGATGGCCAGCTGATCTGTGATATCAATGAGAGTGCTGAAGTGCAGATCCGCCGAGCACCATTCGTATTGCCTCTGATCTCGCTACCAGGGCAGAATTTCTTTGGTGTGCTGCACCAAAAGCTAGGCTGGACAGGGAGTACGATTTAAGGGTGTATTTTGCCAATTGTACCCTATTGAATCAAAATTGTACCCTATTGAATTTCAGGGATTTGGACCTGAAAAACTCACACCACCTCGATCGAGTCAGGCACATCGTAGCCCCACTCCTCTAGGGCGAAGCCCCATTCGCTCTGGATACGCTCGACTTGAGCTTTGGTGAGCTGGTACTGATTGCGCTTGTAGCCTTTGCGCGCCTCGGCGTAGGCCGAGATCTCGCGGACGGCCTCGTCCTTTTGAGCTAGAGATAACCTGTCGTAGAAGCTACCGATCTCGGCAGCGGGATCGGCTACGATCTTCTCGTAACTGGTCTCGATCAGGCGATCGCCTACGGTGGCACGCTGCTCGAGGTAGGCTCGCATCATGCGACCGTATTTATAAAAAACCATCTCCTCGAGATCGATATTGTCGAAATCCTGCCACGCGAAGCAATTGAACAGGCGCGGGTAGTGATTCAGCATCGACACAAAGACCTCATACGGATTGCGCACGATGTGGATGAATCTCGCCCCCTCAAATAACCGGTCGAGCAACTCGACACGGGCGGTAGAGGCTGGATTTTTGAGCAACAGCGGCTTGCCCTTGCCGGCGATGGATAGCTTGCGCAGCAGACGCACGTAGGCAGCCTCGAATGTCGCCCGCTCCTCCTCTGTCACCCCTTCCATGAAGATCGATCGATCGAAGTGGCGGCGCATATCCTGCGGGTAATAAAAGACATTGTAGTAGCAGAGCAGGTTCATATTGCCTAGGGCCATCTCCTCCTCCTGCGGCTCGTTGATGCCGAGCTCCACTCGATCCATCCCTCGATCCTTTGGGATGGCCGTGGATACCGCAGCTCTGCCGATGAACCGCGTCGGGTTCAGCAGATTGTGCGGCATAGCGGTCTGCCCGAAATCGATGGTGGCGAACTGTGGCGCCGAGGACATGAGATTGTGCAGGTGCGTGGTACCGCTGCGCCAGTGACCGATCAAGAAGATCGGCGGATGAGGCAACTCGTGATTGGCGACCTTTTTGTCGAAGAGCGCCTTCTCCATGAGCGTAAAAGGGTGGCGAGCCATCACTGCCATACGACTCTTTTTGCGCTGGCTATCAGTGCGTTGGGTAAACTCTGGATACTGATCAAGATGTGCCTGAAAAGTATCCTTATCGCACCCAGCGAGGGGGTGAAAATGCGGCGGCGTCTCCTGCATCGCCCGCTCTATGGTCCAGCGTCCTGCCATGGGGACCAGTCGCTGAGCCACAATAACTTGTCAAAATTTTACCCTGAAATCGTAAAACGTTACCCAAAAATTAATAATCTCTTTAGTTTGAAAATAACTCTCACTGTGTTTAACGATCTTTCGAAACAAAACATACCTCACAAACAGAACACATGTCCATTTCGGTAAATTTCGCAGAAGCACAGCTCGCCAGCATGGCACTCGCCCAGGTCGGTAACCCTCAGCGCCAGGAAGGTCTGCGCACCTCGAAGAATCTGTGCCAGTTCCAGGATGACGAGGCAGAGCTGCTGACTCGTTGCTTTTTGAAGCCGTTCAAGTCGCTCGACATGCATCAGCTCGAGCACCCAGAGGATGTCTCTGAGAATCCTCTCTACCAGGCCGCATCCGACATCTTCGACAAGCCTTCGAATCTAGTCGAGTACAGCGCCGAGATCGCCAAGCACCTGTACGCCAGCTCGAATCACCCCAACATCAAATCCGGCGATCTGTGTGTGGCTCACCTCATCAATGTCTTCGTCGACGGCGAGGCCAATGAGGCGATCAGCATCATCAAATCGGAGAGCAAAGTGCCCTTTCTCCAGATCACAGCCAGTGGCGAGGATCTGCAGCTCACCACCCAGCAGGGCATCTACCCCGACAAGATCGACAAAGGCTGCCTGATCGTGAATACCCGTCGCGACGAGGGCTATGCTGTGTATCTCTTCGACAAGAGTGGCGACGCTCAGTTTTGGCGCTGCGAGTTCGTCAGTGCCTCTCCGGTGCAGGACAAAGACTACCTGACTCGCCGCTACTCAGAGATGTGTGTGGCCTTTGCCAACGACACCGACGGGCTCGAGGAAGGCATGAAAGAAGAGCGTGTGGATGTGGCGAGAAAAGCCGTATCCTACATGGCCGAAGCCGATACTTTCGACATGCAGGACTTCAATCAAGTCGCCCTAGCCAAACCGAAAGTGGCCGAGGACTTCCAGACTTTTAAAGAAAGCTACGAGGCGGAGAAGATAGGTACGCCTCTGCAGGAAAGCTTCGAGGTATCCAAAAAAGAGGCCAAAAAGGCAGAGCGAAAGATCAACAGCCGACTGCAGCTCGATACCGGAGTGGATCTAAAATTCTCCACGGGCTTCCAGAAGACCGCTGACCAGTTCATGGAAAAGGGCTTCGATGAGGATAAGCAGATGAAGTACGTGAAGATCTACTACCACACTGAGGGGTAGTAGATTGGCATTATGGGGGGCGGAATTCTGGGGAATTCCGCTACCAACCCTACTTCTGCTGAACAAAATAGTCTAGATAAGCAGTTAGCTGCGTACCTAAGTAATAGGGTAAATTCATCAGGAAATAAGGCTTTCTTTGATTCGGAGTGGTATGCTCCTCTATGCTGAATTTCCCTGCATAAATCCTAACGGCGTAGGGATGATCACATGTCTCGATAAATTGATGCAGAGACTTTAACGTTCCCGTTTTTCCAGACTTTATCTCGATCGGTATCACCTTATCGCCGTGTGGCACGACTAAGTCGACCTCAGCAGAGGACTGAGCCTTCTCTCTCACCCAAAAGTGGGGTAGCTTATACGCATAGGATTGCAGAGATATGAGTTCCTGTGTGACTAGGTGCGGGATCAATCTGCCTTTGAACGCTTGGCTCATATCCTCCAGCTTCAAAAGATGCGCTTGGATGCCCAGATCGTGATTCACCAAACCTGTATCGAGAAACTGGAGCCTAGGCCGCTTCTTTAGATCAGGTAAAACTGGGGGGAGACGATCCGTCGTGGGATAAACCAACTGAATAAGTCGCGCGGCCTGCAAGTGGCGAAATGCTTCTCCCACCTCTCTAGAGCCATAAGCAGAATTCCCAAAACCGGCGAATTTTATGCGCTGGTCCAGATGCGATGCAGCGGTGACCATTAGATGAGAGATGACCTGAGCTTGCTTCTTCGTTTCGGCGTATTTCTCTACATCATCTCGATACGCCCCCCAGATCCCTTCATAGATAGGCGGTAGGGCAGAGATAGCCTCGGTCTCTAAATATTCGACTGTGACTTCGGGCATCCCACCGATGATCGCATAATCATGAAATTTAGTGAGCAACGCCAGATGCGCCGCTTCGACCGAGGGAACTGTCTCTAGTGCAGTCAGCAGCCCTTCATGTCCCCTCGCAGCCAAATACTCAGAGAAGTTAAGCGGTGCCATGTAGAGAAACTCAACTCGCCCCACCGGAAAGCTATTTACCTGGGACATGGCATGCTCCAAAAGAGAGCCCGCTGCTATGACAGGCAGCTCGGGCACATCCTCATAAAAATATCGCAGTAAGGCGATCGCCGCCGGACTCTCTTGTATCTCATCGATGAAAAGCAGCGTGTCCTGCTTGGCGTCGTGTGGGATCCCGTGCAAATAAAACAAAGCATCTACAAGCGTCCCTGCACTCGCATAATCTTGAAACCACCGTAAATCCTCGGGGCGCTCCAAATTCAAGATGACCTGATACTTATACCGCAGAGCAAAAGACTTCACCAAAGTGGTCTTACCGACTTGCCGTGCACCCCTAATGATCAATGGCTTACGTCTTTTGCGTCGCCGCCACGACTCTAACTGCTCTGCTATGTGCCTCTTAAATTCCATTGAATAGCGGATCGCTAACACAGAATAAAGGGTGATCTTAGCCTTTTCAAACACAGAATAAAGGGTGACAATCCTTGTTTACTGATCAAAATAAGAGGTGATAATGGATTTCCTAGAAAGAAAGAAGGGTTGCGCACCCATTTTACGCGCTCTCGGGCGCCGCTCTTTATCACCAAAAAGAAAACTATGAGGCGGAAAAGATCGGCACTCCTCTGCAGGAAAGTTTCTACTTATCCAAGAAAGAGGCCAAAAAGGCAGAGCGAAAGATCAACAGCCGACTGCAGCTCGATACCGGAGTGGATCTAAAATTCTCCACGGGCTTCCAGAAGACCGCTGACCAGTTCATGGAAAAGGGCTTCGATGAGGATAAGCAGATGAAGTACGTGAAGATCTACTACCACACTGAGGGGTAGTAGATTGGCATATGGTGGGCGGAATTCTGGGGAATTCCGCTACCTACTTTTGTGAAGTGCTACAGGGAGAATCTTTTTGTAGAAGAAGATCCCAGTTTTCCTCCTCCTACTTATTTCTGGCCGATTCTGCTGTCGGAATTTTCAGAAATTCCGCTACCTCAACAACTCCACTCAAGAGGTAGCCTCCTTTGATGAAGAGGTTTCATCAACTTTCGATTCTATGCTCCAAGAATAGAGGCGAACCCAAAAACCCGTGCGAGAATTATTCGACATGTAGACCGTATAACCTCGACACTGCCCTCCTAAAGAGAAAGCCCCATTAGAAACACCTCCATAAAGGCAACCTTCATCCATGTAATGGTGCCCAATCCTAGCAAGGAGTTGTCTAAAAACTTTGGTCTGCGTTTTTTGTATAACAGTCTCAGAAAATGGCTGTGTAGACCGATCCCAGTGCCGCCACTCCACAGAATCCGAATCCAAATATTCTGATTCAGCAACAAGAAGAGACAGACGAGATTTGAAGGTGTGGCCTAGAATGAAATCCACGCCCGAGACTACATCACCTGAAGGAGGGCTGCATTCGACAGATGTCAATTGACGCTCCATTCACTCAGGATCTACTGAGCCCCCATTTTCCGCGCCAGAGCGGCGCTTTCGGGTGCCAGTCGGGCTAGAGGGACGGTGTAGGCCTTGCCATCTCGCTTCATCATCAGCCTCACAGACTCGCCCTGCAGGCCCATAAAGCGGGCCTCGATCGCACGGCCATCACTGCTCTCCCAAGTCAGAAAGTCGCGGCTGGGTCCACCACCAGCGGCAGGTCGGCCACCGGCTTTCTTCACCCATTCCATCTCTTTCTCAGCGGGATTCTCCTTGTCGATGATCGCCCCGGCATCGATCCACTTGGCGATGATAGCTAGCTCCTCGTCCGGCAGCTTTTCGCCTTTGCGTGGCATGAAATCGCGGCTGCTAGTCGGCAGATGCATCTTTTCGAGAAAGCTACTCTCCGCAGAATTTCCCGGGCGGATGATGTTAAACTTACCGACCTGGTAGTCGCGCATCTCATCGAGATCCTCGAGATTCAGGCTGCCTTTGGCATTGCCACCCGCATGGCAGTCCCAACAGTGAGCCTTCATGATGGGTAGGACTTCGGTCTTGTAGTCGATCGCGGAGGCGCTAGCCGAGATGGCTAGGAATAGGCAGGCGATCACATTGCAGATAGAGAGCTTCATTTCTAGAAACAGGATAACAGATCACTGCGCTTTTGTTACCCATTCTTCCACCTCTTCATCGAGATAAAGTCCCTCGAGCGTCTCTCGAGCCCAGGCTTGGGTATCGGCCTGTCTCTTAAGCAGACGCACAGCCACCACCTGCACAGCAGGGATCTCGCCCCAAACGACCTCTGCCAGGCAGCGCCAATGCTCGCCAGCGCGGAATTTTTTGATCTCGCCGACCTGCTCAGTGCAGCTCTCACAGATCATGATGCAATTCTCAAACACAGGCTCTCCAGTCGGTACCGGCTCCACCTCGTAGGGGGCCAGCTTTACGCCCGCACTCTCACACAGCTCGCATTTCGACTTGCAACGCCGCGCCAGATCCTTGCCGAAGAAAGATAGGGCAGCCATGCGCTCCCGGTGCTTATCCAGTCCTTTTGCCATAACGAAGGCAGTCTAACACGTTGGTTCTAAATGAAAATATTTTAAATTTCAGGTTTGCGAATAGTCTTATTTACGGTAAATTTAATAAATCTTTATCAAACACGGATGAATCACACAAAAATCTCAAAACTTCCTCTCCTCGGGCTATGCCTGATCACCGCAGGGCCATGTATCGCTCAAAACGCCGGTACCATGAGCCAATCGGAACTTTCCTTTTTCGGTGGAAATCACGCTGCCTACAAAAATGCCTACAAAAAAGAGTTTAAGCCCATCAGCCTAAAGAGCTCTCGCGCCTCCACAGAGAGGCTGGCCGAACGCTTCTTGCAGACCTCGAACAAAAAATTCGAGTACGATCCCAATAAAGGCCTGGCGATACAACAGCTCCCTAGTGAAGAGCTAGAGATCCAGCCGATAGAGGTTGAGCTTTTCCCCGGAGATGCCGAGGAAACCACAACAGAAGAGGCCATCACTACCGTGGATGCTGCTGAGGAGACAGCCGAAGCGGCAATGCCAAAAGAGCAAGCGACCAAGGCTAGCGAACTAATCCAAGCGCTCAATGATGCAGAAGCTGAAGCCAAGGCTACCGAAGCCGAAGACAAAAACGCCGTAGAGCCCGTCAAAGAAGCCCTGCCAGCAGTCGTCGAGACCGCCGAGCCTACCAAACTGCCGGCCCCTTCCTTTAAGCCGCGCCCAGTGGCAGGCGCGACCAACAAGCCAAGCTTTGCTCCGAATCCAGATCTCGCCAAACCACGCTCGAAGCCCTATCCCAAGCCAGAGCCTCTACCCGCAGAGCGCCGCAGCGAGGAGACCGAGGGCATCGCCAAGAGCCTCCTAGAGGAAGTCGCAGAGCTGACTCGTCTTTTGGACAAATTCGGCAAGTAATCCTAGCCGATCTACACATCCACACCCAAGGTAGCTCATCGACTGGGAACAAAATTACCTCGATGGACATACGCCTTGGGAAAAGGGGGCCGCTGCGCCCCCACTCCTGCAGTGGCTAGAGCACCACGCAGCCGAGATGGCCACCGGCCGCATCCTCATACCCGGCTGTGGCACTGGGCACGATGTCCGAGCTATCGCAGCCGCGTGCCCTGAGGCAGAAGTCATCGGTATCGATATCTCGCCCACCGCACTGGAGCAGGCCGAAGCCCAATCCAACCCTGCCAACGCCTACTACCAGCTGTGCGACCTCTTCGATCTGCCTGCGGATCTGAAAGGCTCCTGCGACTGGCTAGTCGAGCACACCTGCTACTGCGCCATCGATCCAGCGATGCGCCCCGCCTATGCCGGAGCCATCACGCAGCTACTGCGTCCGAGCATCGGTCAGCTACTTGGCATCTTTTTCATCGATCCTTATGATGATGAGCACCAGTCTGGTGGCGGCCCGCCCCATGGCACGGAGCTGGCAGAGCTAGAGAGCCGCTTCGTAGCGGGTTTAGGTTTCACCGAAGCGCAGGCTTACACACCTGATGTGAGCTACCCTGGACGAGAGGGACGAGAGCGCCTAATCTGGTATCAGCAACAGCCCTCAGAGAGCTAAAAGTTACCGCAGTGGCGAAAAGACCACACCTCTCCCCGCCTCGACCTGCTCCACTTTCGCGCCGGCCGCGTATTTGACCTGGCAATTCTCAGCTGGGTGATCGAAGCCCTTAAAGCCTCCGCCATCCTCGATGCGGTACACATTGTTGGTGCCAGAGTGAGCCGTCATGCGGCCGCCGCTTTTTACGATGTAGCGGCAGTTGTGCCCACAGGCACCGATGATCTCAGCCCCATCAGGTACGATATAGGTCTGGTCCGCATCGTCTGGGTAAAAGAGAGTCCCCTCCACCATGATCGGTGGATTCTTCTGCACGGCAGCCTCCTGTGTGGTCACGCACTGGCAGAGGACGACAGGCATCAAGCAGAGGAGTATGACTTTGAGATAAGGCATAAGAGGGTAAGGGTGGCCAACCTTAACAGACTGTCGTCTCAGGCACCACCATTTTTCAAGAACGCACGTCGTTCAGTCTACATTGCAACCTCCATCATGGGGCGAACCTGACTAGAAGGTAGCGGACGGCCTGATGCTTTGAAATGTTCTATCACCTCTTCAACGACTTCAGTGAGCTCTCGAAACACACTCACAGGCATGAATACCAGTAATTAAATCTGGGCAATGCCCGATGTAAGTCTGATCTTCTCCTGACCATTCCACCCATTTATGATATTTATCACTTGTTTTCATGGCTCAATGTTTCGATGGCTTTTTCAACTTGCCGCTCTTGATAAGGCTTGGCATCCGCCCCATCCTTTCCACTTAAGGTAACCGCCCCGTGATACTTCACATGCACAAATTTAACGGTCAAAAAGTCCCCACATCACAAACATAGCCCCGCCTTAAACTCCTCTCGCACTTCATAATAGGCACCTCTATTATAATGGATACAAAGATGAAAGCACTCACCCTTACAGCCTACAACGAATTCGCCTATGGAGATGTCGACACTCCCGAGATCGCAGACAATGAGGTGCTAATCGCTGTGAAAGCCTGTGGGGTCTGTGGCTCCGATATCCATGGTATGGATGGCTCGTCCGGACGCCGGATCCCGCCGATCATCATGGGACACGAGGCATCTGGAGAGATCTCGCAGATCGGTGCGGCAGTCACCGGCTGGCAGGTGGGCGATCGAGTGACTTTCGACTCCACCGTCTACTGTGGGCAGTGCGAATCCTGCAAGAACGGCCAGATCAATCTCTGCCCCGAGCGCAATGTCCTAGGTGTCTCCTGCGGTGACTATCGCCGCCATGGCGCCTTTGCCGAGTATATCAAGGTGCCGCAGCACATCCTCTGCGCCCTACCCGACTCCGTCTCTTACGAGCAGGCCGCATTCGCCGAGCCGATCACTATCGCTCTGCACGGGGTCAGCCGACTGCCGATCCAGCCGGGAGATTCAGCAGTGGTCGTCGGCGCTGGCCTGATCGGCCTACTCGTCGTGCAGGTGCTCAAGCTCAAAGGCGCTGGCACCGTGATCGCTGTGGATATCGATGAAAAGCGTCTGGAGATCGCCAAGGAACTCGGCGCCGATCATGCCCTGCTTTCCAGCGACGAGGTGCCTGCGCAAGTCCGCGAGCTCGTCGGCAATGAAGACGGTGCCGACTGCTCGGTGGAGGTCGTAGGCTTTGGCCCCACCATAAATATCGCCATCGACTCCGTGAGAAAAGGCGGCAGTATCAGCTGTGTCGGCAACCTAAAGGCCGAAGTCCCCTTCCCGCTCCAGGCCGTGGTCACCCGCGAGCTATCTGTCTACGGCAGCTGTGCCTCTGCAGGCGAGTACGACGAGGCCATCGCCGCTATCGCAGCAGGCTCGATCCGCATCGAGCCACTGCTCTCAGCAGTCGGTGCACTAGCCGATGGGAGTGACTGGTTTCACCGCCTGTACAAAAATGACGAAGGCCTGATGAAGGTGATCCTCCAGCCTTAGTTCCATGCCCTAGCCAATCTGCTTTGCGCTCTTTGCGTCTTTGCGCGAGGTACCAGCAATGTCCACAGCCTTCCACCAAACTAGCTGGGAGCTTATGTTGAGTTCTGAAGATAGCCCCCTTCGCAGCCACGAAGCGTAGACTCTCCGTGCAGAGTTCTACGCCACAGTTAGTCTGGTTTAAAAAGGATCTACGTATCCACGATCACCGCCCACTGGTGGAGGCGGCTGCCCGTGGGCCTGTCATCGCGCTCTATGTGTATGAAGACGCTCTGATCACGGCTGCAGACTTCGCAGGTCGGCACTACCGCTTTCTCGATGGGTGCCTCACGTCGCTGGAGGTGGAGCTGCGGCAAATCGGCGGTGAACTCACTTATGGTCGTGGCCGCTTGCTAGATGTCATGCTCCAACTCTGGCGGGAAACTGGCTTTACCCATATCTGGTCGCATGAGGAAACAGGCAATGGCATCAGCTACCAGCGCGATCTGGCTCTGGCCGAGTGGTGTGGACAGCACAATATCGCTTGGCGAGAGCTACCGCAGACTGGAGTCGTGCGGCGACTAGGCAATCGCGACGGCTGGGCAGGCAGATGGGCTGAGCGCATGGGCAAAGCCGTGCTACCACCGCCAGAGTCGATCACTTGGCAGCCGATCGAGTGGCATGGACACCGGCTAGAGATGGAGACTTTTCCCACGCTGGAAAGAGCCGACGGTGCCGATATCCAAAAAGGCGGAAGAGAAGCAGCTCTGGCAACACAAGACTCTTTCCTCCGCCAGCGCGGAGCTCACTACCGAAAGGAGATGTCGAGCCCACTCACTGCATTCGATAGCTGTAGCCGTCTATCGCCCTACCTCACCTTCGGGTGCCTATCGATACGCGAGGCTTACCAAACGGCGAAGCAACAGCGCACAGATCTGTATGCCGCCAAAGCGAATGGAGAGAAGATCCCAGCCGGTTGGTTTGGCAGCCTGAAATCCTACCTCGGCAGACTGCGCTGGCACTGCCACTTCATGCAAAAGCTCGAAGACGAGCCCAACATCGAGTACCAAAACTTCGCCCGCGCCTACGACGGCATGCGCGAGTCGGAGTGGAATGAGGAGTGGCACCAGGCCTGGTGCGCTGGGCAGACCGGCTACCCCATCATCGATGCCGTGATGCGCTGCCTGCAACAGACGGGATGGATGAACTTTCGCATGCGTGCGATGACCATGTCTTTCTCCTCCTACCACTTGTGGAACCACTGGCGCGAGCCATCGCTACATCTGGCCCGGGTCTTCACTGACTACGAGCCGGGTATCCACTACAGTCAGGCGCAGATGCAGAGCGGTGTGACCGGTATCAATACGATCCGTATCTATTCCCCTATCAAACAAACGCTCGATCAAGATCCCGAGGGCGAATTCATCAAACGCTGGGTCCCCGAGCTAGAAGGTGTGCCGACCGACATCATCGCCGAGCCGCATCAGATGACGCCCATGGAGCAATCGCTATTCGGCTGCGTGATCGGCAAGGACTATCCCGCCCCTATCGTCGACCACGCCACTGCCTACAAATCAGCCCAAAGTCGGATGTTTGCCATGCGAGGCACTTCTGCTGCAAGGGCCGAAGCCAATCGCGTGCAGAAAAAACACGGTTCGCGCAAGCCTGCGAGCCGTCAGTGGCGCTAGCCAGATCATTGTACCCTATTGAATAAAAATTGTACCCTATTGAATTTCGGCCGATTCGGCTGCTAGCTGGCCTCTACGCATATTTACTAGGGTCAAAACGAGGAAGCCACCTACGAGGAAAAAACCTGTGAGGATGATGAGCGATGGCACGGAGCCCAGCTGGTCCCTCACCAAGCCGAAGATAGGTAGACCGACCACTCCGGCGACTTTATATACCGTGCCCCACATGCCAAAAAACTCGGCCGTGCGCTCGGTAGGCGTCATCACTCCCACGGCTGCGCGTGTCGCCGTACCGATACCTCCCAGCCCGATACCGATCCCAATCCCGACGACCCAAATCGGCCAACTCGGAAAGCTGGTAACATCTACGGTCTGAGCACGCAGATAGGATGTACCGGCCAATCCCGCAGCGACCAATGTCCAAAAAATGAGATAGCCGATGAGCGTCACCTTGTGCCCGACTCGATCCTGCAGCAGCCCTACGCCGAAAGCACTAATCCCGGCAAATACCGTGACCACTGCGGTGAAGATAACCAAATCGCCAGTCTGAAAACCAAAGTCCTCTCGAGCAATCTTGACCGCGAAGAAAATAATCACCTGCACACCCATGCCATACACTAGGAAGCTCAGAAATAGCCTTGCCAGATCGCGAAATCGACCTAGCTCACCAAAGGTGATCTTTATCCGCCCAAACGCATCGCGTATCGGATGTGCAGCTGTTTCACTATTGCCTTTAGCAATTTCCGGTAGGAAGCGCCAAGTGGGTATCATGACGATAGCAAACCAAATACCCGCAAAGGCCAGCAAGGGACGCCACTCGTGAGGCTGCTCCATGCCCAGCATCTTGGTAGGCACCATCATCAAAACTAACAAAATGAGAGCCCCGACATAGCCCATGGTCCAGCCGATAGACGAGACCTTTCCCATAGTCTCTCTCGAAGAGATCTCTGGGAGGAATGATGCCAACAAATTCTCACCGAGATTGAAGGCTAAATTCGCCGGTACATAGATCAGAAAGGCGCATAGAATCGCAACCGTTGGGCCGTACTCAGCACTAGCTGGGAGGAAGGCCAAGCAAACCGTAAGCGTCGCACAGATCAGCCCAGAAGTGATGAGAAAGCGCTTCTTGCAACCTCGTGCATCGGCTAACGCCCCAACAAAGGGTCCCATGATCGCTGCCAAGCCAAGACTGATCGACCCCATCCAGCCCCACAAGCTATTGTCGGCAGAGGAATTAGGCAGGATGACCTCGCTGACGAATACCGCGAAGAACAACGTATTGATCAATAGCGTGAACGATTGATTCGCGAGGTCGAAACACCCCCATGCGAACACCGTTCGCCAGTTTTTGATTTTTCCAGATGCTTGTTTCATCTATTTCTTTCTCAGATCGTAGCATAGCAAACGCGGCCCGCTGCCCCCCTCGATAAAGGGAAACTCGGCCTCGTGCTGCGATACATAAAGTCGCCCCTGGTAGAGGACCGGTAGCGACCAAGTCGACCGCGCGTGAAACAGCTGAGCACGACTGATCTCGCGATAGCCCTCGCGGTCGAGCTCCATCAGCGCCAGAGTGCCTAGCTCGCCGAGTATCCAGTATTTGCTATCAGCCGCCAATATACTGCCACGGAAATAACTGAGCCGATACGGACGCCCGCCGATATCCGTCGGCCAGATGATGTCTTTTTTCCAAAGCTCGCCACCCGTCTCGATATCGAAAGCCCCTAGATAGGCATCGGGCTCATTGCGACCGAGAAATCCATATAGCGTATCGCTATCCTGCACCGGGGTCATCCAGTGCAGATTGAAACCCGGGGCATGCCAGAGCTGCTCCAGTTTCTTATCCGCTGTCAGGCGCAGCATCGTGCCGCCCTCTGAGTAGCACTCCGATATAAAGACCCGATCATCGCCGACTACGATAGGCCCGCTGCTATTGACGCTCTCATACTTATCCGATCGCCATGGAAAGGTATCGTATATCTCGCCAGTCGCAGGGTCGATCGCCATCAGCCCACCAAAGGAAGGTCGACTCTCGCCACCGGCCAGCACGAGTAATACCGGCTCGCCTCCCAGTTTTTTCACCACAGGAGAGCTATAGCTCGCACGCCACTGGTGAGTGGTGCGCCAGACTTCCTCACCAGTCTGGCTATCGAGCGCTAGCACACACAGATCCTCTGCGGCACCTAGATTGATGATGATTTTGCCATCGAAAACAACTGGGCACGCCCCGTGACCAAAGAAGGAATCCGCCAACTGATAGTCAGCATCGAGATCGCGCTGCCAGATCTGTGCCCCATCCGCGACCGACAGACACGTCAGCACACCTGTGACGCCGATGGTGTAGCACTTGCCCTCGGATAATACCGCGCTAGCCCTGGGACCATTATTGAAGCCGTAGCGGTCGGTGTACTCGACCGGGTAAGCCACCCGCCAGATCACCTCCCCTGTATCTGGCTGGAATGCCTCGACTACCTCCTCGTCGCCAAAGCGGTCGAACATCACCCCCACCCCATCGGCAAAAACTGGCGACGTGTAGCCAGAGCCTTTGGGGCGCTGCCAGCTGAGAGGTGGCCCCGTCTCGGGAAAACTATCGATCAACCCTGTCTCTGGGCTGGTGCAGTCGTCTGCAGGCCCGAGAAATCTCGGCCACCCTGCGGCGGTCTCTTCCCCCATGGCTGGGGTGAAAGCCAAAAACAGTAGGAACCCCAAAGATGTGATAGCTCGGCTCATAGACGACTGACAAGACGTTGGACGCACTCGATCGCTTAGCAATCGATTCTACAGGCATCAGCGCGCCGATTTTTCACTTCTGGCAGTCGGAGCAGAAGAAAGTCGAACGATTGCTCTGGACGATGCGCTTCACTGGGCTTTCGCAGCCACGGCAGGGCTCCCCCTCTCGATCGTAGACACGGAGCTCTTGTTTGAAGTAGCCGGCCTCGCCATCCGCATTCAGAAAGTCGCGCAAGGTGGTGCCCCCCATCTCGATCGCCTCGCCGAGCACCTGACGAATCGCCTCGACCAGTCTCTCGGTGCTGGCTCGCGTGACTCTACCCGCTGCACGCCGGGGTGAGATGCCTGAGAGATACAGTGCCTCGCAGGCGTAGATATTGCCCACACCCACCACGACGTGGGAGTTCATGATCAGCTGCTTGATGGCGACCTTGCGGCCTTTCATGCAGGACCAGAGGTAATCGACATCAAAGTCATCGCTGAGCGGCTCGGGCCCCAGCTTGTGGAGTAGCTCGTGACTGTCCTCTGGGTGTTCCCCGGCTTTGCAATACAGCCAGCAGCCAAATCGCCTCGGGTCGTGGTAGCGCAGCTCTTTGCCCGATGCCAGCGAGATACCGATGTGATCGTGCTTGCGCCACTCGTCGCTATCGCCACTGAGGATGCGCAGGCTACCCGACATGCCGAGGTGGGTCAGGAGTGTGCCACCACCGCTGAGCTCGAGCAGGATGTATTTTCCCCGGCGGCGGCTGGATACGACGGTCTGGCCGACCAGCTTGCTGCCGATCTGGCTAGGCACCGGCCAGCGCAGCGAGCGCTGCCGCACCACGACATCTGAGATCGTCTCCCCATCCAGCCACGGCTGGATGCCGCGGAGGGTGGTTTCGACTTCGGGTAATTCTGGCATACAGCCTCTACGTTAGCGCCTTTTTCCGACTGAGGTATTACGATTTGCCACGCTTTGCCCGCCGCCCGTGCTGGGTGAGAATTTCGGCACCGTTATCTTTGGCACCTTCAGATTGCCGAGACCAGGTTTCTCTTTCTTAAAGATCGAGCTACCGCTACTACGATCGACCACCTCCGCATCACGATGACGCTGTGGCAGCTGCAGACTTGGCAGCTCCGGCTTGGGGATCAGCTCCTTGGTCTTTTGCACCATATTGCCTGGCACGCTGGCGAGACCACCGTCGCCCGAGAGATTGGGGCCTTTTAAGTTTGAGAAAGGCATCTTGACTCCTGGACCGTCACAGGTCTCAGTGGCTTCTTTGCAAAAGATCTGTGGGACCTTAAACATTTTAGCATCTGCCTCATTCTCTTCAGCTTCTAGCTCCTTGGTTTTCTGCAGGCCATCGCTAGTCATCATCCAGCCTCTACTCTCTTCAGCAGGCTGGATTCCGTTTTTCTTGGAGTATTCCCACTTCACACCTTTTTTGTTAGCCCGCTTTCTGTGCAGCGAGTTATCCACATCCCTGCCCAGTGAGAATAGCTTCGAGAGAGGCATATTCCCCGGCTGCTCGGTGACTTCGGGGATGGGTTCTGGCTCGTGAGATGGAACAGCTTTCAGGCCACCACCCACAGTCTCATAAAGAGCTACTGTGGCCTTAGCCAAGGTGCTTTGAGAGAATAAAAGGACTTCAGCTGCGGCAAATCTCCGATCCTGCAGACGAACGAGGTTTGAGGCATCCACGAGGCCTTCTTTGAAACCACTGATGACATCGTCGGCGGATTTATTCCTGATCTCCAACTCCGCCTGCTGAGCTACCATCTGTTTTTTGGTGTAGTGGATCGTAGCCAGTGCGATCTCTACCTCCATGAGTGCCTGTCTGACAACGGCCTCGTACTCACGAATGGCAGTATCCAACTTTGCTTTTTGCTCATTCACACGCGCACGATCTGCTCCACCGTGTCCAATCCTCTGTCGTAATCTTGGCCCTCCACCAATCGAGTGACGTAAAATGTCTTCCACACCATTTCGAAATAGGGACTCATAAGTGATCGCTCCCTTCAGATTGAAGTCGGGGTAATAATTTCCCATCGCCACACCGATATTAGACACCTGGACGGCTAGTTTTCTCTCAGCCACCTGAATATCAGGTCGGTTTCGCAACACCTGCATCGGCAGTGGTGCTGAAATACAACTTGGCATCTTGGGGATCACCGAGCTTTTGCCGCATCCCATAATCTCCTCGATCCTAGCTGGGGGTAAGGCGCAGATGCGACTCAGATTGTAGATCGCCTCTGCTCTACTCTGCTCAAAACGTGGAATATTCGCCTGCTCTTGGATCGTCCGCCCTCTGGCCTCATCTAGATTGATTCGACTAGCCAAACCTGATCTGACGAGCATCTCTGAAATATCTTCACCCTCCTTCAGTTTGGCTATCTTTTCCTCCGACAATCGGATCCGTGCTTCCGCCACTCTCGCATTCACATAGTAGAGTGCCGTACTCGATGTGAAAAAGACGTAGCTATCTCGGTACCCCTCAACAACCGATTCCATGAATCGATCTGACGACTCGATCATCCTGTGCCTCTTTCCAAAGACGTCAAAACTCCAACCTTGGGAAATTTGTGCAAAATTATAAACTGGCTCACCCGGATCGAACTTCAAGCCATCGCTGAACCCTCCAAGTCCAATATCGTAATCGCCAAGAAAGTCATGGCCGGGGAAGTACCATCCCCTCAGGACATTTCGTTGTGCCCATGCCTCCTCGACACGTGACCTGCCTCGTAGAACCTTAGGATTTGCCTTCCGAGCCTGATCAATCAAGCAGCTCAAAGTGTCGTCTGTGAATTCATTCCACCATCTCTCTACAGCTTCGTCGGAATAATCTCGATTTGGGTTCTTCGGGTCGAAACCAGCTCTAGCGCCTTCCGGAACATGCCAATCATCTTGGATGTCCGTCATCACAGGTTTTTTATAATTCGGCCCGATCGTGACGCACGAGGTGAGCATGCCGCAGGCTAAAAATACGGCTATTAGTGGGAGTTGAGTGGGTGGTTTCATAATAAAAAATCCGCACTAGATGGGAAAATTTAATATTTGCAAAAAAACCATATAATAACGTATAATAAAGTTAAAATTTTAATTTTGTTAAATTTTCTACTAATTTGAAAAAAATCCTCCAACGGATCAAAGCCCTGCTCCTCGCTTTGCTCCTGTATAATCGGGGCTTGAGCATCGCCACGGTTGCCATCGGCATTGCTGGGCTGGTCATTATGGCTGTGGTCGTAGCCCCAGCCTACATGTCTCCGAAAAGTCGGATGTACACCTCTTCCCTTGGCTATGGAGCGATGAAGCGGAATCTGAATCTGCCATTCGACGTGAAATCTGCAGAGGTGAAGCGCAAGCGGGTGATCATCCCCTACCTCGGCGAGGGCATCGTATCTGGAGAGCCCATCCGTGTGCCTCTGATCCCCCTCGCTACCATCACTAAGGTCCATGTAAAAGAAGGCGACCAAGTGAAGAAGGGCGAGCTTTTACTCGAGCTAGAAGATACCAAAGCTAGGCGAAATCTGGCAGCAGCAGAGCTAGCACTGGCGACCGTCGAGGCCGAGCTCAAACGAGTCGAGGGCGGATCCGCCTTCGTCTTGATAGCCGAGCGCCCCGAACAGGATAAAATCGAACTCGAAGCAGCTAAAAAAGAGCTCATCGTGATCAACGATAAGCTTGCCTCTCTACAAGACCTGATCGACAAAGGAATCGCTCCAGCCTTCCGCATCGCCGATATGAGGAAGGAGAAAGCTGCCGCGACCGCAAGGGTAGAGAGTGCTGAGCTATCTATCAAGCGCGCCGAATCCGGTGTCAGCCAAAGTCTGCTGATCGCCCAAAATGCGGTCGAGGATGCACGCCAAAATGTCGAGTATCGTAAGGTGGAACTCGAAGGGCACAAGATTTACGCCCCCAGAGACGGTCTCATCTCCGCTGTTCTGGTAAGGGAGGGTGAATTTAACCAGGACCTCGGTAAACCTGCCTTTCTACTCACGGCAGGCCTATGGTTCGAGGGCTTTTTCGATCAGGCCGTGCTCAGTCGGGTGAAGCCTGGTATGAAAGGCTCGATCTTTCTCGAAGCCTTTCCAGGTAGAGAATTCCCAGCTACCGTCGCTCAGATCATTCCTCAAGTCACCTTCGCGACAGGCGGTCCAGAGATCAATCGCCCAATGCGTCCTCGCGGAACAGGTGCGCCAGAGTGGGCTGCTACTTTCAGTGTCCGCTTCAGTCTAGATAATCCAGGCGAAGCGACACTGGGTATGACTGGCAATGTGAAGCTGATCGTAGATACCGAGGCCACCGTCATCCATCGAAACGCCCTGCTATCCATAGCAGCCGGCCGAGCCATCGTCATCCAAGAAGACGAGATCGATGGCCAATGGCTCCGCATCCCGATCGAAACGGGCTACATCGGCCACAAATGGGCCGAGGTGAAAAATGGACTAAAGCCGGGTACCTTCGTGCTGGCAGACGGGCATCGCATCCTGCGGGAAGGCGATCAGATAAGATCCACGGTGCTAGAGTGGAGCACTGGTGAGTGATGCCAGATACTTGCCAGTATTGGCACTACATCGATGAAGCGATGCTTGGTCTGATACCCATCCGCTCCTGCATCCCTTCATGTCGAAAGACTTAGCATCCTGAAGGAGGGGAGCCGATCAGCTACAAGTTGATCATTCTATCTACGTAGGGTCAGCTTGCAGCTGACCGACAGGCTGAGGCGCTTAAACCGTAAGCTATATGGAAATCTGAGATTTCCCACAGGGCAAAAAAAATTGGAGGCAGTGAACTACCTCCAATTTGGATTTAGGTTAGAGTTTAGATCTTCTTAGTATTTACACTGTAGCTGACTCTTGCTCTTCTTGAGCAGCAGCAGCGGTGTTGTCATTAGATTGCTCAGCCACTTCGTGATGCTGAGTCGTGACTGCAGCTGGCTTTTTGCAGAAGTAAACGATCTCTTCCATCGGTAGCGCATGCTTCTTAGCACGCTCTTCTGGCATCTCCATCACCCAGCGATCCTCGACCACTTCGAATCCTGCTTCTTCTAAGCGACGACCATAGTCCATACCGAAAAGGCGAACATGATCATCCTGCCAGAAGTGCTCCTCACGATCCTTGGGATCGGTGATGCTAGGATCTTCGTAAGTGTCTTCGCGGCTGTAGTCCTGCGGGCTCTGGATCAGTGCCCAGCCACCAGGACGCAGCACACGGCATAGCTCAGACATCGCTTTGATATCGTCGTCTACGTGCTCCATCACATGGTTACAGAAAGCCACGTCAAAACTATTGTCTCGGAAAGGCAACTCATGAACATCACAATGTACGTCCGCTAAAGGGGAAATCAGGTCGGCAGTGACGTACTTGTCGTGAATCTCAAGGTTACGAAAACGGTCCAAAAAGCAAAACTCAGGTGCAACGTGAAGAATCTGCTTGGAATCAGTGAAGAAGTCCGTCTTCTCCTGAAGGTAAAGCCACATCAGGCGGTGTCTCTCCAGTGCCAGACACTTCGGACACAAGGCATTCTCTCTGGGTTTCAAGCGACCATAGGTCAGGAACTTTGCGTATTTCGCATCGCAGATCGGACACTCAACATCTTTGCCCCTATGCATGAGACCAGCCAGGGGGAGTAATTTGTGAGCAAACTTCTGCAACACGTGACGGGGGATCTTCCTCAAAACGAGGCTAGTTATTTTTTTCATGAATTTAAACAATACACCAAAGCTGTACTTCCTTCAATCTCGTTGTTATGGTTTTTATAAAAAATTCAAATATTTTCTCGATTTAAGGGTCTAAAACTTGATGATATTTAAATTTTAATGTAAAATTTTATTAAATTTATAAAAATCTTAATAACCTCGATAGCCCCATAATCCTCAGCCGTATGCCCTCTGGCCACACGCCCCTGACCTCTCTCCTGGTTCGACATCGAGTTCGATTCAGCGGTCCCGTGTTGTTAGCTTGCCATCCCAAATTCACGAAATGGTCCAACGAGTAAAAGATTTCTTACTGCTCTGCTGGGCCGTGCTGATATGGCCGTGGCAGAAAGTCTACAATGTCACCATCTTTCTGGGACGACCGGTATACCGCCCCCTCTCCCGTATAGTAAAATGGGTGATCAGGCTGGGCATCGCTATAGTCAAAAGGCTGCTCAATACTCCTCTAGGTCGGAGAGTATGGGGAATCGCGAAGTCTCTCTGCCACTGGGCTATCAACTGCGAAGTCGGCCGCTGGCTCAGGCAGCACCTCATAACAGCCAATCCCAACATCCCTAAACTCGTTGGCGATGGGATCGGTGTGGTCGGCCTCTTGTTCCTCGCTGTCTCTCTCAAAGAAGACTGGTACATCGTCCCAGACCAGATCATAGAAAATGAAGATGGTGACTACATAGTGACCACTCTAAAGAGTGATTACGAGAAATACCTAAAGGCCATGCTAGCCGCAGCGGCGTTCTTTTTCATCACCGTGATGTTCATTACTCGTAAAGATGTCTTCAAGCGGACACGCTGGCTAGGCAACTTTGCCTGCCTAGTGTTTGTGACGACATTTCTGTTTTCACAGCTCGTCATTATCGATTCGGAACTCGGGCACCTCGCCGCCGTCCACATCTCTCACCATGATAACCTCTGGTGGTATGGTGGCGACATCACCACTAGCCGAGGCCAGGAGGTGTATGGCTATGCTACCGACTATATCGCCAAGGACTTGCCATTTGCTGTCACAGCGATCCCCGTGCCCTATGCAGCTCAGTCACTAGCCAGCCTAGCAGACTACCTGTCGTGGACTGGTATGTGCCCGGCGTTTTGGTACTACTTTCAAAAAGGCTGGGGCATGCTCGGGCTTTCAGCGATCTTCTTACTGATCAGCTCGCTATGCGTGAGGCTCGATACCGACCAAAAAGGCCTAGCCAGCGATGTCGTGGCATGGACGATCAAGCGCGCAGGCAAGGTCATGATACTGTGGTTCTTCCTGATCTTCATCCGTACTCAGCTCTGTGCCCACTATATCGAAGAAGCCCGTATAAGCTTCGAAAAGACCGAGATCAAACAAAGCCTCGCCCACCTCGAAACTGTCGGGAAAATCCTGCCCACCATGTACTGGAACAGCAACCTCACGTTCCAAAGAGGTATGCTAGAGCAACGGGCAGATATGAAGACTCCTGCTGCGGATCTGTACACCGCCTACAACCTCGAGGTCGCTGGCCGAAACCAGGCGGCGATCAATATGTACAACGAACTCGTCGAGCAGGAAGTCGATCCCCAAGCTCAACTAGAGGCCTATCGCGGCTTGATGAGGATGGCGATCATCGATTTCAACTCTTCTATCTACCCTCGGTATGAGAAATCCATGGCTAGGGTAGAAGAAAAGTACCCCACTCTGGCTAAAATGCTATGGCTCAGATTCATCATGGCAGTGCGGAAGCACGACTACTACACCGCCCGTGAATACCAACGGCGGCTCTATGCCAGCGGCAATGCTCAAGCCATGCCTAACAAGCGCGCCTACCTAGCATCGTCGCACCAGTACATGCAGATGATGGCATTCGATATGGGCAAACCAGACCTCGCCTGGCAACAGAATATCTTCCGGATGGAGCTCCACCCCAATGGAGCGAGGAGAGATGATATGCTAGAGGAGTACCCTTTCCTGATTACAGATATCGAGAGAACTCCCACTACAGATAACACCAAAGAGGTCGAAGCAAAAGCCGCAGAACAGGAGGGCGAAGGCTAGCCCCTATGAGACCGCACCACTGGGTATGGAACAAAGTTGCAGTCACTTCCGTGTTTCTCGCTGCAGCGGCTATTACTATGTTCGTATTCGAGTGCTACAGCATCATCAAGCCCCCCGATAAACGCATTTTCCCATTCACCTTCCCCGACGACGCACACTGGATTGTTTCCCAAGGCGATGAACAGGCTGGTGCCCACTACCGCATCGACTTCGAGATACCCGCTTCCGAGATCGAGATCGCTTGGGCAGCGATCAGCGCCGACAATGGTTTCGAGATCGTCACCAATGGCAGTCAGAGCGCCAAATGGGAGTTTTTCCGCGGTACACGCCCGTTCGGATCGGGCAATTCAGAGTTTGGCCAAAAGATGTATTACGCATCTTCAGCACTAGCGTTGAACTTCCCCCGTGAGTACCAATGGAGTACCCACGCCAACTGGAAGACATCGGTATTTGTGGACCTGACAAAAGACTTCAAGGCCGGCTCCCACAATAGTATAACCGTACTCGCGCACTCTAGGCATGAGCGTCCCAGCTTCATCCTGACCGGCGAGATCAAACTCAAAAACGGCCAGGTCATACCACTCCGTAGTAACGATAGTTGGCGGGCCTGCTTCACCACACCCACACACACTAGGCAAGAGTGGATCATCCCGCAGATATCGGTCGACCACTGGGACTACTGCAAAATCCTAGACCACCTACCTAGGAAACAGTTCAGGCTGATACCTGATGGTATCTTCACAGAAACCTTCCGAGGCGCCTGGCTACCGAAATCCGACTCCAAGAAATACCAAACCACATGGGATATCGATGATGTTGATGGCGAAGAGTGGGTCCGTGTGATGTCCACCGAGCCTTATATCCTGAGGATAAACGACAAAAACGTTCGCCCAAACTGGGGCCGACGCAACCACTACGCCGAGGGCGGCTGGATGCTAAAAACGACCAATCGAAGCTTCCTACAGATCAAACCTGAAACCCTAGATACCGATGAGATATCGGATGTGTTTTCAGGAAAAGGCTATCTCAACCCCAAACACGGCCGCCCAAGCGAAAATGAGCCTATCTCCGGTGAGCGAGAGTACCTATCAGGTCGTGAGATGCAGGACAATCCCGCCTACGGCAACCTCATGAAACGAGCCAATGAGGAATTCCTCGAAAGGCCTTCTCAGGCTGACCCGATGAATGAAATGGTGAGCACACGTACACCTCCGAGTCTGACCAAAGCCTATCAAGCGCCCAACTACAGTGCTTTTCAGGTCGCGAAATACCTAAAAAAGGGACGTAATAAGATAGAACTGGAGCTCTACCCCACCTACCGAGAGAGCAAATTCTACGGCCTACAAGCCGAGCGAATCTCAATGGATGCGGGCGTCATCAATGAAGAAGGGCAGTGCGACTGGGGTATCGATGAATCTACCGAATGGATGACCGATGGCAAAAAGGTACTTGGCGGCCGGATGCCTCTCTCCAACCAAAACAAACTCCGCTATTTCCAAACGTGGAAGGAACGAAACCTCTTTTTCCCATATGGCATAGGCACACTGATCGTTGCCTATATCCTGTTATTTTTAGCAAACGTTTCCAGCCGGAAAGTGCAGAGGTTCCTGAAGTATTATGAGCGCCCTTTTGCAGCCTTTGTGGTGATGCTACTTTGCCTAGGTCTGCTCAAGTCAGCAATGGCTGAGCGGAGCGAGATCATTTTCTTCGAAGCCAATCCGATGTGGCCGTGGATTCGATTTCTCTCCGCGTTAGGAGTCGCCCTGTGGCTGGCTTGGCTCCCCATCCAGAAGAAAGAGAAATGGTCAGAGCCCTCCATTTCGAATAAATGGGTCATCTTCGGTATCTTACTCGTGATCTTGACTGTCGCATTTTGCCTACGCGGCTACAAAATGCACATGCAACCTCTAGACGACGATGAATACGCGTCGGTTCAGGCATCTCTTTCCGTGGCTCGTAAAGGGCTACCCGAACTATTTGATGGTATCTTCTACACTCGCGGTCCCCTTTTCCACTACGTTTCCGGAGCCTTAGCCAAGATTTTTGGCTCGACTATCGTGACGCTGCGTTTTTACAGCATCGGCGTCGGCGTGCTCTGTATTCTATTCACCTACAACCTATGTTCTCGGGTGCTACAGAACCGTCGAATGGGCCTGGCGGTAGCCATTGTACTGGCGGTACACCCGTTCTGTGTCTTCACCTCTCATATTGCTCGATTCTATCAGCAACAACAGCTTTTCACCGTCTTAGTGGTACTATTTTTCATCCGAGGTTTCGTGTATGATGCGCCAAACTGGAAACGCTTCGCCGCCGTTATCTGCTTTGGCGCGGCTACGCTCAGCCAAGAGATCAGTCTGTTGCTCATTGTTCCCTTAGGGCTGAGTTATGCCACGATGTCGCAAAAACAGTCTTGGGCAAACGAACTGAAATTCGTTTACTGCGGTTGCCTAGTGGTAGCCTGCATCGGCATCAATATGGTGATCTTCCAATTCCTATGTCTCACTCGGACGTCAGGAAAATCGGCCACTGTGGAGTCGACTTTGACTCCCCACTTCTGGGAGCCGATGAATGCATTTAGCCAGTGGATCTGTTACTCGAGACTTCACATTTTCTTCGGCCTATTTTCATTCATCGGTATGGCAGTCGCGATGCGACGACGAGATATGGGTATCATTGCTGTCACCTTTTTCCTAGTATTCGGAGTTCTTACCACGGTGATCCTCGTGACGGGCTTGGGATTTCGGTACCAGTATTCGTACACCCCACTATTCTTCGTGGTGGCAATCTATGGCATTCACTTTGTCTGCAGCTACGTGTCGGAGGGACGAGGCCGACAGGCGCGGATTGTCGTCTCTGGTCTCGTCGTGGGTATCGGTATACTCAGTTTCAGCCCATGGCGTATCTTCGACAGCTACGACGAGCGTATTTTGCCCGACTCCTCGAGTGCGACCAACTTTGTGAAAGCCAACTTCCGTCCTGGCGATAAGGTGGCTATCAATGAGCCTCATCCACATGCTGCCTTGATCGAGATAGGTCACTCCAACTACGATATCTGTCAGCCGATTCTCTATGACTTTGTATTTCGCGAGAAAGACGGTCGCCTGATCGATCGCAACGGCGGTGCGGAGTCGGTGGGCCGAGTGAGCGTGATTCAGCGCATCATGGCTCAGCACGATCGGATCTGGTTCATCCTAAACCGAGAGAAATTTAAGAACCGTGCCCGAAACCTGCGCTGGGAGTATCCCGGAGCTAGACTTGACCTGCTGGTGAGGAAGAACTGCCCTCTCATGTACCAGGCCTACTCCTGGGAGGTCTACCTATGGGACCGCGGAAATGGGCGTTTTCACCCATTCCGCATGGAACCCGAAGGCTTTAGCGAGTGACCTCAGCCTCGTTACTCGCTGGCTGCGACTCAGGCTCTTTACCCGAAAGGTATTGGCTAACCAGAATACCTGCTAAAGCAACCATCTCGACAGCTAACTGCAAACCGCGCCAAAGGACGGCTGAAGCAGCCGCCACGGTGAGCAAACCAAGTGGCTGGAAAATCGCGGCCACTACACCCTCTCGTATCCCCATACCACCGGGTACACCGACTGCGACTAGACCGACGAGCCAACCTAAAGCATTCGCTCCAGCTGCTGGCAGAAATCCAATCGTCTCGTTACCGGCTAAAGCGAGAAAACAAAAGTAAAAGCCAAAGCTATATACCAGGTTTAGCACGATATACTCCACCAGCGCCTGTGTTATCTTTTTGGGATGCTTCACCTCTCCGACTAGAGATACAAACAGGCCCTTAAACTTTTGCACAATCTTCAGTTTCGAATATTTGAGCACACAAAAAACCATCACCCCCGAACCAATAGCAAGGCTCGCGACAATGATTGCAAACGACAGGTAGTCAATATCTAGCTGATCGATCAAAGTCAGGATGAACCCTCCCGCGCACAAACCAAAGACAGCGATGACAGACCACGAAATGACGGTCAAACTCAGCTCCAAAGTCAGGCTAAGACCGCCGATCACCTTGTTGCCGCCAAATTTACCCGCCTCCACAGCTCTGGAGGCGTAGCCCCAGAAACTGCCAGGCAGCCATCTGAGTGCCTCGCATTTCATCCAGGTCATCGCGGCCTCTCGCCTCTTCACTGGGACGCCAAACGACTGTAGCACCACACCCCATATCGAAGCATTTATCGGTAGGTAAACAATTGCCAACAAGAAAGCGGCAACCACCCATATCCAATTGGCCTCAGTGAGTAATTCCACTATCTTTTCGCGCATGCCATACAGCGCGACTCCCATCAGTACTAGGACGATGGGAAGAAAAAACGGCTTAATGACTGTGAACAGTTTCTTTAGCGCTTTCATAGTCTAGCGTTTTACTCGTAGCAGGCTGCACACTGTGGCTCACCATCTTAGGATGTTCGTCTGCCGCTGCCACTTCGTCTAAGATATCTGACAGGCGCAGGATGATATTATCCCACGAAAAGAACTTCACTCCAAACTCGAAGCCACTCTGCCCCAGGGCTGCCGCTTCGTCTGGATTCGCCAGTAAGTACGTGATTTTATCAGCCAATTGAGCCGGTTGCTTTTCATCGACTAACAAGCCACTGACACCCTCTTTGATCACATCGACGATACCGCCGACGGCAGAAGCCACGACAGGCTTTTTATTGGCCAGGGCCTCTACTAGCACCACGCCCAGACCTTCGGTGTCACCACGGCTGTCGATGATCGATGGGTGAACGTAGATGGTACAATTACGATACAGGTCAGATAGCTCTTCGTTCGAGATGTACCCTGTCATCGTCACAGAGTCTTCGAGCTTCAGCTTCTTGATCCATTCTTCGCACTCGGCACGCTTATCGCCGTCGCTGGTGATCACCAGCTGCGCGTCTGGATAGACTTCTAGCACCTGTGGCATAGCCTGTATCAGATAGGGATACCCTTTTCTCTCGATCACCCGGCCACAAGACAGCAGTAAAGGAGCCTTTGTCTCTGATTGAGTCAATTCGGCCTCTACCTCCTTGGCCTGATTCTGTACAGTAGACCCATAAGTCACGATCTCGATCGCCAAGTCTTCACACTTAGGCAGGCTACGAATTTGTGCTTCGGTATGCGAGCTGTTGCAATACACCAAGTCGGAATGACGCAAACACCAGCTGAGTACACGCTGCAAATGAGGTTTGTTTCGCACAATGCATAGCTCCGCGCCATGGCACACTGATACGATTTTAGTGCCGGCGATACGTGCTCCTGCCCAGGCCATCAGGCCGTGGGGAAATGGCCAGTGTACCTTGACGATGTCGGGTCGATTCTTGATCAAATACCGAGTGGTGTAGGCAAACCCTGCCACCAGGTACGGGATGGCTCTGAGCTTAGTCAGCGGGTGATTAATCTTGTTGGGCGCACCAGAATCATGCGTCAAATTCTCACTCCCTTTGGGTAGGTAGCGGTAGCGGTTCACCTTGATACCATCGATAGAATGCGATTCTAGCCCCTCAAAGGCTGGTGCGATCACCTCTACCTGGTGACCCAAATCTTTGAGCCTTATATTCGTCTCCCGCATCCAGGGGACTTGGGGATCGGTATCGTATCTGGCGTATGTCGAGGTGAGAACGGCTATCGATGGGAGTTTTTTGTACAGGGAGTTCATTGTTTTGTTTTTGGGAGGAGGGAAAAAAGGAGGGAAAACAGTTTAGTTGAGAGCTTCGTTTGCCTGACCTATCAACTCTCGCCTTGCGACAGGTTTGGGCAGGAAGCAGGCGGCACCGGCCTCTCTGACCAGATCAGGTAATTCAGAACTCTTGTCGCCGGAGAAACTAACGAGCCGTGCACTAGGGGCACGTGTCTGCAGCTCTTTGAGCGCTGTGGAGTGGTCTCGCCCTGGCATGTGCACATCGACAAATGCGATCGAGATCTCCTCGTCGATTGCTTCGATTGCCTCATCTGCACTCTTGGCAGATACCACTTCCCAGTCCTCACGCTTGAGCATTTCGGTGATCAGACGATTCACGCGTGGATCATCATCTGCGACTAGCGCTTTTCTGCGCGAGCGGAATACGAATGGCTGTGTCGGAACATCATTTCGGCTTTCGACGACTTCACTATCACTTTCGGTGTCGACTTGCATCTGACTCCAGATGTTCAGCTCAGCTATGATGCCATTGAAAAATAACAGCAGTCCACTGGTCAGTCCCGCAGTAGAAATTACCACGCCAGTGATCAATAGAAACCGTGGGACATCAAAGAATCCAACCAAGGCTGCAGTCAAAATCGAGAACAAACCCAGAAGTAAACTCGCGGTAGCCATCACATGATTCGGACGTTCGCGGTACCGACGAATGAAACCAATCGTAATGATATCTGCGATACCGTGAAAAAATCGTCTGGTACCATACTTGCTTTTACCGTGCACCCGCGGGTGATGTCTTACTACTATCTCACCCGTCTCAAATCCAAAAATCCCAGCGATAGTCGGTACCATCCGGTGCATCCCACCATACATCGGCAGCACCTTCACGACCTCTCTTCGATAGCACTTGAAGCCACAGTTGTGATCATGCAATGATACCCCACCTACCCTGCTGATCAGTGAATTAAAAATCCGGCTAGGCAGTACCTTGTGCCAAGGATCGTTGCGTCGTTGCTTATGACCGGTCACGATATCCAGTTTGTCATCGACGATCTTCTGCAAAAAATTAGGGATCTCAGCCGGATCATCCTGTAGATCGGCATCCATGGTGAAGACAAAGTCTCCAGTCGCTCTTTTGTAACCCGCAGCCAATGCATTGGCCTTGCCAAAATTGCGGCGCTTACGGATCAACTTCACTTCTTTGGGGTATTCCGCAGCGAGTTGCTCCATGCGGCTCCAGGACTGGTCCGTACTGCCATCGTCGATGAAGATCACTTCGATCGCACTCGATACTGGCTCAGCATGGGCTTTGATGCCCTCAAATAATTCAACGATTGTCTCTTCTTCATTCATCGTGGGGACGATGAATGACAGGTAGGGTTTTTTGGTCATTCTTTAAAATCTGGTAGGTTTTATGAAATATAATTATCATAAATACCATAGCAATTGATTTTTTGAAATCTTACCTCATCTACCCTGATAATTAAGGTTTCTTAATGAGACCACTGGGCCTCGTCTGAAATTCGCTATTCCGCCTGGCTCACTTCGGGGAATGGCGAGATCAACTCTAGCCCACTGGGCACGCTATCTGGCACCCAATGATCCAGCTCAGTCGCGCTAGGGCTAGTGAGCGCATGGAGAAAGGCGACCAACTGATCGACCTGTTTGTCGGTCAGGTAGCGCGGCATCTTCAGCTCCATCGGCATGGTCGACTTCACGTCTTTGATGGTCCGGCGATCATTGTGCACCGCTCCACGGAATTCCGGCTCGAGTTGATCGACATCATAGTTCTCCAGTGAGTGCACAGGATTCAAGTGATGGCGCACCGCATCCTCCAGACTATCGTAGCATCCATTGTGCATGTATGGGGCCGTCAGTGCCACATTGCGCAGCGGTGGTGTGCGGAAGTGGTATTTGAGGTCCAGTCCTGCATTGCTACGGTGTGCGACGCCGTAGTCCGCATCCTCCTCCATATCTGGGCCTGGGCCGATCGGCACAATGCCGATGTTGTGCATTTTCTGGTCGGTCATCAGTCGACCACCATGACAGTCGGAGCACTTGGCTTTGCCGTAAAATAGATGGGCCCCCGCCAACTGAGCGTCCGTCAAAGCCTCATCATCGCCCGCCAGAAATTGATCCCAAGGGCTATCTCGCAGTGTGAATGCAGTGGTCTCAAACGCCGCTATGGCATTGCCCACCGCTGAGAACTTGATCTCTTCCAGCGACTTATCTGGGAAGGCTTTGGAGAAAAGCTCGCGGTAACCCTCGATGCCCATCAGACGTTCCATCAGTGTTTCCCAGATCTGGTGCTCGTTGTGGCCGAGGATCTGGCCCACCTCATTGTGCCCACCCGTGGCACCCTGTTGCCCCTTGGTACCGCGCATCTCATCGCTGGATAGCACTGGCACCATAGCCTGAGCCGCTAGCAGCCCATCCACCTCCTCGGGCATACGCACCTGGTATAGCCCCTCAGACTGGGTGAGCCGCATCGAATTGAGCGCGAATTTCCCCGGCTCATACTCATGCACACGCCCATCCCAGAACATATTTTTCCAAGCCGAATCACCTCGGTTGAAGATCTCTGGAGAATTGCGCGGGGTGAAGGGGTGCGCCGCTCGATTGAGGTCAAACCCCACCAGCACCGGCTCTCGCCCCTGGACCTCCATCAGCCGTAGTCCCTCCGGCATACGCTTGCCGGCAGCGCTATCCACATACGCCTTTGTGCCGACCGCACGCGAGCGTCCATCGGCCGTGGCAGTGCTGGGGTGGTGACACGTCGCACAGGAGACATCCTGATTGCCCCCTAGCACAGGATCGAAAAACAACGCCTGCCCCAGCTTTACCTGCGCCTCAGGAAACTCCCGAGGTGCCTCCAGAGGCGTCACAGCGTGCTCCACCAATAGCTCTCGCAGCGATGCCGCGTCCTCAGCGCTAGCTATACGACTCAAACAAACCAGTGCGATCAGGGTCCAGTGCCTCATTTCAATAGGGTACAAAAATTATTCAATAGGGTACAATCCTAAAATTCGGTTTCTTATCTTACGCCTCAGCTGAAAAAAGGTCGCACCGAGAGTGCGCCTTTCTCCCAAACGGGTTTGTCGTCTCACCATCGCACTGTGACAACTCGCTGGCTAGCTTTGAGCTGTGCAACGCCCGATTTTTGTGTCTGAATCAAACATCATGAAATATTTTTTGATCCCAGCAGTGACGCTGAGCCTCGCCTGCTTCTGCATCGCATTCTTCAGCGCCCAGCCTAAGTCTGAAGCGGAGACCACCGACGCCTCTGAAAGCGCCGCGACTCCGGCCAAAGTAAACCAGCCAAAGGCACCCGAGGATATCACAGCCTCAGAGCTGGCCGATCTGCTAGATGTCAGCCGTGCCGTGATCACTCTCCCTGGGACCGCAGACGACCTATACGACGATATCGGGCTGATCGTGGAGTACGGGGATCGTAGCCCTACCAAAAACTACGGCTCCTACGGCCCCGTGCCTGGTGGGACTATGGTAACTGTGCTGCTGCAGGATAAAGGCGAGAAGCTAAAATACTCTCTGCGAGTCTATGGCGCCATCCCCCGCCCCGGCCTGAATGTCGATAAATCTTATGGAGGCATCAGCCAAACCATTGACGACCCTTTCGTAGACCATGGCAATCTGATGCGAGTTTCAGACGACAGAGACTACAACGAAAACCATTACCTCATCAAATGCTCCACCGACCCAAACGCTGCGCTGCAAAGCAATACAGCCCTAACTGCAAAGGAAATCGGCTTGAGGCTATCCGCGACCAAGCTGGAGTCCGAACCACTGCCCGAGTAGAGACTGTCTCAAAGCAGAAAAGACAACTTCTCAATGATATAATCCATCAACCTATCCCACCGAGATATTATTTCTTGGTTCACATCCAGCTTCATTTGGCCGGGCGTGTAGCGAGCGTAAGACTCTGGCGTGTTTTTCAGATACCACTCCAGCAGCTGTCTCGGTGTGCGATCGATAAAAGTCCGGTCGGAGGGGAAATCGCTGGGGAGATCTTCCCACAGTTCGGCCAAGTCCCACTCCGTCTCACTCGCCACGCTGAGGATACCGATCAAATCACTCTCTGCTTTTTCTACCCCTTCACCTAAGGTGAGCCGCGGTATACGCACATCGAAAAGGTCAGTCGTGCTCCTCGGGTTGGGCGCATCGGGCAGACCACCGATGGTGAACTCCATCTCGACGACGTGAGGCAGAAAGACAAATTTCAAAGGCTCATCGACAGGCACGTGATGATTGAGACGAGCCAACTCAATCGCCTCCTCAGATGACTCCCTAGACCATTGCCACGATAGATTTCCCTCGGTATCATAGTGCCCACAGTGATTCCTCGAGTAGTAATAGCTACTGCTCCTGAGCAGAGTGTATTCACCCACATCCTCAGGGTCTAGCTGATACTCTTGGCGAGTCATGTTGGCGTGAGTGTTTTCGATCTCCTTCCGGGCAGCTAGATCTTTCTCATCGGCATAGTAGCTCGCTAATTCGCCATCGCTAGCTGAGGAATCTGGTGCAAAGGAGTTTGTGGATTTCTTATGCAGATCATTGCCATATTGCTTGAGGTACTGTAGGCGCAGTTTGTCCGCAAAAACCACCTGTGCTCCCATAGCTTGGTCCAGTTCTGCTACGATAGGCTCACCAGTCAATACCTGTGCTAAAAACCTGATAGGCGTATCGTGCCACACCAGTAGGGCCGTATCCAGCCGAGTCCACTCCCCTTCACTACTGAAGCTAGGCTCCTCTGTCCCCCAAGAGCCTAGCTGGTAGGTGACTACCGATTCCGTCCGAGTGTCGGCACCCTCAATCCGTTTGAATGCAACATATTCCATACCCGAAGTTTTGAACAGAAGCCGCAGCTTCCCTGTCGGGTATCTCTTCGGAGGCGGCATACTCAGAAAGGCTTCTGGCACCCCCATCGCCATCAGCGCCTCTGTACTCAAGGGAGCTAATGTCTCAGCATCATAAAAATTGGGAGAGATACTGAAGTCAGGATTGTTAAAGTCATCTCCAGCTTGTGGCACCCAAGAGGCAAATGCCACGAGCTCGATACTGTCGTCCCCTACCAATTGGTCGACCCACGGATCAGGACGCAGAACAGCCTCGGCACCTGCGGCCTCCTCTCCCCAATCCAGCAAAAAATCGTCATTAGCGCCGGGTATATCGACTGGTAGCGCCATTGGCACCCCTGCGGGCCGATCATCGTCTAGCTCTCTATCATCCGGTTTTAATATACCAATCGATCCTTTCACGTACTCGGGCACATCTCGACTCTCCGTAGGCGAACTAGCTAGATTAGCTGGCACGAGACTACCTAGAGACAACTGCCAGACCACGAAGCCCGCGTAAGCGAGTATCAGCAGCATGGTCACCGCCGTTAACAGGATTTTTGGTAGCGGAGATTTCTGCTTTTCTTGTTCAGAGAGGGAATCTTCCATGCTTGCACTTTGCAGAAATTGATTGCCTCAATCAAGCTTTTCTACGCAAGCAAAGATTTCTAGAATCTCGCCGGTAGGAGCCTCACGAACGCTACTTCATCCCCGTACCACAAGGTGAGGCGGGCGGGCGGATCGAGGTCTAGGAGCCTGCCCCACGCAGCTTGGCAAACCAGGAAGACAGCCTGCCGACAGCACATTAGTGCAAAGGGCACCCGCTCTCTCCTGGTGGGCCGATCGAGACCGGAGCCGATTAATTCTAGATTGATAGGAATTTGCTTTTTAAAGGGCGATCTGATGTGGAGCCGTCGGTCCGGTGGGGTGGATGGGGTTAATTTCGCGAGACGAAAGAATCGTTTCTTGAACAAGGGTGCATGCCATTCCCGTTGATGATGCCTGCGCCAGAATCTCTTGGACGAATCAACTTTTTACGATAGTCTGTTTGCTTATGAGGGTTTTTTACTTTTGCCTATTGACGCTTGCTGCGTCTATGTCTGTCTCATAGGCCGGTATCGATATCCCGCGTTCGGTGTTCACCATGGATGAGTTGGATGAAGCAAAGGCTAAGGCGGCCAAGGACGAGGAGCCACTAATCTTTGTCTACACCGACCCTTCAACTAACTGAGGACCTTGCATAGCTGCCAGTTCGGCAGCCTTCAAGGAGTTTCGCAGTCGGGGTGTCGTGGTATTCGCTAGTACCCAGTCGGATCGGAGCAAGTTCCCAAAGGGGTAGAAGATGTGCGCAGCCAATCCGGACAATATATCCCCAAAGTTTTCGTGACCACGGCTGATGGTTCTAAAGGGATCGAAGCGATCACCTATGAAAAGCTTAAGGCCGATGCTAGAGGTGCCGCTAGGGAGTTGCGAAAGAAGCTGGAAGAGGTCGAGAATATTTTGGGAGAAGAAGCTGAGGAAGAGGTCGAAGAGCCAACTCTATTAGCTGAGACCCAGGAATGGACAAACTCTGAGGGGACCAAGATCACAGCGGCGATAAAGAAAATAGACGGCAGCAATGTGATTTTTTTGATCAACAACCAGGAGGTTCCCTATCAGGTTTCGAAATTATCCGAGGCTAGTCAGAGGCAGATTAAAGAGCTTCTCAATCGATAAGGGTAATGCTCTTTTGGGTTTTGAGCCCCCCCTGTAACAAGTCAAAGGGCTCAATCGCTTTAGCGATGAACGAAAGACTGGTGCGAGGAAGATGCGCGGGGCTAACTGGGGCAATCTTCATGTTCTAACAGACCTTCAAGCCTTATGAGGCCTCTAGCCGGCCAACAGTAAAAGGCATCCCTCGAAATTGACTGTGTTCAAATTCTGCCGCTCCCGCATTAGCGTATTATTGATAGGAGTTTGCTTATTCAAGGGCGATCTGCTTGAGGCGTCGGTCCGCTGGGTTGGATGGAGTTAAGGTGACCGTTAGGGAACGTAACCCGGGTAGTCAAATTGCGGCCAAGAAGCGGCTCTACCCTCGCGGAAAATCTATAGGTAAATATAGCGAAAATCATTCCTTTGCCTGGCCAGAGAATCACATTGTTATTTTCGATATCACCCCACCTAACCCCAACGGACGGGAGGAATGATAAATCCGTCCTGCCTTTTACGCGGAAATATAAAAACGGCAGAATCCGGACCGCCCTAAGATATGGTTGTCAAACTTTTCTGATCTCTATGAATTGCATTCTCCTTCAGACACTTTCGACACGGTCTCTCCAGATCGTTGCTGCGATCTTTCTTTCGCTGTCAGCTTCCGCCGCCGACCGGCCAAACATTCTGTTCATCGTTTCCGACGATCATGGCTGGGGTGATTTGCCGTCGAATTGGGACGAGACCGAAGTGCAGATGCCGACTCTCGATAGACTGGCTGCCGGTGGGGTGCGGTTTACCAACTACCACACAGTCCCGCTCTGCGCACCGTCTCGCGCCTGTATGTTCACCGGCCAAAACTCATCCGAAAACGGTATGTGGCGGGGGCCGGGAGGCGTTCCCGGCGAGCATGGTTACAAAGGCATTAAACGAAATGTCACCATGCTGTCGGAGCACCTTTCGAAGGCTGGTTACCAAACCGGGGGATTCGGCAAATGGCACATGGGCTCGATCGAAGGCGAAGCGCCCAATGACCGGGGTTTCGATGAATATCGCGGCTTCATGAGTGGGACTCATGGGTATTGGGTTACCGAAAAACGGTCAAAGATTCTGCATAATGGAAAACCGGATGATGCCACCGGTCACACCACCGAGTTATTCACCGAATGGGCTGAGCAATTCATTCGCCAGAGCGCCGACGATGAAGAACCGTTTTTCTGTTACCTCGGTTACAACGCAGTGCACGGTCCGATCCGGACTGACGAATCGAAACCTGCTTCCGCACCGGAAGAGTGGGTGAACAAAGCCCTTGACCGGGGTGTCAGTTTTTTGCGCAGCGACTATGTCGCCATTCTCGAACACATGGATCACCACATCGGTCAGCTGATCGACCTACTGGATGAACTGGAGATCGCCGAGAATACGCTGGTCGTCTTTGTCAGTGATAACGGTGGCTGCGTGATGGAGGGTGATGCACCGGGTGGCAGATACCCCGCCAACAACGGACCACTGCGCGGCAGTAAGGCATCGACCTGGCAGGGCGGTCTGAATGTCCCGTTCCTTATGCATTGGAAAGGCCACATTCCCAAAGGTACCGTCTCCAGCGCACAAGTGATGCACGCAGACATCTTTGCGACCCTGCTGGACGCAGCCTCAATTCCGGTTCCGAAGATGAATGGAAATAATCCCGTGCGCGGATTGTCGCTGATGCCACACATGCTTTCGGCCGGTAAACAATCAATCCCTGCGCGCACCATGATCTTCGATCTATGGGGAAATATCGGACTGCGGAAAGGCAACTACAAACTCTGGGCCGATGCCGGGCGAGACGCGACTCCGGATTGGCAAGCGCTCATCGCTGATATCAAAGCCACAGATCTGGCACTCTACGATCTCAGTCAGGATGTTGGAGAGGAGAACGATCTTCGAACCAAAAAACCGGAACTCTACACTTCGCTCAAGGCTGAACTGATCGACTACTTCTCCGGGATCGACGATGAGTATCCCATTCCGGAAACTATAGGGGAAGCCGAAAAGAAAAGCCCGCCCGCAAAGCCGAAGACCGAAGCGCCCAAGTCAAAATCACGGTCAATCAATCCCGAGAAGTTCCTCAAGTCCCGCGACAAGGATGGCGATGGAGCGCTGTCCCTGATAGAGTATACCCAGAAACCGATAGAGGCAGCACCCGCTCGAACCAAAATTTTTCAGGGCCTTGATACCGACAGCAATGGCAAGCTAACGCTGGAGGAACTGAAGAAATCTCTATAAAAAAATTTCAGGATCAATCGATACAGCCATGATGAAGCGTATCATTCTTCTCCAACTCCTGATCCTAGTCATTCATAGTGACAGGCGAATTGAAGAGAAAATATTTCCAGCACGTTAGCCCAGCCGGGTCCGTGTGCTACCACAATCTGTCTTGTGATCCCCCTTTCTAGACGTCACATATCCCAACCGAATAACGGGACCTCTCTTACACATCCCAAAACGACAGACTCGGGCAATTGCACCCTATTCAGTCAAAACAGTACCCTATTGAATTTGCCCTGCACACGACTCACCCGCTCTGGCTAAGGCATTTGAGGGAGATTATTTCTAGCAGATCAAGGTCGGCGCCGTCAAGCCCTCACCCGCTCCGTGTTGACATCGCCAAGTTTAGGGCCACTCTACACATGTAATCTGGCCTCAGCCCACAAGGGCTGACAGGCCTTTCACGTTCGGTCGGAAATGAGGAGATATATACTGTTGGCGGCACTTTGTGGAGGGATGTTTGGATTGTGCCTCAGCAAGGTGGGTGAGAGCCAAAGGCGATCCAACCGAATCATTGAATTACAAGAAGCGATTCTTGCCAACCCAGATGATAATGACAGTCGGGAATTGCTTGAAAGCTACGATTCGAGAAGGCCATATTCTATGCATACAGTTGTATTGTTTTTTGCTGCTGGTTCAGCGTTTCTTGTCGGGTGTCAATACTTCGGTGCGAAGTATAAGTCCAACTGATGGTGCCTATCTTGCAGAAGACCAAACCGCGTCTGGTAAGGACTATATTTTCGGAGTTTGAACGTGACTTTACCTCGGTTTCGTCTACTCTTCGGGAGAGCGTTTCGGCCCGGTGGCCGTCCTACCAGCGCTCAGACGTTAGTCCAAAAAATTGCATGGCATCGCGCCTGAACACAAAGACACCGATCGTGCGATTCATGGCCGAGTATCTTTCCGAATTTAAATTCGACACCGTATCTAAACCAAATCTGGTTTTTAGAGAACCGCAGGCGACTGGACTTTTCAGATGCATCGCGATCGGTCGTTCCTCTAATCCCTACGGGATCTACCCGAATTTTGCCGTGACGTACAACCGAGGTTGGGGAGGCGGGCCGGCATCGCCACTCGGGCGGGACGCCGGCATTGCAAACCTTAAATTAGATTCCCATGCAGTTCCCGCGAGCGACCAATGGATTACCTTCGAGCCGAATTCCGAAGGCCTCACTCCAGCACTGAACTCGTTCTACGAGATTTACCGCGAGCTTGTGGTGCCTGTCGCGCGTTACCCTTTGTGCTTTCATGCTATTGCCACATGAATAGATGCCCCAACTGTCGGAAAACCTGCGATCCTATGCTATTATTAATCTGCTCGGGTTGGTCCTCTTACCTTTGTAAACATTGTGGCGCGTTGTCAGCATTTAACCGTATGCAGATGAGCATTCTGGGAGGAATTGGAGGAGGTTTGGCTGAAAAATTAAGTTGCCTCACCTGTGTCGTCATGAAGGATGGCTGGCGGTGATCATTGTAGCCGTATCGCTCTTCGTAATCGTGACACTAGGTATGCTGCTGCTGCTCCCTTTAACCCTTAACGAGAAAACAGAGCACACCGACGCTTAGCAGCCTGTTTGCCCTTCGTAGGTCGGCATAAGGATCTAATGGCTAGCGGTCTAGTATTCGCTCGACCGCTATGCTCATTAACTTCGAAAGATCGTCCTAATCTTCTCGTTGGGGACGATGTCGATCAAAGGTCAAGTGGCCGACAATGGTAGCCTCGCGCTCTACCTTTGAGAACCCACAGCGCTGAATGCAGGCGAGTGAGCGATGATTGCCGGGATGGATATCGGCGTATAATACCTGAAATCCTGCGGTATCGGCCAAGTGAGTGACCGCTCTTGCGGCATTGGTCATGATACCCCGGTGACTCGCACTCGACCAATACCCCATCTCAGCCCGATCGAGATGGGCGCTCTTGATGTCGCAGGCTGCAGCGACTTCGCCGTAGGCATCGGTGATGATGTAGACGAAATGGGTACCCAGCCGCCACCCCTCAGAGGCAGATGCTATCCAATCCACGGCCATCTCAGGTGGATAAGGGTCTCCTTTACAAAGGGACTGAAAGCACCAGCGATACACTAATGCCTCATTACAGATCGCGGCGATCTGACAACAAACTTCAGGGGTAGACTGTATATCGCTGATCGGTTGAAGACGATACTCGGCACCGGTGAGCGCATTCTCTATGACCAGCTGTTTTTTGAGATGCTCGATCATGCTCTGAGGTCGATAAAAAGGGCAAAGCTGAGAAATGTAGAGAGGGATAATCGTTTCATTTATAAGCTGAGGTTGTTGCCGACAACGGCCCCTCTGTTACTAAGATAGTTATGGACTAGCTAACGAATTCTACAACTATCCTCTCACGATGAAACTCCACTCGCTGACGCTCGCTGCCACATACCTCCAGCTTTCTATACTAAAGAAACATCACAACAGCAGGCTCGATAGAATCTCATAAAGGTCCCACCTATTTGTTCTTCTTGGCCTTTACGGGTTCTTTTTTCTTCTTCTTTTTCGGTGGAAATAGGTCTTCGCCTTTTAGGTAGGGCACGCGACGTGGGATGTCGGCGCCTTCTGCCTGAGGTGCGAGAGCTGCGGCGTCGAAATCCTTACCAGATGGGTGGCAATCGACAAAGTAGACTAGAGAATTGAGGGCTTCGGTAGCGACGACTGCATCCGCTGTGGAATTGATCAGCTCGACGATGGGGGTGATGGCATCGCCACCAGCGCATAGGCCGACTGCCTCTGCGGCCCTGAGACGGACGACCTCGGACTCGTCTGAAAGTAGGCCCTCAGCCATCGGTGCCAGCGCCGCAGCCTGCTCGCCAAAGCTACTGCATACCATGCAACCCCAGTAGCGGGCGATGGCATCGGTAGAGGTGAGGGCTGCCTGTAGGCCGGCTTTGGCCTCGGCAAAGGGGCGTGTCGCGAGATCGGCTATGTCGACATAGCGGGCGATCGCTGCCTTGTGCTTTTGGCCGTAGGCCACGGGATCTGCCATGGCCTGTGAGACTAGCTGACTCTCTGGGTAGAAGCTGAGATCTGGCAGTGCTTTCACCCTAGTATTTAGCCGCTGGCGCATGATCGCCAGGGTCTCGGCGTGGGCAGGATCGTCGGCGAGATTTTTCACCTCATGGGGATCGGCCTCGATGTCGAAGAGCAGCTCGACAGGCTTGCCGCGATGAAACTGAGAGCGCACCTCATCCAATTCGCCTGCCTGATAGAGCTGGCGCCACTCCTCGTAGGCCAGCATCTTGTAGCGGTAGTTATTCTGCAAGCCATCTGGCAGCCAGTTTTGGTAGCAGCGCAGGTAGTGGTATTTACCTTTGTGCAGACTGCGGATCAGATCATACTTTTCGTCAAATCGATCGGCGTAGCAAAAGACCTCGTCGCGAGCATTCACTTGCTCCATGGTGATGCCATCGCCTAGGAATGGTGTACCATCGACGGCGGAGGAACCAGGTACGCCTGCCAGATGAAGCACGGTAGGTCCAAAGTCGATGAAGCTGACATAACCACCGACACGATCGCCGCGCTGCCCATCGACTAGGTGTTTGAAATTCTCTGGGATACGCACGACCAGCGGCACATGTACACCCGACTCGTAGGGGTAGCCTTTGCCACGTGGCAGGACACCACCATGATCGCCAAAGTAGAAGACAAAGGTATCCTCCAGCACGCCATCTGCCTCGAGCTGGGCGACGGTATTGGCGACGATGCCATCGATGGTCAGCATGCAGTCGAGATAGCGAGCATGGGTGTAGCGAAATAAATCGGTATCGGGGAAATAGTCGGCCAGCTGAACCTCTGCGGGATCGTGAGTGGTCTTATCGCTCTCGTAACTCTCCTGGCTGAAGTGCAGGCGGCCCTCGTGGGAATCGCCATGGGAGGCCATGTGGAAAAACGGCTGCCCCTCTGCCCGGTCGCGCCAGTGAGCATCGCCCGCCGACTTGTCCCACCCGGTGACGGGCTCGACATTGTAGTCCTGCTTGGATCGATTGGTGGTGTGGTAGCCCGCCTGCTGGAGATAGGTGTGCCAGAGTTTCACGTCGGCAGGGAGCTGGGCTTTCTCATAGCGACGATGGTATTGGGTGCCAATGCGGGGTCCATAGCAGCCTGTCGCCAGTGTGGTGCGAGCTGTCGAGCAGACTGGAGCATTGGAGTAAGCGCGATCAAAGGTGAGCCCCTGAGCTGCTAGTGCCTCGATAGCGGGAGTCTTTGCCCCGCCTGGAAAGAAATGATCGAGGTAGTGGATGGAATTATCCTCAGAGACGATGAATACAAAATTGGGCCGATCGGCACTGTGAGCGAAACTGCCTATGAATAGTAGGCACAGCCAGAGTGTGAGTTTATGTGGGTGACGCATAGGGAGACTGTAGAGAAAAGCCCCCCACCCCGTCAAATCGCACAAATGGCACGTCTAGGGCGCTGAAGATGACTGGACACGGTAATAACGCTGATCAGCACTGTCCGGATGAGCCGAGATATCGACGGTATCGGTACCTATCAAACTGGGGACTAGGTCTACCCAAGTCGATTGATCCGCACTGTATTGTATCTTAAAGCTCGATGTCGACGGCTGTAGCCGGTAGTCCAGTTGGAGATTGGGACTGGTCTGGATCTCGATGTAAGAGGGATCGTCCGGCAGAGCTGCTTCGACTAAATCCAAGGCAACAGCAGGGCCTATCAGCCCGCCAGAGCCACCCTGGGCATGGCCGAATCTCTTGAAATACTGGCGCATCTCGATGGGCGTAAAGACACTTTGGTAAGTCGCCTTGGCATAAGACTGAAACAGAGTGGCGAGACCGCCGACACAGGCGGAGGCACTGCTCGTGCCACTGAATCGGCTATAGGTCTGCAGATCGTCACTGCCATAGTTGGCATAGCCGCCGTAGCCTGTGGTCAGCACACTTTGCCCCCATGCCTGCACATCGACTCGCGAGCCAAAGGTGCTGTAGCTCAGGCGGCTATGAGTGGTGTTTGAAGAACCTGCGCCTACGATGATCGCACCACTATCGCCTCTGTCACGATAGGCCTGATACTCGGCACTATCCATATCCTCGCCGCCATTGCCGGCAGCAGCGACTACGATGATGCCCGAGTCGGTCGCAGTTTTAGTGAGATTCCAGACGGAAGAACTGTATTCGGCTGGCCCAAAGCCTCCCTGTCCACCAGTGGCCTGCATCTCGAGTAAGATCACATCGCCATCCTGAGACTGAGCGATCGCCCGACTGATAGCAGAGGAGCGATTGTAGCCATTCACAGTCCACTCCGAGGAAAACTGAATCGTCGCATCCGGAGCTATACCATTGACTCCATAGCCATTGTGACCTGCACATGTGATCCCCAGAGCAGCCGTCCCATGGTCGTCCCAGCCATTGGCTGCCACCTCTGGTTCGATCGCAGCAGGCGAAAGATCAGTGATGCCCGAGTCGACGAGATCCTCATGATTGGGGTGATAGCCATACTCGCAGTCCGTGAACTTCACCCCGGCGCCCTTCACACCCAGATTCCAGATATGCTCTACCCCGAAGCCTGGGTTTGAGCCGAGATGTGTCTGATTCGCTACCAGATCCGGTGTGGTGGGTGCGATATCAGCTGGCGGCGGCGGTGGCATGTCCAAAGACAAAATATCAACCGACTCGATCAGCGCCGAGGCCTGCAGTAGCTGGGCCACCTCGAGGACTGTCTGCCCCTGCACACCGCTGACTCGCATGGTCGCATTCAGATCGGCCTGCATATTGCCACTTTTGCGTGCAGCGCGCTCGCGGATCATCTCGATGGAGTCTGGATCGTCGAAATTTCTCTCAATACTCAGGCCATTCTGCACCGCGAGATCTGTGATCGCCTGGATGGCCTCGCGATCGCCACTATTCAGAGCGACCTGATTGTCGGCTTCAACTCGTGCCGACACCTCGTCGATAAATTTGATCTGAATCTCGTGAACCTCGCCGGGTGGTAGATGCAGAGGTGCCGGTGGGTGAGCCTGGCGAGGTGTCAGTGCTAAGCTCAGACCGAGTAGTGGATCGGCAAAGTCGCCCTCAGCCCTCGGCAAGATGGAAAAACCTGTAGCAGCACCCTCCCCGTCTGCCCGCGGAGTCGAGAGAACCGTCTGTGCGGCGGCTTTTGGAGCCAACTCGCCCTCTGGCTGAGTATGCGCTATAGGAGACGTGACAGCCTCCGCAGCGGTCGCGGCAGGCGTCTCAGCTACAGAGGCACCACCTCCGGTCGAGGAAGGCTCTGGGCCAGGGTAGAATCGCCAAGCGATCCAAGCCACGCAGAGCACAGCCACCAGGGTGAAGACTAGCTTGATGTTTGCTTTCATAAGGTAACCAAGACCAACAACTTAACTCTTACTCAGTATTTAGTCGATATATTACCTATAATTCAGCAAGAGGTCCGCGAAACTTGGTAACCCTAGGTAGATAGGCCGAGCGGTCGTCTAGAGCGCCCTCAAGCTTCACTCACAAAAAGCAGGTAAAAAGAAAAAGTAACTAGCTCTAGCCGCTAGTCCTGCCCATGCCAGCTGGTGAAACCCTCCACCGGCTCGCGCTCAGTCCGGTAGCTATTCACTGGGTCGTCCCAGTCGGCGTAGCCCATGGCAATGCCGCAGACCAGCTTCTGATGCTCGGGCAGCTCCAAAGCCTGACGCACGATGGGCGCATAGTCGGCAAAGGCTGCCTGCGCACAGGTCTCGAGATCGTGCCCACGAGCCGCGAGTAAGATGTTTTGGATAAACATGCCCACATCGACCCAGGAGCCTTTCTCCATACGGCCGTCTATGAAGATATAGAGCTGCACCGGCGCATCGAAGCCTCGATAATTCTTCACCCACTGCTCGCGGCGACGCTCACGATCGCTGCGCTCGATACCGAGAGCCTCATACAGAGCCATGCCACAGGTCACCCGGCGATTTTGAAAGGGCTCAGCAAATTGTTTGGGGTAGTACTGGTAGTCGGCAGCCGACTCATAGCCATCCTGAAATGCCGCTACGATCTGCTCGGCGAGCTGTTGTTTTTTCTCCCCCACTACGACAGCCACACTCCATGGCTGAGTGTTGGTGCCAGAGGGTGCCCAGCGTGCTGTCTCTAGGACCGACTCAATCGTCTCTCTGGTAACTGGTTTGTCCAGAAACGCTCGGACTGATGCCCGATCTCGGATGCCATCTAAAATTTCCATTTCAGCAAATAGGCTCACGCATTGCGCCAACCCTGCTCAGCCTCCATCAGGTGCTTGGAGGCGATTGGCTGCCAGTTCTCCTTCAGCGGGCTGGGTTTGGGCTCGCTCTGCGCTTGGGTCGTGGCGGCATCGATCTCTGCTACGATCGACTCTGCTAGTTCGGTGATCTGATGTTCGATCATCCAGCCTTTGGCGACGAGCTGCTCTTTGGCCACCTCGATACAGTCTCGGCCATGGTGCTCGTGCTTGGCGGTATCGGCTACATATTTGGCATCGTCGTGCTCACCATGCCCAGCTAGGCGCAGGAGTTTGCCGACGACCATCTGCGGCCCTTCGCCACGACGGGCTTTAGCGATCGCTTCGCGAAATGTTTCCACACAAGCCATCGGATCGGTCGCATCGATCGAGTAGCCTGCTACCCCATAGCCGACAGCTCGGTCTACCAGATCCTCGCAGGCAAACTGCCGATCAGCAGCCGTGGAGTAGGCATACTGGTTGTTGGCCACAGCCATCACCAATGGCAATTTCTCGATAGCCGCCTGATTCAGTGCTTCGTGAAAAGCCCCAGTCGAGGTGCCACCATCGCCGATGGTAGCAGCCCCCACACAATCCGTCTCGCCACGGTGGCGTTTGGCGATGAGCGTGCCATTGACCACTGAGATCAGAGAGCCGAGATGCGAAATCATAGCAGGCATGCCCTGTGCCGGTAGGCCTCGGTGGATATTGCCATCGCGGCCTTTCATCGGACCTTTGACCGATCCCAAATAAGTACGCGCCGAGTCGATCAAATCCTCGCCGAAAGCCATGCGCCCCGCTTGATCACGAATCAGGCCAGCGAACACATCGCCCCCCGATTGATCCAACTGAGCTCCCATCGCTGCACTAAATGCCTCCTGGCCACGGCCGAGGTAGACCCCACCGACGATTTTTCCTGCGCGATAGAGCGCTGCGATCTTGTCTTCGAAGAAGCGACCGTATAACATCCATTTGAAGGTGTCTAGGTAGGCGTCTTTTAGCGATAGACCCGTATTGTCTTTGGCTGCCGTCATCTCGTAGTCTGTGACTGCGCATCTTAGAGCAGGAAAAAGCCAGGGCCAACGTTCTTTCGCGAAAGATTTCAAAAACCCGTGCGGTGAATCCACCAAAACTAATGTAAATTCCCATAGATGAACGTCCCTTTTCGCAGCAAAGAAACCAGTTGGCTATCCTTCAATGACCGAGTGCTACAGGAGGCAGCCGACCCTACGGTGCCACTGCTCGAGCGGGTCAAGTTCCTCGGGATCTACAGTAATAACCTAGATGAATTCTTCCGCGTGCGTGTGGCTACCCTCAATCGTCTGATCTCTCTGGGCGACAAATGGAAAAAGCTCGGCATCCCTGATCCGAAGCTGACTCTGCGTAAGGTGAACAAGCTGGTGGCCCTGCAGGCTACGGAATTCAATGCCACCTACGATCAGGTCTTCGCCGATCTCGCCAAAGAGGGCATCCGTCTGATCGATCAGACCCAAGTCCCACGCGGCCAATCGAGCTTTCTCAAAAAATACTTTCGAGAGACGGTGAGCCCTCATGTGCACCCGATCATACTCAAATCGTCTGCCAAGCTGCCCCAACTAGCAGATATGCCGATGTACCTCGCTGTGCGCTTGAGCAAAGATACAGGTCGCCCGATGCATGCGCTGATCGAGATCCCGCAGACGCTGCCACGCTTTATCCCCCTGCCCAAGACCGGCGACACCCAGCTGGTGATGTATCTAGACGACATCATCCGCTTTGCGCTGCCCGAGATCTTTCACACTTTCAGCTACGACACCTTTGAGTCGTTTGCCATCAAGTTCACTCGCGATGCTGAGCTGGCATTCGACGATGACATCACGGAAAGTTACTTCGACCAGCTGTCAGACAGCCTCAAAGCTCGTGAGGTCGGTCTACCGGTGCGAGCCAACTACGACTCCAATACCCCCAAACCACTGCTCAACCTGGTGCTGAGAAAACTCAATCTCAGTGCCTCGGAGTCGCTCTACGGCGGTGCCCGCTATCACAATCGTCGCGACCTACTGTCTTTTCCCAGCTTTGACCGCAACGACCTGAAGAATGAGAAGAGCCGAGTGATCCCGCTGAAGGGCTTCAAGAAAAACTCTGCTAAAGGGCTTTTCCCTGCCATGCGAAAACGGGATCTTCTGATCCATACGCCGTATCACTCCTTCAATCATCTGATCCACCTGATCCAGGAAGCAGCTATCGACCCGCTGGTGCGCTCGATCCGGCTCACTCAGTATCGCATAGCGAAAAACTCCTGCGTGGCTCGCGCCCTACAGTCTGCCGCGCGCAATGGCAAAAAGGTGACGGTACTGGTAGAGCCTCAAGCTCGATTCGACGAAGAAGCCAATATCAACTGGGCTGAGCGCTACCAAGACGCCGGGGTAAACGTGACGCTCGGTGTACAAGGGCTGAAGGTCCACGCCAAACTGGTGCTCATCGAACGCGCTGAGTCTGGAGCATCGCGCTACTACTCCGTGCTTGGCACTGGCAACTTCAATGAGGATACCGCCTCGATCTTTGCCGACCACATGTTGTTCACCTATAATCAGGAGCTGGGCAAAGATGTCGCTGCGATCTTCGATTTCTTCCAAAAACCTTATCACCCACCTACGCTAGAGCTCGTCAATGTAGCTCCGTGGGGGTTGCGCACCTTCATCCGCGCCAAGGTACAGCGCGAGATCGATCTCGCCAAAGCCGGTGAGCACGCCGAGATCTGCCTGAAGATGAACAACTTCTCCGACCCAGAGATGGTCGAGCTGATCTCGCAGGCCGCCAAAGCCGGTGTCCAATTCCGCCTGATCGTGCGCAGTATGTTCTCGCTGATCATCGATGACAAGCAGCCCAATATCAAAGCCATCAGCATCGTCGATAAGTACCTCGAGCACTCGCGGATGATGATCTTTGGCAATGATGGCAATCCCGAGGTCTATCTATCGTCTGCTGACTTCCTGCCTCGCAACTTCGACACGAGGATCGAAGCGATGTTCCCAGTGCTCGATAAGAAGCTCTCCAGTCAGCTCATCCACTACTTTGAGCTGCAGTGGTCCGACAATACCAAGGCTCGGATCCTAGATGAAGACCTGAGCAACGACCAACGCCAGCCAGGAGCACCGGGCTCGGAGCCAGTCCGCAGTCAGGAGGAGATACAAAAATACCTGCGCTCTCTGGTGTGAGGCGCAGGTATTTCTAACTACTACTGTTTAGATTATGATCGGGGCTGGATCAGTGCGTTACCACTGAACCTCATCGAGTTCTGAATATTGCTCCAGATAAGCATCGCAGCAGCCGCTCAGGACGATGGCGTCGCCCTGTTTGGTGGCTGAGATTGGGGAAAGTGCACGGACGATTTGACCGCCCACGGCTAAAAGAAGTCCAGGAATAAGGGTGACGATACTGAGGGTGACGGCACCCACTAGCACCATGAGTATCCCTAGGCCAGATAGAGTCCACCCTAGAGCCGTCTGCACTTTGTGGTTCTCGTTGGCTTTATTGCTCAAACCCAGCTCAACGACAACTGCAGGCTTCAGCCAAGAGACTGGATTGGTCGGAGAGCTCAGTCCTACGGACTTGGTGACCTTCGACTTACGGCCGGTCTTGGGGCACTGGTGAGTGTGCGGCATGGCTCCATTCTCAAAAAAGAGCTTTTTACCCGCTCGATAAGCTGTCGGCTGGGCAGCTGGCTGTGGAGCCTGCTCGACCGCCTGAGGCACTACCGCCTGGGGCTCGTCTGATGGCACAGGCAGCACATCCATATGGCCCTGCGCCGGCGGCACGGGCTGCTGTTGTGCTGGCGGCACCGGCTGGGCTACCTGTGCTGGTGGCACCGGCTGAGGCTGCGCTGGCGGCACCGGCTCAGGGGTCGGTGGGAGAGGTTGGGTTGACTGGGTCATTATTCTATCTGGTTGGATTTGGTTTATTTGTTGTAAAAAGCGTGTGGACCGGCGTTACCTTTTGCAGACTGCTATATTTCGCTCAATCCTTGGAAATTGTGACAAAAAAATTCTGAAATTCCTGTTACAATTGATGGGGATTTTATAGGGTTCGTAATCTTCAGTGTCGTTCTTTCAAAAAAACGTCCCTTTAGCGGAGGTTTTGTAGCAAGTAAAGTGCCAGTCACTCACAAAAAAACATGAGACAACACCACTGACGATTCCGTTGCAGATTTATTGCTTTTTTATAATCGTGACGTCTGCCCACATGTGGCTATGGTCGAATGCATGTCGCCATCGTGGAAAACCCATATAAACGTCTGCTTTGCCCTCATCCTACTAGCACTCGGTGTCTGGATGGCCTGGGACGACGCCACCTACCCCGGCGACATCGTGTTTCAAAGCTCTCTGGCACCGCTGTTTATCAGCCTAGTCACAGGAGCTTGGCTACTACTCGCACTGCTGCTGGCCATCTTCCCCAAGCGCTACCTTTTCCCGATTTTGGTGCTTTCCACCTGTCGCATGTCGCTGGGCTACCCGCTGAGTCACATCACCGATAGCAAGACCGCCTGCATCATCGTATCCATCGGCGTAGCAGTGCTGGCAGCCGTGTATCTGGCGATGGTACTGATCAGCCGCAAACACACTGCCGAGCGCCCATGGTTCCGCGTGGGCCACACCATCGCTGCGGTAGCCTTCTTTCTCCTGCTCGGCATCGCCTCTATCCCTCTGGGTATCGGCGGACTGGTCAAAGGTGCCAAGAGCCTGCTGGGCGATTACACCCAATTTTCCATGAAAGCCATCTCCATGGTCGAGCGCGGCTTCCAGAAAGATGGCAAAACCGTCTATCTGATCGGGATGATGCACATCGGCGATCAGAAATTCTACAAAGCTATCGATTATCGCATCCAGTCAGAAGTCTCTGGCACTCGAGTCGTGCTGACTGAGGGAGTCTCAGATGAAAAAGGCATCCTGCCCAAGTCATTTGCCTCCGGAGGGACCTACAAAAAATGGGCCGAGCGCTTCGGGCTGAAGATGCAAGACGCTGAGCGCCATGAAATGTCCAAAGCAGAGCGCAAAGCGCAGATGGAGGAATGGCAATCGCGAGGAGTCGAGATGATCAATGCCGATATCGACGTCTCGGAGCTATCCCCCGATCACCAGGAGCAACTCGTGGAGATCCTCTCAGCACTGGACACAGACAACATCGCCGAACTGCTAAAAGGCCCAGACATCACTGGTGAAGAGCTGGAATATCTGATGAAAGATGGCCTGATCGGCCAGCGCAATGACCACCTGATGGAACACATCGACGCAGCTATGAAACGCTCGGAAGTGGGCGAAATCCTAGTGCCATGGGGTGCTGCACACCTGCCCGATATCGAAAAAAGGCTATTATCACAAGGTTTTGAAAAAATAACCGAAGAAATCCGTCCCGTGGTGCGTTTCTGGAAAGGGAAATAAGAAGTTCAGGAGAGCTGACTAAAAACGTTCAAAAATTTTTGCCGGAAGCTTAAAATTTTGAATAGCGTCGATCCAATTCGATGTTATAATTTCCATAACACACCACACAGACATGTTAAAACCTTTTGTGACGCTAGGGGCGGCTCTCATAGTGGCCGTCTTTACTTTAGCAGCATCTATCCAGGCGAAACTGGGTGGAAAAGGGCTGCCTTTCTCCAATAGCACTCCAGCGATGGACCAGGAGTTTCGCGACTCCTTCCGCCGTGATTTCTTGATGCATACCAATATCATGCGCAATGAATTCACCGTGGCATCTCTGAAGAATGATCCGGAAATCGAAGCCTTCATCACCCAGATGGTGGCTACCGATGAGAACCCAGAGAATATCGACCTGCATACCGTCTTCGACGCTCTGCAGCAAGAGTTCCCAGGAGCTCAGTACCTCGCCGCCAACCTCGTGTCGGCCGGCACTCGTGAGAGTCTGCTCGAACAGCTCTCAGCTTGGGACGAGCTCGCGCACCCAGAATTCCACGAGGTAAGCACAGCTCTCGTACCTGCTGGCCGCAAGTTGGTGGCTATGAGTGTGTTATCTCGCCGTATCCCACAGTTCTCAGTAGAAGCCGCTAATAATGGCGGTGGGCGCTTCTTCAACCGCTGTCCACACTGCAAGAGCGTGCATGCTCTGGACCTCGATCGGAAGAACAAAACACTCATCCTGAGCTGTCCCGACTGCGAGCGCCCTTACGATGTGCTGGCAGCCGACTCACAGGGCAATATGCGCCGTGCCTACGATTTCTTCACAGGATTCGAAATCCCATCGGAGACAGCTGTATCAGGGTCTAAAGAAGCCGTGCTAGCGCTCTGGCGCCAGGTAGCAGACCGCTGCACCTACGAGCATGACCAGACCAACTTCAATGAATCCGAGGTATGGAAACTCTCCGACGATACTTGGCGTGAGAAGATGGGTGACTGCGAAGACACTTCTATCCTACTCGTCGATGCGCTGATCACAGCTGGCTTCAACGCTCGTGTGGCGATCGGCTGGAATGGTAACATCGGTCAGCACGCTTGGGTCGTGGTAGATATCGAGGGCGAACAATTCGTCATCGAATCAACCATCCAAGAGAATCCGACTCTAGAAGACATGGTCCCAGTGCACGAAGCCTCGCCTTTCTACCGCCCAGAGCAACTCTTCGACCGCGAGAGCCTCTACTTTCAGAACGCTAGCCCAGAGCATGTCTCCAGCGATTACTTCGGCGACCAACTCTGGACTCAGGTCTCGAAAAGCTAGATCCCTGCCCAAATTCAATAGGGTATAAAAATCATTCAATAGGGTACAGTAAAAATTCAATAGGGTACAGCGCGAGATTGCTCGTAAAGTACCCTATAGAATATGGACCCTGTGAATCTAGTAGACCTCGACTTCATGGATGCCCGGGCACGGCTGCTCGATGTGGCATCCTTCCTCGATCGTGTGGAGCGCGCCGACCAGATGGACGACTACCGAGTCCAAGCGCTGATCTCCGCCGTGAGCCACCTACAGCAGAGTGGCCCCGACCGAGCCGAGGCGATCCTGCTATCACTCAGCGATCCATCCACAGAGCCGATCCCTGCCGCCCACACCAAAGGCGCTGCGGGCGCATTTGAATCGTAACCGAGGATTTATCGCCATGAGATATATCGAACCACACGCGCACATGGTCAGCCGTACCACGGCAGACTACGAGGCCATGGCCATCGCCGGCTGCGAAGTCATCTCCGAGCCTGCATTCTGGGCGGGCTACGACCGCAGCACCGAGCAGGGCTTTTACGACTACTTCTCGCTGCTCACCGGCTTTGAGCCCCAGCGGGCGGCGAAATTTGGCATCCAGCACTACACCTGGATGTGCATCAATCCCAAAGAAGCGGAAGACATCGGTCTCGGACAAGCTGTGATCGATCTGATCCCAGAATTCCTCACCAAAGATAATGTGCTCGGCATCGGCGAGATCGGGCTGAATAAAAACAGCAAAAACGAGCTGGAGATCATGGAGCGCCACATCGCTCTAGCCGATGAGCACGATCAACTGATCTTGGTGCACACACCCCACCTCGAGGATAAGCTCAAAGGCACCAAACTCATCATCGACGCGCTGAAAAACTTCTCCAATCTCAAGGAGGAGCGCGTCATCATCGATCACGTCGAGGAGCACACTGTGGGCCTGGTGAAAGATGCCGGCTACTGGGCTGGCATGACACTCTATCCCGAGAGCAAGCTCACCGCTCGCCGCGGCATCGATATCGTCGAAAAATTTGGCTCCGACCAGATCTGGATGAACTGCGCCTGCGACTGGGGTGTGAGCGAGCCGATGGCCACACCCAAAGCCGCCCAGATGATGCGCCAGCGCGGCCATAGCGCGGAGGAGATCGACAAAGTCTTTTACCAAAATCCGAAGAGCTTCATGGCCCAAAGCCCAAAGTTTAAGCTCGGCTAATCCAAGCAAACTAGCGTCTATAGGCCGGTTATTTTCGATTCAGCGACTCGATCGCTGCTGCCATGTTGTATACCATTATGGGTATGGATACTTCGAGACGAGCATTTACCAAATCGATAGCAGGTGCAGCAGCCATCGGCTTCCCCTACATCGGCTGGAAGACCACTGGCGGTGCCGCCCCATCGAATCATGTGCGCTTTGCCAACTTCGGCGCTGCGGGTCGAGCCGGGGCAAATATCAATGAAATGCTCGCCGTGCCGAATACCTCGCTGGTCGCGGCAGCGGAGATCGATACAGCTCGCCTGAAGAAGAGCCAGGAGGCTCGCCCAGACACTCGATTCTACCAAGACTGGCGGGAACTACTCGATAAAGAAGCTGACAATATCGATGCCGTGATCGTCGCAACTCCTGATCACATGCACGCACCGATCGCGATGAGCGCCATGCAGCTGGGCAAACACGCTTACTGCGAAAAGCCGCTGACTCGCACCCTAGACGAGTGCCGCACGCTTCAGACCTACGCCGCGGAGAAAGGCCTGATCACCCAGATGGGCAATCAAGTCGGCTCAGCGATGAGCAATCGCTCCGCTGTGCAGTCGCTACGCGACGGCCTAATCGGCAAAGTCAAAGAAGTGCACAGCATGGTGCCCAAATCGTGGGGAGCGATGAAGCCTCTCCCCGACAGAACCGATCCTGTCCCCGATACACTAGACTGGGATGGCTGGCTCGGTGTCGGCCGACAGCGCGACTACATCAGTGGCGAGTTTCACCCCGGGCAGTGGCGCAAGCGACTCGACTACGGCACGGGTACGCTGGGAGACATGGGCTGTCACATCTATCACCCCTGGTTTCTCGGCCTAGACCAGCCAGTCCCTCTCGCCATCACATCGCATGGCCCCGGCCCAGTCGATACCGATAGCTGGCCGCTAAATGGCCGCGTGGTATACCACATGCAAGGCACAGAATACACTGATGGAGACTTTGAGTTTACCTGGTATGACGGCCAGGCACGCCCTGATGAAAGGATAGCCAAAGCCGTAGGCGGTGCCGACAAAATCCCTCCAGCAGGTAGCGTGATCATCGGCACCGAGGGCACGATGGTGATTTTTCACTCCTTTGATGGGGTGCCACTCTTTTATCATGAAGGCGAGCGGGTCAGAATCCGCCCCAGCGTAGTGCCATCTGTCTCACACCACGGAGAGTGGGTCGCCAATATCCGTGGCGATGCTGAAGACAAACCTGTATCGCACTGGGACTACGCCGGGCCGATGACCGAAGCCGTACTACTCGGCTGCATCGCCCAGCGACTACCTGGCAAGATGCTGAACTGGGACGCGAAGAATCTGCGCTTCAGTAACTCCGACGCGGCCAATGAACTGGTAAAGGAGGAATATCGCTCTGGCTGGGAGATCGAGGGACTGTAGGTGATAAGCTCACATTTCCCGTTGACCCCTGCACACCTTATCCTAACAGTGGCGCCACTAAATTATGAGCGAAGAAAAAAGCGATCTACCTAAGGTGTATTTTGATATGACGGCAGACGAGGAGCCTCTCGGCCGCATCGTCATGGAGCTGCGCTCCGATGTCGTGCCCAAGACAGCAGAGAACTTCCGCTGCCTCTGCACCGGCGAAAAAGGCATCGGCTACAAGGGCAGCACCTTTCACCGTGTGATTCCCGATTTCATGTGTCAGGGTGGCGACTTCACCAATCACGACGGCACTGGTGGCCAGTCCATCTACGGTCGCGAGTTCGACGATGAGAATTTTGAGCTGAAGCACGTCGGCGAAGGTATCCTCTCCATGGCCAATGCCGGTCCTAATAGCAATGGTTCTCAGTTTTTCATCTGCACAGTCGAGACAGACTGGCTGGATGGAGCTCACGTGGTATTCGGCAAAGTCGTCGAAGGCATGGACGTCGTGAAAGAGATCGAAGGCTTTGGCAGCCGCAAAGGCCGCACCTCTAAAGTCATCAAGATCAACGACTGCGGCGAGCTCTAAGTGCTCGCCCTCCCCCGCCCCAAAAAAACCTGTTAATTTGTACGTTATTATTCGCCCTGGTGTGGATAATTTGTTGCGCTGCCAAACTGTATGGGTAACCATATAACCATATGAAAACTACGATAGAACTGCCCGATGCCCTGCTACGTGCAGCAAAGATGCAGGCTATCGATGAGGGGACTACGCTCAGAGAGCTAGTCATCTCTGGTCTACAGATGCGGCTTTTCGGTGGCTCCGCATCAGCCTCCGACAGTACCGTCATGGTGAATGAGTCTCCCACCTCAACAAAAGACCTGCAGCACTTTGATCAGGCTGGCTGGCCTATCGTAGAGCGCCAAGCAGGCGACACCACAGAAGTGACAGACGCGATGGTAGATGACCTGCGCGCAGAGCTAGGGGTATGAGCTACCTGATCGACGTCAATGTACTGATCGCTAGATCGGATCAGAGGCACCAGTATCATGCGGCTGCTTTTCAGTGGTTCGCATCGATAGGTGACCAGCCATTCTTCACCTGCCCGATCGTGGAAAATGGGTTTGTGCGCATCTTTGGCAATCCAAACTACCCCGGCGGGCCAGGCAATGTCGAAGCCGCCTGCCAGATCCTGCGCCTGATTCGCTCCATGCCAGGGCACTGCTTTCTACCCGATGGCCTGTCGATAGCAGATCGTAGTCACTTTCCTGACCTAGGAAACGCCAACGTCAAAGCTCTGACCGATGTCTACCTACTCGGTCTGGCTGTGGATATGGGTCTGAAATTTGCGACCTTTGACAGTAAGATCAAAGCCCAAACGGTGAAGGGAGGCGCTCCGGCGCTGGAAGTCATCCTAACGCCAGAGCCGAAACAATAAGCCTTGCTAAGAATCAATACTCGCGATCGGTCTTGATACCTGGCTCTGGGATCGGGTAGCGACCATTCTCATCTGGCATCAGCGGTGAGTCGGAGTCGATCGTGAGATTCTCCACACCTTCACCCATGTTGTGCTCGCAGTTGAGCATCTGATCGTAAGTGATCTCCTGCCCAGTATGAGCTGCCATGCGTCCCATCGATGTGGTCACACTCGCGGCGACGCCACGCTCGACTTCATTGAACTCCTCGCCCTCGCGGATCGCTGTGAGCAGTGCCTCCCACTCGTGGTCGTAGGGACTCCCCTCCAGACTGCGACCGCGATCGCCTGTAGGGAATGCCCACAGCAGGTTCTCAGGCTTGCCACGCCAGTTTTTGTCGATCTTTTGGTCGCTGAACATCCGCGAACGAGCCGGTACGTGCCCTGCAGAGGAGATCACTGCAGATCCCTTGGTGCCGTGAGCATAGGCGGCGAACTCTTGGTAGCAGTTCTTCACATTGCGCCCATCAAAGATGGCTTTGGCACCATCCTCGAAGGTGTACTCCACAGAGTAGCTATCGAAGTTCTGATCCACCGCATCGACCATCTCGCCATTTTTCTCGATCTGCTTGTAGTGTCGACCACCGTAAGCCGTTGCTTTCACTGGGAAGGCGTTTTTGATCATGCACATCTCATCGATACCGTGGATGAAGAAATCGCTAAATGAGCCCCCACTGAGCCAGAGGAAACTGTGGAAATTGCGGATCTGATACATCAGCTCGCTCATATCGGTCGTATTCGGAGCGGTGAAACAGGAGCCGATCGGGCCCTGCAGACGGTAGGAGCGCAATAGGTGGATATCGCCGATCTCACCATCATCGATGCGCTTCTTCAGTTCATTACGCGACTTGCAGTGGCGGCACATCAGACCCACGCCCACCTTTAGGCCTTTGGCCTTGGCTTTGATGTTCGTCTCGAGGATCTTTCGCGCCGAGTAGCCATCCGCGATCACAGGCTTCTCCATGAACACGTTCAAACCACGCTCCACAGCGTAGTCGAACATCGGCCAACGAAAGGCACAAGGCGTCGTCAGGATAGCGATATCGCCTGGATTCATCGCGTCCATCGCATTTTTGTACCCGTCAAATCCGAGGAATCGCCTTTCTTTTGGCACGTCGATTTTATCGACTAGATCCTCCTGCTTGCTCAGCGTTTGGTAACTGCGGTCGAGCTTGTCCTCGAACACATCAGCCATCGCATGCAACTTCAGAGGGCCTAGCGAGCCCGATACCGAGAGCGCATTTTTCACTGCACCAGTGCCCCTGCCCCCGCAGCCGACGAGCGCTATTTTCACCTCATCATTACTCTGAGCGTGCACATGCGGCAATGCGATACCGGATAGGACAGAAGCTGCAGCCCCGGCCTTGACCACCGAGCGACGGTCGATCGAGGACTTATCAGAAATGGAATCAATGAAGTTGTTGTCTTGGCTCATATTTGGCAAGCTCTCAATGGGTAGCCCATGTTGCAACGGCGCATCTAAGGCAAAACTAATCCGGCCAATCAGCTTGATTCTAAATTTGGTGAGGGAACCAAATAATTTTTGAAAAGAACACAAACATCATTGACAACGATTGCACCACTGTCTAAAAAGATGGGTTAGACCAGCTTGACCATTTTATTAGATGAAAGTTTCCCAAAAATTTCTACTCGCTCTAAGTTGCGGACTTTTTATAAGTCTCAGTTCCGCTCAGGAGCCCTCTGTCGAAGTGAAGCCTGTCTCTGGGAAGCCTGCTGCTAATAAGTCAACGCCTCTCAAAAACGCAGTTTCCAAGGTCAAGTCGTCGCTCAACAGTTCGACCAAGACAGCAGACGATTTGCCTCCTCTCCCAGAGCTACCATCTCTGCCAGTCGTAGATCCTGTAGTGCCTGCTAGCTCTCAGATGGAGGCGACTCCGCTGCCAGATCCTGTCAATTCCTTTGAGCAAGGTCCGCCTCTACTAGGTGATACTCAGAATGTAGCCACTATCCCATCTTCTCCCGTCCCAGGGTCTGTCTCAGGTGGTCAGCCAGTCGAGGCCGAGGTCAAGTCTCGCGGCAACTGGCTGCAGAACATGCGCTTCAAGTCATCACCACTTCCAGATGAGAGCGAGCAGGGCTCCACAGGTGTTTACCAGAAAGATGTGAGAAAATCTGCCAAGGTAGAAGATTTCACCGCCATCGATGATCTTGAGATCAGCTCGGATCCGATCAATCGCTTCCCTTTCATCGATCTGCCATACGTCGAGAAGTCGATCGCAGAGCAGAATGTGGAATGGCTGACTAGCGAAGTCGCCCGCGAGTATTCCAAGAATCTGGCTGCGATTAATGCAGACACCAGCGCGATCACTGCTTCTGATCTTCCATCTGTTCCTGGCAACATGAAGGCCAACTGGTCCACCAAGATCTACCAGCGCGTATGGAGAGAGCACGGTGCTCTGCGTCGCACAGTGCGCGACACCTTTGGCGAGGCGCTTCAGCACTCTCACCAGATCAAGAGCTTTTCAGAAATCCCAGTCATCCGTGAGACAGGTGTCCAGGAGGCTTATGGGGCTTTCGACATGTCTGTGTTTATCGATTCTCGCTACACACGGACGAATGAGCCGACTTCTAGCCAGCTGACAGCAGGACAGGGTATCAACCGCTTCCAGCAGGATCTGCACGAGACTGAAGCAGGTCTTCGTAAACGCCTGATGAACGGTACTGAGGTATCCGTTTCCAACCGTGTGTCCGCGCTTCACAGCAATTCGACATTTCTCGACCCCAACCCACAGTCGGGTTCAGAAGTGGTTCTCTCTGTTTCTCACCCTCTACTTCGTGGTGGTGGCTATCACTACAACACTGCAGGCATCAAGATCGCCATGCTAGACTCCAAGATGGGTGTGGCAGAGTATGTCCGTCAGCTTGAGCAGTATCTCCTCGAAATCAGCCGCACCTATTGGGGTGTCTATCTCGCTCGCGCAAACTTCGTGCAAAAGCGTGCTGCTGTTGAGACCACCAAAAGGATCGTTGATCAGCTCGAAGATCGCCGTGAAGTCGATGACACAGCAAACGAGTCGGAGCTGCTTCGTGCACGCTCTTCTGTAGCCCAGCGCCAAGCCGCTTTGGTTCGTGCAGAAATGTCGATCCGCCTCGCAGAAGAGAGACTTCGCACACTAGTGAGCGGCCCTAATTTCGCGCTTGGTAAAACAACTGAGATCATTCCTTGCAGCCGCCCTATCCTAGCAGCTCCAAACGAAGATGTTCGCGAAGTAGCTCGTGCGGCTATCACCAACCGCCCAGAGCTTCTCGAGGCGTTCTATCAGACACAGGCTGCTGGCATCCGCCGCGACCTTAGCAAGAACGAACTTCTACCCCAGCTCAACCTGATCCTCGAGCTTTCTACCTCTGGTGTGGGCGGCAATGGTATCAATGGAGCTCCTGGCACTTTGCAGTTCAACGATGCCTACCTTGACCAGTTCAACCACGATCCAGGTGGTCTTGCCGGACTCAGCTTCGAGATGCCTCTCGAGCGCAACTACGCAAAGGCTCGCTACCAGCGCCGTCGCCACGAGCTGCGCCAGCAGATGCACAATCTCAAGTCGACTATCGACAACATCGCTCTCGAAGCCATCGTAGCTTACCGCGAGCTGGAGACCGCTTACCGCGATATGCAGGGCAAATACCTCGCAGCCCTCGCAACACGCGAAGAAGTGAAGGCTCTTGAGAATCGTCTGAATATTGATGCTTCCGGTGGTCGTTCCGTCGGTGATCAGCTGCAGCTCATCCTCGATGCTGTCGATCGCAACATCGCAGCGGAAGAGGCATTCCTAGTCAGTGTTGTCACTTACAACGTCGCTTTCACCTCTCTCGATAAGGCACGTGGTTCACTGCTCAAGCGACACGATGTGGGAGTCTTCCGCACTCAAGAAGATGGCCTAGAAACCATCCGCGCAGGCTACCCAGGCGGTAAGTAATCGCCAGCCTCTAGCTGCTCTCTTTGAGCCTGACTTTATTCTAGCACCCAGCGGTCTTACCCCTGGGTGTTTTTTTGCCCCTTACACTAGCTTTAGCGACTTAGTATTCAGAGGTTTAAAAAACTTATTACTCTTGACTGTAAGGAGCACTTCGCTTAACTGGCAAACCGCTCTTTTTCTAGCGCCCAGTCATAGGCTTCGGTCACTATAGGTGAATGCAGTGAGAGTGGAACCTCGACACACATCTCAACACTTTCACCAAACAGACATGCCTGATTCTGCCAATCCATCTCAGCAGCCTTACATCGACCCTGCCGGGCAGTCTCACCATCAAGAGCCGTACAATGACTCCTTAAAGTCGGGACCTAAATGGAAAGACAAGGGCGGTAAAAAAGGCGGTAAAGACAAATATCAGCCTGGTAGCCCAGACGATGTGCTACGCTCGATGCCCGTAGATGCAGATGCGGAGCGCGCAGTCCTGAGCTGTATGCTCAAAGACCCGACCAACATCGTTCCCGAAGCTGTTACTGAGACCAATCCCGAATTCTTCTACATCCCCGCGCACCGCATCATCTACGAGATGATCGTGCACCTCTACCAGACCAAGCCCAACGGTAAGCTCGATGTGATCCTGCTGAATAGCGAACTGGCCGATAAAGAACAGCTCGACCGAGTCGGTGGCCCTAAGTTCGTAGCCGACCTAGTCGACGATGTCCCGACTACAGCGATGTTCAGCCCCTACGTGGAAGTGCTGAAGAAAAAGTTTATTCTCCGCCGTGTGATCGCCGATTGCACCAACTGTGCTGCCGAGGCCTATGAGCACCCAGAAGACGCGGCCGTGTTCCTCGATAGTGTGGAGAAAAAGATCCTCAAGATTCGTGATCAGACCGAAAACGAGAAAGAGATCAAGAGCATGAAAACCAGTGTCTGCAATGTGGTGCAGTCGCTGGAGGAGATCATCAGCGGCGGAGCCTCGCTAGGTCTCATGACAGGTTTCAAAGATATCGATAAAATGACCAACGGCCTTCACGGTGGCGAGATGATCGTCGTGGCGGCTCGTCCTGCGATGGGTAAGACCTCGTTCGTCATGAACATCGTCGAGAACATCTCCATCGAGCGCGAAAAGAAAGTACCCAGTGCGATCTTCAGCCTGGAGATGAGCGCCGAATCACTAGTCCAGCGTGTTCTTTGTAGCCGTGCGCAGGTGCATATGTCCAAACTCCGTGGTGGTTTCCTAGGCAAACAAGACTTCCCCAAGCTGATGAAAGTCGCCGGTGAAATGGCCGAGGCTCCCATCTGGATCGACGATACCCCGGGCCTATCCATCAACGAGCTGCGAGCCAAGGCCCGCCGTCTCAAGCAGCAGCACGATATCGGATTCATCGCGATCGACTACCTGCAGCTCCTCAAAGCACCCGACACCGCAGCCCGCGACGGTCGTGAGAAAGAGGTCGCAGAGATCTCAGGCGGTATCAAAGGTATCGCCAAGGAGTTGGATATCCCAATCATCGTTCTGGCACAGCTTAACCGCCAACCAGACTCTCGAGGAGGTAAGCCCAAGATGAGTGACCTGCGTGAGTCTGGCTCGATCGAGCAGGATGCTGACTTGGTCGGCCTGCTGATGCGACCCGAGTACTACGCCGAGGACCAAGAGGACCGCGATGAAAAGACCGGCGAAGCCGAATTCATCATCGCTAAACAACGTAACGGCGGCACCGGCGAGATCCCGCTGCAGTTCACCAAAGAGTTCATGCGTTTCAGCGATCGGGCCTATCAGGACGACGACGATATGTAAATCCGCTTTGCGCGTCGTGGCGGCATGAAATATCTCGCCTTTCTCCCCATAGTCGTCGCCTTAGCGGTGTGGATTTTTCTGCTAACCGCAGAATACGCCTACTCATTTTCTTTCTCTATCGCCGAGAGACATTGCACAGTCGGATCCGGCCTAGGCTCGGTCGGAATGACGATACGGCACCTCCCGGACCTATCTTTTACCCCTAGAGTGAACCGTGCTCCCCTGCCCCTTATCGACGGTACAGATTGGAAATTTCGCTTATTGGCAGGTAAAAGGATCGTCCGAAGCGGCGACTCATTCCTCCTTGTCCCTTTCTACCTCATCTTTATCGCAGTGGCTGTGCTAAACCTCGCCATTCTTTTCGTAGGTTACAGATTGAGAAAACGGCGAGAATAACCCTTGGCTTTGCCTCGTGCCCCTCGCGTTTGTTCAGCTCCGCGATTGTACCCTATTGAATAAATATTGAACCCTATTGAATCCTATTCAAAGTGCTCTGTATGAGAACATCGATCGCGAAATTTTGGATCTGCACCAGTCTACTGGCAGCCGTTTCCCTCTGGTCTCTCGATGCGGAGGACGATCTCGTCACCCCCACCATGACCGACGATGCCCCCGCCCCCGGCAAGCGAGTCCGCCAGACCGCTCCCGAGTATGAAGGCACACAGGTTTACCACGCGCTCTACCTACCCTCCGACTGGCAGCCAGGAGGCAACTACCCTGTGATCGTCGAATACACTGGCAACTACTTCCCCCCCTGTGGCTCGACTGGCGAGGTAAAGGATGCCAACCTCGGCTATGGCCTGAGTGGTGGCTCTGGCTACATCTGGGTATCGATGCCCTACATTGAAGTCGGCAGAGAGAAAAACGCCATCACCTGGTGGGGCGATACCGAAGCCACCATCGACTACTGCAAAGTCAATCTGCCACGCATCTGTGAGCAATTCGGCGGCGATCCTGAGCGTTGCATCATCTGCGGATTCTCACGTGGCGCCATCGGCTCCAGCTACATCGGTCTGGCCGATGATGAGATCGCCAGTCTATGGTGCGGCATGTTTACCCATGACCACTTCGACGGGCAGAAATCCTGGAAATACCCAGCCAGTGATCGCCAATCAGCCCTCGCACGACTGGCGCGTCTAAAAGGCCGCCCAGTGATGGTTAGCGGCCAGGGCTCCCACCGGGTACGCGATGACTATCTGGCAAATCACCTCGATCTGGCCGAGTTCAATTTCCTGCAGGTAAATGTGAAAGAGATATTCAACATACCTGATTGCCCTGTCGTCCACACCCACACCGACTGCTGGATGCATCGCGACAGCCCCTACCGTCAGCAGGCCCGAAGATGGCTAAATGAACTTTGCCAGATGTCCCAGTAGCCTGAGTGTATCGATGTAGAAACTACTATGCGGATAGTAACCAACTCACACCTGATCAGGTACGCCAGCCCCTCGATTACCTCCCTTGAGGAATGCTGAAACCTGCCTCAAGGTCGGCTGCATGAGAGTTTTTCTGTCCATCCTCTGCTGCCTATTATGCCTCTGGGTCATCAGTGACGCCCATGCCGCCGACCGCCCGAATGTGGTGCTAATCTTCATCGATGATATGGGCTACGGCGATGTCGGCTTCAATGGCGCGACCGGACCTAAGACACCACACCTCGACCAGATGGCACGCGAGGGCATGCGTTTCGACCACTTCTACGTCGGCTGCTCAGTCTGCACTGGCTCGCGCACTGCTCTACTGACAGGCTGCCACTACGAGCGCCTCAGTATGCGATCGGTGCTTTTCCCCAATAGTAACGAGGGCCTACACCCAGACGAGGTGACCCTAGCCGACATGCTGGGCGACAGCGGCTACCGCACTGCCTGTGTGGGCAAATGGCATCTAGGCCACCTGCCCCCCTGCTTGCCGACTTATCAGGGCTTCGACAGCTACTACGGCATCCCCTACTCAAATGACATGTGGATCGACCCGGCCAATACCCTAGCTGACGACATCCTGATCCGCGAGGGCCTGACCCTAGAGGAAGTCAAAGCAGGCCACAAAAAGCGCAACCTAGTGCCCCTGATGCGCGACGAAGAAGTGATCGACTACCCTGCTGACCAGGCCACTGTCACCAAGCGGTTCACCGAAGAGTCGATCCGCTTCATCACAGACCATAAAGATGAGCCATTCTTCCTCTACCTACCCCACACCATGGTCCACGTGCCCCTCGCTGTGTCAGAGGACTTCGCTGATCGTCATGACAAACTGATCTGGAATGCCATCGAGGAGGTCGATTGGTCAGTCGGGCAGATCCTCGATACCCTGCGTGATCTGGGCCTGTCTGAAAAGACGCTAGTCATCTTCACCAGTGACAATGGTGCCGCAGTCGGCTCATCCCAGCCTCTGCGCGCCAAAAAATTCAGTGTCTACGAGGGCGGCGTACGCGAGCCTACCGTCATGTGGTGGCCTGGCCAGATCCCTGCCGACAGCGTCTGCACCGAGGTCGCCGCCACCATCGATATCCTACCGACGCTAGCCCAGCTCTGTGCCGCAGATCTACCTGAGCAGCCGATCGATGGCCACGACATCTCGCCCCTACTGAGAGGTACCGAGGGTGCCAAGTCTCCACACCAGTACTACACCCTGATGCACCAAAAAGGCGCGGTAAGATCCGGGCCATGGAAATACTACCCCTGGCCAGAAACCGCAGACAAGCGCAACCAAAACACTCCTGACAGACCACTCTCCACCGACCCCGTGCAGCTCTACCATGTGCTCGATGATATCTCGGAGCAAAACAACATCGCTGCCAAACACCCGGACATCGTAAAAGAGCTACATGCCGCCTACGAAGCCCATGTCGACAAGATCAAATCCAACCTGCGTCCGACAGCTCCTCTAGTGCGACCAGAAGGTGCCTTGTCCGCCGACAGACCCGGCGGCCCGAAAAAGCCCAAACCAGCCAAACCTATCGATTGGGACAAAACTCGCATCGGCGATGTGATCCCTGCTAGTCAGGCTCCCAATGTCTCGGGACGTGCCTTCACCCTCAGCGCTACGATCGACTCTGCCGATGCCGCAGGCGTCCTGATCTCTCACGGTGGATCCGCCATCGGCTACAGTCTCTACATCACCGCCGAAAAGCGAGCCGTGTTCGCCATACGTAGCGGCAAAGAGGGCGTGTCGCGACTACAGGTCCCTCTAAAGGGAGAGGCGATCCGACTGACCTGCGGTATCGATAAAGAGGGTAAAATGTTTCTCCAAACTAACGACGACAAAGCCATCACCATAGCCAGCCGCTTTCTCTCCCGCCACCCATCAGAGGCGATGAGCATCGGGCACGACGAGGCCAATGCCGTCGACACCCAAAGCCCTGAGGCCTATTACCCCGGTAAATTGAGCGACCTCCGGCTCGAGTAGACACTACGGCCGCTCGCCCATCATCCGTCGTAGAGATCCCGGCTCGTAGTTCCAGACATCGGCTGGGATCGACTCATTTTCGATGGCTATCACCTGCCAGCTACCCGGCCAGAGACTCTGCTTCTCCCACTGGAAGACAAACGGACCTTTCAGCCCATTGATGCGCTGTTTGATCATACTCCCACCTGCGCCCAATACAGAGCCACCCACCTCTAACTCCACCTGGTAGCTAGCCACACCCGACTCGATATCCAGCTCCGCGGCGCCAGCCTCTTTGAGAGCTAGGGCCAGAAACTGGCTGCGCATATCTAGCGCCACCTCGACCACATCGTCAGCCGAGTAGTCTCGTGAATCCTGATAGTCATCGGCTATCAGCTTGCGCAGCTTCTCCCCGTGATACGTCTCGATCGCCCTCTCAAATGCCGCCTGATGGCGAAGGACCGTCCGCCCTGGCAGCCAGTAGATGATCTGTCCGATCAAAATCGCCAAAATTAGGATCAAAATGCCCCCTGCTATCACAAGTCGTACCTTCATCACATCAGCTTGCGATAAATCCGAACCGATGGAAAGTCTGACAGATATTTTTCACTCACTCAGTTACCTATGGGCATTTATCGACCAAATGTGGCCGCCATCCTCAGAAAACCGAAATCTGGCAAGATCCTGATCTGCCAGAGAGCTGATCACCCAGACTGTTGGCAGTTTCCGCAAGGCGGGGTGGACGAGGGCGAAGACCTGATCGGTGCCGTCTACCGCGAGGTGGAGGAAGAGATCGGGCTGCACCGATCGACCTACACGCTGGAGGCCTGCCGCACAGGCTATCGCTACAACTTCCCCGACGGGCACCTCAAAAAAGGCCTCTACTGCGGGCAGGAGCAGACCTACTTTCTCTGCGACTTTCTCGGCAAAAAGAAAGACATCTACTTCGACACCACGTCCCATGTGGAGTTCAGCGCAGCGAACTGGATCGCTCCTGAAGAATTTTCCCTCAAGTGGGTCCCGAAATTCAAACGCGACGTCTTCCGCCAAGTATTCTATGACTTTTTCCAAGTCTCTCTATAGTGCCAGCCTATGAAAACCCTCATCGCTATGCGCCATGCCAATGCCGGCTGGGGTAGTCCCGGCATGGACGACCACGATCGCCCGCTGGATGCCAAAGGGCTATCCGATATCCCTCCCATGGCACAGCGTCTGCTCGCTGGTGGCTGGGTACCGCAGACTATCCTGTGCAGCTCTGCCACGCGCACCCAGACCACAGCTATCAATCTCGCTACTGAGCTGGGCTGTCGAGACTGTATCCGCATCAGCCGAGAAGCCTACTTGGCCCCGCCCGAGATACTGCTACAGCTCACCCAGCAGCTCGATGAAGAAGCCGATGTCGGTCTGATAGTGGCTCACAATCCCGGTATGCATCAGTTCGCCTGTGAATTGATCGGCAATCAGCAAGAAGTGAACCACTTTCCCCCGCTATCTGCAGCCGTCATAAGCCTACAGATCGACTACTGGGGAGAAATCGACCGTGCGTCTGGTTCTTTGATCCAGCACCTCTACCCGTGATCGCCGCACGGGGGGCTGTGATGCGGCGCTTCTGGGAGAAAGGGTATTTATTGTATTTACCATAAACTTAGGCGATGTTTCGGACGAAACACGACCCAAACCCATGAAAGACCTCTGCAGCAGCTATCGCATCTCCGCGAAGCTCCCCTCGGCTACCAGTCATCGCCTCAATCAACCCCAGTGCACCGATGCGAAAAAGAAACACTGGCTCGACAAACGGCTACAAAATTTAGAATTTAGCGACGTGCAGATGGAACTCCGAGTTCATCGAGCGAGTACAAGACCTCACCCTATATCTGAAAACCTCTGGGCAGCGGAGCGAAATCAACGTCAAACTCATCCGAGAAGCCGAGCAGCAGGGCATCGTCGATCGCCCAGATCGCGGTCTCTACGGCTATCGACAGGTCCTACAGGTCCTGATGCTGGAGCTGCTTACCGATCTGGATTCCCATCTATCGCAGTCAGACATCGCCACACGGCTCACCGACCTAGCGGACGACACTTACCGACAAATCTTGATCGGCGACCAGCGGCAGGCGCTGAGCTATATCGATCAGCTGAAGACTAAACCCACCCGCGCTCTCTCGACCGCTAAGAAAGTGCGCCAGATTGAAAAACTTTCTCCTAGCAGATATACCCAGCCCACCCTGAGCACCCGCGTGCCTGTAGTCGACGGACTGGAGCTCCTCGTAGACGAAAACTTCACACTTCCCGAAGAGCCTCTGGCACTCCAGGATCTTTTGCGGCAGTTCCAATCATCACTACGAACTGTAAAATCAGATTAACAGTCATAGCCTGCCGCTACTGATCATGAAATAAGATCGAGGATCTCTCACAAGAATGCCTCGCGAATGCTCATAGAATATTTTTATTGTTTTTATTAATATTATGGTTATATTAAATTTATATAACCCCATAATATTACACATGAGACATTCACTAAGCACTAAATCATCCCGCCCGACCTTTTCTGAAAACCTGAGAAACATCGGTAGAGAATGGCGTTCCAAGACTTCTAAGGCCGGAATCGACTTTCACGCTGATATCCCGAGCCAACTCAAGTGCGAAGCCAATTTGCAACAAGTGACTGAGACAGTGAATCACCTCATCGATATCCATCATAATGCATTGGCCGCCAATCCATCGAGCGCTCTGAAGCATCCCCGAGTGGATCTGAATGTAACCGACGAAGGTGATCAGATCGCGATTTCGGTGTCCAATAACTTAGCCGTGCTCGATGCTCAATCTGCGGATATAGCCTCAGACCCAGGCGATCAGGACTTTTTGTTTGAGTTCGATTCGAATGTCGGCAATCGACTGACCGTCTGCTATCCGACCGGTGTCACACTTCACCAAAAGGCAGCCGACCAGCTACGCGCCTTCTTTCGCGCCAACCGTAGCGTGAAAGAACAAAAGCCACAGCTGGAAGCGGCCAACGTCTAAAGCGAACTTTGGGTGAAATGCAGGCTAGCCCTATCGCGAAGTGGCATTGAGCGCATCGACTGCCGCCGGCTCCCGCCATCTATGGTGCTCCTGCATCCACCTGAGCAGGTCCTGGCGGGCGTGGTGCACGGCTTCCTTTATCTCATAGCCTCTAGCCAGATACGCCGCTATAGCAGCAGACAGGGTACACCCTGTACCGTGTAGGTCGGGCACTTCCAAGCGCTCAGCCCGATATACCTGCCCTGCGCCACCCGGGGACCGCAGCACATCGCAGATCTCCCCGCCACGAGCCTCCATGTGCCCTCCCTTCACCAGGATCGGGACACCTATCGTGTCTGCTAGAGCTTCTGCTAGCTCCTGCTGAGCAGCTACGGAAGAGATCCCTGCCACGCCAGTGCTTACCGCACATCCACACAATTCGCTCATCGCTATCGCCTCCGATAGATTGGGCGTGATCAGTGCCGCCCTGGGAAATAACTGGTCCGCGAGAGCCCTATAGACGGTGTGCCCCGCCAGTGGCTCGTCGCCGGCAGTCGCACGAGCGACCGGATCGATCACTATGGGCACCTCGCCATCCATATCCCAAGACTGCAGCCACTCTGCCACACACTGGACGATCTCGATCGCTCCCATCATACCGATTTTGATAGCAGCGATCGGGTATGACGCCCCATACAGTGCCAGCTGGTCAGCCAACTGCCTCTCATTTACCGGATTGAGCGAGAGAAACTTCCCCGGCCGCTGCACGGTGAGGGCGGTAGGTGCGGCTATGCCATACACCCCAAGCCGCTCAAAAGTCCGGCAATCAGCCAACACACCGGCTCCAGCAGAGCCATCGAAGCCTGCCACTGTCAGTGCCACCGGTACTTCTCGATCTTTCGACATCGCTTATCTCTAGACACAAAAAAGGGGTGTCGCGAGAGCGAAACCCCTATTTGGTTAATCGTTATGTTTCGCTGAGCTTGTTGCCCAGAGTTGTCATTTAGCCAGACACCTTCACAGCAGAAGGATTGCCATCCTCGCCGTTGATGTAAGACATCTTCAGATTCCAGTGGTCTGCGATCACCTTCAGAAGCTCTCGACGCGAGATATTCGCAGACTCGTAGCTGAAAGTCGGAGCAGAGGCTGGAAGCCCTTCTGTCTGGTAATGAATGTCATTCAGGGGAACTTGATCGAAGATCAACTCAGGCGTCATAGCCCTGTATTTGACCTCGAATCTTTCCTCCATCCAGTTGTCTAGAGGCTCATAGGCTGTCTGGAGGAAACCTGATGTGTTTGGTGGGGTGGTTGTGCCAGCTGGGGCACCTGAGTCCACTACGGCGTTTCCTGCCTGATTGGTCGATTGACAGCCGATAGCCGCCAGTGCGAATGCCAGGCATGAAATTGTGAGGAACGTGCGTATGCTCATATCTTTCTCAAATGTACCAAACTTCGTATTTTTGTCTCCTAAAAATCACTATTTCTTTGAACTAGCCTCTGGAGTGGGAAACAAGTCTGGTAGAACTCTTACTGTGTGTCGTATTCATGGCCTATCCCACTGATTGCCACCGACTACTAAAACGCGCGAAGTTTAGATTTATTATAACAAACCAACCAGCATGAGAACCGTCATCTACCCTGGAAGTTTCGATCCTGTGCACCACGGTCACCTGGAAGTGATCGAAAGAGCCTCGCGCCTCTGCGATGAAGTCGTCGTCGCCGTCGCTTCCAATTCCGAGAAAAACGCCCTATTCACCAGCGCAGAGAGAGTGGCACTGCTCGAGGAGACCACCACTCATATCAGCAATTGCAAGATCACCTCTTTCCAAGGGCTACTGGTCGACTTCTTTCGGCAAACAGAGGCCAATGCCGTAGTCCGCGGCCTGCGGGCTGTATCCGATTTTGAGTACGAATTCCAAATGGCCCTGATGAACCGCAGCCTGAATATCGACCTGGAAACCATCTTCCTCGTCCCCAGCCAAGAAAGAATCTTCCTCAGCAGTCGGATCATCAAGGAAGTCGCTAGGCTGGAAGGCGATATCTCAGAACTGGTCCCCGCCGTCGTAAAGGATGCGGTCTGGAAAAAATTTCATTGATCCATACAACTAATTTTTCAGAGCCGATCCAATCCTTGAATTCTTTTCTCATTTCTGATAAGTCACGTTTGACACTGGAACTATTCTGTTGCAAACCTGTGGCCGTTTTCACCCATGCGTTGTTTCAAGTGCAATAGCCTGGAGGACCGTGTCATCGATTCCCGCACCGCCAAAGATGGATTTTCCATCCGCCGACGGCGTGAGTGTCTCGCCTGCGGTTCTCGTTTCACCACCTATGAGCAGGTGGAGAGAGAGCATGTGCTTGTGATCAAGCGCGATGGCACACGCGAGTCATTCAAACCTGAAAAACTATTGGCAGGTCTGATCAAAGCCTGTGAAAAGCGCCCAGTATCCATCGAGACGCTGGAAGCCACAGTCGACTCAGTGTACATGGAGCTAGTGGCCGAGGAAGTGAAAGAAGTGCCCGCGCGCACTGTAGGTCTAAAGGTAATGAACCAACTGCGTCATATCGACCCAGTCGCCTTTGTACGATACGCCTCTGTCTACCGCCAGTTCCAAGAAGTGGGTGAATTCAACGAAGTGATCGAGTCTCTCGAGCACTCCCCACCAGATACACAATCCCAACCTGAACTGACCGGCACCCTATCAGAATAACCCCACCAAGTTCATACTTCGGTAAGATTTCTGAGCCATCAGTCCATAGAAACACACAAGAAACACAAATACCACCACCATGATATCACTACCTCATCACCTCCCCCTTGTCCGCGTCGGCAGCAATTGCCTGGCTGTATGCGACGACGATTGGCTCGAGGACAAAATCCTCGATGCAGCTGAAGGGACCGACCTGCCACAGTGGAAAGTCGAAGCCATCTCTAAAGGGGTGTACCGCTTCCTCAGCAAGTCTTACAAAGGCACCGTCATCGAGAGCGATGAACTCATCGCCCTCATCGCCAGACTCCTCGAATCCACAGGGCTCGGCCATGTCGCTGCTCGCATCGACAATAGCCCTCCGACTGTGCGTATATCTCTATCAGACCTCGCACGCCGTGCAGGCTCGACCCACGATCTGGCTTTTTTCCAGCTCCTCGAAGACAAATGCAGAGAAGTACTCGAGAGCGGCGCATCGAGTGTGATTTGCTCAGGCATGGAGAGGTGTATCGCCACTCTGCGCAGCAATCGTCGCTGGAATATGTCCGACGAATCCCTGCAACAGGAGATCGAGTCGCGCATCGACGAATTTCGCTACATGGGCGAGCTCAATAGCCCTGTGTTTAACGTAGCCGTAGCGGTGGAATGACCCTTTTCGAGAAAATAATCGCCCGGGAAATACCCGCAGACATCGTCCACGAAGACGATGTCTGCATCGCATTTCACGATATCGCGCCTCAGGCACCGATCCACATTCTGATCGTACCGAAGAAAGTGATCCCCAGAGTCGGCGAAGCCACGGAGGAAGATCAGTCCATTCTCGGTCATCTACTCCTGACTGCGGGCCAGATCGCTAGCGAGCTGGGAGTAAATAATACGGAAAAAGGCTTCCGTATCGCAATAAACCACGGTAAAAACGGCGGTGAAACAGTGCCACACCTGCACGTGCATATGCTCTCTGGTAGACCTCTAGAATGGCCTCCGGGTTAGCAACTCGCGATTTTGTGACATTTTTCACCCACCGTTAGGTGACGTTTCTGCGCACGCCTTGTTACTTGAATCAAGAGCGCGATCGGGTAATCGTAACTTAACGCGTCCACCATCGTTCAAAATATGTCCGACCAGATTAGCACTCTCCAATCCACTCTAGCCTCCTCCCCTAACAATTGGGAAGCCAGATTTGGCCTGATCTCAGCCCTGCACCAGGAGGCGCGGACAGATGAAGCCGTCGAGCTGCTGAGCGAGATCACCGAGCTGCCAACCGACGACAAATCAATTGTTTACGCAGCGCAGTGTTACCAAGTTTTAGGAGCCAGTGCTCAAGCACAGAGCGTGTATGAGACAGCTCTCGGGCTAAACGCCAACAACGAAGCCGCCAAAGCCGGTTTGCGCTCCCTAGGAGTCGAGCCCGATGCCCCGGTAGCCGCAGTAGCCGTGATCCCAGATGACGAGCCCCCTGCAGCCGCGGTGGTAGTGGCAGAGCCTGCTGACGAGCCCGTCGCAGCAGTAGCCGTCGAACCAATCGTAGCCAAGGCAACACCAGCTCCCACCGATGGTAGCCAGACAGTTTCCCTCGCCAGCGCAGCCTCGGTGGCTCCAGCAGCAGCCATAGCTGCCCAGCCCAAAATAGCTCAGCCCACTCACGCAGCTCCCACCATCACCCGCGATGATACAAACGAGTATGATCCTGAGACTGCAGAACTGATCGACCACATCGCACTAGCGGAGGAAGAATCCAAGCGCCGCCACCAGGCAGCCATCGCGCGCGACCGGATCAATTCTGTCGTCGTCACCATCCTAGTTCACGTGGCAGTCATCTTCCTGCTCGGCTTGGTGATTCAGAAAGTGCCACGCCGGACTCCGCCTCAGATCGTAGCTAGCTCGTCGGCAGAGACCAATGAGCCAGCTCTAGAAAAGCAAGTGCTCAAGAAAAACAGCCTAAAGGCTGAGCAGGCTACCGATACCTCGGCCGCCGACATTCTTTCTGTCCCATCTATCTCAGCGATCTCCATGTCATCCATGGATTCGTTCACTGGTGCCGACATCCCAGTCGAGACAGGTATGACTTTCCAGCCATCCATGTCGATGGGCATGCCCTCCTCCTCTCAGTCGATGATGATGTTTGGCCAGCCACTCGAGGGTGAGACGCTAGGCGTGATCCTAGACGTATCCGGATCGATGGCGGAGTATCTGCCTCTGGTCATTCGTGAGGTGGACAAAAACTTCAAGGACGCACCGATCGTCTATGTACGGAATGCCCGCATCCAGCCCGAGAAACGCGAAGTGAATATCCGCCCTATCGTGAAGGAAGAGGTGGTTCCACGTCGCGCTAATGGCACTCATAGTCCTTTTTGGTTTCTCTGGGGCGATCTGCCGAGAAAGGCACCACAGCGTTCCGTCGACCGTCTGATCGAGACATTCAAAACTCGCCCTAACCAGTTCCTAGCCGTCGGCGAGGATGGGCATTGGCATGGCGGCGATCGTGTCGGCGAAGCCATGAAATTCCTAGCTAAGGAAAACTGCGATGCTGTCTACATTTTCTCCGACTTCGAAGACTTTGTCGACGAGGAGCTCGCCCTAGAGCATGGTCGCTACCTCGCCCAGAGCAAAGTCCGAGCCTACATTCAGCCGGCTGCGCAGGAGTCCGAGTTTATCGACATCGTCGCCAAAAAGATCGCCAACCGCACCAAAGGACGCCAATTGCCGACGTTAGCCTCATTCCTAGGCAAAGAGGGCGGTGACGGACCCAAGCCGATCGCACCACCTCGTCCGACTGAGATGACCAATGTACCCGGCACTGACTACGCCCGGCCTCGCGATGAGATCTATGGATCCGACTGGTGGATCGACAAACCCAACAAAGGCTGGCAGGAGATTCATCGTCTAGAAGAGCCCGAATTCACCGCTGTCTTTTACGGTCCCGAAGCCCGCGCCTTCATCTATCTAAAGGACAACAAGGGCAAGTACATCCAGAGCCCCATTCAATTCGGCTATCACAGCCGTAAAGATGTGCCAGACTCACCTGACAATGCCTTTCGCTGGAGAAACCGCAAATTCCTCAGAAACGAAGAGCCTCCTTCATTCGATGGCAAGGAGATCGTCTGGAAAATGGTTCTCGAAGATGAACTTAAATTCCGGGTACACTTATACCTCGGTCGCAAAGGCATGAATGCCACCTACGTCGCTGATCCACCTACCGATGGCACTTACGACCACCCTTATATTTACTTCCGCGTGCCGGCTCTGGCCAAAGAGCGTCAGGACAAATACTATGGCCCAGATCTACCGAAAGATGGAATCACCCTCGATGAGGTCCGTCAGTATGCTCACCCTAACGAACTCGTCATCAACCTGCCTCGCCAAGAGCGCGATCGCTACGCGGACAGCTGGAAAAAACTAGGCTTCGAGCCTGGCTACAACACTCGGAAATTCGATGAGCTGATCACTTCTTTCCCTAGTGCTATCCGCGACATGAAGATCTCCGGTAAAAGCTTTGGCACACGCGTGGTCAATGCGCGCACGACCAGTTCCAAGATTCTGCTACACGGTGGAGCTTGGCGTGGGGATACCGAGCCTTGGGAGGCTTTCCACGCTCGCCTACGTCGTATCGAGGATAAGCGCACTCGCTTCACCAAGACCGAGGCGATCGAGATCTTTATCGAATAATGACAGGGGCCATGAGTGGCCCGAGTCATCACATCTTATTCCTTTTACGATTCAAAACAAAATGGGCGGCATTTCTGCCGCCCATTTGCTTTAGTTGAAAGAACAATCTTCAAGCTCGCACTACGCTTTCCACGGTAGTGGGCGCTTTCCAGGAATCGCCACATCGTAGATCCCTTCGCCATTCGGCAAGACGGGTGGCTCAGCATCCCAAGCGAACTCCTCTGGCAGCAGAGAGAAATTCGAAGCCACAGCTTCATCCCATTTCACATTCTGTCCGGTGTAGCTCGCCAGACGACCCAGCACTGCTGTGAAGGAGCTCTTCGCGCCGAAATAAGCGTCATTCTGCGGCTTATCATTCAAGATCGCATCATAGAGCTTATCGTGCTCCGCCTGCTTCGGATTCACCGCACCCGACCGAGGTTTACGATATTGCCAGATCGGCTTGCCTTTCAGATCAGTCACCATGCCTTTACCCGGGTCCATGATACCCTCGGTACCGATGATCTCCTCACCGACTCGGCGCCACGTACCCTTGGTCTGTCGCGCTTGGCTATTCATGATCACATTATTGTGCTCGGGACCATAGCGATACTCAATCCAGTGCGAATTGAAGATCTCGCCGATCTTGGGCGACTCATCAGTTCTAGAGCCAGTACCTTGCGCCGATATCGGGTTTCCACCCATGATCGGATCGCCACTGACGAACCAATTGATCACGTCCAAATTGTGCACGTGCTGCTCGGTATTGTGATCACCACTAAGCCACTGAAACTGCTGCCAGTTGCGCACCTGGAATTCCATCTCAGTCCAACCGGCCTGGCGCTCGATCGTCCATGGTCGCGAACCTACCCAGTAAGCCTGAGCCGAACGGATCTCACCGATCATCCCCTCTTGGTACTTGGCGTAGGACTGTAGGTAAGAGTCCTGACAATGGCGCTGCAGTCCCACTACCACCTTCAGATTCTTTTGATCTGCCTCTTTTGCGGCTGCGATCACTTTATTAAAGCCCTCAGCATCGACACACACCGGCTTCTCCATGAACACATGCTTCCCTGCCTTCACCGCGTAGTCGAAGTGGATCGGGCGAAAACCCGGAGGTGTCGCGATACAGATCAGATCGGCCTGATCTACGACATGCTTATACGCATCTAGCCCAGCAAACTGGCGACTCTCCGGCACATCGATTTGCTTTCCCTTACCCGCCTTCTCCAGATTTTTCTGGATCACCGGCAGTCCAGAGCCACGAGGGCCTGTGCCATCGATCTTGTCGGCAAACGCCTCTGCCACAGCCACCAGACGAGCACTGTCATTCGCATTCAGATTCTGGATAATGGCACCCGAGTTTCGGCCACCACAGCCGATCATGCCCACCTTTATCTCATCGCTACCCGCCACATTGGCAAACAGCTCCACCGGCATCTGACTAGCAGCCGTAGCAGCACCAGCTGCAGCCGTCGTGCTCGCCACGAACCTGCGACGAGAAGTCAGTTTATCAGAAGTATGTTTGGAATCTTCCATCTCCTAGCGTCGCCCGCCCCGCCCTCACGGCCAACCTCTTTATCGGGCCGTGAATGCGGCAGATACTGTGGGCAACAACCTTTAAGACTAAGCGACGACCTAAACATGCCCTCCACCCGGACCATTCGAGAGCAAATCGACCCGCTCTTCATCTGGGACTCGATCTACTCTGGAGGCTCCGCCAACTCGATACGCGCTTGGCCAATACCCAGATTCTTCATCAAGTCGAGAAGAAGGTGGGCCTTCTTTCTCGGTGCCCACAACGCCCAGTACACTTTTTCACCATCTTCATTCGTATAGGCAGAGGCGGCGATCAGAGTATCATCAATCTTCAATTTATCCCGGTGGACCCTCAGCAGAATATCCTTGCTCAACCCTCCTAGGACCCAATAACCGATACCTGGATTAGGCAAATATATTAATCGCGACTCTTCAGCCGACTTCCTATCATTGTACACCGGAACATGATTACTAGATAGATCCTTCCAATACTTAGATGCCTGCTGGTTAGTTGACCAAGGAGTGAACACCCGGTCACGTCTATCAGCTAATTCCGGATCTAGTGAGCTCAACTCGATAAGATCACCAGCGAAGCACAAAGAAGAAAAGAAAACGGCTAAAAATAGAATAAAACTGAGACGATTCATCGGGATGATCATTGCTAAATGACTGGCACTAGTAAAGTTAGTAAACGTCTCCAAAGAAGGTTAAATCATTCCAAAGGTTTTGTGAAGACCATAGCCGACGAGTGGTGAAAAGCCGCCTGCCATGCCCTTAAATTGACGAAATTCAGCTATGGTTGCCAATCACTCTTAAAAAATCAATCAAGCATTGGGATATGATGCCACTACAGTAGATCTGAGATGCCTCGGCTAGCATGTCCAGCAAGCCACCACCCAGCAAGCGTTCCATAGCACAATGGCAGCGTAAAATGAGGGGCGTTCGGTCAAATCTCAGCAGAGAATAGCTTGTAATAGAGCGTAGAGCTCATTAGTTTCGTGCATGACATTAAGACCTGCTTTCGGCAGTATCTTGCTCTCCTGGTGCACGTTCACCTTGACAGCGTGTAACGACAACAGGAATACAGCCGAGAACCGAGAATCTGCTAATAAGGAAACAAGCCAACAAGCGAGCCGAAGCCTATCGGCTGAGCAAGTGGCTGAAGCCCTCGGCTACGGCTGGTCGGTGATCACATTGCCCGAGACTAAGCCGGGAGAATTGTTAGAGGTCGGACCAATTATCGAGTTTGGCGATGGCTCCGAAACGATCGAATACGGGAGCCTCCAAGGCGTCAAAGGTGGGAGCCGAGTGGACTACTTCCTAAAGCCAGAGGAAGATTCAATCGACTGTGTGATTCGCACCCAGAAAAATAGTGGCATTTTAAAATTGGAGCAAAAAATACAGTATGATGAATTAGCTGATACCGACACCTTAGTGACGCTAAACGGAGTTTATGACTATGATCAAAATATCCACAACCTAAAATACTCAAGAAAGTCCGATGCCCCGATCGGTAGTCACAAGCCACTGCTGCCCCATGAGTTTGGCGTGCGACTGAGCGTCAAATCATTCACTCGAAGCGACACTCAGTAAGTGGGATTAAATTGAACAATAAATCATTCCTGAGCGCACCTCGCGCCCTTTTCGAACACTCCACCTACCTATGAAAAAAATTCCAACGCTTCGCTGGGCGTGCTTCCAGGTTACTAGACTGAGTCTGTTACTTTTAGGTACGCCCCTATTGCCAACCGCATACTTGCCAGCACAAGAATCACTAAACATCAACTCAGAGACACTAAGAGAGTGGTCCGCTCCTTATCGAGCCTGGCATTACCACGCTGACTATATCATTCCAGCCAATCCTAATATCAAAGGTTTTGAGGATGTCATCTCGATCGATGTCCCCACCGTATTCAAACTGCCAGGAGACGAAAAATGGTACATGACATTCATCGGCTTCAATGGTCGTGGCTACCAGTCCTTTGTGACCGAAAGCGACGACTTGCTGAATTGGGGAAATGCGCGCCTGGCTATGGGCTTTGGCAAGAAGGGTGAGTTTGACTATGGCGGCTGTGTTCTGGGAGCCTACCTCTACGAGGATTATGATATCAAGTCTTCGCGAACGCTGAAGAAACGCGACGGCAAATACTGGTCGCTCTACGGGGCGTATGCTAAGCAAGGTGGCTACGAACTAGATCCTGGTTACGAAGGAGTGGCCAGCAGTCAAAACGGCCTACAATGGACCCGAGCCAAGAAAGACTACATCCTCTCCATCCATGAGCCAGATGTCGGTGATTGGGAAAAAGACTGCATCTATCAGCCTTGGTTGGTCGAGCATGATGGACAGTTTTACAACTTCTACAACGCAAAAAAAATGCCCGAATGGGTCGAACAGATCGGACTCGCCACCTCAAGTAATCTCTTGGACTGGAAGCGCCACACCGAAAACCCGGTATTAAGAGTACGCCCACGGGGATACGATTCCCAATTCTGTGCCGACGGAAAAGTGTTTCGCGATGGCGACCATTGGGTGATGTTTTACTTTGGCGTTAGCAAAGGCCATGCCCATATCATGGCGGCCTTCTCCCGCGACCTCAAACATTGGGTGGCGGATCCAGAGCCGCTCTACAAAGCAGGCGGCAATCCATCTGGCCTAGATAAAAAACACGCCCACAAGATTTCGCTAGTTTGGAATCCCGAGAACGAGACCTACTACATGTTCTACAACGCGGTTGGAAATAAAGGCAGAGGCATCGGCTTAATCACAAGCAAACCACTACGGCGATAGATTAACCAAAACGGCTCCTTGTTCGGGCCGAACTCCCGCACTACGCTACACAATCTGTGAAGATTTCATTTAAGCCCTTCAAGGTGCATAGTCATCAGGTATCAGCTGAAATGCCTCCTCCACTCGCTCAGTAGGCCACTCGATAATGGCTACTAGAAAATTCTCTGCACCGAACTGATCCCAACCTCCAAATCGCGCCGCCTCTGGTTGATCAAGTGCTACCTTAGCGACTAGCCAATTACCATCTACCATGCGGCTGACCTTCTGCGGTTCGTACCACTTACGATACTCAGATTTCTCTCCTGACAGCCACTGCACATCGCCGTCGACGATGCGTCCACCGAGAAAGACGCTGCGCTGGTTACTTTTTCGAAAGTAGCCAAGATTCCTTTTCAACAGCAGGCGCAGTACTTGGTCTTGCTCCTCCTCAGTCGTTATAGTCGCCAGATGGCCTCCTACCATTTTACTGAATGAACTGATACCCGCAGCACTCTTTGGCAAGGCGACAAAGGCGTAGTATCGGCCACCGTAGTTCTGACGATCGATGACACACTCGCCCAGGTAGCCAGACCCATCTCTTAGATAGACATCGACACTTTTCTGCAGATAGGTGGACCATGGTCCCAGCTCAGTGTAGGCAGGGTGGGTTTCGATGATTTTCTGCACGCGAGCTAGCTCCTGGCGCATGGCCTTAGCATCGTCAAAGACTGCCGATAGAAATAGTCTGGGTGTGAGGAGTAACGGGGGCAAAGAATTGTTTATCTGGATCGACTCTAGGGCTGGGAAATGCCTCGGCTCCGGAAAAAATCGAGGGTGCCCGCCATGCACTTTCAATCGCTCTAGTTGGTCCATCGGCGGCAGGCAGCTAACGGGGTATCCTTGGGTCGAGTAGTTCTCCTCTTGCACAAGCTCCCGCACCCTCATCTGGCCAAGCGGCTCGACACCATCAAGATTCGACACTCCGGCAACCCGTAGGTAGTCAAGACTGGCTCCTATTAGCGGACTCAGCGAATCCACTCCCGAGCCATACAGATTTAACCTCTTTAGCCGGGTGATTGGGATATGCTGAGAAGAAAATGGCTTTTCGACGATTAGGTCTAGCTCTTCCAATGGTAGAGTTTTCAGTACCTCTGGATTGCTGACTTCATTGCGATAGATCGGCAGCTGTAGCTTTTTCATCGGCATCCCTCGGAATACACTGATATCCATAGTGCCTTCGATATCCTCATGGTTGGCGATAGGTAACACTAGAGACTCCAGTGGACAGCCTCGGATGTGCTGTAGCTCATCAAAGTGCACAGGCTTGATCTGGAGGTGTTTTAGCTGACGCAGACTAGCCAAGGCCGAGAAATCCTCGATTGGTACAGCACCATGTATTCGCAGCTCTTCAATAGGCAAGTCCCGCAGGGACTCTAGATCTGTGATCTTTACGGCATGAGACAAAAGCACCTTTCGTATAGAGGTAGAGCCCCTCAGAGGTGATAGATCGCTGATCGGCCCATCGAGAGATAGTTCGTGAAATGGGATACCCTTTAGCGGCTTGATATCGGTCACCGCATTTTTTCCAGATGTGTAAAAATATAGCGGCCGAGTGGCACCAAACATCACTCCATAGTTGGCCTCGCCAGCACCAGCTGCCTCATAGGCATTCTGGATAGACTGCCGATAGGCTTTGTAGCGTTCTTGTTCATTCTGGAGAAACTGCGCCGCTATCTCAGGATAGCCGAGATCCATGAAGCCCTGTGCAACTTGACTGTAGTCAGGTTCATCAGAGTTCAGTTGCTCGACTAGCCGATCCAGTTCAGGTCTGTCGGTCTGAGTCGATAGCCTATCCAGCGGCTGTGGGTCGAAATCACCAGTCACCATGCTACGTGCGACCGCCTGCTGCAGCCGAGCACTATCGTCATCGGGCATATAGTCGAGTACGGTACTCGCTACCGATGCCGCCTCGGAGTAATCACCCGAGCGAATCAGATCGCGCGATATCTTTAGTAGCGCCGGAGCAGCAGTCTGACGCTCGGCTGCACGAGCTTTTTGTTCCTCTCGGAGCATTGCTAAACTCGATGTGGCTTCATTTTTAGCGGCGGTGGTCATCGTCAGAGCCACGGCTGCGCCTGCAAAGAGAGTGACCAATGCAGCAGCCACCGTCAGACAGATAGCTTTATTTCGCGAGACGAATAGGACTGCCTCGCGGACAAAACCTGCATTTTCCGCACTGGTGGAAAAGCCATTCAGGTATGCCTCGATATCAGTATTCAGCTCTGCTACCTGCCGATATCGTAAACTGGGGGATTTCTGCATCGCCTTCATCGCCACAGCCGCCAGCGAATCAGGGATCTTGCCATCGGCGAAGTGGGGGCGCTCGGGAAATGTCTCTTCCGCACTCTTCACACCGGAGATCTGGCGCAGATCTACCAGCTGCACGGTCTCGGCCTTGCCGAGTACTTCGTAGAGCGTGCTGCCCGTGTACGGTGGGCGTAGCGCGAGGATTTCGTAAAGTATCGCCCCTAGGGCAAAGATATCCGTGCTCTCGCTGATCTGGTCGGTCTGGCCTGCCGCCTGCTCGGGAGCCATATATTGCGGCGAGCCGCAGATCGATCCTGCTAGGGTGACGAGCTCGGACTGCCCATCGTCGTGCCGGATCGAAGAGACAAAAGCCTCTTCATCCTGAAATCCCCGATCCGGCATACCTTTTACCTTGGCGATGCCCCAGTCGAGCACCAGAACTTCGCCATAAGCTCCGAGCATGATATTCTCCGGCTTCAGATCGCGGTGAATGACGCCCTTCGAATGCGCAAAGGCGACGGCATCGCAGACTTGTAAGAAGACTCGCAGGAGTTTGGGTAGCGGCCAGGTCTCTAGGTAATGAGCATCCTTGGCGCGGATCGCCCCTAGGACATCACGCAAATTATCCCCAACGATCTTCTTCATCGAGTAATAGACCTGGCCATTCTGATCCAACCCTAGATCATAGACTGGTACGATCGATGGATGCTCGAGCTGTCCGGTCACCTGAGCCTCCTCGACAAACCGGAGAACAGTGCCAGTGTCGACTTCCCCTGCATTTAGCAATCGCTTGATCGCCACCTGCCGGCGGATATTCACATCTAGAGCCAGCAGAATAGCCCCCATACCACCCCGCGCGAGCTCCTCGCCCATCTGGTAGCGTGTGGCGGTATCTACAGCTGCCAGTGTCGTGGTTGACGAAAGATCTTCTAGATCAACCACTGACACACCATCAGCCCCCAGCGTTTGGAGATAGTTCGCCAGAGTCTGCTCAGAGCCACTGATCGCCCGTGTCGCAACCGCCTCGATCTCCATTTCAGGCAGCAACACATTTTGCTCACAGCTAGGGCACTGCACCTCCATACCAGCATACTGGTCCGAAGCCGAGAGTTTTTGGCCACAGCCTTCATGAGGACAGATCACTTTCATTGCCAATCTACAGTCTAGAAACTTGTCGGAAGAAGGGAGGAAGAGTTTTGTGATTAAACCAAAGAACGTCCGATAAAACGAGTTAATTCCCGAAATTTACTCATTCAATTCCTAACCGCCCACAGCTGAAAATTTACACGCCTAAGCGCTAACCGACCAAAAAAGCGAACTGATCAAGCTTAACACGATCTTCAACAGGGCGCCCTAAGCAAGGCTGTCGAGGGCATCGTACCAACGAGGATCATTACGAATCTTATCAACCAAAATCAATTGATAAGGGGAAGGATTTCCTTTGGGATCTTTACCAGCATCCAAGTCCCGCACAAACTCTAAAGAACTTACGATAGAGCAAGGCCAAGGGCTATTTCTGCACCAACATCCCCACCCCCTGCACCGGCCACGGCTATTATGGTTAGGCAACAAGAAGCCAAACAATCCGAACAGGTCAACATCCCCAAGTTGAGCAGCTGCGCACAGGGCAAAAAACTGATTTTAAAGGCCCAAAGTTTCTCGCACATCGACTAACAAACGCTTCGAAGATTCTACTGGATTCGTAGCAACAGCTTCGAAGGTAGCCTCTGCAAAATCGAGCGAAAATGTAGCATAGGGCTCAACGCAACCCTTGATATCTAGTGAAAAATTGATACATCTTTGCAAAATCTCATCAAAATGACCGTGGTCTTGACCTGCTGCTGATTCGATCAGAATAAGCAAATGACGTGCCTCTGCCTCATCAAGCGTTTTACCATCCTCCATATCATAAATCTTTTCAGACAGCGCTTCTAAAATAGTTTGAGATAATCCCATGTTTGGTGCATAGGCAATTGAGAGCTGAGGAAAACCACTCCCGTGGATCAACTTTTCTCCCAAAAAATTTTGAACCGATTTTTCTGAAATCCCATGCAGAGCCCGATATGCAGCACCAGAAATCTCATTTACACGGCTAGCAGTACGCCCCATTAACAATTCTGAATCTAGTGCAGAACCTGACAAAATATTAATACACTCGACTGAAAGCCCTCTGTGCTTGGCCTCAGCATACCTCCGAGCAACGTTTTCAGCAGCACTCAAATCGAGTTTCCGAATAACTCTAAGCCTCCTAAACACGACAGGATCCGGTAATCCTGTAAGATTCGCCAATAATTGTTCTAAAAGTGGTTCTCCAATATCTGGAAGAACATCGTCCGCGATAGTGTCTGCGAAAACCGCCGATTTATCTGACAGCGCATTCACCAAAGGTTCATGAAGAGCTGGATCAAATAAGAGACCTGAAAAAAGCGCTTCCTTTACAACTTTGACTCTTCCCCGACCTGTAGATTTAAGGGCGGTCAGACATTTTTCTTTAGGATCAACTATTGCAGACATCTTATCTAATCCTTCTCACATCTAGCTCTTCACTTATAACATCTCTAGCGGATATGAATCAATTCCTGACTCCGTTCCCGTCCGGACTGACCAAACAACTTTCGTCGAACCGAAAATTACATACAATGGCACATAGATATGCGACAACTTTCATTCTCTAGCAGATTCATAAAAGAATCCTTGTCGAATCTCAAGCTTATCCTTACTCAAAATGAATACATCCCCCTTAGCACTCCCAACCACTAGGTAATCACTACCAGACCGATTCACGACTTGAGTTGGTAGAAGGTCTAGGGATTGACTGGAGGCGCGATTGCCGTCGGGTTTCCACTTGGTGAGCACTCGGTTTCTACCGATGGAGTAGATCATGCCATCTTCGTCGTCGATAGTCGTGCCTAGCACGCCGGTGTGTCGGGTGTAGCGAGTTTCGGACTTTTCGTCGTGGGCTTTGATGGAGCGGCTGGGCCAACCGTCTTTCATGTCCCAGAGAACTAGTTTGCCGTCGTCTCCGCCGGACAAGAGCACTTTGCTGTCGGCACGCCAGCTTAAGGAGTGGATCTGACTGTTGTGCTCAGATAGGGTGTAGGCGATACCGCCGGTGGCGACCTCCCACACGTAGATGGTGCCGTTGCGATCGCCGGAAGCTAACCACTTGCCATCTGGGCTGAAAGCGACAGCTGTGACCCAATCGGTATGCTTGTCGATTTCGTGGAGAAGAGCACCTGTATCCACGGAGTAAATTTTCACTCGCTTCAGCGGTGTGCCTACGCCGATATGTTTGTTGTCTGGACTGATGTCGGCGCTCAACACCACATCGTCCTCTTTAGCCAGTTTCTTTAGTAGCTTGCCAGAGACCACGTCGTAGAGAACCACACCGCCGAAGTAACCGCCGCCGCCACCAGCGGCCAACAGATAGCGTCCGTCTGGCGAAAAGCGTAGATCGTGTATCTCCTCTTCGGTGTAGGGTAGGTTGCCGAGATGCTGGAATTGACTGCTTGGCTCTGTGCGGCCGTAAATGGCGATCTGATCGAGGCGGTTCACGGCTATCACATCGCTCCAGGGATTCACGGCTAGAGCCATGACAGGTAAAGGATTAAGCACCTGCGTCGCTGGGACTTCGGGGAGATTCGAGGGATAAATCGCCTCAGTAGGGCGATCGACCGTAGGACCATCCTCGCCCTTGGTGTAGCCAGACATCTCGCGTAGAAGAGACTTGCCACCTGGCTTATCGATCAGACCACCAGCGATCCACTCTTGGATCAGAGAGATCTCATCATCGGCGAGCTTTTCGCCTTCGTCCGGCATAGGCTTGACGCCTTCGGCATGAGTGATCGCTAGGTATAGGGCGCTGGTATCGGGTAGCCCAGGCCGCACCACCTCGCCACCTGAGCTGCCCTTCATGACTGAGGCAAAGGAAGACAAATCTAGACCGGCGCTTTGTTTACCGGCATTGTGACACTCAGTACACACGCTTTCGAATATAGGAGCAATGTGCTCCTGGTAATTGGGAGCTGCAAAAGCGCAGCCAATTAATGCCATGGAGAAGACAAGGAGTCGGGAGAAGAGGAGGCTTATAGCTGATTGCCCAAACCGACTGATACCAAAAATGTTCATAAAATCTCTCAAACTAGTGGTTGAACATAAACTCGGAGGAATTCAGGATACCCCAGAGCACTCCATGTAGGTAATTTTTGATGATACCGGTATGCCCGGTGTTGGGAAAGTCAGCCAGGATAGCGGTTAGCTCCTCTTCGGTTGGTTTACGGCAGAGGCCTCGGATGTAGAGTTGTTCTATGATCGCAGCTTTGTCATCTGGATACTGGCGCTGCAGCTCTGGGACGATCGACTGATTGCGAGACAACGCGTAATCAATCGTTCCCCCGTTGATCATGTGTAGCGCTTGCGAAAGCTGAGTATCGTAGCTCGTTTCAGATACATTCACACTACCGCGGGGAGCTTGGCCGAAGGTGCTGTAAAAGTATTCATTATAATTATCCCCCTTTCCTCCCTGGAATAGATCTATCGCTTTAGTCTTATCCGAACGACGGATGCGTGGGGTATGGCCCATGGCGATGTTGATACAATCAAAGAGCACATCCGCCCTCGGTCGACGCAGCTGGGCGTGGGAGAAAAACTCGTTATCGCGCTGGTTACTCTCGTTAGTAGCAGCCGATAGTTGGTAGGTAGATGAGTTGCAAATATCGCGAGCCAGATTGCGTATGCTGTACTGATGGTCTACAGCAAACCTCCTACCCAACTCCTCGAGTAGCGGCTCATTACTAGGAGGATTGCTGATGCGGACATCATCCACTGGCTCTACGATACCTCGGCCAAAGAAGTGCAACCACACGCGGTCGGCCATGTGCCGCCGAAACAGACGATTATCGGCATCTGTGAGCCAGTCGGCCAACACCCGGCGAGGATCTTTTCCTGTGACGTCCGGAGCCACCTGGCCGAGAAATTGGTGAGGCATTTCCCGATCGTCGAGCAGGTGTTTGGCCAAAGGAGCCTCGATATCGTAGGAGAATAAATTCTCTGCGACTTCCCTACCACGCTTACGTTTCAGCCCAGTGAAGAATGAGGTCCAGCCGTAATAATCATCCATCGTCCAGCGATCGAAGGGGTGGTTGTGACACTCGGCACAACCGGTGCGAATACCTAATGTGACCTGCGCCACATCCATACCGACCACATGAGCTGGCTTAGGCCCCTGGGTGAGCATATTGAAGAAATTCGACGGCGGGTTACGCATATTCGATCCGGAAGAGGTGAGCAGCTCATGAAAGATCTCACCCACCGAGCGATCTTCGATAAATTGGTCGCGTAGCCAGTGAAAATACACCCAGCCAGCCTTGGGCGCGAAACCACCACCGACATTGGTATCGGTATTTAGCCGCAGCCATTCGCCCCACTTAGCAGTCCATAGTTCGGCGAAGTCTTCACGTGCGATCAGCTCATCGATTTTCTTGGCACGCTTGTCGGGCTCGGTCGATGTGGTAAAGGCGTGGTATTCCTCCACTGTCGGCAACTCCCCTACTAGATCGATGGTGACACGGCGCAGAAAGTCCTCGTCGGAGCTCAGCTCAGAGGGATGAATACGCAGCTTTTGCAGTTTGGCGTAAACCAGCTCATCGATGTAGTTATTGGCTTTAGGTGGGTTCCACGAAAACTCAGCATCGTCCCCTGGCAGTACAAATACTTCAGAACCCTGGGTAAATCGAGCAAAGCGGGCAAACACGTGCGCACCACCTGCCCGCGCAGCCTGCACTTTGCCTCCTTTTTCAGATATCTGCACGACACCATCATTACTCGACATATAGAGGCACCAGCGCGTCACATCGCGAGTCGACCCATCGGAGTAGCTGGCGATCACCTTGGTCTGCGCCGTCTGGCTTGGATCACCCAGCTCGATCACCTCCGGCTCCATACGAATCCCTGTCACCTCGGGAGTCGCCTCTTCATCTCGTGGGGCACCAGCCGCTATCCAGTCGTAAATGATCTGATACGCCTCCGAGTCCTCATCGAAACACATCTTGCCGGAGTGCGGCACATTGTCGATCGCTTTCTCCAATAACAAGCTCCGCTCCGGAGCCGCTACATTGATACGGCGTCCAAACTGCTCCTCAGTTAGTCGATAGTAATCGCCTTCAGGATCGTAGCCAAAAAGCGAGAGCATAAAGCCATCTTTACCCCTAGCTGCACCGTGGCAGTCGCCTGCGTTACAGCCAGCGCTCATAAAGACGGGGAGGACGTCGTTCTTGAAACTGGGTGTTATTTTAGGGGAGGAGTGGAGGAGGGGGGAGGAGAGGAGGCTTAGGCATATGATCCCCACTAAATTACTTCTATCCTGCATAATATTTCTATTTCTTGTCGGTAGAAATTGTCCATTTTTCTGAATCACGAATCATTGCGACTAGCATGCTAATCACTTCATCGTATTCTTTGTAAATACTAGCAGCAACCTCTCGTTCCATATATTCACACTCCACAGCGTATTGCAGCCAAACTTGTGTCTCCGCTGCTTCCGCCTCTGAGTCTGAAAGTTTGCTGCGAAAATGAGCCTCATACCTTCTTTTCCTCCATGCCTCTGCAATATTGGCGCTCACAGAGCGGGACGATCTTCGCACCTGATCGGTAAGCGAATAAGTCTCTTCTTTAGGAAAACTTTTTGAGTAACGAAAAAGTTCCATCGACACCGCGAACGCTTTCTTAAACACTTCGAGTTCTGTATGCTTTGTGACCATATCAAGCCTCCTCCACTCGCTACTCCTCCCCTCCTCCACTCAAACGCCTTTCCTCATCCACCCTCAAAACACCATTCCCAGTCACCTGCGTCACCTGCTGCCCCTTGTCGGAGATTGTTACTTCGCAGCGGATATCTTTATATTGACCGAGTAGACAGTCCCTAGTGACTTTTATAGGGAATGATACCGATGTATCGGCGGGCTGGATCTTGACTTCTCCAGCCTGCTCTACACCTGGCGGCAGGCCGACAAGCTTCGCTGTTGCTGTGCTTGGGAGAGGTTTTAGCGTTTTGATAGTGGCTTCGATTCGGCCTGTTTTTTGGCGTTCGATGGCTGTTCGTGCCAGGCTGAGCTCTAGGTAGGGATCGGCTACCTCTACCCATACCGGTGGGGATGCGACATAGTGGTAGCCAGTAGCTGTCTGCAGATAGGCTTCTCTTTCCTTTGATCCCGTGTAGTGAAGATCCTCGTGCAGGGTTAGTGATACCGGAAACTTGCCTAGCCCGGCACTTTGATTAGCCGCGATGGTGTAGGTCACCTTGGTCTCCCCGGAGGGGATGGATAGTGGTGGTGCGCCGCTCACGTGAGTCGGTAACCAAGCAGCTTGCAGGCGCAACTCGTGATCGTAGCCGAGGCGCTCGATCTCGACTTCTAGTTCGAGCTGAGCATTGCGGACTAGAGGGATCTTTGGCTCTACCACTTTGATTCGGAAAGGAGCTGCTGGCACGACGGATAGCGCACACTGCCGCGTCATATAAAATTGATCGATAAAACCACCACGCGCTCCTTTGGCCATTGAGTTTCGATGAAAACCGCCGACAAAATCAACACCGGGGTCAGTCGGGCGTAGGGAAATATCGATCAGACCAGTCCATGGCTTAGCATCGGCATCGGCCTGCACGATGAGCTGCAGACTGCGACTACCGACTTTGGTCGGGCCACAGAAAAGCGACACCCCAGGTGGCAGGCCTTCAGCGACGACCTCTAGTTCACCTTGATACTTATTTCCCTGCACTTGGATGTACTCAAAGCGCCGTTCGATGGTATTGCCGATCGGCACCACGAAGCTATCACGCTTGCGTCCATCCTCGCGGTAGTCTTGGTAGGATTTGATAAAGGTCCGATCTACGAAGGGCTGAAACTCGACCCTATAGGCATAGTCGGGGCCATACATACGCTGACTATCTGAGATACCGATGAAGTACTCGCCATCTTTATCCGGCTCGAACATCACGATGGGGTCGAGATTCTCACGCGTCGACCACTTGCCACCGACACTCTGGTCTCGATCGCGAAAGTAAGAGTCCTCTGCCTCGATATTAATACGACTCCCCAATCCGTCAGCGGCTTTGATGACCAGCTGAGCATCGATCGGTGAGCCCAGTGTGGCGGCGTAGGTAGTCACACGATAGCGCTCGCCAGCCCGTGCGTAGAAACGAAACCAATCCTGCTGCCCCTCGCTATCGATGATACCATTGAATGCAATCGGCAGTTCACCCTGGTACACCTGCGCCTTGTCCAGGGTGCTGTGATCGCTGCCATCTTCCAATACATTATCGAAATCCGCGACCTGCACTAGATTCGCCCCTACCGCGGGCTGATCACTAGGCGCCCAATACTCGACCATTGACTCTTCAAAGGCGCCCACCTCCTCGGGCAAAACGATCTGATGCTGAATGTCTCCGCTAGGATCTCCGATCAATCGTGTCGATAGCGTGGTGCCTGCCCTTCCCCCGAGCGGATAGCACACAGTAGGCTTAGCCCCACTGGTAAAATGTGCCACGTAGTGCATGTGATGCGACTCCATATCCATCGCCTCGCGGATGTGGATGTAGTAGGTCCCTGTCTCCGGCGCCATCAGGCTCAACCACGGGTCTTGCCCGCCCATCACCGAGTCATCATTGAAAGCGATTTGCTTTCGCTGCGAATCATAAACCCGCAGCGCCAAATCATGATCGCGGAGCTTAAAGCCCATCACATCTGCCCAAATCTCGACCGTGAGTCGATGCCCTTTTACCAACTCCACTTTGAAGAATTCATTATCCACCACATTGTAGCTGGGCATGTAGCCATACACTGTCGTGCCCAGCTCGATCGACTGTGCATGATCGAAATCGTCGTTGATATTTTCCGCCTTATCCAGCCACCAGTGATCCTCGGCCACTACCTGATAGGGGGTGATCCAAAAACTACTCATCTCGGATAAAGTCTCATCCGTCTGCACGCGGAATAGATGTCTACCTGTCGGGCAATCTTTGGCCACCCGCAGTTTCACTTTCGCACAGTGCCCAGGGCCGATCTGCTGCATCTGCCCCGTACAGCCATCGGCATACCACTCGGAGACAGGCTCCGAGCCAATGAACTCGATACCCTCTCGGTAAAACAAAAAATCCTCGATCTGATACAGACGAGTGCCAAATAGCAGCACCTCGACCTCAGTCCCCTGCTGAGCGACTTTCGGCTCGATATGCCCATAGGTGGGCCCTGGACGAAGCGGAGGCTCTTTAGCCATACTAGGCCACACCGGTGCCAGCAAAACAATCAGTAGCGGTATATGCCAAAATCGCGGCAACCTATACCCAAGAAAACCGAAAGATCGGGATCTTCCACCACCTGATATACCTCTCCACACCATTGTACCCTATTGAATAAAAATTGTACCCTATTCAATCTTTTCTGTACCCTATTGAATTAGGCTAAGCGATCAGATCCAGCACCGGTTTGCCCCCATCGATGATCTCCATAGGGCGTGAGCCATCGGCCATCAGCTCTTTATCTGAGTTGATACCGATCAGCTTGTAGATGGTCGAGTGCAGATCAGCCAGTGGCACCCCATCGGTCGCCACCTCGGAGGAGGTGATATCTGAGTCGCCGTAAAATAGCCCGCGCTTCAGTCCGCCGCCTGCCATACCTATAGAAAAGACTCGGGACCAGTGGTCGCGCCCGGCTACGTTATTTACCTTGGGAGTGCGGCCCATCTCGGAGACCACCCACACGAGGGTATTATCGAGCAAACCACGCTCGTCGAGATCGTTAATCAGAGTGGCATAGGCTTTATCAAAAGCCGGCATCTGCTCCTCAAAACCGCGTTTGATATTCTGGTGGTGATCCCAGCCTGCGTAGTCGAGCGAAATGAACCGAGCCCCAGCCTCGACCAAGCGACGAGCTAGTAGCATGCGCATACCTGCCTGACCGCCAAATTGCCCGAAAGATCCTAGACCATAGCGCTTCTTGATCTCATCACTCTCCTGCGATAGGTCGAATGCCTCACGCACCGACTCGGAGCTGATCATCTCGTAAGCCTGCTGGTAGTAGGCATCCATGGTATCTAGCGGAGCGGAGCTGGCCTCCAGCTTGCGGAACTGGCCATTGATCAGCTCGCGGACTCGCTGGCGCGCCTCAAACTGAGCCACATCCAGCCCATTGGGTAGCACCATATCCTTTACCTGAAAGTGCCCACTGGCAGGATCTGCCCCTGTGGTAAATGGACCATACTGGGTGCTCAGGTAGCCAGTCTCGCCTTTGCTACTACCGATTTTGATGTAGTTCGGCAAGGCACCTCGGCGCTCGTACTCGTGGTTTACCACTGTGCCGATGGTCGGGTGCTTCAGCGCTGGGCTAGACTCGTAGCCACGCATGATGTGATAGTCGGCCAGACCGTGATCGGGCACTGCACCGACTACCGAGCGCACCACAGTGAGCTTGTCGGCTATCTTCGCCGTCTCGGGCATCATCTCGCCCAGCACGATGCCTGGGATCGGCGTCTTATTCACGCCGAATGGCCCGCGATACTCTAGCGGTGCATCGGGCTTGGGATTCCAACTCTCCTGAGCAGCCACTCCACCTGGAAGGCGGATCTGGATGACGCTCCGAGCTGTGCCCTCGACACTCTCGTATTGTTTTTGAGCCGCCTCCACTTTCAGCATCTGGCCCAGCGATAGGCCGAGCGTGCCGATAGAGCCTAGGCGCAGGGCATCGCGCCGGGTGTGGAGACTTCTACGATATCCGTGACAACCAAAACTTGAGCGCTTCATAACTTCCTAAGACCACTGCGGTAAATAAAGCTTACCTGAATGATCTAGGAAGTCATTGGCGCATTTCTTCTCGGAATCGGTCGCTAAGGTACTCGGCTCTAGAAGCGGACACCCATGGTCACTCCAAAAGTATCGACCTCGCCCACTCCCCACCAGACGACACCAGCGGATAGATGATCATTGATCTGGCGGCTGCCGACTAAGTGAAAGTAGTCACCACTCCACATACCCATCAGCGAGTTTTTTCCAGCTCTCAGCGTACCACCACCGATCAGAGTCAGGCGCTCCTCGCTAGCGATGTACATCGGTCCTGCGTAGGGTGAAAAACTGACTCCGCCGAGCTCTGCCACCCGCTTACTCAACACGAGGTGGTAGGTCTGACTGATGGTTTTATTAAACTCATCCGCACTGGTCCCGAGGATCACGGCAGGATTGTCTTCTGTCTCGTCAAACAGGCGATACGACGCGAGAGGCGTGAGATCGTCTGAGAGCGGACGGTAGTCCAAACCTAAGGTGAATCTATCGGTAGCAGCGTAGCTAAGTGTCATCGCATACTTCCCATGAGGACCCTTTTCCGGCATGTATCGACCTGACCAGGCCACACCACGCCATACTTTGGATTTCCCAGCATTCGAACCGCTCACGGCGGCTCCAGAGCCTGGTCATGTCGGCATAGCTGGCACCTCACTCGAGACTTGAGAACCCCGCACGGGGGCTCCTGAGCCCGGTCATGTCGGCATAGCTGGCACCTCGCTCGATACACCCGATGATCTTGAGCCCCGCACGGGAGCTCCAGAGCCCGGTCATGTCGGCATGGCTGGCACCTCACTCGATACGCCTTGGGATCTACCACCGGTAGATCGGTTGGTGGAGCCTCATGTCGGTGCAGCTGGAGTGCCACAGCTGGAATTGCTACTGGACCTGCCGTTGCCGATACTAGGCGCGGGTGTCGCCCTAAATGATCTCGTCTGCGGCGCACTGGCTACCGGCTGCTTTGCTCTCCAGTTAGGATTGCCTTCCCTACGATCGCGAGCTCTTCCTGCAGAACTAGAGCTCACAGCCTGTCCACTCGGAGCCGACCAACTGCGATTGCTTCCGCTGCTACTGCTATTGTATGAGCTAGAGGGCTTCGACCAGTTGCTGTTGCTGCTGCTAGACGAGCCAGACCAGCTGTTACTACCTCTGCTATTGGACGAACCCGACCAACTGCTGTTGTTGCTACTATTACTGCTACTTCCTGAGCTCGAACGACTCGTAGACGCCGAAGGAGTAGGCGGTGGTGGAATAGGACTTGGTTTACTTGCGCCGCCAACTGCGACAGGGATCGAATCTTTCTTATCTCATGTCGTACACTCAGGATCTGCCAGAGTCCTATCGGCGGCGAGGAGCAAGCCACAGGACACCAAGAGCGCTGTGTGACGACGAAACGACCGCCGTGCAGTGGAAGGAAAATACGTCTGCATTGTAACTTTTTAAAATTTATTAGAGAATACGGCTTTCTCAATGATAAAGTTTTATAAAATATTAAGTTTTTTTAATATTTTCGCTTCAAGCCCAGCTCGGCAGAAACACCAAGAACGTGGAGGTGAGAGTGAGCGAGCTTCACCAGAGACTATTGGCTCAGCGTAAAATCTCGTAAACAGGCTGAAAATTAGAAACTTAGACCGCCTCCCCCCTTCTCGACTTGCACAACCCTTCAGCAATCCGTACACTCAAAGATGCCGTGTCACTTTGTGAAATGTTTCCTGACTATTCTATTAGCAGTGTCCAATGCCGAAGCCTGTATTTGGGACCGAGACACGCTAGCCACGGAAGCAAAGGGCATCCCAAATGTGATCTCGACGATCACTGGAAGATTTGATCGTTACCCGGCTCGTTACTACGAAATGAGGCGCGACAGAGTCTTGGTCCAGATCCAACAGGAGCCAGACAAACTCGATCTCTACGATGACCTAGCAGTCTGCTACGATCGCCTAGGGGACGCCACGACGGCAATCGAATGGATGGCAAAAAAGCGCCTCCAACTGAACAAGATCCCCCAAGACCTCGACCACGAGTATCGATACTTGGCTAATCTTGGAACCTTTCATGCCCACCGCTGGCTAAAATTTGGAGCCGACTTTGAAGACCTGTCCGATATCAATGAAGCCTGCCGTTTGATTACAGAAGCCATCAACTTGAACCCTGATGCCCACTTTGGACGAGAGCTATACCAGTTAAAAGCCCTACAATGGCTGCGCAAGATCCCAAGTATCGTTTCTGAAGACGAGTCAGAAGAAACCGTTCACCCTTTGGGAACAAAACCAGAAGGTCGCTACCAAATCCAGCTCAATAGTAGCCCAGAAAGTACCGACAGTGTTCTAGGATATAGCGGATTAATCACGCTTGGAGCTGCCTGGCAGAGCTACGATATCTTTCACGCTCTGTTACATGCCCTACGAGACGATGGCCGCCACGCGGTCGCTCATCTGACCCTTCTAAGGTTGAGAGAACTCGAGGCCAACGGAAACACCTCGCTAGTAGCCAAGTTCAATTCCATCATCGAGCCCAGATCACTGCTGTTACCGCGCTCAAAGAAGCACGTCCAAAAATTTTACCTCAAGGCTAGGAAAGAAGCGCAACACTGGCAGGCAAACCGGCTTGGGTACATGGAGTCTCAATTTGATAAAGGTTACCACCCTGATACCCATCCCCATTTCTGGGACGATTACTCAGAGCGGTCCAAAGCTCCTCGACCACCCGGATTACTAGCAACAGATCCTGTCTACATTTTGGCACGACTCCCAATTATCGCTTTCATTGCCTGCTTAGGCATCGCGGGAATTCTGGTATTCCGATTTATCAAAGAATGTATCAACCACCGGAAATCGCTCAGATAAGCCCTTTGATGGCCTAGCGAGCCGACGAGGACGTCGGCGGTCCCAGCATATCCTAGATCCGATCCGCCAAAAATCTCGCCAACACACCGATCGGCACATCCTGCAGACCCTGATCGCGCAGCTGGGTGATCAGCTCGCCGAAAGGTAGCTCGACATCATATTTGTCCTCCAGCGCTTCGCCTAGCACGACGACGTCGATGGAGGTGAAGCCCAGATCTTGCATGAATAGCGTGGTACCTGTGATGGTGCCGGAGTATTGTCTGCCGTTGAAATCGGAAAGGATCTCGGATAGGTCGGTGATGATCTCGTTTGCTGTAGCCATGTCGTTAGGAATTCGTCTGCTGAGAGTCTACACCACACCTGCCGTCGCTAAAACCTGAGTCTCAGCTATCGTCGTGGCGACGGCGTGTTTGCCCTCGATATCGGTTTGCACTTTTATCCCCTTATCCCGATAAGCGGGAAACTCGCGGAGCATCGCGTTGGCGAGGCGGGCGACCACTTCGCCTGTCTCAGGATTCGCCTGAACGATCTCGACACCACGTGGCCCATCGATCAGTCCCTGCCCTAGGGCTTTGCCGATCGCTTCTTTGGCACACCAGTAGCGTGTGATCCACTCTGCGGAGTCAGGATCGATCACCTTGAGGCTTTCGAGCTCAGCAGCGCTGAATGCGATCTTGAGAAAGCTATCCTCTCGTGGAGCTATTTTTTCGATATCGACTCCGACTGTCTCGGTAGTCGATGCCATCGCCAGCATACGCGTGCCGCAGTGGCTCAGCGATACATAGGGAAAATCCTCGGGTGTATCGCCAGCACGCAGGTACGCTCTGGGCCGACCGTGCTCGTCGTGGTCTACCTCGATATCCGCCATGAAGTTGCGCTGCCCCGTCATGCGGTAATAGAGCGTGCGTGCTGCGTCTTTGATCGCCTGTCGGCCAAACATCCACTGCGTGCGCCGCTCGGCAGTGCCCTCTAGCTTGGTAAACTCGCTATACTCGCGCTCACTCAGACTGACTCGGGCACCGATCGGCTGCATCGATGGATTGCGCAGATCATTCGGCACATCGAGCAGCACGGCCAGGCTCTCGGGCTGCGGGCTCACCTCGTCCCACTCTAGACTGAGCATGTAGATATCCTTCGGCCCGAAGAAATTGTACTCACGGAACGGTAGGTAAAAGCGCCAATACTGACAGCCATGCATCTGGCACCACATGCGCTCATTGGCGTCGACGATCTGTACCTCGTGCGCTACCTGGCGTGTGGTTTCCTTGCTGATGTAGGCTCTAGTGTAAAATCCCGCTCCCACATCGGGGCGCGGCCCATAAAAATCGATACGATCGACGCCGATCGGTAGCAGAATACGCCCCGACTGATCCTCCTGCTCCAGATGCCAAGCACACATCGGGTGGAGCGATACATCTAGTAGCACTGGATCAAAAATAAACTGTGGATCGGGATTACTGGTAAACAGTCGCTCTCTAGGCAGCACCGTCATCGTCGACTCGACACCATCGTCGCCGAAACGACCAAACTCCCCTACCCCGTGGAATTCCTCGCCATGAAATAGGTTTTTGTACAAACGCTCTCGCGATACCGAGATCGGGCGGCAATTGATCGGAGCATACTCTGGTGCGACCGGTGCCTCAGGATAAGCAACTGCGAGCTCGATAGTAGCTGTACATGCAGGACGCTCAGGATTTCGCTCCTGCGATCCCCACCAGTGGAAAAGCTGTGCCTTTACCACCACCTTTTCACTATCCGATGCTTCGTAGTCGACCTCGGCCTCCACCTGAGCAAAAGCCTCGCCGCCATCCTCGTAGTCGAGCCACTTGTATAGCTTGATATCGCACATACCGGTGACCAGCCAGCCAGGCACCAGAGTCTGCGCGACTTCGCTAAACATTTCTATACTGAAAGTCATCGGTACCACCGGCAGTCCATACTGCTCAGGATCGACACGACTCAACTCTCGGCCACCCACCGTGTGCTGGGCGGAAAAGTAGTCCTCCTCCAGCGTCATCCGACGGCGCGCCACGATCGACTGCTGCGGCGCTAGCTCGAGGATCTCATCGATCATCGGGTAGGCAGCAGGAGCAGGCTCAGCGATTAGCTCTGGCTCCGGCACAGGGAGCACCGTGTGGCCATGCTGCTGGGCGACATACTGCTGCATCACCGACTGCTGCAGCGCCAAAAACTCCGCCATGGTATGCTGGTGTGCCAGCATGACCGCATCGCGATTGGATAGATCGGTCGGATAAGACTGATCAGACTGATCCGGTACCTGCAATAGGCCACGCACACCGTAGAGATAAGTCGGATCCACGCCAAAGTGATGTACATGCAGCTGTGCCACTAGGTGTAGTAGCTGCTCTAGCCCTCCGCTGCGCTCGGTATTGGCAGGCATCACCAGCACATCTGGCTTGCCGCGTAGGATGTCGTCGACAAAAGCGCTCAGGTGATTGCGGGGGCCTACCTCGATGAAGCAACGCACCCCATCTCGATACTGATTTTCGATCAACTCGATGAACCGCACTGGGCGCTCCCAGTGAGCGAGAGTCAGTTCGCGTATGCTGTCGGCATCTTGCGGGAAAAGCTCGCCAGTCGTGCAGCTATAGGTAGGCACCTGTGCGGGAGAGAAATCCATCTTCTCAAACATATCGCGTAGCACCACCATGTAAGGCTCGAATAGCTCGGTGTGATAGGGCTGTTCCAGATCCAGAGGTTGGCAGAATTTACCTTTCTTGACGATCCACGCCTCGACGATTTCGATATCGGCTTTCGCACCCACGACTACTGTCTGGTGGGGGCAGTTGAGCATAGCCACGTGCGCTGCTAGCTCGCGACCACAGTCTTCCATAGCACCATCGATCAGCTTTTGCGCTTTCTTCGCCGACATACCGAGCGCCAGCATCCGACTATCGACAGCCCCCTCGGGTGCGAATCGGCCCAGCGCACGGAAACTCTCACCGAGCATCTGGTAGCGCTCGTCCGAGCCACTCAGAGCACCGGCTGCCATCAGGGCGAATAGCTCACCACCACTATGGCCCGCTATCGTATCCTGCTGCACGTGCAGGTGCTCGAGCATCGACATCATCACCCAATCGGCGACGATCGCAGCGAACATCGCATTATCCAATCGGCGTAGCTCCTCCTCCCGCTCATCGAGCTGCGCCTGACTGAGACCGGCCCGCTGGCGGAAGAAACGAGTCACGTAAGGCTCATCGACATCCTCCGCATTATCATGCAGCTGATCACAGTGATCGAGGATCGCTTTCACATTGGGGAAAAGCTCCGCCAGATCGGCAAACATCCCCTGATACTGCGATCCCTCTCCGGGGAACAAAAAACCTACCTTAGTGGCCTGGCCGCTTTCATCGATGCCAGCCGGACTAGCCGTGTAGTAGATACCGCTCACGTCACGGATCTGCTCCGCTCCATCGATTAGCTTTTCCAGAGCCGTGTTTAGCTTGGCAGATAAATCACTACTATCCTTGGCCACGATCGCCAAGCGATGCTGGTAGTGATAGTCACCCGCGCAGAAACTTTCCACCGCTAGCTGTGCCAGATCCTGCCCACTCGACTGAGCTAGCAATACCTGCGCACGCTCCACAAGATCATCGCGGTAGGCGGCTCCCAGTAGGAATACCTCGGCATCCCAAGAGGTGGGTGCAGGGGTGTTATCTTTACTCAAATCAATCATGCGACACTATGGGCTGCAGCTTGGTTAGTGGATGGGGTTACCAGATTATCTGCGCCACCTGCGATGATCACTTCGCTGGCGCCTTTCGGGCCATGGACGACCTCATCGACAAACATGCGACAACCAACCTCTGGCGAGATCAAGGCAATGCCTCGTGCGCTGAGATGTTTCTCTAGATCGGAGACCATGCCGATGCTACCCCACGGTCCCCACGCCACAGCAAAGGTCCTAGCTGCCCATTGGCGATCTAGCTCGGTTGCTAGTTTGCATAGCACGTCGTTGGCCGCAGCGTAGTCGGACTGACCTCGGTTGCCATAGCGGCTGGCGATCGAGGCAAATAAAGAAACAAACTGTAGCGACTCGGGACGTAGCGCATCGATCAGTGCATAAGTGCTATCGACTTTGGTTTTGAAAACTCGGTCAAACGACTCGGGAGTCTTATCTTTCACCAGCTTATCATCGATCACACCAGCACCGTGGATCACCCCGTCTAGCTTGCCATGGCTGGCGTAGATAGATTCACATGCAGCAGCGAGTGCTTCACGATTCGATACATCGACACTGTAGTACTCCACAACCGATCCGGTGGCACGTATGCTTTCGATGTTTGCCCGCACCTCGCGCTCGGTCATGATTTTATTGAAAGCTTTCTCTACCACTGCTGGCGCAGGCTGCTCGCCGCGAGATTTGAGATCTTCGATGATGGCGCGCTTTAGCTCGGCTGGCTCGACGCAGTCGATGGTCGATTCGTCTTCCACCTCTGATGGTAGTGGAGAGCGTCCCATCAGGATCAGGGTCGACTGGTAGCGCTCGCCTATCTGCTCTGCGATAGCGGCTGTGATGCCTCGCGCTCCACCGGTGATCAAGATCACGCTATCTCTGTCTAGCTGCACCGTCTGCTCACCGCTCGCGCCGAGCACAGCCGTATCGACCTGCCAGGTGACTCGCTGCCCATCGCGGTAACCTACCTCATAAGGACCCGCGGGATCCGCCAGCTCGCGCTCGATACACTCGATGACTTCGCTACTATCCGTAGTGGGAGCGTAATCGATGGTGCGCACCAGCACATCCGGCCACTCCATACCGAGACACTTCAGATAGCCGCTGATACCGCCGCTACCGGCTCTAGCTAGAGACTCCAGAGACTCTGCCCCAAAGCCTAGCTGCCCACCTAGTGTGGTGGCACTGAGCACAAAGGCGACCTCGGCTTCGACCACTTTGGTCAGTAGGTAAATGGACTTCACCTCCAGTGAGGCACGCTCGGCACTATCACCATCGATACTAGCGAATGGTAGTAGATGGATGATCCCGCCGATCGGCCCCATCTGAGCGCGGATATCGGCAATCAGTTTGCTCACCGCATCGATATCTGTCAGGTCCGCCCGAAAATCTTCGCCATTGGCGCCCGCTGCGTGCTGAACCACTACTACCTGCTGGCCTAAATCCGCTAGGCGATCGGCGCAGGCATTGGCGATGCCGCGACCATCATCGGTGAGGATGACGACACCCTCTGGCAGAACCAGCGATCCCAGCTGAGGCATCGGCAGCGACTTGAGCGATACTAGGCCGCGCTGAATCTGCGAGGCAGTATCGCTATCAGTATCTACACGCTCAGTTTTTTTTTTGCACCGTCTGTAGCAACGGCCTGACTATCGAGAAATTCCTCTAGGTAGTCGAGTATCTGCTGCAGCGTCCGCAGTCCGGAGAGTTTCTCCAAGTCGAGGCCACCGTCATCATCGGCGGAGCCATCCATACTAGCGGAGCCTGGCATGATGAACTCTGCCAACTCCCCAAGAATCTCGACGCGCTTGATCGAATCGATACCCAGATCGGCCTCTAGATCGAGATCCACGTCGAGCATCTCCTCTGGATAGCCGGTGCGTTCACCGACGATACTGAGCAAATGAGCCTTGATCTCGTCTATCGATACATCGGCCCCACCAGCGGGTGCCGTGGGCTCTGTGCTAGCAGTCTTCTCGGCTTTGGGAGCGCTGCTACCATTTCCGTTACTGCTGCCATTAGATTTTGCCTCAGTGAAAGCTTCGACACGATTGGTGCTACCATTACCGTTACCATTACTCTGCACAGCATCTGGAGTGATCGCTCCATTGCCATTGCCATTCCCGTTACCATTGGCACGATGATTGCCATTGCTAGCTGGAGGAGCCACAGGTGCTGGAGCTGCTGCCACTGGAGCCGGCGCTGGGATCGCTACAGGAGCGATAGGCGCTGGTAACGGCGGCAGGGACATAGCTGGTAGATTTGCTACTGGCACATCGCTACCGAGATAGGCATTCATCACCGAGCGCTGAGTCTCTAGAAATTGCGACATCAGGCTTTGGAATCCCATCATCACCTGATCAGCTCCTGCTGCAGGAATCATAGTGGGACGAGGCAGGCTCGGCACACTCGGTGCGTGACCATTTCCGTTGCCATTGCCATTACTGTGGCCGTTGCCATTTCCGTTGGTTGATACTGGCGCTGCAGCCGGTGCGGGTTTGCTTTCCATCTGTTGCTTGGTGGTGTTGCTGGTAGTTTTTGAAAGTGGTTGTTGAGCTTTCCCTTCGCTAGCCCCCTGCTGCTTCGCAGGCTTCTTCTCAGCGAAGTTTTTGCTATTGGTCTGAATGATTTGCTCCATCCGCTCGGGATCTGCCTCGATCGATGGATGAGGCTGGCCTAGCAGTAGTGGCTCAGGTGCCGACTCAGGTTTAGCCCGCACCGCATTCACGACCCACTGATTGGGCTTGGCCTCGACTTTAGGTGCGGCCAATACGGTGGCGAGCTTTTCTGCAGACAGATCACGCACGCTATAGAGATAGTCTAGGTCGACAGGGTAACCGGCTGCGATCAGTCGCCCGAGCACGGTCTGTAGTTGTGTGATGCCGTGCTTACCTTTTTGGTCGGTAGCAAGCGATAGAGAATCAGGCGCGATCTCTCGGCTCAGCTGGCTGAGCACGGAACTCGGTCCTACTTCGATAAAGGTATCGATACCATCGGCAGTCATCGACTCGATCATACCGACAAAATCGACTGAGCTAGTCAGATGATCCTTGAGCAGAGTCCGCTGACGCGCCGCCCCAGCAGGGTATTTCTTGCCGCGGCTATTGGAGTAGACCGGCTTCTCAGCCTTGCCAAAATCGATACCATCGAGCTGTTCTGCAAAAGCGGCACCGGCCTGCTCGACGAATGGCGAATGGAATCCGCAGGATACTGGAATCTGACGGCAATCGAGCTCAGCTTTTTCGAAAATGGCTTTCACCGCATCGACTTCAGTATCAGGTAGCGAAATCACCGTTTGAGACGGCGAATTGATATTCGCTAAATATACGCTGTCCTGCCCTGCGATCAGTTTCTTTACCTGAGCCGCATCAGCCTTCACCGCGATCATAGTCGAACCACTCGTGGCATGCTCTCTGACGATTCGGCCACGCTGCAGTGATACCTCGTAGAGATCGCTCTCGGAGATCGTACCTGCTGCGTAGTGAGCTAGGTATTCGCCATAGCTGTGCCCTGCAAAGGCATCCCCAGCCAGACCAAACTGCTGTAGCAAATGATACATCGCCGCTCCACACGCACCTAGCGCAGGCTGAGCGACATCCGTACTCGCGAGACTGCTGCGCTGCTCGGCACGCTGCTCATCGGTAAACGCAGACGGTGGATACATGTAGTGCGCCAACGGACGCTGCAGACGATCACCGACATGGGCTGCTGCACGATCTAGGGTATCGCGCACCTCTGGGAAGGCGATAGCTAGGTCGGTGAGCATATCGGTATACTGCGAGCCCTGCCCCGGGAATAACATACCGATACGGCCTGCCTCTGTAGGCGCGGCTGATTGGTAAGCAATCCCACTAGGGTGCGCCCACTCGGCACTATCGAGACGCTCCGATACCTTTTCGATCTTTTTCACCAGATCCTCAGGATCGCTAGCGACGATCGAGAGTACTACGGCTCCCTCTTTTGAACTAGCCGCTGCGACTGCTGCGGCCAATTTAGAAAACGCATAAGCATGACTGACGGCCTGAAGCGAGCTGACCAGCTGGCTCAGTTCTTTCTTCAGCTCATCGCGGCTATCGGCGCGCCAGACAAACAGTTCAGTCGGCCATTGGCCACTGGCGGGCTCGCTACCGCCATCGAAGCCACCTCGGTACTCAGATAGCACTGTGTGATAGTTCGTGCCACCAAAGCCAAACGCACTCACACCAGCGACTCGCGACTCGTCGCCCTCGCGCACCCAGGGTCGGGTGTCTTGGTTTAGATAAAGAGCACTCTCGTCAAATTTTGCATTCGGATTAGGTGTCTCCACCAGGGTCGGTGGTAGCACCTTGTGGTGCAGCGCTAGCGAGGTCTTGATGACGCCGGCGATACCTGCGGCACATTTGCTGTGGCCGATCATCGACTTCACCGAACCCAGTGCGCAGGACTGCACATCGGCCCCCGACTCGCGTAGCACCGTGGATAGAGCGGTAGCCTCTGTCTGGTCACCGACGACGGTGCCGGTGCCGTGCGCCTCGATCAGGCGAACTTTCTTGGGAGCTATGTTAGCCTTCTCGTAGGCGCGATTCACTGCCCTGGCCTGGCCAGTCGCATTCGGTGCCGTCAGGCCCTTGGCTTTGCCATCGCTGGATGAGCCGACACCTTTGATCACAGAGTAAATCTTATCACCATCGCGCTCCGCATCGGCGAGACGCTTGAGCACCACCACTCCGACACCCTCTGATAGCACGATACCATCGCCCTCGGCATCGAATGGACGGCTGCGTCCTTTGCGCGATAGCGCGTGAGTTTTGCTAAAGGCCACATAGGCATACGGGGTCTGCACCGCATCCGCCCCCATAGCGATCGCCATATCGGCAGAGCCGCTCTCCAGCTCGCGCACACAGGCATCGAGCGACGCTAGGCTAGAGGCACAGGCAGCATCGATAGCGTAGTTCGATCCGCCGAAGTCGAATCGGTTGGCGACTCGGCCGGAGCAGATATTCGACAACACACCGGGGAAAGAATCCTCATTCCAGTCTGGGATGATGTCCTTGGCCTTTTCCAGCACCTCGTCGGAGCTGATCGGCATATCCTCAAAGAAATCAGTCAAGCGCATGCAGGTGCGGAAGCCGTAGGACACCGACTTGGGTCCTGCGCCACCACCGATACCTACGATACAAGCCGTGCGATCGCGATCGAATGGGCGATCTTGGTAGCCGGCATCGCGCAGCGCATCATTCACCGCCTCCAGACTGAGCAGCTGCAGCGGCTCGATGACCTCCATGCTCTTCGGCGTGATGCCATACTTGAGCGGGTCGAATGGGATATCTTTGATGAAGCCACCCCACTTGGAGTAGATGCGGTCCTTCGCCTTCGGGTCTTCATCGAAGTAGAGGCGCCAGTCCCAGTGGGTCTTGGGCACTTCCTGCACGGCGTAGTGCTTGTCTAAAATATTTTGCCAATACTCGTCGAGCCCAGAGGCATCGGGGTAGTAGCACGACATACCGATGATCGCGATGTCGCTCGGCTCCTGATCCGGCTCGCTCAGCACTTTGGCGACTGGGCGCTCAGACTGAGCTTTGAGGAAATCCCAGCCCCCATCGGTCACCCGCTGGTGGAGCTCGGCCATGGTCAGCACCGAGTCATTGAGCGCAGCGACTTGGCCGATCATATACATGCCCTGATCATACTGCTCGTCCTCGGCTACCTCGACTAGCTCGCGGGTCTTCGAGCCCGGCTTGCGATCGACACCCTTCGATGCGACGCGGAGTCGACCGATATTCATCCCCTCGAGGTGGCGGACGATCTCCTCGTGGCTGGCGCCCTCTGCCATCAGGCGATTCTTTTCGCTCTCAAATAGCTCAGCATACGGCGTATCGATGCAGCGTATCGCATGGCCTGGGCCGGTCTCCAGCACGACGGTCTTTTCGCACTCGACAGCCTCTTCCTGAAATTTCGAAACGATCGCGCCTCCCTCGACTGCCTCCTGAGTGAACAGGTAGGCCGTGCCCATCAGCAGACCGATCTTTACCCCGCGTGCAGCGAGTGGCGCCGTCATCGCAGCAACCATGGCCGAAGATGCCTCATCGTGGATGCCGCCGGCGAAGACCAAGTGCAGATCCTTGATCGGCTTTTTCTCGATCTGCGCCAAGATCTGATCGCAGGCACTCTGCCAGAGCACAAAACTCGAGCGAGGCCCGACGTGGCCGCCACACTCGCGCCCCTCAAAGATGAATCGACGCGCTCCTTGTTTCAGAAAGTTCTCCAACAGACCTGGTGATGGTACGTGCAGGTAAGTGGTGATGCCCTGGTCCTCAAATTGCTTCGCCTGATCCGGACGACCACCGGCGATGATGGCGAAAGGCGGCTTGTGCTTAAAGACCTCTTTGGTCTGCTCGTCGCGGATCGCCTGCGGCAAAAAACCCAGCATCCCGACACCCCAAGGCATGCCATCGAGCCGCGGCTTGGCCTCGCTGAGCAGCTGCCCGATCTCCTGACCTCGCATGACGGCCAGCGCTAGGAAAGATAAACCACCGTGGCTGGACACTGCATCGGCGAAATCAACGGTATCGCTGACCCGAGTCATCGGTCCCTGCAGCAGAGGGTAGCGGGTGCCGTGGCTAGCTGCTAGGTCCGAACCCTCAGCCAGATGCCCCAGCTCTGCAGCGAGAGGTAGACTGGTCGTGATCGAGCGCTGCACAGCTGTCACGATACCGCCCACGGTCACATGCGTATCCGCCAGAGACTTGGCTAGGCACACATCCTGTCCTAGCGGCAGGCAGTCCTCGCTACCTGCGATCAGAGTCGCTAGCTTCGCGCTCCAGCCCGACTTTTCAGCAGCCTCGCTGACCGCTTTGAAAGCTTCGCTATTTCTGCGATGGAAAAGGTGGCATGCCTCATCTGTGCCACTGCCGACGAGCGACACCTCGCTACCATCGGCACTGCGCAGCCACTGCCCGAGCGCCGTTTTTGCCAAGCCCAGCTCTCGGCTGAGGAGGAGCTGGCTATCCAGCACCACGCCTGCCGCACCAGCTGCGACCACTGCCGCTGCGGTATTCACACCGATACCACCCTGCACCAGGTAGGGTATCTTCAGCCCCTGCTCTGTAGCTGCCTGCTGCCATTTCTGGGCTAAGATAAAGGCAGCCTCCGAGCCGACGAAGCCGCCACTCTCTGAGCCTTTCAGTATAAGCCGCTCGGCGCCTAATGCGGCCGCCTCGATCCCCTGCTCTGCACTCGTCACCTGCACGGTGAAGGACAGATTTTTCGTCTTCAGTGCTTTAGCCAGATCCTGCCAGTCACCACTGACCGGGCTGGTGCTCAATATCGGATGCACCTCGACAGGCTGCTGAGCGCACCAATCGAGAAAAGTCTTTTTGGTTACCTGAGGCACGCGAAGCGCAATTTGGTCGACTCCAAAGGCCGATACCGCCTCCAACTCCGCGGAAAGCGCCTGCCAATCGACACTCTCCGAAGGCAGCTCGATAGCTGCCTGAGCACCAGCTCGATAGGCGGCTACTATGCCTCTCTGGTGAGCACCAATAGCAGGTGCAAATAGGGCGATGACCTCAGTAGGCTTGTGCATGATGTGGTAACGGGCTTGGCAGGAATTCGAGAGAGGAATGGGTTTCGACAACGGCGCGATAATAAGTTGCTTAAAAATTAATAATTAACAAGCTGAGATACGCCTTAAAAGTTCATATATTTACAAATATTATGAATAATATATACCATTTCTCAAAATCGTCGATTATTTTTGCGGCGTTTTTCAATTTTTTTGAAAATTTTCAGGCTAACTTTTTATTTTTCTCAAAATAAATGACCACACGCCTCCTGCCATTTTCACTACTGACCGGCCTCGCATGGTTGATTTCCTTCGCTGAATGCCGTGGGGAAGAGCAGCCTTACATCTTTACCCACTACTTCCATGCTTCACCTGAGACGATTGGCTGCACGGCCGACATCTCGGCCCGACAGGCACTAGAAGATGCCGGGATCTCCTTCCCCAAAGGAACTGACGTGGCTTATGCCAAAGAAGCGAATGCTCTACTGGTGCAAAATACCCCAGCACAGATCGAGCGTATCAAACAACTGCTGAGCACCAATTCACATCAGCAGACTGACGATCTGCGTGCTTTGATCCATGTGATCCATATCGAATCTGCATCACCACTGCTAGACACTCGCCGAATCAATCGAAGAACTGTCAGCTCGAAACAGACGCCAGCCCAAAAACGCGTCGCCGTCTATCCGGCCGATCACAAAGCAGAGATGTACCGCTATCTCACCGCACCAGACCTAGACCAGGCCAAGACCGAACAACTGCTGCCGCGGATGGTAGCAACGACTCTGACCGTCGATGCCTACAAGACGCTGCTGCGGTCCTCAGCCGACAAAAAGCCCAGCGGTATGGTGGAGGCCCCGCATTTTTTCCTAAAAGACGGCGAGTCATCGATATCCCGAGTCGGCGACTACGCACTAGGCATCACCGGTCATCTAGCACCCGAGCTAGGCGGCATGGAGCTGGAGATCTACTTCCGCGAGCCAAAGGGCATCAAAAACCGCAGTCGCCCCGTCTCGCAGTGCAAAGCCAGCCTCCGAGACGGCTCCATGCTGGTGATGATCGACGAGATCTCTCCGGGGCGCTACCTATCCACCTTCATCAAAGGCGATCTGGTGACTGCCGAGGGCACCCTACTACGCGACAGCACTCCAGCAGTCATGGCCGAGACCGACCAGGCTTCCAGCCACCCTACCTTCTCTCTAGCCGATATCGAAACTGCCGACCAAGCCGATCGACTAGCACTGGCAGCGATCAAGCTGCTCAATTCCAAGAAAATAGCTCAGGCAAAAAAGAAGCTAAAGGCCTGCCTCGAGACTCTACCTACCCACCCTCGTACCGAATCTCGGAGGACTGTCTATCAGAGCCTCTTGGACCACTCGTACGACGCGAAACCTTGAAAATTCAATAGGGTACAGTTTTGACTGAATAGGGTACAATTTTCCGTACTCCTCATATGCGTAAGCCGTTGATGCGCCAGCGGCTGCTACCGTCTACGCGTCTGGAATTTTGTTAGGCAAAGTCAAATGTCTGTGACACGGTCGGCTACAGTGCTTCTCAGTGCTGTCTCGGCATGCCTGCACCTCCCTACACCTATCTATTTCTTACTCTCTCCTGCCCACTCCTCTGGGTAGGCTGCTCTGCCGACTTTTATCGACAGAAAGCAGATATCGAGACTCACGCCGTGCTGTTTGGGAAAACTGCCGAAGTCGAAAACGTCGAGAACGACTCAGTAGATATCGAGCCACCACCTACCTGGAGCGCGGCCAGTCTAGACGGCCTGCCCACTGCCAAGCAGGAATCATTCCTCGGCAGTGGAAAGACCAAAGCTAACGCAAAGATGCTCAGCCTAGACGAGGCGCTGAGCACAGGGATCACTCACAACCGCAGCTACCTCACCCGCAAAGAGGCCGTCTTCCTCGAGGCCCTAGATCTCACACTAGCCCAGCATAGGCTGAGCCCCATCTTCGGCGGCGGAGCCGATGCCACCCGGCAGAGCGACTCTCGGCGGGCTGCAGCTCAGGCAGGGCTCAACAGCTTGGTCGCCACCAATACCTTCACGCGTAATCAGAGCGCCAGCTTTGACTACCTCTATAAAACCGGCGCGCGGCTATCGGCCGACTTCACTCAAGACTTCCTCAACTTTCTGGCGGGCAGCCGCGATGTGAACAATTCGAAGCTCGCCTTCACCCTAGTCCAGCCTCTGCTCAAAGGCGGAGGCCAAAAGACCACACTGGAGGCGCTGACACAGGCCGACCGCGATGTGCTATACGCCCTGCGAGACTTTGCTGATTTTCGCAGAGACTTCGTCGTCGATCTAGTGTCCGACTACTACCGCACGCTGCAGGCTCGAGACAATGCTCGAAATGCCTATCTAGCCTACCAGGGCTTTTTCACCAGTGTCGAGCGCGAAGAAGCGCTAGCCGAGGAAGATCGCCGCACTCAGGCCCAGCTAGGCCAGCTAAAGCAGGCTACCCTACTATCGAAAAGCCGCTGGCTACGCTCGATACGGAGCTACGAGAGTCAGCTCGACGAGCTCAAACTAACCCTGGGTATCCCAGTCGATACACCACTGGCACTCGACTCGGCAGAGCTCGATAGCCTGCGCATCCGCCAACCCGACATCACTCCCGAAGAGGCCATCCAAATCGCGCTCGCCTCTCGCCCCGATCTAGCGACCAGCCGCGATCGCATCGACGATGCCGCCCGCAAGATACTAGTAGCCGAGCAGGATCTAAAGCCTGGCCTCGATCTAGTAGTCGACTATGAGACGCGCAGCGATCCTGGCGATCTCAGCCCTGATCTGAATCTCGATCGCCGCAATATCGCGACCGGCATCGATCTAGATCTACCACTCGATCGCAAAGCCGAACGAAATCGCTACCGCTCCAGCCTGATCACCCGGCAGGCTCGTGAGCGTCAGCATGAGGAAGCCGTCGACCGTGCGCGCATCCAGATCAATGATGACTGGCGTGCCCTCGAGCTGGCTGAGCAAAACTACGAAATCGCTCTGCAGGGTATCTCTCTAGCGCAGCGGCGCCTCGAGGAGCAGCTGCTGCTCGCCGAGATCGGCGGTGGTAGAGCCAGAGATCTCGTCGATGCTCAAGAGGACCTACTCGATGCCCAAAACCAGCGCACCTCGACACTGATCGATCACACTTTGGCCCGTCTACGCCTGTGGCGCGACCTGGGCATCCTATACATCAAAGACGATGGTAGCTGGGTCGAGCGCATCCAGCAGGAGCCATCCGTCATCGCTCGCCCAGTGCCCTCTGCATGAAGAAGAAATTTTTCACTCTCCTATTCCTAGCAGGCATCGCTGCCGTCGTGTGGTATATCGTAGATCCGCTCAAGGTCAATGTGAAGACTACTACCGAGGACTTACCCGAGTACACGGTGAAGCGAGGCGATCTAGCGATCAATGTCCTCGAAGGGGGCAATATCCAAGCTTTAGAGTACCTCCAAATCAAAAATCAGGTAAAGAGTACAGCTGGGGTAAAGATACTGAAAGTCATCGAAGAAGGCTACCAAGTGACCCAGGAGGATATCGACAATGGACTGGTGCTAGTAGAGCTCGATGCCTCGACGATCGAAGAAAAACTGGTCGATCACGATGTGGCCTTTCAGCAGACTGAGTCCCTATTCGCCGATGCCCGGCAAGATATCGCTATCGCTGAGAGCAATGCTATCAGCAATCTGAAATCTGAGCGCCAACAGTTGCGATTTGCCCTGCTCGATTTTGAAAAATTCGTCGGCAAAGAAGCCAGTCGTGAGATCCTCATCTCTCTAGGACTCCCCTATGATAATGATACACTAAACCGCTACGAAGAATCTGCCACCGAGGTGATCGCTGCTTCCTTCGATACCGCCAAGCTCAAGAAATTCGCCGAAGAGGAGAATGAAGATTTCGATGGCCCACCTAGCTTGGACGAGACGGAGGACAGTCTCGCTCAAGGAGTCAACTTCAGCGATTTCCTCAAACAAAACAAACTCAGCGAAGGCGAAGCGGAGCAGATGATCCGCAAGATGAAAGACGAGGCTCTCGTCGCATCCTCCCAACTAGCCGTAGTCGAGCAATCTGTAGAAGGCGCCAAACGCCTACGTGAGCGCGACTTCATAACTCGCCAAACTCTGGATAACGAACTGGTCAACCTCGACAAGGCCAAACTCTCACTGCAGACCAAAGAAACCGAACTCGACCTATTCCTCGACTACGAATTCCCCAAAGAAGCCCAAAAGATGCTCTCCAAGTACGAGGACGCTCTGCTCGATCTGATTCGCTCCAAACGCTCAGCCATGGCGACGCTGTCCAAAGCCTTCGCCAAATACCGATCGTATAAGCGTCGCTACGAGCTGGAACTGAAAAAACGCCAAGACCTGGAAGACCAGATGAAAAGCTGCATCATCCGTGCCGAACAAGTCGGCCTAGTCGCCTACGGTGGCACCTCGAACAACTACTACACCTCGCGCTACTACGAAGCGATCTCGGAAGGCGCGACACTCAAGCTCGGCCAACCGATCATCACCATACCCGATATGTCGAAGCTGGGTGTCGAAGTGAACATCCACGAGTCGAACATCAAGAAAGTCTCACTCGACCAAGCAGTACGGATCACAGCTGAATCATTCCCCGATAAGGTCCTAGATGGTCGAGTCTCCAAAGTAGCAGTCCTACCCGACAGCAATGCCTCGCGCTACAACCCATCGCTCAAAGTCTACCCCGCGACGATCGAAATCTCTGGCACCAACGACTTCCTCAAGCCTGGTATGTCGGCGAAGGTAGAGATCCTCGTCAACGAGCTCAGCGATGTCGCCTTTGTGCCGGTGCAGGCAGTTTTCACTGAGGATGACGAGCACTTCGTGTTTCTAAAAAGAGGCTCCAATTTTAACCGCCACCCTGTGAAGATCGGTCAAAACAACGACCAGTATATCGAGATCAAATCCGGCCTCAACGATGATCAAGTCGTGTCTCTAGCCATGCCTGAGGGGTATGAACCACCTCAAAAAGCGAAGGGCAAAGGCAAGTCTGGCAAAACTAAGCCGAGCGGTAAGAAACTGGCTCAGAAGAAGTAGTATCTGTCATACGAAACCGCCTGCCAACCTCGGGAAGATTGGGATCTTCCTCTACCCATTACTCAGCCTCTCAGCACTAATATCTGAGGCTCCGTAGAGGAATTCCCCAGAATTCCCACGCCTTTCCTGCAGTCCCTCCTTACCAACGGAAGATTGGGATCTTCCTCTACCCATTACTCAGCCTCTCAGCACTAATATCTGA
>JAHDID010000112.1 GCA_020630975.1 Verrucomicrobiota bacterium
GTTTCATCGTGCTGGCGCATTGGCGGATAGGCTCTGTAGCCACTCACTGGCGTTCGCTGCCACATCCTCCAAGTCAGTCCGCTCTGGCTAGTGGCGGCGAGCGCCTAGCGAGTGGCTGTTTCATCATGCCGGTGCATTGGCGAATAGGTCCACAGCCACTCACCAGCGCCGCCACATCCACTAGCCTTAGGCCAAAATCGCCGCCGGAGATCTGGTGGAAAATCTTGTTGTGTTAGAACCTACAGGCACGACGGGTGAAGCTCGAAACTACAAACATGATGAAAACAACACAAAAACGCCTCTCGCTGCTCCTCGCTACCGCCCTGCTCGGGTGCTGTGCCTTCAGCAGCGCTCAGGACGCTAAGCCTGAAGATGAGGTGGTCGCGACTGTCGATGGGACCAAAATCATGCTCAGCGAAGTCCAGGAAATGGCGCGCACTCGCTTTGGCATGCAGCTGCAGGCCATGCCCGAAGAGCAGCGCGCCATGATGATGCAACAAGCCCAACAGATGGTGCTCGGCGACATGATCTCACGCACCCTGCTGATGAACGCTGCTGCTGAGAAGAAAATCACCGCCAGCGACGAGGAGGTCACCGAGAGACTGGAAGACCTAAAGAAGAGATTACCTCCCGGTGTCGCACTAGAAGATTATGTGAAGTCCGCAGGCATGACTGTCGAAAAGATCACCAGCCAGATCAAAGAAGACGTCAAAGTCGGCAAACTACTCGACGAAGTCACCGATAGCGTCGCTAAGCCGAGTGATGAAGAAGTGAAAAGCTTCTTCGACGAGAACGAAGATCAATTCAAGCAAGGCGAGTCCGTCCAAGCTTCTCACATCCTGATCTCGACCAAAGGCATCTCCGACGAGGCTGAAGTGGCCAAGAAAAAAGAGATGATCGAGGGCCTGAAGAAAGAGATCGACGGTGGCGAAGGCAAGAGCTTCGAAGAGTTGGCCAAGGAGCACTCTGCTTGCCCGAGTGGAAAGTCTGGAGGCGATCTGGGCCCATTCACCCGTGGTCAGATGGTACCTGAGTTTGATGCCGCAGCTTTCACTCAGAAAGTCGGCGAAGTCAGTGATCCTGTGAAGACTCAGTTTGGCTACCACCTGATCAAAGTGACTAACAAGACCGAGGCCAAAGCCCCGAACTTCGACGAGATCAAAGACCAGCTCGCCGAGCGTCTCGAAGCTCAGGCCAAAGGCAAAGCTGTCGATACTTTCATCGCAGGTCTACGCGACTCAGCCAAAATCGAGATGAGCTCCGATAAGCAGGAGGGCTAAAGATCTCAAAGGAATCGCAATAGGTCCTATACGACCTATTTTACGACCGGATCCAAACTTTAGAAATGCCAAGCTAGCGGCGACGCAGCTTGGCATTTTTTGTAGCCAACTCCCCCACTCTCTAGGCCAAAATATCTTTCACCACATGGCCATGCACATCCGTCAGCCGGAAGCGCCTACCCTGAAATTTGTAGGTCAGCTTCTCGTGGTTGATCCCTAGCTGGTGCAGGATCGTCGCCTGCAGATCGTGGACGTGCATTTTGTTCTTCACCGCGTGAAAGCCAAACTCATCGGTCGCACCGTGCACGTGGCCCTGCTTGATACCACCGCCAGCCATCCACATGGAAAATCCATAGGGGTGATGATCCCTACCCCAGCGCGCACGATTATTGATATCGTTTTGTAGAAACGGGGTACGGCCAAACTCACCACCAAAAATGACCAGCGTATCATCCAGCATACCGCGCTGCTCGAGATCTTTTATCAGCGCAGCGGCTGGCTGATCGGTATCGCGGGTCTGATTATTAAACTCGGTAGTCAGCGAGTTGTGCTGATCCCAGCCCGCATGCATCAGCTGCACAAAGCGAGTCCCCCGCTCGACCAGACGCCGAGCCATCAGACAGTTGTAGGCAAAGTGGCCTTTCTGATGCACTCCGGGACCATACATATCCAGCGTCGCTTTCGACTCTTTAGAGAAATCGGTCAACTCCGGCACCGAGGTCTGCATCCGGTAGGCCATCTCGTATTGCGAGATACGGGTCTGGATTTCGGGATCGCCCACCGCCTCATATTGCTGGTGGTTGAGCTTGGCCAGATCGTCGAGCAGCCCGCGGCGGACTCCTTTGTCGATACCATTAGGATTCTCTAGATATAGCACCGGATTGCCACTACCACGAAACTTCACCCCCTGATGCACCGATGGCAAAAAGCCCGAGCCCCAGTAGTGATCGTAAAAGATCTGCCCACAGCTAGTGCCTTTGGAGATAGATGTCATACAGACAAAGGCTGGTAGGTCCTCGGACTCACTACCTATCCCGTAGCTGAGCCAGGCCCCCATTGATGGACGCCCCGGTCGCTCGCCACCGGTGAGAAAAAACGTGATCGCCGGAGCATGATTGACCTGCTCGGTATACATCGATCGGATCAGCGTGATCTTATCCGCGATCTCACTAGTATAGGGCAGGTGGCTGGAGGACAGCTCCATACCGCACTGCCCGGCAGGAGCCGACTCGGTGACCTGGCCGAGACATAGCTTGGCCTTGGTCTGGGTCATCGTAGAGAAACGCAGCCCCTCGATGAGACTCTCTGGCAGCGGCTGACCATGCATCTCAGTGAGCTTGGGCTTGGGGTCGAAAAGCTCGATATGCGATGGCCCACCATTCTGAAATAGGTAGATCACACGTTTGGCCTTGGCGAAAGATGGCGCGGGACCTGCGGCGGCAGCCGTGCCACCGAGTAGCTGACTGAGAGCCGCAGCCCCCAGAGTCGAGCCTGCCCCCGCGAATAGCTCGCGGCGAGTGTGACTGCGATGGTAGTCGAGTATCGAAGTATTCATGGTCGGCAGATGATTTCGTCTAGGTTGTAAATGACATTGGCGACAGCTGTGCGCGCTGCCAGACTAGGCAGATCCGCACCATCTGGCAGCGGATACTCACCTACATCTAAAAGAGCTTTGGCGTCTGCAGGATGCGCTCGGTAGTGCTCGGTGAGCGCACCTATTCGCTGCTGCAGTAGATTCTTTTCCCTATCGCTAGGCAGACGATTGGCGATGGCTCGAAATAGCGCATCCACATCGCCCTGCTGCTGCGCGGCGACACGAGCAGCCTCCACATAGGTGGTATCATTCATCAGCGTGAGCGCCTGCAGCGGAGTGTTCGTACGCGAGGGCAGCACATCGCACACCATGCGATCGGCCGAGTCGAAAAGCATAGTCGGTGCCGAGATACGCCGCCAAAAGGTATAAATAGTCCGTCGATACAGATCATCACCATTGCCACGCACATATTTCTTTTTGCCAAAGCTGAGTTCTTCCCAAATCCCTTCTGGCTGGTAGGCATTTACCGGCTTGCCACCTACTGTCGGCACTAGCAGACCAGACGCTGCCAGCGCCTGATCGCGCAGCATCCACGATGGCAGCCGGTGACGCGGACTACGTGCCAGCAGACGATTGTCGGGATCGAGCTCAGTGTGCTCCTCGCGGATCACCGCCGACTGCTGATAGGTCTGACTGGTGACGATGAGTCGGATCACATGCTGCACATCCCAGCCACTGCTGACAAACTCATTCGAAAGCCAATCCAACAGCTGTGGGTGACTCGGCCGCTCGCCCTGCACGCCAAAGTCCTCGCTAGTCTTGACCAAGCCGGTGCCGAAAAACATCTGCCACAGCCGGTTCACCGTGACTCGAGCCGTCAGCGGATTCTCGCCATCCACTAGCCACTGGGCTAGCGATAGGCGGTTGGGCTTTTCCTCCTCTGCTAGGCTACCAAATACCGCCGGTATCGCAGCCGATACCTTCTCGCCCGGCTGATTGTAGAATCCCCCCTCTAAGATGAAGGTATCTCGTGGCTTGGCCATGTCCTCCATCACCATCACTTTCACCACCTGGCTATCGAGCCGCTTCAGCGTGTCATCTATACTTTTGATACGAGCCTCCGTCAGCTCGATCTCCGAGCGATTCAGCCTAGGCGAGGCGGAGAGCTGCCAGCGCCCCATATTGTGATGCGGGTGCCGCGAGTCGTGCCTCAGCACCACCTCTATCGTATCACCAGCCTGCAGCGGCACAGTCGCACGAGGCGAAAAGATCGCGTGCTCGGGATTGACCACGGGCTTACCCCGGTGCACTGCCCAGCCAGTGTCTGATTTACCATCAAATGCCCTCTCCACGGGGAATCCATTCTGCTCGTGCGAAGCCGAGGCCCCTGTTATCTTCAGCGGCTTACCATTCACGGCGATCTCGATCTCAGTCAGCACGAAGTTGCCGCTATCGGATCGAGCCAGCCCCTGGGGAGACGGCGTGTGCGAGGCATGCTGCAGGGCGTCGAGCTTCAGCGAGCCGAGCTTGGCCACACCCTCCGGCACCCGATAGGTCACGCGGTAGGTGTCTTTGGCCGGATTTTTCTCGCTCGAAGCGACGATCGATAGATCCGACTCGATCGCTAGCTGCTGATGATCCGCCTCCGCAGCGACTGGCTCGAGCAGGCTCCAGCTGTGCTCCGCCTGTGTCTCGCTACCTTTGGATTTTTTCAACTCGGCCAAGCGCTGGGTGGCCTCTTTTTTCTGCTGCTGCAGCGCCTGCTGCCTCTCCAGCTGATGGTCCGTCGGCAGCTTGAGATGTGGCCTCTGCTGCGGATCACCACCACCACCCGTGACTGGCGTCTGATTGAAAAACGCATTCAGGGCGAAGTAGTCGCGCTGCGAGATAGGGTCGAACTTGTGGTCATGACAGCGGCTGCACTCCAGTGTCAGACCCAGCCAGGTCGTGCCCATGGTCTCAGTCATGTCGTAGACGTAATCGACTCGATTTTCCTCAGCGATGCGCCCGCCCTCACCATTGATGGGATGATTTCGGCTAAAGCCCGTGGCCAGCACCTGCTCCTGCGTCGGCTCTTCCAGTAGATCGCCCGCCAGCTGCCAGATGGTAAACTGATCCCACGACAGATTTTTCTGAAACGCCTCGATCACCCAGTCGCGCCACGGGTACATGGTGCGCTCGCGATCGCCCTGGTAGCCATTGCTATCCGCATAGCGACTCACATCTAGCCAGTCCCAGGCCATTCGCTCGCCATAGTGCGGACTGGCTAGCAAATCATCTAGCAGAGCAGCCACTGCGCCCTGCGGATCTGCCGCATGCGCCTGCTCAAATACCGCAGCCCTCTCTGCCGGTAGCGGTAGCCCAGTCAGGTCCAGAGCCATCCGCCTACCCAGCGCCTGTGCCGTGGCCGGAGGATTCGCTGCTAGACCTGCCACCTGCTGACGCGCCTGGATAAAGTGATCGACAGGATGACTCTCCACTGGAGGACTAGGCTCTGTGACCGGGCTGAATGCCCAGTGCCCCTCATACTCCGCCCCCGACTCGACCCACTGCTTGAGCAGCTCCTTCTCTCGATCCGTCAGCGTCAGGTGCGACTTGGGCGTGGGCATGATCTCATCCGGATCGTCGGAAAAGATCCGATAGATCAACTCACTATCCTCGGTATCGCCGGGGACGATAGCCGAGTAGCCCCCTAGATCTGCTGTAGCCCCCTCGTAGGTATCGAGGCGCAGATCAGCATCGCGCTTGTTATCATCCGGCCCGTGGCAGTGAAAGCACTTGTCCGAGAGGATAGGCCGGATATCGCGGTCGAATGATAGGTCGGCAGCCCTGCTGGCGACACACACCGACAGCACGATCGCGAGTGAGCTATAGCGTACGAATTCCTTCATAACTACCCCCACCGTCCTAGCAGTCACGATTGCGTGCTTGGATGAAGACCGCAATTTTTTGTATATTATCGGCAGCGGCACACCGCGATCACGGGCCAATGATTACGTTAGATGAGCGACAAAAGCAGTTTTGCGAGCAACTGGACGACCGCAGCCGGTTTATCGAGTTATTCCGATTTCTGCCAGATGTGTATTTCTTCTGCAAAGACCGAGAGGGCCGATTTATCTTCGCCAATCAGGCCGAGGCCGAGGCATTTGGCGTCGGCAGTATCGACGACATCATCGGCAAGACAGATTTCGACTTCTTCGAGCCTGAGCTTGCCGAAAAGTACCTGCAGGAGGATCGCCAAGTGATGGAAACCGGCACCCCAGTGGATAACAAAGCCTGGCTAGTCCCCAATATGCAGGGCCGGCTAAACTGGTACCTGAGCAGCAAGATGCCCCTCTACTCCACAGATGGCCAGGTGATCGGCATAGCCGGTGTCATGCGCGATCTATCCGTATCCGGCACCGTGCTCGATCCCTACCGCCAGTTTTCCGAAGTGCTGAGCTATGTGCAGGAGCACTATGCCGACAAAATCGAAGTCGGCGATCTAGCCAGTACGGCTCATATGTCCGTCAGCACACTGGAGAGAAAGTTTAGCGAACTTTTCCACATCTCCCCCATGCAATACGTGATGCAGGTCCGCCTGCAGGCCGCCTCTGAGATGCTGGTCCACACCACCAAGTCCGTCGGCGAGATCGCTATCGACTGCGGATTTTACGATCAGAGCCACCTGACACGCCATTTCAAAACCGCCCGCGAGATGACGCCACTCCAGTATCGAAAAAGAAGAGGTTAATGATTGCCTTTGATATTTAAGGAATATTAAATATTCTGTTGATTCTAAGGCCTACAGAGCTAAATATTTTATACTTTCTGATAAAAGTCAGAATTTTAATTTAGCTCAGAGGTTAGAAGACGCGCATGGAGATGGAACAAACACAAGAAAAAGAGCAGAAAGAGTCCTGGTGGGTCGAGACCTACCGTCGCCATGAGCTGATCGGCTGCCTCTGGTTAGGCGCTGCGGCTATGCTCTTTCTCTCTCTCGGCTCTCATCAGCCAGCCGATCACAGCGCCAATTTGATCGGACCCACGGGCTCCTACATCGCTAGAGGTTTGTACTTCGCCTTTGGCATGGCTGCCTGGCTACTGCCGATCAGCCTGGTCTGCTGGGGGCTCCAGATCATCGCTACCAAGCGCCGCCTGACCTATCGCAATGGCATAGCCCTGATCATCATGGCCGCAGCCGGTGCCTGCATGGTAGCCTGTCAGACTTTCGTTTTCCAGAATGGCATCACTCGCTTTGGCCTGCCGCAGAGCTTAGGCGGTTTCATCAGCTTCTGGGTGAGCGAGCGCGGGATCGAGAGACTCTTCGGTCCCGGAGGCAGCTTTATCCTGATGGCTGGTGTGGCCCTCGTCACCGCGACCATCGTGACCGGTATCCACCCTTTTCGCATCTGCGGCCGCATCTATCAGGGCTGCAAAAGCCTGCTCAATCGCACCAACTGGGAGAAGAAATGGCGCCTCTGGTCCGGCACACCCGAACCCACAGTCGAGCCTATCGATATGTCCGAGCTGATGGCCGACTCTAGCACACCGCCACAGGCGGCCGATCCACAGGTGATGGCAGCCCTCGCCGCCGAGCCCGCCGTCGACATCAAGAGTACACCAGCGAGGCAGACGACTCCCGCTGCACCTGTGCCCGCTCCAGTCAAACCCGCGGCACCCGACCCGCAAAAAGTCCGCCAGATCGTCGATGCCACGCAAAAACACCACCAGGCAGCCAATGCCAAGAACGATGATGCCGGCGCCATCTACGTGCCCAAGCCAGGCCTCGAGACCTACCAGTATGAGGGCTATCAGCCACCGTCCATCGAGCTACTGGCCGCTCCCGACCTAGTCGAGCACGATGGCAGCGATGATGTGATGCTACGCAAGATCCAGGACCACATCGTGGAGACACTGAAGTGTTTCAATGTCGAGGTCGAGCCAGGCGGCATCACCCAGGGCCCCACCATCACGCGCTACGAGTTTTATCCCTCCATGGGCCTACGGGTGAATAAGATCACCGCACTGAAAGACGACCTCGCCCGCGCCACCCGAGCCGAGCGCATCAATATCCTCGCCCCCATCCCAGGCAAAGCCACTGTCGGTATCGAGATCGCCAACAACGACAAACAAAAAGTCGTGCTACGCGAGCTATTCGAGAGCGATGCCTTTCGCCAGAGCACGGCTCAGCTGCCTCTCGCACTGGGTAAAGATGTCTATGGCAATACCATCGTCGGCGATCTCGCCAACATGCCTCACCTACTCGTAGCCGGTGCCACAGGCAGCGGTAAGAGCGTGTGCATCAACTCCATCATCGCCAGCCTGCTATTCCGCTTTTCTCCCGATGAGCTGAAGTTTGTCATGATCGATCCGAAGGTGGTCGAGATGCAGGTCTACAATAGCCTGCCACACATGGCTTTCCCGGTAGTGACCGAGCCCAAGAAAGTCCTGATGGCACTGCGCTGGGTCATCAAAGAGATGGAGGATCGCTACGTGATGTTTGCCAAAAAAGGCGTGCGCAACTTCGAGGGCTACAATGACCTGCGCGGCCGCGAGGTACGTGCGGAGGAGCAGCTCACCCAACCCAATCTGGTCAACACCGAGACTGGCACCGACTTCCTAGACGACGATGAGAGAGCCGCCGCCCTAGCAGCGACCAGCGCCGAGTCTGGCGCTATGCCAGAGCGCCTACCCTACATCGTAGTCATCATCGACGAGCTAGCCGACCTCATGCAGACCGCTCCGGCCGATGTCGAGACCGGCATTGCCCGCCTCGCGCAGAAAGCTCGTGCAGCAGGTATCCACCTGATCGTCGCCACTCAGACTCCGCGTGCCGATGTCATCACCGGTGTGATCAAGGCCAACATCCCATCGCGCATCGCCTTCCAAGTTTCCTCAAAGACCGACAGCCGCATCATCCTAGACGAGAATGGCGCCGAGAACCTAATCGGCAAAGGCGACATGCTCTACCTACCTCCGGGCAGCGCTCAGCATATCCGCGCTCAGGGGGCACTGATCACCGATGAAGAGGCACAGGCTCTAGTGCAAGCCTGCGCTCAGCAAGGCGCTCCAGCTTTCGATACCAACTTCACCGATCCCTACATGGAGGAGGAAGAGACACAGGTCCAGATCTCCGATGCCGACGAAGAGATGCTCGGCAAGTGCATGGAAGTGATCTTCACCGAGAAGAAAGCCTCGACCTCTCTCCTGCAGCGCAAGCTACGCCTCGGCTACACACGCGCGGCCCGCATGATCGATGTGCTCGAAACCCGTGGCATCATCGGCCCCGGAGACGGCGCCAAGCCACGCGAAATCCTCATCGACCTGAGTGGTGTGGAGTAAACAAATAGAAGTAGGCAAAGAGGCGTCCCTCTGGCAGACTGACTAATGACTAGCGATAGCCCTTATCCTCTGGCAGCCATAACCAAGGATGAAAGGCGTCGCAGCAAGCAGACCGAAGGCAAGATCATCCGCACATCGCATCGCCGATACCTCGGTAAGTTTGAATTCGAAGCCCCGAAACGCGGCTACAAGAATTCCCTGCTAAAGCATAACAACTTTTCTGTATCGTTTGGCGAGACGAGTGGAGTCTTCAGCGGCGAGCAGGAGATCGAATTTTACACACGACGAAAGAACCTATTGTTTCGGGAGATCTATTTCTGTCACGACGCCACCGATATCCGATTTTACAGTCGACTAGGCGGCTCACACCCCGATCGCCCCACCGAGTGGTTCGACATCTGCTACCTATACATTAGCAATACCAGATACCTCTACAATATCGCCTTCGACCACAGCAAGTGGACCAAAGAGCGCCTCCACGGTGGCGGCTACACCATCGACGAATTCGCCAATCAACAGATCGAAAGCAAACTCGGCTTCGATCTGTGTCCATTGGTACTATGGGACAAACTCATATCCGATGCCATACCGGGTGAGTAGGTACTAGTATACCACCCAATAAAAACCCACTCCCAAACCACACCCGCCACAAACCACCCCGTTCATTCGACTTCAGACGAATTCATCCCCCAGCCACCGCCCACACAAAAAGCATCCCCCTCAAAGGAGGGGCGCCGTCTAGTCGCCCAGCTACCCCAGCCCACACCTTCGAGCACAACCACCAAAGCATCCCGTACTGGGAGCGGCGGTTTGCAACCGCCGGACAACCCCAGCCAACCTTCGAGCCCAAATCAAGCAACCCCACCTTGAGCTCCGCACTTATTCACAGATTAGCTCAGATGGATCACAGATTACACAGATTTGCCGTACCCATCGCCCCACCAAAAATATCTGCACAACCAAGCAAAAAAATCTGTGTAATCTGTGTCCAATCCCCAATAAATCTGTGAATCAATAACACAACCAACAGCCAAAGCATCCCGCACCCGTAGCGGCGGTGTGCAACCGCCGGACAACCCCAGCCAACCTTCGCGCCAATATCCAAAGCCAAGCACATTCAACTTCAGCCAAATCATTACGGCTAGAGCAACCATCCCCAGCAAAGCATCCCACTCAAGGAGGGGCGACGTCTCGTCGCCCAGCTACCCCAGCCAACCTTCGAGCCACAACCAACAAAGAACAAAGAACAAAGAACAAAACTCAATCATCCCAATCATTCTCCTCACTAGGCAAATCACTCGGCGGAGGTATCCGATACACCTGCCCATCGTCACCGTCTCCATACCCAGCCTGCACGCCCGCATTACCCACCACGATCGGTGTGTACACTCGATCATCATTCTGAATCAGCGCCTGCTCAGGCAAACTATCCAGCGGACTCCTCACCCCGCAATAGCTCAGATTCTCCGCCACGTGAAAGCGGATCATCGACGACCTACCCAAGCCAACCTTCGAGCCCACAGCATCGCGTACTCGCCTTAATTACAGCTTAAATCAAGAACCGTAATTCGCATAATTAACATTATTAAGAAGGAAAGCAATAGCGCTCCCAACTATCCTTGAGTCAAGATATCTGGCTTGCTATCTACGGGCCAGCACAATAAGATGTTAGCTCATGAAAATTGCCGGTGACTGGTCATCTCGACTCCCCTTCCAGTTTGGGCAGTATGAACACGATAGTCGTTTGTGCCTGTTTGGCGATATGCACGGCTTCTACCTTGAGTTCGATAACCTCCTTTCCTATATTGAGATCTTCCATTATGAGGTGCAGGAAGAGCGGAATTTGATAGTCACGCAGAATTTTGGGTATCGCAATGATGGGTGCCATCGCTTCATCCCGACGGCATCGCCTTATGTTGGCTCTTGCGAACTTGCTTTCGATGTATACAACGCAGTTTCTCCTCAAACTACCGAGGAGACGCCGCACCTAAGATTTGAATCCCCTCGAGCAAGGTTAACGTTATTCGCACGGCAAGGACCACCTACGCCTCGATTTGAGTTACCTCCTGGAGTCGCTCTCGAACCAGCAGGGAGCTAACACTACGCGGCTGGATAACCTGCTAGCCCGGCTCTTGTTGGCGGTTGATTTGGTGGCTATGTCGTCTATTATGCAATCAAAGTGGCGCTTCCTGGCTAGCAGGTCCCAGCGCTCAAACG
>JAHDID010000041.1 GCA_020630975.1 Verrucomicrobiota bacterium
ATCCAGGAAGGCCAAGCCTACGCCAATGAATTTGTAAAACCAGAGCACTTCATCTGACACCCTATCCTGTGGCGCAAATCAGACTCTGCTCCATTTGCGCCCCCTGCCAGCATGGCGTTTGGTCTGGCCATGTGGAAACCGGTTCTATTTTTAACGGGGCTATGCCTAGCTCTGACAGCCACCGAGGCTAGAGCAGAGGCCAAATCGCCCTATCTGAAGAGTAAGACCAACGCCAACGGTCAATTTGTGCGCATCGAGCTACTCGGCGCCAAACGCATCCTGACCCTAGCCGAAGTCGAAGTCTACAGCAGTGGCAAAAACATCGCTGCCACTGGCAAAGCGACTCAGAGCAGTATCGGCTCGGGAGGAGCCCCCGAGCGCGCTATAGATGGCAACAAAAACCCATCCTATGGCGGCAATGGCCAGACCCACACGAGTGAGCAGAAAAATCCATGGTGGGAGCTAGACCTCGGCAAGGAGACTCCGATCAACGCGATCAGCATCTGGAATCGCGCCGACGGCCTCGAGCGCAGACTCGATGGATTCACCCTCCAAGTACTCGATAAAGACCGGAAGAAGGTCTTTGAGCGCATGACGATCGCGGCCCCAGCAGGAGCCGTGCACCTGCGTATGGAGGGCAATGGTAATGCAGTCTATCAAACTCACGACGGCAAAAAGGCCTCTCCAAACGACTGGAAAAATGATCGCAGCGATGCCGTCTACTGGACCCGCCGCGACCCCGTAGCCGTCCCAGGCGACTACAAAGACCAGCTACCCTTCGCATTCCAGAAAGGCGACACCATCGCCATGATCGGCAATGCCCTAGGCGAGAGATTTCAGCACCACGGCGATATCGAGGTGCCCGTGCAGAGCGCTCTGCCAGGTATGGAGCTGGCTTTCCGCAATATGTGCCTCTCCGGTGACCAGATCGACAAATTCCCTCGCTCCAGTGGCTTCACCCCGATGGATGCCTACCTGCAGCACGTCGCCCCAGATGTGATCTTCTGCTTCTTTGGCTACAATGAATCCTACGAAGATAATCCTGGCGACTACACCAAGCGCCTGGTGAACTATGTGCGCACCCTGCGCAGCTACCAGCCCAATGGCGAAACTTTCCCACGCATCGTGCTGTTCAGCCCGATCGCTCATGAGAATCTCGGCGACCCCAACCTGCCCAAAGGCAATGCCAACAACCGGCGCCTAGCCAAATACACCGAGGCGACTCGCACCGCTGCCGAGCAGGCTGGCGTCGCTTTTGTCGATCTTTTCTCCGAGACCAAAAAGCTCTACAAGGCCAACAAAGAGCCACTGACCATCAACGGTATCCACCTCAATGAAAAGGGTGGCACACTGGTCGGTCGCTACATCGCCAAGACGCTCACCGGAAAAGAGCCCGCAGCCGACTCCGCGACTGTCGCCAAGCTCACTGCCGACAAAAACTGGCACTGGTTCAACCGCTACCGCGCCACCGACGGTAATGACATCTGGGGTGGTCGCTCAAAGCTGAAATTCGTCAACGACCAGACCAATGCAGAGGTCCTACAGCACGAGCTGATCATGATCGACCAGATGGTAGCCAACCGCGACAAAGCCATCTGGGCTGCTGCTAAAGGCGAATCTCCTGTGGTCTCCGACGGCAATGTCGATGCCCCCGTCCCAGTGATCTCGAATGTCGGTGGTGGCTCGAAAAGCTCCAACGCCTCCAAAGAAGGCTCTCTAGAATACCTCTCCGGCACCGAGGGAGTCGATAAGTTCACCACTCCAGATGGCTACAAGGTCAACCTCTTCGCCGACGAGGCAATGTTCCCCGAGATGGTCAATCCTGTGCAGATGCAGGTGGATGGCAAAGGCCGTATCTGGGCCGCTGTCTGGCCGACCTACCCCAAGTGGGAACCGCTCAAGGAGATGAACGACGCTCTGGTCATCCTAGAGGATACCGATGGCGATGGTGTCGCTGACAAGTGCAAAGAATTCGCCAAAGTCCACAACCCACTCGGTTTCGAGTTTTGGAATGGCGGCGTACTCGTCACCTCTCAGCCCGATCTGATTTTCCTCAAAGACACCGATGGTGACGATGTCGCCGACGAGCGCCACGTCATCCTGCATGGCTTTGGCTCATCCGATACTCACCACACCGCGAATAACCTGATCTACGGTCCCGATGGCGGTATTTACTGGCAGAGTGGCGTCTTTCTAGTGCACAACCACGAGCACCCCTGGGGAGCACCTCTACAGACAGGCGCTTCGGCCATGTTTCGCTGGGATCCCCGTCGCTTCACAGTGGCCTACCACGCCGCCAATAGCCCTAACCCACATGGCATCGCATTCGACTACTGGGGCTACCACTACGCCAATGATGGCACCGGCGGTCGCTCCTACCAGGTGCGCCCAGATGAGCATGGCTTCAAAATGCACATGCTGCTGAACAAAGAGGTCCGCCCCGTAGCAGCGGATGCCATCGTCTCTTCGGAGAACTTTCCACCTGAGGTACAAGGCAACTTCCTAGTCTGTAATACCATCGGCTTCCTCGGCCTGAAAAACTACAAGCTGCACCGCGATGGCTACGAGACCGAGGTGACCAAGCAAGTGAAAGTCGACGGCAAACGCAAGAACGTGAAAGAGATGGTCAAATTCAAGACCGGCGAGGTCTGGGGCACCCCAGAGGAAGACATGCTAGTCTCCGAAGATGGCAATTTCCGACCTACCGACGCCGTCTTTGGCGAGGATGGAGCCCTCTATGTGTCTGACTGGTCAAACGTCATCATCGGCCACATGCAGCACAATATCCGCGACCCGAATCGCGACCACAGCCATGGCCGTATCTACCGTATGGTCTACGAGGATCGCCCGCTGCAGAAGCCGGTCGCCATCGATGGCGAGCCTCTCGATCAACTCATGGCCAATCTCGAGCACCCAATCAATGGCGTGCGCCACCGCACCCGTGTCGAGCTATCCGAGCGCGACTCAGACGAGGTCATCGCTGCCGCGAAAAAGTGGCTCGCCAAATGGGACGCCAAAAATCCTGACCACGCACACCACCTGCTAGAGGGCCTCTGGGTCCACCAGCAGCACAATGTACGCGACATGGAGCTACTGCAGACCGTGCTAGACTCACCAGTCGAGCACGCCCGCATCGCCGCTGCTACGGTCAGACACCACTGGGAGGTAGCCGATCCGGCCAAAGGTGCCATCGAGATCGAGGAAGAAGAGGAGATGGAAATCACTCCCGGTGGAGTCATCTCCGACACACCAGAGCTGACCACCCTACGAGTCAATACAGTAGTCGAGCAGCTCCGCTACGACGTGAAGGAACTCGAGGTCAAAGCTGGCAAGCAAGTGAAGCTAGTCTTCGCCAATCCCGATGCTCTGCCGCACAACCTAGTGATCGTGAAGCCCGGTACTGCCGACGCAGTAGCCGCTGCAGCGATTGCTATGGGTGCCGACGGCTTCAAAAAACAGTTCATCCCAGCCTCTAGTGACATCCTGCATCACACCGCGATGCTGGAGATTGGTCAGATCGAGGATCTCGATTTCAAAGCGCCTACGACACCTGGTGACTACCAGTTTGTCTGCACCTTCCCTGGTCACGCCACAATCATGCGCGGCGTGCTGAGGGTGAAGTGATAGCGCTAACGGCATTAGCCAATGCTTTTCCCGGAATCCCTACTGCTAGCCTTGGCAGTAGGGATTTTTTATGCCCCTGCCCCACCTCTGTTATCACTTGATCGCCGATTTATTACAGCCGACAGATTTTATCTACCATGCCTGCCTTCACACTAGCCCGCTCCATCACCATCGATGCCCCCATCGACAAAGTCTTTACCTCGCTCCGCGACTTTCGCCAGTGGCCAGCCTGGTCTCCCTGGCTGATCACCGAGCCCGATGCTGAGCTGACCTTCAGCGACGATGGCTCTTCCTACACCTGGCATGGCAAGTATATCGGAGCTGGCGAAATGGCCATTGATCGACTCGAGGAAAACCGCTCCCTAGCATTCAATTTGTCTTTCATCAAACCATGGAAAGGCAAGGCCACCAGCCGCTTCGATCTAGCAGAAGATGATGGCGGGACAAAGGTCACCTGGTCGATGGTAGGCTCCCTGCCATTCTTCCTATTTTTCCTCAAAAAGCTCATGGCAAACCTCTGTGGCTCCGACTACGACCGAGGCCTGTCTATGCTCAAAGAATACCTAGAGACTGGAAAGGTATCGGCTCACCTCGCCTTTGCCACAGAGCATGTCGATGCCGTCACCATCGTCGGTGTGCAGGGCGAGTGCGCGATCTCCGAGATCAATGAATCCATGGACGAAGCCGCCAAGCGTGCCGCCCGACTCCTCGAGGGCATGCCCTGCGGACCCGCCGCTAGCGTCTACCACAAATGGGACATCAGTGGTATGCGAGCGAAATACAGTTTTGGCCGTCTACTCGAGACCGTTCCTACCGACCTCCCAGAGGGCCTAGTCACCATCTACCTCCCTGCCACACAGGCCTACACCGTCACCCACACAGGTCCCTACCACTACATCGGCAATGCCTGGTCCGCCGGCATGTCACGCAGTCGCTCCGGAGCCTTCAAACTCAAGAAAAGCATCGACTGCTACGAGATCTACGAAAACGATCCCGAAGTCACCCCACCCGAAGAGTTGATAACCAAAGTCATCTTTCCGATGAAGTGAAAGGTGGCGGCAAGCCTTAACTTGCTTTGTAAAACACCATCCGTTCAGATCAACTATAGATTACAACACCACCGAAAAACCCAATTAAAAATGGAAGATTCATACCTCAACATATCCCCCCCTTTTAGCAGGTTTGGTAACTAGCAGATTCAAATGTCGTTTTTCGCATCGACTTGTCAGACACCGGAGCGCCATTGGTTAGCAAACGTTTCTAGCACCCCGCCGGGGTGCAGTTTCACCTCTACCACACCCGGTGGCTGCGCTACGCTTGCCACCGGCTACTATCTTTGAGTCCCTCCGGGACCAATAAAAGTCCGTGCCCCGGAGGGGCAAACAGCTGATAGCCCGGGGTAAAACCCCGGGTCGGATACCCACAAGCATTACCCCACCCTGAAAGGGTGGTAGAAACGTCCTGTCAACTTTACCTATCCGACTTCTCTTCCGCTCCGGAAAGCTGCCAAAAAACTAAACATCGGTTGTGAGGATTTTCAGGCTCGATTTAACCATCCCCCTTTGCCCCCTTCTGTTTTTTGCGTAGTTGTATGCTGTAGACCTTTTACCATGGGCTTTACAGTCTCTCGGAATAAAAATTAGTCACAGGTCTGAACGACTGCAAAAATCAGCATAGATTCCTGCGAGTATTATGTCACGCGATAAGGGGTTATGTGGGGTTATGTTAAGGTCTGACCTTACCCCGAACGGATAAAAAGAGCGCGATAACTCACATCTACTGCAGCCATCCCCAGAACACAAAAGAGAACCAATATCACAAGCAATCCTGACACAAAATTCACCACTCTAGGATCTGAAATCTCACTCCACTCTTCGAGCCAAAGAGCCTGCACAACCCACACAACAGGCACTACAAACAACACAAGCACCCACTCCCGAACAAAAACAGACAGAGAATTCCACCGAATCAATGGATCAAACTCTGCTGACCCAGGGTAACCTTTAAACTTAAGGTGTATGCTGGTTGCCAGCCAACCAACTACAATCAGAAATACCTGAAGAATAGCGATAGTAGTAACCGCATGGTATTCACGAATTCTGTTGAGCATAATTTCTATGTCAAAATCATATTATCGCAGGCTAAAGATAACAAGCCGATTATCTAAGAACCTAGAATTGCAACAACCTATGACCTATGAGGTAAGTAGAAAATATAACCACAGCACAAGTTACAACCTAACGACACTTCATCTAAGGCTTCCATCCCTTCACCCTTCCGATCACATCTCGCTCCTCCTCTACCAGCCAGTGACCGCACAGACTCACTGGGAGCGGAGGTTTGTAACCGCCGGGCTGCCCGAGCTAAAAAGCATAGGCAGAGGCTCAAAGGATAGCTTGGCTAGCCGGGCAGTTAAAAACAGCCCCTCCCAGTACAAAGTGCTTCACCTCAAAGGTTGACTAGAGTGCCTTTCTGCGATCAACCTGCCCCCGCTTCTTAATCGATTCGCTGCTTGAGTTTAGGCCAACGATGAAGCCATTGCTTCCCTAAAACCCTCTCCTCGAACAGGTCTATAGAACTTTGGGGGTTACGAGAAATCTCCCCAGCAAAAAGAGACTCAAGGCCAAATGGAGCTATAACTTCTATAACACCAAAAGATGTAAGCCTCACGGCAATAGCTGTTTCCTTTTCGGGCCAGTATGAAATTGCATCTTCTATATCAGAATAAGGCTCATGGTTGTTTCGCACATGCATTACAGCTTGATTCCGAGCTTGCCAGTTCACTGCAGGCACCATTCTCTGCAGTTGGCTCTCAACACTTGAATCACTCAAATTCTTATCCCGGTCGAAATATATAACGTCCACGTCACTCAAAGGTGAAGGACTGAAACCGTGTAAATAATCCCAAACCAAATTTCGAATAAAACCAGCACCAATCCATCCTTCAGGCAGATCTAGCATCTTTACTGCCTGCAACATTTCAACGCGATTTTTATCGCTGAGCAACAGGGATATTAACTGAGATTTCATTTTTTAGCCCTATTACGACTTCGCCCATACGAGACCTAGCGCACAATCTCCATACTCGCATCGACTCGCTCACGCCATTCGCTGATCGATTTGCGCAGGGCCCGTACCATGCTCGGATGCTCTGTGGCTATATTTCGGCTTTCTCCGAGGTCTTTACGCAGATTAAACAACTCGACTTGCCCTGTATCGAAATGCTCGACTAGCTTCCAGTTGCCTACCCGTATCGCACCACTCGATGTACCACCGAGGAAGTGCGGCTTCTCCAGTGGGTAGTGCCAGTAGATCGGGCAGGTGGAAAACTGCAGGTGCGGCTCGACCATAGCGGGATAAATATTCTGCCCATCTAGGACAAGCCCAGCGGGCTTTTCGACATCGGCCGCAGTGAGAAAAGTCGGCAGAAAGTCGACATTCTGCGTGACCGCCGCTGTCTCGGATGCTGCGGGTATCCGTCCGGGCCAAGCCATGACCAGCGGCACTCGGATGCCGCCCTCATATAGCTGGCTCTTGCCACCTCTGAGCGGTGCGTTGGAGGTGACGTTCGTCTCGCCGCCGTTATCGCTGGAGAAAACGATCAAGGTATCCTCGGCGATCCCCAGCTGTTCCAGCTTGGCGCGGATCTTGCCGACTCCATCGTCGATCGATTCGAGCATGGCAGCTAGATGCGGATTGTAGCTACCTGCCCAGTGGTGACCAGGGTCGCCACCACCTAGTCCAGCATCTTCGCAGAGGTAGCACTTATGCCGAGTCGATGCACCCGGCGTGCGTTTTGCTTTGTATTTCTCGACCAGATCGGGACGACCATTGAGGATGGTGTGCGGCGCGTAGTGACTCAGATAGAGAAAGAAAGGCTCATCGCTATGCGCTTCGATGAAGTCGACGGCCTCGAGATTCAGACGATCCGTCAGGTATTCGCCAGTGCCCAGTGGATTCCCATCCAGATCGATCCACGAGATCGGCTGGGTGCGAAACACGTAGGGAAAGAAATTCGCGCCATTGCCGACACTCTTGATCTCGCTGCCGACATTCCAACTAAAGCCCCGGTCGATCGGGCGGATCTCTACCGGCGCATCGTGATACTCATAGCCGGTCAGGTGCCACTTGCCGACCATGCCTGTGGCGTAGCCATGGTCGCGCAGGATGCCCGGCAGTGTCGGGAAGTCCGGAGACAACCCATTAGCCGAGTCTGGCCGCAGATAGTCGAGGATCCCCACTCGCGCAGGGTGCTTGCCAGTCATCAGTGCTGCGCGATAGGGCGAGCATACCGGTGCCGCAGCATAGGCCTGAGTGAAGCGTAGCCCCTCGGCCGCCATCTGGTCGAGATGAGGCGTCTCATTAAAGTCATTGCCATAGCAGCCCAGCTCCGCCCAGCCCAGATCATCGGCTAAGATAAAAATAATATTGGGTCTTCGATCGTTACCAAAAGAAAACACAGTGGAAAGCCCGAATAACAGCAGGAAAATGGGGAGATAATGAGATCTCATGGCGATACCATGCGCCATAGCCCGCCTGATACGCAAGCACTTCCGGACTCCGATTGCGCTTGATCCGCCTGCACGACGGATGTTAAGTCCACCTCCATAATTATGAGCCAGACGTCACCAGAATCTAAGCCCCTGAAACACGCTCAGGACCTAGAGCTCACTCAGCGAGCCATCGCTGGCGAAGACGAGGCCGTGCGAGCATTCCAATCCGAATATCAGCCCACTCTCGAGCGCGTACTCATGTCTCGCGGTGTCGACAAAGTGGCCGCAGAGGACCTCGTAGCCGATATCATGGCAGAGTGCTTCGGCGCCGGTAAGAAAGGCGAAACCACACCTCTCCTGACGAAATTCGAAGGCCGTAGCTCGCTATCGACCTGGCTGATCCGAATCACCTGGAATCGCTGGCTAGACCTCAAGCGGCGCGACAAGTTCCGCGGCGATCTCCCGCAGTATGACGACGATGAAGCCCGTGGCGTCGACAAATTCGACCGAGTGGCTGATGAGCACGATGATGAGCTGATCGATGAAGATCTCGGCGATATCATGGGCAGTGCCATCAAAACCGCCTTTGCCAGCCTCGAGCCCGAGACACTGCTCATGCTGAAGCTTTCCTACCTACACGGCATCAGCCAGACGGTGCTCGCCCAGATGTGGCAAGTCGATCAGACCCGAGTCAGCCGCACACTGAGCTCGGCCAGAGAGCAGATCGCCTCGGTGACGATGCAGCAGATCCAGGCTAGCGATCCCGATCTCAAGCTAGACTGGGATGACTTCAAGCGACTCTGCGCAGCTGGTATCGAGCTGTAGACCGAGCTTTTTCGCCCAAAATCCCCTGCCGAACTTCTCGCCCACACGAGCGGAAAGTTGTGGTATATTATAGGCGCCCATCGCCATGATTTCTCCCAAAACCATATTTTTTATAGTTTGGATATGTCTTCTGTGCAGCGTTGGTCAGGCCGAAAACACAACAACACCACCTCTCCGAGTCATGTTCCTTGGCGATTCTCAAAGCCAGAGTGGACTCGGTGAGATCATTGATTCGAGCCTGCGCGAGCGCGGCATCGAGGTATTCAGCGTCGTCGCTGGTGCATCCACTCCATACCACTGGCTGGATGCCTATCGCGAAATGCCCAGCTACAATGGATACTGGCAAAAGACTCCTATCATGGAGAAAGAACGAGCCCACGTCTCTGCCGTGCCAAAGCTCGAGAAAATGGTCGAGTATTTCGCCCCCGACTGCGTCGTGGTGCAGACAGGAGTCAATCTCTACGCCACGCTCCGCTCCAGACGGCAGACGAGAGCTGAGAACGTCGCTGAAATCGAGAATGTGATGGGCGAGCTCGCCGAAGCCATCAACAAGGCTGGTGCCAAGCCTTTCTGGATCCTACCTCCCCACTGCCACGAGCTGCGCTACCACATCAGTATGCAGAAGCAGATGCAAGACTCGCTGGAGAAAGGCGTTTCTGGCTTTGAGGGATCCGTCTTTCGCAGTCTCGATGTGACTAGCTATGATCATTCTTTCCCCCAGCGCGACGGTGTCCACCTGCCAAAAGAGGATGCCCAAGCATGGGCCGAGATGATCCTGCCTGTGCTGACCGACTATCTCGATAGCCTGGCACCTCACCAGCAGCCGGAGCAAGAGATGATCACCAAAGCGATCCCATCGATGATCCCTCACGAGCCTCTGCTCCAGCGCGAGGTAGCAGACGGAGAAAGCACGACCATAGCCGCAGCACCTATACCTAGCCCACCGCAGCCTACCGAACTAGCTGCCACCACCTCGCCGCAGTCGGGCGCTCAGGAAATAGTCATGGAGATACCCATCTCCCCCCAACCTATCGAGATCGCAGCAGCTGCCATCAGCCCTCCAGAGCCGGAGCCGGAATCTATCGCCAAACCAGAGGCCGAACCTGCAAAGCCTGAGGATGCGCCCCCCACCACTGCTCAGCCGAGCGAGGAGATGAGCGAGGCTGCACCTACCGAGGACACTGCGGCCCCCGCTATCACTATCGCTCAGCCAGTGCCCACACCGGAGCCACCGGCCAATCTCGACCTCGACTTGCGACTGCTAGCCAAATCAGAAGTCGACAAAGAAACTATCACTGGGGAAGGCAACATCCTCGCGGTCTTTGAGTATGCCGTGGTCAAAGACAAACTCGGTAACTACCCGTACGACCGCGTGCGAGTGGCCCATGGCATCGTGTTTGGCAACCGCTTCACCAGTGCCGCCAAACGCCCCGTCGGCTCTACGATATCGCTACGGCTCGCGCCTAAGGCCAACTACCACGTACTGAGGGAGTGGCGTCTGGAGGATGATCTCGAGCCTGCAGAGGATATGCCGATCTACACCCCGCGACTGGACTAGGAACTAGACTTTAAACCGAAAGGCACTGGACTTAAGATGCATCGCTGAAGCCTCGCGCAAAGGCGCAAAGACCGCAGAGCTAGGGCTTCGCAGTCATTTTTCAAACAACCTGATCAACCATGGTTTTGCGATCTCTGCGTCTTTGCGCGAGGTCTTTTTCATATCCCTTGGCAGACTAATCTATAGCGAGGCGCAGCCTCCAACCCATTTGCGTTCATTCGTGTTCATCTGTGTCCATTCGTGTTAGAAAAATAAGAGCAATCAGCAAGGGACTGACTAAATTGAATTACGAGACTTAGGTGAGGCATTTTTTCTACACAGATGAACACGAATGAACACAGATAAACACGAATCTGATAGGCCTCCGCAGAATTTGATTCGGGCGCTCATGTTTCGATTTATAAAAGAATCACGGGCTGAGAGCTTTACTCCCCACTACCGGCTCTGAAACTAGTGGCCTTCGGCTTTAAACCGCTCGAATGCCTCTGGCAGCGGCGCTGCAAAAGTACAGGTCTCGCTACTCTCGGGGTGGCGAATGCTGAGCCGGGCGGCGTGCAGCATGAGCCGGTCGACCTTGGGCTTCTGGCGTTTCAGCTGGGCATAGATCGAGTCGCCCAGTATCGGGCAGCGCAGACACTCGCGCATATGCACGCGGATCTGATGGGTCCTGCCCGTATGGATCTGGCAGTCTACCCAGGCCCAGGGATCGCCCGTCTCACTCTGCGCGGAGACTCGATAGTCAGTGATCGCCGACTTGCCTGCTGGAGGCTCTACCACCGCCATCCGCTGCCGATGCACCGGGTGGCGGCCGATGTGATTCTCCAGCCGCCCCTCCGCCGTCATTGGGATCCCAGCGGTGATGGCGATGTAGTGTTTCTCCGTCTGCCGCCCGGAAAACTGGGCCACCAGCGACTCGTAGGCGAGATCCGACTTCGCCGCTACTAGGCAGCCAGAGGTCTCCTTGTCGAGTCGGTGTACGATGCCCGGCCGCCCTTCATCGGCCAACTCGCTCAGACGCCCATCGCAGTGGTGGAGCAGCGCATTCACCAGCGTACCGCTATCATTGCCAGCGCCGGGGTGCACCACCATACCGGGGGCTTTGTTGATCACGATGATGTGCTCGTCCTCATACAAAACCTCCAGCGGAATGTCCTCTGGCTGGACCTCTAGCGTATCGCTAGCCGCAGGCGCCGTGAAGTGGATCTCATCCCCTGCAGATACCGCGATCCGCGGCTTCACCTGCTTACCATTGAGAGTGGCCAGGCCTTTTTTGATGCAGTCTTGCACGGCGCTACGCGACATTTCGATGCCTTGCTGCCTCAGCACCTCAGGTAGCACTTGGTCGAGGCGTTTGCCCGCCATACCCGCATCCGCGACGACTTGCACGCTTTGCTCATCCACATTCATCAGAGAATCGTGGAGTTGAGCTTGATTTTTACCACTGAATTCGCCATAAAACTTGTCCCGATCGAGCGTTTGATAACAAGACCTAGATAGGGGCACCACGACTACCCAGACAGTATGGCTCGACAGCGATTTACATTTCCTTCTTTTCAGCGACTAGCCTGTTGGCTTTTCGCCCTCTCCAGCGCATCTCTCTTCCTGCAGGCTCAGGAGGCAGAGCCCCCAGTGTGGCACAGCCGCTACCAGCCTGCGGTCGATGCGGCCAATGCTGAGGGCAAAAGCATCATGGTGGTCTTCACCGGCTCGGAGTGGATCGATATCTGCAAAAAGTTTGAGGCCGATATCCTCTCGCAAAAAGTCTTCACCGACGCGGTTCGGAAAAAATATGTGCTGCTGAAGCTCGAGTACCCCGAGGACAATCGGCTATCCGCCGAGCTGGCCAAGGAGTACCAACTGCTGAAAGACGCCTACCGGGTGCGTGGTTTTCCCACAGTGCTGGTGACCGACCAGAAAGGTCTACCGTTTGGCATGAATGGCTACCAACCGATCCCAGCAGAGCGCTATGCCCAAGTGATGCTAGCTCTGCACAAAGGCCGCGAGATCCGCGATGCGGCGATGTCCAAGGCGGCTAACCAGACCGGTGTCGACCGCGCCAAAACGCTAGTCGATGCGATACCCGACCTCCCTGGCACCCTGTCTGCACGCTACTACCGCAAAGTGATAGAAGAAGTCATCGCTCTCGATCCCGAAGACGAGACCGGCTACCAAAAGGCCTTTCAGCGCCAGCTAGCCGATGTCGACTACTCCTCACTGATGCAGCGCCTCGGAGCCGATGTGCAATACGCGGCGATGCTCGATGCCACCGACAAATACATCCAAGAACAGGACCTAAAAGGCGAACTCCTGCAGAAAGCTCTACTCAACAAACTCGGCGTCCAGCAGAAGCAGCGCGACATCAAAGCGATGATCGAGACACTGCTCAGCATCGTGCAAGTCGACTCCAAATCCCACTTCGGACAGAGCGCTCAAAAGATGCTAAACAACTTAAGAGCCAAAAAAATTCAGGACTCATTAGCCAAATGAGCCAATAATTTTCAGATTTGTGCTATATTTTTGTGACTCGGTTCGTCCAAGGATGAGGCGTAGTTAACAAACACCTCCGCACAAACACATGATCCTACGGCACAAACACATAACCCAGCGTTTGTTTTTTCCTGTCTGCAGCGCTGCCATCCTACTCACCTGCCCTTTCGCTCACAGCCAACGAGCGGAGGACATCAAATTTGCACCCGAGAAGATCCCGACCATACCTGGCCACGGGATGACCAAAGCGGAGTACCCATTCGATCACACAGGCTACTACCGCACCGATTGGGTCAGCACTTGGATTATCTCGCCGGTTTCCTCATCGGTCACCCTGCGCCACCCGATCTCACCCAACTCCAAGGAGCACTCGAACTACAAGATCAATCAGCGCCTCGCCGAGCAAGAGCGCCTGCGCAAGCAGTTGTTCAGCGCCAAAGAAGATCTGCAGAAAGCACGCCCGATCAGCCCACCTCCGGTGAAGGCTCAGCCCGTGCCTGCAGGCCCCAGTCTGAATATGACCCAGACTCCAAATGCACCGACCTACGGCCCCCGAGCTGCCAATGCTGGCCAGCAGATCGCGATCATCTCAGAGGCAGAGGCCAAAAGACAGGGCTACATCGGGCCCTATGCCAAGATGCAAGCAGCTCGCCGCAGACTGCCATCGATCCCATCTTTTCAATCTCTGACCAAGATGCTGCCGGGCAACCAGCCATCAGTGGTTCGTGCAGCTCTGCCTGCCACCAGCTCTACAGCCGTCGCTCCACAGGTCGTCCGTGCCAAAGCGATGCCCACCATCCTATCGACGCCACCACCGGCAGAGTCATTCCACCGCGTGGATCAGGGAGATACGCTTTTCAACATCAGCCAGCGCTATGGCATGTCGGTCGAGAGTCTCAAGCAAGCCAATGGCCTGAAGTCCAATCTGATCAAGATCGGGCAGAATCTACGCGTCACCCGAAACGGGTAAATGGATTGGCCGCCTGATCCCAAAAGCTGGCTCGAGTATCCGGCTGAGTGCCTCTGGTATCTGATACCTGGGCTCTTATATCATGCGGCTATCCTACTCGCCTCTCCCCTCCTCATAGCGATAGTGCGTGTCCTGACTCGCTATCGACCACGATCTTCGACTACCCTGATTTTTCAAGGCTACCTACTGCTAGCTGCGATGATCGTGAACGGAGTTTGGAGCTGCGCAGTGTGGGGACACCTCTATTGGAGCGTCGATTACACAGCCGATTTTTCCGTCTTTCTTCCCATCACCACTAATCAGATTGAGTACAGCTGGGAGCAGATCGCAGGTGGACTAAACGGGATTACCCTGACTCAACTGAACGTGATCTGGGCGATTTTCGCCGCATCCGCCTGGTTGCTGTCCTTTGTGGCGACTTGGCTCACCATACGTATAAAGCCATCCTTTAATCCCAACCAAACCCCACCCTGCTCTAGAAAAACGTGTCCCTCTACGAGCTAAGTTCAACAGAGGAACTCAAACGCCCCAGTCGTGTAATCATACAGATTTTTTCGGCTGGTTTACCTTAGCTTTGCGACCTTTGCGTCTTTGCGCGAGGCGCCAGTAATGCCTACAGCTATTAGCCAAGCGAGAGACGGGCTTCGGCAAGGAGGATGATAGGGATAAGATACGTATCTACGAGCTCAGTTCAGCAGAAGCACTACCTGAAGCATGCTTCTCTCCAGACTCAGGCTTACTACTACGACTATTGCCTGCCGCTGTCTGGGCCGAGATCTTTTCTTCGGCAGCTTGGCTGGCACAGACGGAAGATTTATCAGTCGCTGCCGCAAAGGCATGAAAAAATGCGTCGAGATTCTGGACCTGGGTTGCCTCGAGGTTCGCAGTAGGAGTGGCGAGTAGATGCGTCAGTTCTTGCGACCACTTACTGGTGTTTTCGCTCAGGGTCGCGGGTGACGTCTCCCACACATCACAGTAGTCTGTTACTCGGCGATCTAGGCATGGCAGATTGATCGCAGCCTTTCCGCAGCTGGACGCCAAAATCCTAGTATCGAGACAGCCGGAAAGAGTCAGCTCCGCATCGCTCACCAGAGCAACCAATGGCCATAGAGAATTATTGTCGGCCCAGATTCCGTCCGGTAGAGCGGACTGCCACTGCTGCTGAGTATAGACGGCCCCTTCGCCGATGCCCTTTGCCGAGCAAAGCACGATACTAAGCCCCTGAGCGGCAGCCATCTCTTGAGCCGCTTTTGCCACAGGAGCGATCATGGATTCGGGAATATCACCAACCTCCAAAAGCATCCAGCCCTGAGTAGTAGAAGCCTGGCTGACTACCTTGTCATAGCAAAGAGACTCGCGGCCCGCCTCGATCTGCTCACTGCACAGAGCCTGTATAGCTACCAACTCACAAGGCATCTGCTGCACGGCGATACCTCGATTGGAGAAAAAGCTCTCCGCGCGACTACCGCTGACTCCAGCAAAGGCAGCCTCGCCCAGACAAAAGACCAAATGCTCCTCCTGCTCCTCCTCGAGAATCGACGGCTCGGGTAGTCGTACTCCGAAAAACACCGACTCTGCTCCTGCGTAACAGCCCTCAGCACTGAGCACATAGGCTAGCGAGGCTGTCTGGCCAGAGCGTCGGCGCACATACTTTTCCATCTCATCTCTGGCTGCCATCTGCACGATGGTGGTGAACTGCCCATGGTCGCCGCCCTCTACCGCCTGATGAAAACTAGAGACCAAGCCAGAGAGCATCGAGCTGCCGCCCATGTGGACGAGACACATCTCCTCGCTTTCGGAGACATCCCAGACCGCTTCGCCATAGTTTTTCACGCAGTGGCCGCCGATCGGCGACAGATCTTTCGACACCAATCCTAGGCAACTCAACTTGTCGAATTGAGTCAGAGCCTGATACACATGTGGACGAAGCAGATCGCCCATTCTGCGATGATCGGAAGCCCCCACTAGCAGACCGTGCTTTTGGCCTTTCCCAGGCCTACGGCTACTACCGCTACCAGGCTGGTCGTTTTCACTAATTCGTTTCGAAAACAGGGATATGGGATGGCGTGGCGGCATACCGCAAGCTGCCATCTATCATTAACTTTACAAACCTTAATTATATGAAAATTACGAATATAATTTATTTTTGTAATTCTCTGAATTAATCCACAAATCCTGATAATTCCGCAGCATTGAGCTCTGCGTTGATGATCTCCTCGCGCTCGACTGCGACACACAACCCCCAAACCATGGCGGCCAAGACCAAGGGCTTAGCCCACAGACTGATAGGGCTACGTTTATCAGGAAAATCCTCCAACTTGCCACCATACATCATCCAACGGCGTTGCTGCTGAACGCGGTTCAAATGCTCGGCTAACACCGCCAAGAAAAAGGCAAAGAGGGCTAAGCAAAGGTTAATCATGACTACAATCTACGTTACACACAGGATGCTTTCTACTTATTTTGAGAATCTCGCACAAGCTGCGACTCATTTTTGAAAATATCAAAAATTTAGTGAATTGTCCAGCTTTTTGTGACTATTTTAAAAAATCATAATCATCAAAGCTGATCGGCGGAGTGTAATACCTGGGTTAGAGTCGACTGTTGATCAAGCTTTTGTTGGTAAATCTCAGCGTTTTCACGATTGGGTAGTACTCGGGTCGATTCATCCAACTCCACACACCGCTCACACAGTGCGGCATAGTCACCTGCGCCAGCGGCCACTGCAGCTTGGATAGCTCCGCCCAGTGAGGCACCTTCTGCCGTCATCAACCCGACGACAGGCACGCCAAAGATATCTGCCGCGATCTCTCGCCAGACAGCACTCTTGCTCCCACCACCTGTCAGACGGATCTCTGCAGGCTGTAGCCCCAGCGCTGCAAATCGATTGAGACCATAAGCTAGTCCCAGAGTCGCGCCCTCCATCGCCGCACGAGCCATGTGAGCCGGAGTCGCATTGGTCCCATTCAGACCATGAATCACTGCCGAACCATTGGGGAGATTGGGCGTACGCTCGCCATTCAGATAGGGCAGAAAGGACACACCCTCTGCACCTGGTGGGATCTCTCGGATCTGAGCTTCCAGAGCATCGTGCCCCCAGTCGAACCAGCCACGCACCTTCTCCGTGATCACCGTCACATTCATCGTACAGATCAGAGGCAGCCAGCGATCCGTGCTATCACAAAATGCTGCGATCTCGCCCTGCGGATCGATCACCGGCTGCTCCGAACAACCATAGAGGGTACCTGATGTGCCAAATGAAGCTGTGATCACTCCGGGCTCGATATTCCCCGTACCGATCGCGCCCATCATATTATCGCCACCACCAGCACTCACTACCACTTCTGCAGATAGTCCCCAGCGCTCGGCTAGAGTGCTACGCAGCGTGCCATGTGGCTCATTCGACGAGCCCAGCTCAGGTAATGCGTCGCCGACCCGAGAATCGACAAAATCGATCAACTCCTGATCCCACTCGCGGGTGCGCACATTCAGCACGCCAGTCCCTGACGCATCGCCATACTCCATGCGCTTGACTCCAGTCAGGTGAAAATTGATGTAATCATGCGGCAGTAAGACTGAGGCCACTGCAGCAAAGTTCTCCGGCTCATTCTGTTTGATCCACAGCAGCTTCGAGATGGTATAGCCGGGCGCTATGGTATTGCCAGAGCGCTCGATCAGCCCCGCAGCGCCACCAAAATCCTCAGCGAACTGGTCGCACTGGGCACTGGTCGATGTATCGCACCAGAGTTTGGCAGGGCGGATCACCTCATCTTTTGCATCTAGTATCACCAAACCATGCTGCTGACCGCTCACCCCGATCCCTCGGATCTCAGCTTTCCGATCACCGATAGCGGCCAAACACTCCTCGATGGTGCTGTCCACAGCATCCAGCCAATCGCTCGGGTGCTGCTCCAGATGACCAGGAGCGAGACCGTCGATCAGATCGTAGGCTTTCTGGGCGGAGGCAATGATCTCGCCCGTCTCTAAATCCAACACCACACTCTTGGTGCTCTGCGTACCACTATCGATCCCTATATACAACATGACCCGAGTAAAGCGGATCTCCGCTACTGGATCAAGCGCGACTTCACGACAAGAAAATCGCCGATTGTACCCTATTGAAGCAAAACTGTACCCTATTGAATCTGGGTAATTTCAGGCCCAAATCAGGCCTCGGTGGAGGCTACTAGCATGACCCAGGAGAATTCCTCAGAAATCAGCTCGTAGAATGACACCGTAAATCCCGCCTCCTCCAGCAGGTGACGATGATTGTGTGAAAAGGAACACTCCATGCCCATCGAGCGAGATACCGTCTCGACGCTCGGATCATAGTCCCCATAGAGCGGCTCGACCAGTGCCACGATAGCCGGCCCCGACTCACGTAGTTGGTTGAAGAGAGTCGTCAGTTCGGTATCCAGGAGATATTCCATCACACCGCCATAGCTCATCAGCACTGTGCCCTCGGCTGCATTTTTACCGAACCAATCGCCCACATCACAGGCCTCGAAGCTCAATCTCTCATCCGAGTAGCGCTTGCGATTTTCGGCTATGATCTGCTCGTTGATGTCCAGCCCCACGTAGTTTGGGATATTTTCTTTCAGCTTTTCTGCCAGATGCTCTAGCACCCGTCCATCGCCACAGCCGATCTCTACAACCCTCTGATAATCAGCACTCGAATCAGAAACCATCGCGGCCAGAGCCTGTACCAAAGGGTAGTGTGGCCCTAAGAAAGAACTCTCAAAGCGGTGACGAAACGTATCGTAGAAAGTGTCTCCAGATTCACCCTGCCAGAATCCCGCCAACTGACCTCTGAGTGCCTCATAATCGCCGGCAGCCGACGCTGCTTTGATCAAGTTCTCAGAGATAAGTTTCTCCACAAACCCACTGGGAGCACGCTCCCCTGATCGGATCGTTTGAGCCGTGTTTGAGAAAACCTTCACCGCTGCGGCGCCTACGGCCTGTCGGACTGCTGTTTTTACTCCCATGATCGCTGAAATTATTTGATTCAAAATAGTAATCTTCTCAAAAAATAAATCGAGCCTTAAATTATAATTTTTATTATAATTTTAGATTTCTTGAGTTATCTTAGAGAGATTCCCAACTCTTTTTCGTAAAGAAACACAAATGGTACAGACTAAATACTCAACGGTTCGGCTCGAAACGGTCGGCGATGCCTTTGCAGCGGCTACCAAACTTTACAGCCACCGCACCGCAGTCCGATGTGGCGAGCAGACCCTGACTTACAGCGAGCTAGATACTCTCAGCGATGCTCTGGCTGCCGAGTTGATCCGCCGTGAAGTGACTGTCGGAGACCGAGTCGGAGTCGATTGCGAAAAGCGGCTTGAGCTAGCTGTCGCTCTGGTAGCTATCCTAAAGGTGGGGGCTGCCTATGTCCCATTCGACCCAGCCTATCCTCAGGCGCGCCTTCAGCAGATGGCAGATCTCGCGGAGATCAAGCTACTCCTAGGCGACACATCGCTACCCGGCACCGTACCGCGTATACCATTCTCAAAGTTCCCTGTCTCGACAGACCAGCAAAGTCTCACAGTCGAAAACACGGTGACGGATGAGTCACTGGCCTACATCATGTTCACCTCTGGATCGACTGGAGTGCCAAAGGCCGTGGCTGTGCCCCACCGGGGGATTCTCAGACTGGTGATCGAGCCCGACTACTGCCAACTGAGCGAAGAGGAAAGAATCCTCCAGCACTCGCCAGTTGCCTTCGATGCATCCACTTTCGAAATCTGGGGAGCCCTACTCAATGGCGGCGAGCTCGTCATGCACCCTAGCGACCACCTCTCCCTACAGGAGATCGGTCAAGCGATCCGTGAGTACCAGATCACCACGATGTGGCTCACGGCAGGCCTGTTTCACGCGATGGTCGACGAGCGCCCGGATGATCTGCTACCTCTGCAGCAATTGCTCACCGGGGGAGATGTGGTATCTCCCAACCATGCCAAAACCATTCTCGAAAAGCACCGGAATCTGACTCTCATCAATGGCTACGGCCCCACCGAGAATACGACCTTTACCTGCTGCCACACCATCACTCTCGACCAACTGGCAGCAGAACCTTCAGCTATCCCAATCGGTCACCCGATCAACGGCACCGACGTTTTTATCCTCGATGAAAGTGATAAACCGGTGGAGCACGGCAGCATGGGCCAACTCTGTGCCGCTGGTGGAGGCCTAGCTATCGGCTACTGGAATCAGTCGGACCTGACCGACGATGCCTTTTTTCTAGCACCATGGGATAGCTCCATCCGCCTCTACCGCACCGGCGATCAAGTGCGCCAAACTGCGGAAAATGCGCCAATAGAGTTTTTCGGTCGACTCGATCTAGAGGTCAAGATCCGGGGCTTTCGTATCGATCTGAGCGAAATCGAATCCGCTGTACGGAAAATCGATACCATCCAACAGGCCACTGTAGTCGCAGAAGCCACGCAGTCTCAAGCCGACAAAACACTGATCGCCTACTACGTGGCAGATCATGAGATCGCCCGAGATGCCCTCACCGCAGCTTTATCTTCGCAGCTATCCGATCACGAAGTGCCTAGCGTGTTTCACCGGCTAGAGGAACTACCTCTCACGCCCAATGGCAAGGTCGACCGCAAAGCCCTACCCAAGCTCTCGGAGATCCTAGAAAAGCAAACAACCGATACTCCACAAGCTACCTTGAGCCAAACGGAGCAGCTGCTGGAGCAGATCTTTTCAGACGTGCTCGAACTAGAGGCGGTGCCTAGTCGTGCCAATTTTTTCGATATCGGAGCGAGCTCGATTCAGATCGCGCGGATACACGACAAAATTCAATCCACTGGCTACCCCACTCTATTACTCACCGATCTATTTCAGTACCCGACTATCGAACAACTGGCCGCACATCTTGAGAGCGCACAAGCAGACACAAACCACTCTAAAGCTGATAGGCAGTCACGAGACAATGCCACTACCGATATCGCTATCGTAGGCATGGCAGGTCGCTTCCCCGGCGCTAAAGACATCGATGAGTTTTGGCAAAACCTCATCGATGGCAAAGAAACCATCACCCACTTTACTGCGGAAGAGCTCGACTACTGCCACAGCGACGATCCTAGCACCGACCCAGACGCGCTATATATCAAGTCTAGAGGTATCGTCGAGGATTCCGATCTCTTCGACGCCAAACACTTTGGCATCGCACCAAAAGAAGCAGAAGAACTCGACCCCCAGCATCGCCTGATGCTGGAGTGTGCCCAGACAGCACTTGAGGATGCCGGTATCGATCCCGACAGGCACGATGGCCGGATCGGTATCTTCTGTGGCTCCAGTCAAAATGCCTACCTGCTGAGCAATCTGTGCTCCGAGCCTGGCTATGGCAAAAAGCTAGCCGCTAGCTACCCGACCAATCATTTCAATACCATACTCGGCAACGACAAAGACTTCCTGCCGACACGCGTGGCCTACAAGCTGAATCTAAACGGACCTGCTGTATCGGTACAGTGCGCCTGCTCCACCTCGCTAGTCTCCGTGATCGAGGCCTGCGACAGCCTGCGCTCAGGTCATTGCGATACCGCGCTAGCAGGCGGCGTATCACTGAGCTTCCCACAGAAAAGAGACTACCTCTATACTCCAGATGGCATCGCCTCTAAAGATGGCCACTGCCGCACCTTCGACGCCGATGCTACCGGTACCGTTTTTGGCGAAGGCGTCGGTCTAGTCGCGCTCCGCCGACTAGATGATGCTCTGGCAGACGGCGATGAGATCGTAGCCGTCATCCGTGGCTACGCGATCAACAATGATGGCGCTGGCAAGACAGGTTTCGCTGCGCCCAGCGTCAACGGCCAGGCACAGGTCGTCTACGAGGCCCAGCAAGCCGCTGGCGTCTCTGCAGAAGATATCGGCTATGTCGAGGCTCACGGCACTGCCACACCTATGGGCGATCCCGTAGAAGTCGCGGCCCTCAGCCAAGCCTTCGCCAAGACTACAGATAAAAAGCAATTCTGCAGTATCGGCACAGGTAAGACCAATGTCGGTCACCTCGATATCGCCGCTGGCGTGACAGGACTGATCAAGACAGCTCTCACCGTGCGTCATGGCCAGATCCCGCCGCTACTGCACTACACCAAGTCGAATCCGAATATAGATTTCGAAAACAGTCCTTTCAAACCAGCGGACACCCTCACAGACTGGCAGCCCGAGGGCAAAGCCCCTCGGATAGCTGGTGTGAGCGCATTTGGAGTCGGCGGCACCAATGCACACATGGTAGTCGCTCAGGCTGCAGATGTGGCAGGGCCGACATTTGAAAAAGACACTGGGCACGCGTACCTCTTTCCACTATCTGCATCCAGTCCAGAAGCTCTTGGCCAAAGCGTGGAGAATATCGCAAAACTGGCTGCGACCGATATTTCTGTAGACTCATTATCACATACCCTGCAGACAGGGCGCAGAGCCTACCAATACCGCACTACGATAGCGGCCCAGAATCTGGCCGAACTAGCGGAACGCACCAAAAATTTCAAAGGTAAAGGCACTCAAGCCAAAACCATCCGAGAGGTAATCTTTATGTTTCCAGGCCAGGGTTCTCAGCATCCTGGCATGGCAGAGGACCTCTACGAAAAAGAGGCAGTCTTTAAGCAGGCACTCGATCAATGCGCGGAGATCATCAAATCCGAGATCGATGTCGATCTGCTCTCTCTACTCTTTCCACCGGCAGATCTGCGCGAGGAAATGGCGGAACAACTACGTTCCACCCATCTAGCCCAGCCTGCCATTTTCTCTATTGAATACGCTTTAGCCCAACAGTGGCAACACTGGGGCATCACTCCGGCATGCATGATAGGGCACAGCATCGGTGAATTCGCTGCTGCATGCATTGCCGGAATTCTTTCTCTACCCGACGCGCTCAAACTCATCTGCACACGCGGCAGATTGATCGTGGAACTCCCGAAAGGCGCGATGCTGTCGGTCAGGGCCACCCGTGAGCAAGTCACACCCTACCTAAACGACGAGATCAACCTCGCCGCTACCAATGGCGCAAAATCCTGCGTGATCGCTGCGCCATTTGAGCCGATGGCCGCACTCGAAGCCCGACTATCGGACGATGGGATCGAGCACAAGCGTCTGCACACCTCTCACGCTTTCCACTCCAGTATGATGGAGCCGGTGGTAGGCGAATTTCAACAGGCGGTCGCCAGTGTCGAGCTAAAGGCTCCGACCATACCGATCTACTCCACGGTCCTCGCCGACTGGATGACACCGGAGACAGCCACGTCCCCAGCCTACTGGGCAGCGCACCTCAGGCATCCCGTGCAGTTTTTTGAATCCATATCCGCGCTCTGGGAAAAATCGGACCATGCCCTACTCGAAGTGGGCCCTGGTAATACGCTGGCCACTCTAGCCGGTCAAAACCCTGACCGGAAAAAAGCTCAAGCGTGCCTAGCTACCCTACCGCATCCCACTTCCACAGAGTCCGCTCAGCTACACATGCGCTCGACTCTGGGCGCCCTCTGGAGCCATGGCCTCGACCTAGACTGGGATCTCGCGGAAGCAAAGACTGCCTACCCGGCAAAGGCTAAGCTACCCAGCTACCCATTCCAGCGCAGATCTTTTTACCGAGAGCCTACGAATCAGATACCCGGAGCACCCGCTCTCCCTACGGCTCAGGCAGCACCACCAGTCGCTTTACCTAGCGTGGCACCTACACCGCCCGCACCAGCGTCTGATCCTACGGTAGATATCACCAGCAGACTGTGCGAAGCCATCTCAGACCTCTCAGGCATAAGTCCCGATGAAATCACCCAAGACCTCACCTTTCTAGAACTAGGCTTCGATTCTTTGCTACTCACCCAAGCGTGCCGAGAGGTCCAAGACCTTTTCGGAGTGAAGGTATCGCTAAAGGACTTGATGAACGATCTATCAAGTCTCGAGCTACTATCTGCTCACGTCGCGGCGAATACCACAATCGCTCCAGCCGTTCAGCCACAACCTATAGCACCAGTCGCCAATGCGCCTCTACCAGCTGCAGGCAGTCAACTAGCGATCGATCCGAATCATCCGCAAGTCGCCTACTACCTCACACCAGTATCTCTGGCGCCGAATGCGGCGCTGCCTACTGCACCCGCACCAGCGGCCATTCCACTACCAGCTGCCCCTGCGCCAGCTGCTACGACGCCATCCGCTAAAAAGCCGATCAGAAAGGTGGCGCCACCGCAGGAACCCACTGCGCGGCAGCAGCAACACATCGATCAACTGATCGAACGATACACCACCAAGACGGCAGAGTCGAAGCGACTAACGCAGAAGTATCGCAAATACCACGCCGATCCACGAACCGCTTCTGGATTTCAGAAAGTGTGGAAAGAGATGGTCTATCAGATCATCACCAATAAATCCAAAGGCTCTCGCCTACTCGATGTCGATGGCAATGAGTATATCGATATCCTCAATGGCTTTGGCCCAGGCTTCCTCGGTCACTCTCCGGATTTTCTAGTAAACGCGATCGAAGATCAACTACACAGCGGCTACGAGGTAGGCCCCAACTGCCTACTGGCGCTGGAGGCCGCAGAACTATTCTCGCAAGTCACCGGCAACGAAAGAACCAGCTTTGTCTGCACGGGGTCGGAAGCTGTCGCAGCCTCTATGCGACTGGCACGCACCGTTACCCGCCGGGATAAAGTGGTAATCTTTGAAAGGGACTACCACGGCAATTTCGACGAAGTGCTGGTAAAAGGAGCCAACCAGGGCAACCGCATCAAGTCCTACCCGACCGCTCCTGGGGTGCCCAAGCAGTCTACAGAAAACATGATCGTCCTGCCCTATGGCACGGACGAATCGCTAACGATCATCAGAGAGATGGCGGATGAACTGGCAGCTGTCATCATCGAGCCGGTACAGAGCCGCCGCCCCGAGTTTCGCCCACGCGACTTCGTGCGACAAGTCCGAGAGATCACCCACAACTGCGGTGCCCTATTTGTATTCGACGAGGTGGTAACCGGCTTCCGGTTTGGCCCGAGAGGCGCGCAGGAGTACTACGGAGTCGAGGCCGACCTATGCACCTACGGCAAAGTCATCGGTGGCGGTATGCCTCTCGGTGTGGTCTCCGGCAAAGCTGAGTACATGGATACCTTTGATGGTGGTATGTGGCAGTATGGCGATGCCTCTTTCCCAGAGCAACCCGTTACCTTTTTCGCCGGAACCTTTGTGCGCCATCCATTGGCCATGGCCAGCGTCAAAACCCTGCTGACCTACTTCAAAGATCAGCCACCGCATTTCTGGCAACAGATCAATAACAAGGGTGACTATTTAGCCGGCTCAGTGAATGACTTTTTTAAAGCCAACAACGTGCCGATCGAGATGCCCAATTGCGGTTCGCTGATGTTTGTCCGCATGGGCGAAAATCAGCCGCTCGGCAATCTGTTCTTCTATCACTTGAGAGAGAAGGGCGTCTTCCTACTAGAGGGCTTTCCATCCTACCTCACAGCAGCACATAGCGATGAAGATATCGAGTACGTCATATCTGCCTTCAAAGAGTCTGCTATGGAGATGCAGGCTGGAGGATTCTTTCCCGAATCTGATGCCTACCAAAACTTTGACAAGCCAGTATTAACTGGTCCGCCACTGCTACTTTCTCCACAGGCGACTCCTAACGACAAAAAGAAACCGTCTGCGAAGCAAGCGCCAGAGACGACTCTCAGTGACATATCGGTAGCCACCACGGAACCTCAGAGAGAGATCCTAGTCGCTGCTCAACTCGGCGATGGTTCTTCCTGTGCTTTCAACGAATCAGCCTCTCTGAGACTAGAAGGCAGCCTAAACGTAACCGCTCTAAAATCCGCATGGTCGAAAGTCGTAGCACGTCACGACACCATGCGTGCTACCTTTACGCGAGATGGTCTCTCTATGCAGATCGCTCCCCAGGTAGACATAGAGGTAGAAGAGATCGACTACACATCCGAAGCCAATCCCGAGAGCAGCCTACAGCAGCTCCTCCACCGAGAAGCGGCGAAAGCATACGACCTGGAAAACGGACCTCTACTACGGCCCAAACTAGTCAAACTATCCACCACGCTCCACTACCTGGTGCTGGACGCGCATCATCTGGTATGCGATGGCTGGTCCTACAATGTGATCGCAGAGGAGCTCGCAGAGTACTACAATGCCGCTTGTACTCAAAAAGCAGCCACTCTGCCCAATGCCAAACAATACGCCGAGCATGCCACAGAATGGACACTGGCCAAGCAGCGCCCTGACTACGAAAAACAAAAAGGTTTCTGGCTGAACGAGTTTTCCTCTCTACCAGAGCCAATGGATCTCCCCACGGATCGGCCCTATCCGGAGGAGCGCACCTACCTAGGTGGTACCGTGACCCAAAAGATCGGTAAAGACATCTACCAAGGCATCAAAAAAGCGGGCGCGAAACAAGGCTGCACCCTTTACTCCACCCTGCTTTCTGCCTATCAGCTACTGCTACACCGCCTTTGCTCTCAGGACGACATCGTAGTCTGTATCCCATCAGCAGGACAAAACGATAGTGCCAACTCAGACAATCTCGTAGGGCACTGTGTAAACTTTCTACCGCTCCGGTCTCATTATGACTGTGATGGCCACTACACCGATTTCCTAAAGGAAAGCCAGGAGGCTCTACTCAGAGCCACTGCCAATCGCCAGTTCACCTTCGGAGACCTCCTGCAGAATCTAGAACTCGAAAGAGATCCACGCAGGATGCCTATCCTCGACGCGGCTTTCAATGTCGAGCGAATGGACTATTTCGCCGACTGGAAGGATCTAGACGTGACATTCGAGCCAAACGCAAAAACTCATGTCCACTACTCGCTGTTCATGAACATTGTTGAGTCTAGCGAGGGACTACGTATCGATGTGGACTACAATGCGGACATCTTAGACGAAGCCACGGTAACTCGCTGGATGGGCTACTTTGAGAATCTGCTGACCCAGCTGTGCGACCAGACTCAAGTCCTGCAGAGCGACCTACGCCTGATGAGTTCGGAGGAAGAAGAAAGTGTGCTCCACTCTTGGAATCCCCCTACTATCGAGCCTCGTTATCAGACCATTCCAGAAGCTTTTGCCGAACAGCTAAAAGTATCGCCAAACGCCGTAGCTCTATCCCACTACGGAAAAACCTATAGCTACGCGGATCTGGATCTTCAATCCCAATCCGTAGCCGCATTTTTGTTGTCTCTAGGCGTGAAGCCTGGCGATAAAGTCGGCATCATATCAGATCGCAGCTTTGCTGTAGTCGCCACTATCTTAGGCATCCTCAGAGTGGGCGCGGCCTATGTGCCTATCGATCAAAGCTACCCAGAAGAGCGCAAGCAACTGATCGCAAAAGATGCTCAGATCGATGTGATCCTAGTAGGCGAAAGCGAATCGCCACAGGCGGAAAACCTAACCGCTTCGGTCCACCAGATATCAGACGCACTGGCCTATAGCGACTCGCAGACTTTCGCGGATCACCACGGCTCGGCCGAGGACCCAGCCTATATCATGTACACCTCAGGCTCGACCGGAAAGCCCAAAGGGGTGGTCGTCCCACACCGTGGTGTGCTACGCCTAGTGATCGATGCTGACTTCATTGACTTCGGGCCCAGCGAAACATTTCTATTATCAGCTCCTATTACCTTTGATGCTTCGACTCTGGAGCTATGGGGACCTTTGCTAAACGGTGGCACCCTAGCCATTTTGAAACCAGGCCAATGCAATCTAGAGGATTATGCGGCAGCCATACAGGAGATGGGGGTGACGACCCTATGGCTTACTGCAGGACTGTTCTCTCTGATAGCCGATGAAACACCAGACACCCTGCGCCCACTACGACAGCTATTGGCAGGCGGCGATGTGCTGCCCACCGACTCGGTGAGAAAGGCCCTCGCTGCCCTAGATACCGATGCAAAACTAATCAATGGATACGGTCCTACCGAGAATACCACTTTCACCACCTGCCACCACATCCAGGAGGCAGATCTCGACCGAACCTCTATACCCATCGGTAAACCGATCAATGGGACACAGTGTTACCTACTAGATGATCAGATGCGCCCGGTCCCTGTGGGCGTAAAAGGTCGTCTATTCATCGGCGGCAGCGGCCTAGCTCTAGGCTACCTGAATGATCGACAACTCACCAGCCAACGCTTTGTCTCCAATCCTCTAGCAGACGATCCCGCCGCGCTACTCTATGACTCGGGCGACATATGTCGATGGAACACAGACGGCACTATCGAATTCTTTGGCCGCGTGGATCGTCAGGTAAAAATCAGAGGGTTTAGAATCGAGATCGGCGAAATCGAAGCCTGTTTGAACCGCATCGACGGAGTCGCCCATGCGGCCGTGAAAGTGTGCGAAGGCAATGCCGCACAGAAGACACTTCTTGCCTTCATCCAACCTCAGGACCACTCGAATTTCGATCTCGGCGCACTGAGGGACAGCGCGGCAGCCGCCCTACCTAGCTATATGGTGCCCGATCATTTCCGGATGATCAAGCAGATGCCATTAACCAAAAATGGCAAGATAGACCTACGTGCTCTCAGGGCACCCGATGAGGACAATCTCAGCACAAAGACTTCACGAGCGCCCAAGGGAGATATCGAGGAAAAGCTCGCCACCATCTGGTGTGATATCCTAGGTGTCAAAACCATTAGCGCCGAGCAGAATTTCTTCGAGAGCGGAGGACACTCCCTAGCTGGTTTGAAACTCTTCATGCTCATCAACAAAGAGTTCGATGTGGACCTGCCTCTCGCGACTCTCATTCAGGCACCGACCATCGCTTCGCTAGCAAAAAAGATTAAAAGCGCCGATCAAACAGAGGTGGCGCCTCCGATCGTAAAAGTCAGCGAGACCACCCAGGCCAGCGACACACCGCTATTCCTCATCCATAGCGGAAATGGCGGCACACTGATGTATCGTGATTTCTGCGATAAAATAGAAGGCTACCCAGAGATCCATACTGTGGAGTGCCCACTACTGACGAGTTCCGACCCAGATTTAGACTTTCAGTCAGTCACCGAAACTGCGGAATATTACCTAGAGAACATCCTCAAAATAGCTAATGGAAGATCATTCTCTTTAGGCGGATACTCTTTTGGCGGCATTGTTGCTGTAGAGATAGCTCGACTAGCCAGCCTAGCCGGCCATCAGCCTGAGTGCTTGTACCTATTCGATTCCAACAATCCAGAAAATGAGGAATCCTACCGGAAGACATTTCAGGAGTGGGGCAATACCAACATTCGCATCCTCAACTCTCTAAAGCCACTGGAGAAAGTCTACGCCATTTGGAAAGCTATCGAGAAGCGATTCGTGCTGCGCTACAATCGAGTCCGCCTGATGATGCAGGAGGATAAAAGTAATCTGAATTTCAAGCTCCGCGGCTTTGCTCTCAACGAAAAGCACGGCAAGCTGATGACCTCTTTCAAGCCCCAAACCTACGAGGGCAAAACAATTCTCTATCGCGCATACGCTTCGCGTTATGACTTCGATCAAGAAATGGGCTGGAAAGACGTGATCCCAAATCTAGAGGTCTACCAGATAGCTGGAGGCCATATCGATATCTTCGAGCCTGGCTACGTGGATATTCTGGCCGAAGAATTTAACCGACAATTCGATTGATATGGCAATCATCAAGATAGCCATCAGAGCCATCGGCGACGATACCGATATCGAGCTGGATCAGGCCAGCACCTTGCTCTCGACCAGAGAGCAAGACCGGGCCGACAGCTTTCATTTCGCACGCGACCGCGATAGGTATATTCGAGGTCGGGCTTTACTCAGATCTCTAGCTGGCAGTCTCTCCGATACAGTGCCGAGCGAGTTATTGATCGAAACGGAAGAAAAGGGCAAACCTTTCTTCAAAAATCTAGATTTAGCTTTCAACCTGTCTCACTCGGCCGACCTGGCCTTCTTCGCCTTTTCAGAAACACCGCTCTCGATTGGCGCAGACATCGAGCTCCTCGACCGAACTATCGATATCGATGGACTCAGCAAGCACTACTTCACTCAGAATGAACAACGGCAGTTGCAACGCCTGAGTTCCAGTGACCAGCGCAGACTTTTCTTTAGAATATGGACCGCTAAAGAAGCCCGAATGAAGATCTATGGAGACGGCCTGCATTTGCCGCCAGACTCGATAGATGTTGAATTCGAGCACCAGATCCCGACCGGCTTTCGAAAGCCGGCACCCGACGATCTACCGCTTCTGTCTCTCGACTTCACCGACAGAAACGCCGTCGCTGCCGTGACCGCGGACCAACCATTCACCACTCAAACATTTTGACCACCCGCTCCCCAGCCATGCCTCCGATATTCGAAAAATTCGAGATCTACTACAGGAGGCTACTCCCATTGATAGAGCCTCTACTACCCTCTGGGCTGAGACTCACCAGCGCAGGGATTCAGTTCATCTCCACTATCATCGTAGCACACATGCTGGGAGATTCCGGTGCAGCCGATTTCTTCTTCTGGTCTGCGATCCTCATCGCGGCCGCACCTATGGCAAACTTTGGTACCGACCAGCTGGTCTTGCGAGAGCTACCTAGGCAGAGAGATGCCGCGTCTCTCAGTGCCTACCTGCGTGTGACCCGAGTCATCACAGTCGTATTGGGATTTTGCCTGGGGCTATGCTTCATGGCCTATGCCACCATCAGCGATGGCTGGCAGAACTGGCACCTCCTACTACCCATAGCCTCGATCGCCATCGCCACAGTCATCCTGAACGGCGAATCCCTGAAAGGCGTATCCCGCCCGATGCAGGGCGTACTCTACGGCCATTTTCTGCCGACTAGTGTGTTTTGTCTCTGCCTACTTACCTTTGGCTGGAAGCTCAATGATGTCGGTGTGCTGTGCCTGTTTATCGGCTCATTTGTTCTAGGTGCTTTGTCGCTACGCTTTGCGGCAGATCAGCCGGTACTCTCGCGCTCACAGATCGGCATCCCCGATATGGCCTTGCTCCGCAAAGTACGTACCGAGGGGCTCTCACTATTTCTCAGCTGCTTGACGACGTCGCTCACATTTATGCTGCCCATAGTGGCGCTAAAAGCGTTCACTCCAGACTCTGAGGTGTCTTATGTGACCACAGCTTTTCGACTCAGCGTACTCACCATTGTACTCTCGACTGCGATCCACAGCGTCTTTGCCCCAAAACTCTCGCATGCCGCAGAGTCCGGTGATCACAAAAAGCTGTTTCAGCTATACCGGACTACAGCCTGTCTCGCACTACTAGCTCTAGGCGCGCCGATGGTATTCTGCATAGCCTTTCCCGAGATGGTGATGGGTATCTTTGGCGATAGCTTCCGCGAGGGAAAAGAAGTCCTGAGGATGTTCTTCATCGTCAATCTAGTCTCACTCCTGCTAGGCCCGGTGGTGATGCTGTCTATCATGGTGGGTAAAAGCGCCCTTCTAGCGAAAACCGGAGTCGTAAAACTCATCCTAGCGATTGGCTGCTCATTCCTACTGGTTCCAAAAATCGGCGGTATCGGCGTGCCTATCACACTAGGGATCGCCTATATCACCGAAGAGCTCATCGCCCTAGCGATTATCCTCAAGTCTTGTTTCGGAAAAGAAAAGAAACCTCCAGCCACAACATAACCCCAAGAAAACCAGCGACTTCTTCGTTTATAAAGTCGGGTTATGGGCTGCCAATATTACAGCCTAAACTCCCTCCCCCTACCTCGAAATGCCTGACACAAACTTTAGCTCCAAGAGCAGCAGGGTATCACTCTGCCTGCTGATCGCCTGCATGGGCGTTTCTTGCCAATTCTTCCAAAAGCAATCGCTGCCGGAACAGGACGCTCATGCCGCGGCGAAACAACCTATCAGCCCCCGACAAAAAGCTTACCAACCACCAAAGTCCAAAACGAGCTCTGCTACCCCCAAACCAAAGCCCAAACCAACCCCCAGCCCAACGGTAAAAGAGCGCCCCATCGATACCGACCGCCCCCTAGCCAACGTCACGGAAACACCAGAAAGTATCCCAGAGCCTCCTGTCGCCAATTCTTCAGTCTGGATCCGCGAAGACAACGCCAACCGCATCATCGATGCCGACGGATCGAGTGTGACCATCAGCGGGGATGACGGACTAATCCTGATCACTGGAGCTTGTGACAGCCTGACGATCTCAGGCTCTCGGAATCAAGTGCAGTGCGATACCGTAGAGAATATCGATATCTCCGGCAATGGTAACACCCTCGCAGCCGCTTCACTCGGCGGCGGAGTGCTATCTGGTGACAACAATAAGGTCAACTGGAGCCAAGGCCTAGACGGTCTGCCACCTGTGGTGGAGTCACTAGGCGCTAGCAATCGAGTCGATCGCCAGCAGCAGTAAACCGAGCTATTCTACCCTTTCGGAAGCAACCCTTCCTTCAGAGCCTTAGCCACTGCACCAGTCATGGTATTGACGTGCAGCTTGCTGTAGATGCCACGGATGTGCTTGTCCACCGTGTGAAAACTCAGATCCAACTGATCGGCGATCTCCTTCTTGGTCAGTCCCTCGACCATCTGCTCGAGCACCTCCTTTTCACGATCCGTCAGCCCATAGTCGCGGCTCTGAGGCGCTAGCTGGCTGAACATATCGAGCACTCGACGTGCGATCTGCGCATTGATCGGAGCACCTCCCTCGAGAGTCTCGCGGATCGCTGCAGGGATCTCGTTCATATTCGAAGTCTTTAACAGATAACCCGAAGCACCGGCGCAAATCGCGCTGAACACCTTCTCATTGTCATCGAAAACAGAGAACACCAAAATCTCGATATCCGGCAGAGCCGTCTTGATCCGACGGATACCCTCGATACCGCTCATACCGGGCAGCTGAATGTCGAAGAGCATCACATCCGGCCTCTCACCAGCCACTAGGGCCTCGATAGCATCCTCACAGCGCTCATACTTGTGAGTACACTCCATGTCCTTCTGCCGACTTAAGACTCGAGCCACTGTATTGCGCAGGGTCTCGTTATCCTCTACCACCCAGACTTGGGTAGGAGATTTGCTGGATTCGTCGGTGGGCTCTTTCTTCTCGCTCATCTTATTCGTTCTGGTGGCTATAGCGGACTTCTTTAGGTTAATCGCTTCCTCAGCTATTTCACGCGAAAGTCGTCCAAATTGAATAGCGTCTTCCCCCCAATTCAATAGGGTACAATTTTCATTCAATAGGGTACAATGTCACTGAACCAGAGATCAACAGCCTCTCAAGCGGCACATATCTGGGATATTACCTCAAATTCTCCGCTCATATCCCCTTGCAAAAGCAGCAAGCTCGGATAGAATCCCCGCTCAAAAGTTTTTAAAAACTCCAACCTATTTACCGAAAAGTCATGTCACAGCATCCTACTTTGAAGAAATCTAGTTCGATCGGCGCCAAAAAGAGCGTGCTGAAGCGCTATGACAGAATCAAGCTGCTCAAGGCTCGCGGTGAGTGGAAAGAAGGCATGAGCCCTATCGGCCTGCCAAAAACTAAGCCAGACGCGTAAGCTCTGGCTAGGCATCTACTAGCCCCTGTCGATACGACTCATGGCACGCGATTCTGCGGACGGAGGCGTTCGGCTTAATAAGTTTCTGGCTCAGTGTGGAGTCGGATCTCGTCGTGGTTGCGAGGAATACATCACCAAAGGTCTCGTAGAGATCAACGGCCAGATCGTGACTAGTCTCGGCACCAAGGTGCAACCTGGTGATCATGTACGCTTCGATGGCAAGCTGCTGCGCCAGGAGAATGAGCTGACGCTGCTCTTTCACAAGCCCGACGACTGCCTTTGCACCAAAAACGATCCGCAAGGACGCCGGACGATCTATGATGTGCTACCGGCTAAGTTCAGCAAGCTTAACTACATCGGCCGTCTCGACTATCACAGCACCGGTTTGATCCTGCTGACCAACTCCGGCGAGCTGAATGAGAAGCTGACTCACCCCCGCTACCATGTGGAGAAAGAATACCACGTGCAGCTAGACCGAGCTTTTGATCCAGAGCTAGCCACCAAGCTACTCGAGGGATTTCGCTTTGAGGAAGGCCATGCCAAAGCCGACCGAGTCGAGATCGTCGCTCGCAAACGAGTCAACCTCGTGCTGACTCAAGGCTACAATCGGCAGATCCGCCGAATGTTTAACAAGCTCGACTACAAGGTGAAAACCCTAGAGCGCTTTCGCATCGGCTCGCTAGTCGATTACGATCTCGATGAGGGCAAATACCGAGTGGTAGACAGCCGCATGATGGCTGCCGCCACCACCAATCCGCCGCCTCCCACCGAGGAGCAGCGCCCCAATAGGCGGAAACGCCACCGCTAACGATGGCTGGCGACCCACAGCAGCCTCATCGCTACTACTCCGTAGAGCTGCCACTCTCAGCCGAGTCGAAGACCCGATTGCGCGAAAAACTGTGTGAAGTCGAGGGTCCATGGCAGAGCGAGGCCGACTTTCGGCCACATCTGAGCTTCGCCGTCATCCGCGAGCTCGTACCAGACGTCGATCAGCTCCGAGACATCGTATCGACTCTAGCTCAGGAGCAGGCCGCCTTTCACATTCAGGTGTCTGCGATGGGTGTCTTTCCTGGACGCCGCCCAGTATTCACCCTCACCCCCGCCTGGCACAGTCGCCTCCTCGAGGTCCACCATTGGCTATCCGATCGATTTTCAGAAGCCGGAATTACACCGATCCCCTACTACCAGCGCGATCACTGGTCGCCCCACATCACCATCACCATGGGCCGCCCCAGACGCGAAGTGGCAGCCGCTATGGAAGGGTTATCTCGCGTGTGGTGGCCGGGCGAGTACTGCCTAGATCAGGTCGAGCTGGTCGAGTTTCACCCTGCTAGAAAGCTGCTACAGCTGCCGCTGGTAGGTAATGATGATTGATTTCCCCTTCGGCTAGTAGAATTACAGACAGCGAAGCCTCAAGCACAAGGAGAGGCGCACGTCTCGTCGCCCGACGTCCTTCGCCAATGATCTAAGCCATCCTCATTCAAGAAGCTAAAAATCTACACAAATTTCCAGCCCCAAACCTGACGGCTCAGCCTGCTGGGCGACAGGATGTCGCCCCTCCTTGATGAAAAGCCGAAGAAACCTACTCGCCTGATAACGAAATTTTCTCCAAAAAATCCAGGGATTTCTGAAATTGCTTCGTCAGACCACCTATCAAAACATGCTGATTACAAATAAGCTCAACATTTCTACTACCTGATTTGCTGACCACGTGTAACATCCACGCCCAATGAGACCTCTATTCCTGTCATTACTCACTTCTGTTCTTTTCTCCACAGGGCTATCCGCTCGTGAATTCACGTCTACCGATGGCCGCAAACTGAATGGCGAGATCGTATCTGTGAAAGGCGAAAATGTGGTACTGAAAGTGCACACAAGCACATACACCATACCGAAATCGCGCTTCATCGCCGAAGATATCAAGTACATCGAGACCTGGGCCGAAGAACAGGCTAAAAACATCGTGCCCAATATGGAGGTGCTCGTCTCCTCAGGTAAGTCAAATCGGTCAGACCGGGATGACAGCTATGATGATAGACGTGGGCATTTCCAGTTTTCCATCACCATCGAAAATCAAGAGAACGGTCATAAGATCGAAGACGCCAAACTCAAGCTCGTGGTATTTGGCGAGGAGTGCGGCCGCAGAGATACCTACATGATCATGCAGAACACCTCCTTCGATTTCACTTTAGACTTTGGCGACAGCACTCGCCTAGAGGCAGACAAGGTCTCATACCGATTCGATGACCACGCACCAGCACTCTGGGGCCACAAGTACGAAGGCTATGCCCTCGAGATCACCAACGCTAGCGGTAAAACTATCTACACCAAGGCAACTCCCGCAAAATTCCAAGACAAAATCGAAGAACTCATCGGCCTTAAGCGATTCACGTCGTTTGATGGCAAAGTCGAACGCACCAGTACCGGCTCGAGCTACTACATCGATAGATAAAGCCCTCCCCCCTGACAAAAGCTTCCCGACGCCCACATTGTCTCTGGAGGTAGCACTGAGTTTCGGATGTCTGATTCATCCGGTAACTCATTATTCATAGTCATTTGCCGAAACCAGTGAGCCGACCAGGACGTCGGCGGTCCCAGGCTTCGCCCCTACGAGCTGTTCCTAGCCGCTGCCCGCTGGGCTTTCTTCTCTAGCACTTCCTGCTCAGCCTGCGGGATACGGGCGACGCGATCTACGGCATGAGGGGTCACGATGTTGCCCTTCACGCCACGGCCTTTGATATCCATATCGGCCAGACGCAAATCGATCTGCGTATTGCGTAGTCTAGGGGCTGGCTTCAGGTGTATGCGCACAAAGATGTCGGCCTCTTCCTCGGTATCGTGCTCGCTCAGCCAGAGCACACGGGTACCGGGCGTACCCTTGGTCAGATCGTAGAGTTTCTCACGCGTCACGCCAGCTACCTGAAAGCGCTTCACCATCGCCTTGCCGCCACGACCATCGCGGTAGATCATATTGTAGTACTTTGGCTCGTCACGATTGAAGATAGCGATATGTAGATTGTCTTTGCCGATGAACCCTTTGTCCTGCACCTTCACCACGCGCATGGTCCCATCCTTGGAGAAAGCGATGATATCATCCATGCGTGAGCATTTGCAGATCGCTTCGTCTTTCTTCATCGCATAGCCAGCCATGCCCTCTTTGCGATTCACATAGAGGGTGTCATTGGCGACGACTACTGTCTTGGCATTGACCTTGTCGAATGAGGATAGCTCGGTGCGACGTGGGAAGTCTTTACCATACTTCTCCTTGAGCGACTCATACCACGCGATGGTGTATTGCGTGAGATTGCGCAGATTCCGCTTGGTCGCTTTGATATCTTTCTCGATCGACTTGATCAGCTCATCTGCCTTGAAAGAATCGTACTTCGAAATCCGCTTAATCCGAATCTCAGTGAGTCGTACGATATCCTCGTCGGTGACCTCGCGTTTGAAGAGTGGCAGGAAGGACTCCAAGCCATTCCAAATCTCTTCGATCACCTCTTCCCAGGTCGTCGCTTCCTCGATACGACGGTAGATCCGGTGCTCGATAAAGATTTTCTCCAAACTAGAGAAATGCCACTTCTCCTCCAGCTCGTGCAGCTGGATCTCTAGCTCTTGCTTGAGCAACCCTTTGGTATGCTTCGCACTGTGTTGAAGGATCTCCGATATCCCGAGGAATTTCGGCTTCTGATCATCAATCACGCAAGCATTGGGCGAGATGCTGACTTCGCAGTCAGAGAACGCATACAGCGCCTGAATCGTCTGATCAGCATCGCAACCCGCAGGTAGGTAAACGTGAATCTCAATATTCTCAGCGGTACAGTCCTCGATCCTCGAGATCTTAAATTTACCCTGGTCATTAGCCTTCAGAATCGACTCCACTAGGCTACCTGCATTGGTCCCGTATGGGATTTCACGGATGATGAGTTCACGAGCTTTGTATTGCTCGATCTTAGCTCGCACCCTCACCTTGCCTCCCCGCAGACCATCGTTGTACTCCGAGGCATCGGCTATACCACCCTGTGGGAAATCTGGTAGTAGAACAAAATCTTCTTTCTTCATCACCGCGATACAGGCATCCAGTATCTCGTTGAAGTTGTGCGGCAGGATCTTACAGGCCAGACCGACAGCAATTCCCTCTGCACCATGGGCCAACACGAGAGGAAATTTGGCAGGTAGCGTGACCGGCTCTTTATTCCGGCCATCGTAGCTCGCCGCCCACGTCGTGGTCTTCTTATTGAATAACACTTCTTTGGCAAACAACGATAGACGGGACTCGATGTATCGAGGAGCCGCAGCACGATCGCCCGTCAGGATGTTTCCCCAGTTCCCCTGGGTATCGACCACCAGCTCTTTCTGCCCCATATTGACCAGCGCATCGCCGATCGATTGGTCGCCATGCGGGTGGTACTGCATGGTATGGCCGATGATGTTGGCGACCTTGTTGAATCGCCCATCGTCCTTTTCCTTCAGCGAATGCAGGATACGGCGCTGCACTGGCTTCAGACCATCGTTGATATGCGGCACAGCTCGCTCGAGAATGACGTAGCTGGCGTATTCCAAAAACCAATCGGAATACATCCCCTTCAGGGAAGTGTCGTTTTCTGGCATGGTGGTGGTAAAAGGTTATTTGTTATCGGCCATCTACTAAACTGCCTCGGCTAGCTCAGCAGCTTGCTCCTCTTCGTCTTCGACAAGATCCTGCTCGATGATGAGATTCTTGATGATGAACTGCTGACGGTCTGGCGTATTTTTGCCCATGTAGAAAGTGAGCAGCTCTTCCACAGCGCGGTTGCGTGGCGGCATCTCCACTTGCGAGAGGCGTACATCTTTACCGATGAAGAATTTAAACTCATCGGGCGAGATCTCTCCTAAACCCTTAAATCGAGTGATCTCAGGATTCGGCTTGAGATCCCTGATAGCAGTGACGCGCTCTTCCTCGGTGTAGCAGTAGCGTGTTTCCTTCTTATTCCGCACACGAAAGAGCGGTGTCTCTAGAATAAACAGATGACCATCACGAATCAAATCAGGAAAAAACTGTAGAAAGAAAGTGATCGTCAGCAGGCGGATGTGCATACCATCCACATCGGCATCTGTAGCCAGAACCACGCGATTGTAGCGGAGGTTTTCCAGACCATCTTCGATATTTAGCGCCGCCTGAAGTAAGTTAAACTCCTCATTCTGGTACACCACCTTGCGGCTCATGCCAAAGGAGTTTAGCGGCTTACCTCGCAGAGAGAAGACCGCCTCGGTATCGACATTTCGCGCTTTGGTGATAGAGCCACTCGCAGAGTCACCCTCCGTGATGAAGATAGTCGACTCATCGGCGAGGCGATGTTTGGTATTGAAGTGAGCTCGGCAGTCGCGCAGCTTTTTGTTATGCACTCGAGATTGCTTGGCCCGATCACGAGCCATCTTTTTGATGCCTTTTAGCTCCTTACGCTCGTGCTCGGAGCGCTGTACTTTATCGATCAGTAGGCTGGCCCGCTCCTTGTTGCGGTGCAGCGCATTGTCGAGGTGCTGGCCGACGACATTGCCAACGTAGGTACGGATCGTATCGCCACCCGGAGCCATGTGAGTGGAGCCCAGTTTGGTCTTGGTCTGCGATTCGAATACTGGGTCCTCTACCTTCACCGCGACAGCTGCGCAGATACCGGAGCGGATATCCGTGGCGTCATACTGCTTTTTGAAGTGAGTCCGGATAGTGCTGACCACCGCCTCACGAAAAGCATTGTAGTGAGTACCGCCCATCGTGGTGTGCTGACCATTGACGAAACTAAAGATTTCCTCGCCATTGGCCTCAGTGTGAGTCATCGCCACCTCGATATCTTTGTCGACAAAGTGGATGATGTCATAAATCGGCTTCTCCTCCATGGTCTCGGTAAGGAGATCGAGTAGACCGTTCTTGGATTTAAACTTTTGCCCATTCAGGGTCAGCGTGAGCCCCGTATTGAGATAGGCATAGTTTTTCAGCATGGTCTCGACGTATTCGAGATTCCACTCATAGGTGCCAAATACCTCCTCATCTGGCTCGAAGGAGACGACTGTGCCATTGGGCTCGGTGGAGCGGGTGGCTTTTTTCATCTCTTCGCTGATCTCGCCCTGCTCGAAAACCAGCGCCTTGGTCTGCTTTTCACGGAATGCCTGGATCTCGAAGAAGCTGGACAGGAAGTTGACAGCCTTGATACCGACACCATTCAAACCCACCGACTTTTTGAAAGCTTCGGAATCGTACTTCGCCCCGGTATTGATGATAGAGGCACAGTCCTTCAGCTTGCCGAGCGGGATACCACGGCCAAAGTCTCGCACCTGCACAAAGTTTTCCTCCAGCTGGATATCGATCTGCTTGCCATGCCCCATGACAAATTCATCGATGCAGTTGTCGATGACTTCCTTGAGCAGGATGTAGATGCCATCGTCTGGCTGAGAGCCATCACCGAGCTTGCCAATATACATGCCCGGACGGAGCCTGATATGCTCACGAGGCTCCAGCGACTTGATGTGATCTTCGGTGTAATTGGTAGCAGCAGCCATGACGGGATTTACCTGATTATAACCACTCCATATTTCGGAAAAGTTGATTAATCAATGAAAATCCTGACAAATCGACCTATTCAGACCCTTTAGATCGGTATTCTGCGAGAAATTCAATAGGGTACAAATTAGATTCAATAGGGTACAATCGCCCTGATTCCAGTCGCCCCTCCTAATCGAGCACTACTCGATCACAGAAGGATCGTAGCCCAGACTATCCGTGATCACCATCTCGAGATTTGGATCGATCCGCTTCTGCCCTGTGATGATCCCCTCTGCCCCCATATCCACGGCATGAGCGACCACATCACCATCGATCACCCCAGTGCGCCCGATCATCACCGCTCCAGCAGCAGTCAGATTACCACTGAATGTACCGGCGATCTGAGCAGATCGAGTGACCACGCCATCGAGAAACTCCACGACAGCGCCCTTCTCGATGATGAGGTGATCACAATAAAGCTGACCACGCACCGAGGAAGAATGTTTGAACCTAGCCTCGCCCGAGCAATCAATCCGAGCCGTGACAGGCCCCATCACATAGAGATCGCGACAAGCCAGCTCTGGCCCCACTAGCGAGCCTCGGCGATGGATCACCACATTCCCCCGCGTGCGAATGACGCGATCCGTAGGCTGACGGATATTATAATCGATCAGGCTGATGTAGGTGTTACACCTTCCGCACTGAGTCGACTCCGCGTATTTGGATACAAATTGATCATGATGACAGCGAAAGCAGCGTGCCTTCACCTCATTTTTTCGGGTAGGACGCTTCCGCGTTACGACAGCAGTAGCCTTTGCTTTGCCTGCTACCTCGGCGGCCGCCGCTTCGGGCTGCGCTGCGACCTCGACCTCCTCTTCGACTTCCTCTGGCTGATTCACCAGATCTGCTATCAGAGCCTCCATGGAGCCGCCACCCAGCTGGCCCTCGACCACAGGGACGCCACCACCATCTTCTCTTGGCTTATTAAAAAATGCAGTCAGATCCTGAGGGCCTAGCGATTCAGTAAGCGCCTTTGCATCGGCCAACCCAAATACCTCTGCTACAGACGCCGGCTGGTCAGGCTCTGGAGCAGCCGCAGGAGGCGCGACTTCCTCGGGCTTGGGTTTCGGCTTGGAGGCTCTCACCACCCGAGGCCCCTTCTTTTTCACCGGCGTCTCGTCAGCTTTCGCCGTATTACCACCGGACTGGGCAGGATCTTTGCCCGCGAGCCGCGCACGGCCGATCTCCTCTGGAGTCATCCGCCGCTCCGGCTCCTCTGGAGCCGGAGATTCTTTCTGGGCCGTCGCAGGTGCAGGCTCTGGCTCCGGCTCAGATGCCTTCGGCGGCGATGCCACAGTCTCTGGTTTGGGCTCCGACTTTGGAGTCGCAGCCGCCGGAGTCTCCTCTGGGCTTTTTTCTTCTACGATCTCCTCGGCCGTATCCGTTTCACTCTTTAGAGGACGGATCTTGGAGACCGATGGACCTGAGTGTACCCGCGCCTCACCCTTGAGCAATTTCAAGTGCTCGCCACAAGTACGACAATAAGTAGAGAAAGCCAGAGCAGGCTCCGACTGATTACCGCCGCAAGAAGGGCAGGTAATCTCGATCGATTTTTTACGAAATCTGTCGAAGAAGTTGGTCACGCGGGAAAGATAGCTTAAATCTCTCCGGTTTCAGATAAAAAAACGCGCCGTGTGTCCACGGCGCGTCGGGAGTAAATTTCACCAAAAAAGCCGAGAATTGGTTTTCGACCTTAAGCCTTAGGAGCAGCTGCCTGAGGGGAGCCTGCTGGCTTGGATGATGCTGGGGCACCTGACTTGGCTGCGCCTTTAGCTGCACCGACAGCAGACGAACCCATAAATACGGCGCCTTCTTCGATAGCTAGCTTGCCAGCAGCGACATCGCCCTCGAGGTGTGCGTTCTGCTTCAGCTCGCAGCGGTCTGTGACCTTGATGTTTCCGACGATCTTACCGAAAACGGTGACCGAGCGGGTATTGATGTCGCCCTGGATGTGAGCGTTCTCGCCTACTGTCAGATCGCCTTCGGAGTTCACTTCACCCTCGATACGACCATCGATGATCAGATCGTTTGAGAATTTCAGCGTTCCGCGGATTTCGACGTCGCTAGACAGGATATTTTTGTTTGCACTCATAGACGGTGATGCTGGTTTGGCACTTTGTTGAGGTACCGCTGTTTGTGTTGGAGCTTCTGCAGGCGTAGCGGCTGCGCCAGCTTCCGATTCTTGGTTTATGATTTGTTTTAACACGGCTCGAATTAGTTAGTTTTTCGTATTTCTACTATCACTTCAGCGAAATTTCGCAGCACTGACATAGATGATCTCGCCACAGTAAGGGGAAAAGCGTGCTCTGTCTAGGTCTGTCTAGTAATAGCTGTAGTAGAAACCACGGCGACCGAAGATCTGTAATTAGCAGACTGCCTGTCAAGAGCATCAGCTATTCGTGATTTCGCAGTCTAAAACGCAGCTGATTAGAATCCCTTAAACAAAAACGCACTCAAAATGGGGATTTTTCTCCTCAAACGGACTCAGAAATCGCTGATCCGTTCAAAAATCGCCAAAAAAATGCAATTTGGCAAAAAGTTGGCACGCATGCTGCTTTGGAGGGAAGGCGAAACTTGAATAGCGGTTTTGAGAGAGATCTGAGGACTGCGCCTAACTACTAATAAAACAAAAACATGATATCTAGATTCAACCTGACTAAGTGGATGTTAGTGCTCGCTCTTGGAGTGATGACCCTTGCTCCAGTAATGGCGGATGATTACAAAGCTGGCTACGAAGAGCTCATCGAGTCTCAAGGTGAATACGCTTACGCCTTCGACTTCTTCACAGTGAGTATGCTGTGGACAGTGATCGCTGCAGCCATGGTATTCATCATGCACCTCGGCTTCGCGACACTCGAGGCTGGCCTCACTCAGAAGAAGAACACAGTGAACATTCTCTTCAAGAATGTGTGGATCATCAGCATCGGTCTCCTTACCTACGCTGCATTTGGCTTCAACACTCACTACCCATGTGGTGACTGGATCATCCCGAATATCTTCGGTATCGCAGGTGGCCAGCCATGGATCGGCGACCTGAATGCCGGCGGTGGTGACAACTTCGGCTACGGTGGTGTAGGCCTCTGTATGACCGCTTATGGCGACTTCATCTTCCAGGCTATGTTCGCTGCTACAGCTGCTACCATCGTATCTGGTGCAGTCGCTGAGCGTATCAAGCTCGGTAGCTTCATGCTTTTCTCTCTTATCCTTGTGGCCTTCGGTTACACCATCGCTGGTTCTTGGCACTGGGGCGAGGGCTTCCTAAACCAGCTCGGTGGCGGTGAGGCTGCTTTCTACGACTTCGCTGGTTCTACAGTAGTCCACGGTTTCGGTGGTGCTGCTGCTCTGGCTTGTGTGATCCTGCTTGGTGCTCGTAAGGGCAAGTACACTAAGGACGGCATCCGCCCGATCCTGCCACACAGCCTGCCTCTAGCAGCTGTCGGTGTGTTCCTACTTTTCTTCGGATGGTTCGGCTTCAACGGCGGTTCTGTTCTCTCTGCAGCTCCTGGTCCTCTTGGCCTAGTTTTCACGACTACCGCTCTGGCTGCTGCTGCTGGTGGTGTGACTTCGATCTTCACTTCGATGATCGTCCTTCGTAAGCCTGACCTATCTATGGCTCTCAACGGTCTTCTTGCTGGTCTCGTATCGATCACAGCTGGTGCTGACGCTGTCGGTGTCTGGTCTGCTGTCATCATGGGCGGTATCGGTGGTATCCTGGTTGTTTTCTCGATCCTCTTCTTCGACAAGATCAAGATCGACGATCCAGTCGGTGCTATCTCAGTGCACGGTGTCGTAGGTATCTGGGGCACAATCGCTGTCGCTATCTTCGGTGGTGCTAACTTCGTATCACAGGTGATCGGTGTCGTAGCTGTCTACGCATTCGCTTTCATCTTCTCATTCATCGTCTTCTTCATCATCAAGCTCATCATGGGTGTCCGCGTGAGCGAGGAAGAAGAAGTCGAGGGTCTCGACGTAGCCGAGCACGGTGTGCCTGCCTACGGTCTCGACTAAGTGACCTCTCTTTGACGATTCTAAACAATCGTAGTTGTGTATGGCTGGCGGAGCAGAAGTGCTCCGCCAGTTTTTTTGTGTCTAGGAGCCTTGTCACAGACTGGTCCTAGCCGCACATTAGCCGGACTATGTCCGCACCCGATCCGACTGCCTACGACAAGCTCGCCGACCTCAGCCGCGAGCTCCGCTACCTCAAAGATGCCCAAGCCATCCTCGGCTGGGATCAAGAGGTGAATCTGGCCAAAAAAGGCGTCGCCTATCGCGCTCAGCAGCTAGCCTTTCTCAGCGGCGAGGCCCACCAGCGCTTCACTCGCGAAGAGGTAGGCGATTGGCTGGCAGAGGCCGATCAATCTGCCGAAACACTCAACCCACAGCAAACTGCCAATCTGGCGCACTGGCAGCGCGAGTACCAGCGCGCCACCTGCCTACCCCTCGCTCTAGTCAAAAAAATGGCCGAAACCCAGGCTCTAGCACACGAAGCCTGGAGCCAAGCCCGCGCCGCATCAGATTTCTCACAGTTTCGCCAGCCGCTCGGAGAGCTGATCGAACTGAGCAAAGAACAAGTCGGCCACTGGGGCTACTCAGACCAGCCCTACAATGGCCTGCTGGATATCTACGAGCGCGGCGCCACCGTCCAGCAGTTGGATCAGGTCTTTGACGAACTGAAACCCGACCTGATCCCTCTGGTAGAAGAGGCCTGTGGACGCGAGACCTACGCACCCACAGAGCTCCGGGGCGACTACCCGATCGAAAAACAAACCGCCCTCAACCAAGAGATCGCCGAGTCTATCGGCTTCGACTTTGATGCCGGGCGGATCGATACCGCAGTACACCCATTCTGCACGGGGCTAGGCCCCATGGACACTCGCCTGACCACTCGCTATGACGAGACCGACTTCCGCAGCTCGCTTTACGGCGTGCTGCACGAGGCAGGCCACGGCATGTATGAGCAGGGTCTCGATGCGGAGCAGCACGGGCTACCAACAGGCGATGCCGTCTCCCTCGGCGTCCACGAGAGCCAGTCGCGCCTCTGGGAAAACCACGTCGGCCGGAGCCTCAGTTTTTGGGAGAAATGGCTGCCACGCGCAGCCCACTACTTCCCACAGCTCAGCGGTCTGTCAGCAGAGCAAATGTATCGCGCCTGCAATCAGGCCGAGAAGACTCACATCCGAGTCGAGGCCGACGAGGTCACTTACGACCTACACATCATCCTCCGCTACGAGATGGAGAAAGCGATTTTCTCCGGCGATCTGGCTCTCGATGATATCCCTGCTGCCTGGGATGAAAAATTCGAGCAATCATTCGGTCTGCAGGTCGATACCCCTGCCAATGGCTGCCTGCAGGATATCCACTGGAGCATGGGAGGTTTTGGCTATTTTCCGACCTACTCACTGGGCAATCTGAACGCCTCCCACCTAGTCGCCGCCGCACGCGGCTCTGGCTCGGTGGCAGCGGCTATGGACTCTGGCGACTACAGCCCGCTGCTAGCCTGGATGCGAGAGCACATCCACCAGCCCGGCAGCCTACTGGCGCCGGAGCAGCTCATCGAGACCGCAGCCGGCTCGCCAGTCAGCTCCGCAGCCCATCTGGCGCATCTCAGCCAGCGCTATCTCGGCAACTAATGTACAACAGACGGCGGTGAAGGCTCTTTACAGCAAGAGCCTTCTTCCGTTATGATGTCAGTCTATGAAAGCCACTCTCCTTGCACTCCTCGTTTCCACACTCATCATCGGCTTGGCGAATCTAGCCGTATCCCTAGGCCTGATCAGCCCTGGTGGTGGTGCCAATAAATACCGCGCCGTGCCAGCTCGTGAGATGGATGAGATCGGCTTTCAAAAACTCGCTGCCGAAAATGGTATCGAAGTCAGCGAAGACGGAACCATCACCTTTCCCAAAGAGATGCGCGACCAGTTGGCCAAGTTTCGCATGCTGCCCTACACCATCGCCGAAATAGAGAAAGAGGGATGGGATTTCGTATCAGTGACGTCGGACAATTACTACCTATTTCGAAAGAAATAGTTTTTTACAATTTGCGACTATTAAGTAAGATTAAGTAGTTTATTTTTTAAATTACCGCATTTCGACATTGACCTAAAGGTGCTTTTGTTTAACGATCTTCTCGTTGTTGGAGAGGGATATGTCGTTACTAAAAATCTGCCTACAGTCGGCCCCCGTAGTCTTGGGCGCAGCCATGCTCACTAGTTGCATTAGCCCGGTGGCTAGCACTTTCTCGGATGTCGTCTCATCGACCAAGCAAACCTCTGCCCAGCTAGGCGCTACTGCCTCCGGCACAGCAGAGGGAGAGCTAGAGATAGCAGACAGCAGCGGGACCGTATCGGGCGAAAGCTCCATCAAGCCAGAGCCTGCCAAGACTCAGTCTGCTACAGCTAGCGTGGGCAGCCAGAGTTCGTCAGGAGCCCAGCTGCTCTCCACCAGTAGCGGCCCAGTCGATACCAGCTTCAACTTTCCCAATATTGCCAATTCCAACCTACTGGTGCGCACTACAGCATACAGCCATCAGGAGGCAGATAGCCTCCCCTACGGAAAAAAGAATGCCTTTGGAGGGTATCTCCAGTACACCAACACGATTCGCAGTGCTGCCTCGGACTGGTCACGATTTCCCGTGGGGACTCGATTTAAGATCAAGGGCCAGCCATACGAGTACGTCATCGACGACTATGGTAGCGCACTACTCGGCACCAATACGATCGACCTTTACAAGCCTACTATCTCCAAGATGAATGAGTGGGGCGCACGCAATGTGCCGATTGAGATCCTGCAGTGGGGCTGCTTTCATAAAAGCCGCGAGATCCTACAAGGTCGCACTCACGTCAAGCATGCAGACCACGTACGCAAGATGCTCAGCGATATCGAAGCTCGCTACATGTAACAGCATCTTTGGGCTTGGGCTAGCGCCGCTACTGCCCCTCTAGGCCTGATCCCCCACATCGATCGTAACTATCTCGGATGACGAAAGCCGAACGCGCCGACTACGTGCTGAACAAGCTAGAGGAGCTGTATCCGGAAACTCCTATCCCGCTAGATCATACCGATCCCTACACACTGCTCATAGCAGTGCTACTATCTGCCCAGTGCACAGACGAGCGGGTCAACCAAGTGACTCCAGCCCTTTTCAAAAAGGCCAATACGCCAAAGAAGATGGTGAAGCTCTCGGTCGAAGATATCCAGGAGATCATCCGCCCCTGCGGGCTGTCACCGCAAAAGTCCAAGGCCATCCATCGCCTATCCGAAATGCTTCTCGAAGACCACGCTGGTGAAGTGCCTCAAAGCTTTGAAGAGCTCGAAGCCTTGCCCGGTGTCGGCCACAAAACCGCTTCCGTCGTGATGGCCCAAGCATTCGGTGTCCCCGCGTTTCCTGTCGACACTCATATCCATCGCCTAGCTCAGCGCTGGAAACTAACCACAGGGAAAAACGTGACTCAGACAGAAAAAGATCTGAAACGCGCCTTCCCCAAAGAATCGTGGAACAAGCTACACCTGCAGATCATTTTCTACGGTCGCGAACACTGCTCCGCCCGTGGCTGCGATGGCACTGTGTGCGGCATCTGCACCACTCTCTACCCAGATAGGAAGCGGGCAGTGAAGACAAAGAAATAGCCCACTCACTTCATTCACAAAATCGATACCGGCTTTAATTTAATTTGGGGCGGAATCAGAAATTCACGTGATTTAGCCACAAGAATTTCCATTGTTTTTATGCGTGACGACTCTGCCAAGTAGCCTGACACTCAACGCGATGCACTACACCAAAAAGCAGCTAATCTGCGTGGCTTTCGATAATTGTGGGCTCATCGATTCCTGGAAAGCGATTCGCCAATTTTCTCTCGACCTGAAGAGCAAGGGACATGTTTTACCTTACACCTTCTTCATCAGCGCCGTGAAGCTGATCGCCGACCGAAATCGCTCGATCTACGATGGCCCAGATGGCAGACCCTACCGATGGTCGGATCGCCCTAAGCCGGGGCAGAGCAATATTGGCTTTGGCGGCTCCGTCGATGAGATAAAACAGCGGGTCGAGCAGATCAACCTAGCTACGGCCGAAGGCCACGAAATCGCCTCGCATGCCGTAGGCCACTTTTTCGCCGAAAAACTGCGCTGGAATTCTAGCGAATGGTCGACTGAGTTCTGGTATTTTGAGGAATTCCTCAAACATGTCGGCCGCAACCATGGCTTTGGCAGCGAGGTCAGCCTGGATATCGATCCCAAGCAGATCAAAGGCTTCCGCGCCCCCTATCTACAGGAGGCCAGCGGGCTGAACAAAACCCTGACCAACTACGGCTTTGGCTACGATACCAGCGATATCATCACTGATAGTAGCATCTGGCCCACGAGATTCTCTAATACCTCGATCTGGAACTTCGGGCTGCCACTCATCGACCACCCCTTGGGCATCACTCCCACCAATCCTACCGGCAAGACCATCCCCATGGACTGGAATTGGTTTTACTTCGATGTGGAGAACCAGACCATCCCCAAAGGGCAGCCCAACTCTGGCCAGCTCAAGCCCGAGACCGACCCAATGAAGCGCGAGCAACAGAAGCAAGGGATGCTGGATGGCTACGTCTCCTACTTCGAGTCATGTTACTACAACCCCGACCGACCACCCATGCACATCGGGCACCATTTCAAGATGTACAATCACGGTATCTACTGGCAGGCCCTGCAGGAATTCATCGCCCAGACGATAGATAAACCAGACGTCGAGTTCGTCACCTACACCGAGCTCATGCAGCGCTGTGTCAGCCGCGAGAAAGCCCTCCCGACACCGGAGCCAATAGCCGAGAGCGCCAAGAAGGAACTCATCGAGATCGCAGCGGATACCGGAGGCGCCGTGGCCTGTGGCCCCGAGTGTTGTTGAAGACTGGGGAGTTACACGCTAACGATATAACATGATTGAACCTCTGATCGGTGGCTGCCTGATCGGCCTAGGCAGCCTAATAGCCATGGCTGCCTCGGGCAAAATACCGGGCATCTCAGGCGTCATCGCCAAAGTGATTACGCCAGTAGCAAAAACTGATGTGCTATGGCGCATCGTCTTTCTAGCCGGGCTGGTCGCAGGCGCATTTCTTGTGTTTCAGATCTCTCCAGCGACTCAACGTTTTACGATCCCTGGCGGCCGAGTGCTTATCACAGTGGGCATCGCCGCATTTCTAGTTGGCTATGGCGCTCGGGTCGGCGGCGGCTGTACATCGGGGCATGGTGTCTGTGGGATCGGGGCAGGAGCTAAAGACGCCATCTGCTACACCTGCGTTTTCATGGCCACCGGAGCTCTCACCGTGTTCCTTTGGAACCTTTTCACCAAGACAGGAGGGCTAGCCGGATGAGACTCGCTCTGATCCTCATCGGCGGCATCCTATTTGGCGCCGGTCTAGCCATCTCCGGCATGACCGACCCCACCAAAGTCATTGGTTTCCTCGATTTTCTCGGGGCCTGGGATCCCGCTCTAGCCTTCGTCATGGGTGGCGCACTCGCCACATTCGGCCTAGGCCTTTTCATCCTCAAAAAGACCGGACTCAGAATCGCCCACACCGACCTCCCCGACACCTCTTCCGAACCCATCTCCAAGCGCATGCTCATCGGCTCCGCCATCTTTGGCATCGGCTGGGGGCTAGGAGGTTTCTGCCCCGGCCCAGCCCTAGCCAATGTAACAACCCTTCACCCCGCAGTCATGATCTTCTTACCGATCATGATGCTTGGTATGTGGGCCGCAACAAAAAAATCTACACCTTGATTACCACCCTTCAGGATAATAAAAACATAGTATCACGATTCCCCCCGGTCGTAGATAGTCGTAGTTTCTAGCCAATGACGTGCACTCGATTTTAGAATGATAAACTCAGCCAACATGAGGGATTACTATTTTCTCACTGTAGACAACTCACTATCCTACTCTATAATCCGGGGTAGCGCATCCGTAGCAAAAGAAGGCAAGGATTTGGACTTGGTTCTTGGCAACCTCACTGCGCCTGCCAGACCATAGCGCCAAGTGTGGCTACCAATTGTAATACGCCCTCCCAACTGACTCACCTTCTTCCGATCAAATTTGACCGATTCAGGTGGTAAGTCCGTACGCTCGACCAACCAAGTATCAGTGTTCAAAAGAGAGAGAGGGAATTTTTCCGAACTACTGTTTGCTCCATAGCTAACTAGCAAATGAGAATCTTCGCTAAGCCTCAATTTATTTACATCCTGTAAATAGTCCAAACCATCAAGCCCGCAGTAAACTCGGGTTCTACGGGACTTCCTATCTACCACAGTCAGTCCTGGCTGATACTTACCACCTTTATTATGTGCCAAGACCCAACGCCCATCTACTTTGACAGCATCGGCGACGCGCCCGGGTAGGACACCATCGGTTACTCGGTATGTATCGACTATCTGTCCAGAATCATTGATAAACGCTACTCCACCTATTCCCAGCAGTAAAACCCCGCCATTGCAGGGGAGGATACTGGTAACAACAGAGACTGGAGATGCCGATAACTCCAAAAAACTAGTAGATTCATTCATCGAGTCACAACGCCACCATCCAGTCTCATAAGGAACAGACTCAGCCCCACTTCCTAACAAAAGATACTCAGACTCGGAGAGACGAACAAAAACCGGGGTCAGATCATCGATTGGGTAGTTAAAGACATGATTCCTATAAGGAGATCTAAACGGACGTGCGAGGGTAAGCCGGTAAGCGGATGGCCCGACTTCGCAAGAACGACTAAAATCCAACCCCTTAGAGAGCACAGCCTTACCAGCAGTGGCACCACCCAACGGCTCGATACGTCTCAGCTCATTCTTACTCACGTGATAGCTCAAAGTAATGCTCTTGTTCGCAATTAAAATAAAGTCTCCCGCGCGCTGCAACCGCAGTACTGGATGGTGAAAACCCAACCGCTTGGCACCAAGCGGGATCATGGTCGCTTTGCTATTGACTCTGTTCCAGCGGTATAGGGTACGCCCTGCACCTATCGCCCATACATTATCCTTTTCCGGCAGAATATAAGAAATGGGAGCATTTACAAATACGGCTTCTAATACCCGACCGTTCTCATCACGCCTAGCGAAACCAAAACTATGCCCCGTCCACAACTCACCATCAACATATGCCGCGCTCAGGTGGCGATCAAAACATACAAACGGCTTGCAATTCACGGGAATATTATTCGCCCACGGAATCCGATCATCTGGGCAATCTTTACCCCGAATAAGCTTATGAACCCGATCCCGAATCAGAGCATAACTAGGGCCTTCTGGCATTACTTTGAGTAAGTCCTCCAAAAACTCTGGACCACTGCTAAAAATCGCTAATTGTAAAGCATTGTAAGTTTTCTCTAAAAGATCAGTCTGGTAGCAATAGTCAGTCAAATCATTGGCTACGAAACACAACGCAGATTCTTGCATCGCTTTAAAATTTTCCTTTTTGTAGAAATACTCGATCAGATCGAACGCAAGCTCATTTCTGTTACTATACACTAACTCGAACAGGTCTTGATCATCCTTCAAATACCGAAGCAGCTCTGATTCTCCGATCTCATCAAATGCAGCACTACGCAGTTTTTTCTCCAGTTGCAGCAAAGGAACCACGTGATCCAATTGTCTAAAACGGGTACTGCGGACAAAGCGGATTCGGTCGCCTATGCTTATGTCTGTACTTGATGCGTATTCTCGAAGCGAAGCCATTGCTTGCTCAGGTTTACCAACGGCCCAGCACATCGAGACTTTATGGTACAAACTCTGTTGGGTTTCGATTCGTTTTTCTAATAATTCATTAAACCGAACCAACGCAGCCGGGTCCTCGGCTAATTTCCTCTGCCAATCCGTAATAACGGCGCGGCTCAATTTGTCATCTTGAATATCCATTAAAACCACCTCTACAGCTTTCCAGTTTCGTGTATCGAGATGCACACCCAACCGAATAGCACTGCCGTACTCACCTCCATCAAGCCACTTTTCGACAGAAGCACTCAATTCTTCCTGGGTTCCAGTCTTCGCCGCTAAAACACTCATTTTCTTCAAATCGACGGAGCCAAAGTTGTTATTCATTCGCCAAATACTCATGTTAAAATACTCAATCCATCGCTTCCTATCTTCGTACCATCCACAAAGGAAACCAGATATATCTTGAATAGCAGCCTTCCGATCCCATGTCTCATCCCCACCCCGATTGTCATCGATATCATAGGCTTTAATCAAAGGGCTCCAGGCAGCCTCAGCCTGCTCCCAAAAACCGACATCGCGCATGCGCAAACCTGTGTGATAAGCGAGTTCATCATCGCCTGAAAAATCCTGCCAGATCAGAGATTTCAGATAGTCTTTCTCCAACTTGAATGCAGCTTTAGGATTGGGCTCTGCAATCGCAAAAAGAGCTTGCCACCTTAGTTTCCTATCAGCATCTGCCTCGGAGACGACTATTTTAGTAAGGTCACCGATTGCGTTGTGATTCTTATGAGCTCGCCACGCAGACAATACGGCCTTATCAAGGTATCTTATGCTTCTCTTAGCTCCGGGTAATTCCTTCGGGTCCCAATGCTGAAGCAACTCTCTCCACATCGGTAGTTGGCGGTATTCCAAAAATTGGTCTTCAAGAAATTCGACGTAGTCTTCGAGAAAAAACATCATATTTTCATCGTAATCCCACCTCCACTGCGACCGCCTTTTATGCACCTCCCAAACTCGCTGAAACTCTTTTTCAGCCAATTCAACCTCACCCATTTGAATGTATGAGAACAGGACTATATTGCTATAGCCTCCACCACTGTCTTGCTCGAAAGGGTAAACCTCACGTCGGGACCAATACTGATAGGCTTCGTCGAGATTCTCAGTCGCTTTGGCTAAAAATTTTAGTGCACGTTCGTTGTCGCCAAGCATCGCTAAGAGATATCCGGCTAACACTGGTGCGACAATATTTTCGTCTACATCATCGGTAAGAAGAGGTCCGTATTCGCCCCAGAATTCTTCCTCCTTACCGTGGGTAAGTTTTATAATGGGACCTAAGCCGCTTCGGCACGTAAGCCATTCCTCCACTCTACTTTTCCCATCGAGTTCCTGCTTCCAGCGTTCTCTGTTGCCCCGCTCAAGTCCGTGATAAAACAAATCGCGCAGCATTCTCTCTGCGGTGGTTAGCATTTCAGGTGAGACCCCTTCATTCTTCCAGCCATACACTGTACGATTCAAAGGATAGCGTTGCTCAAATCGGGTATTGTGTAATTCAATGATAATTCCTGTATTTTGTTGAATCTTCAAAGCGATCACCCAGTCCACATCGAGCTCTTTACCAACTTTCTCCAAGTCCTGCCAAGACGAGCCTACTGGCCATTTTTCCGTCCACTCGAAATATTGCTCCCACTCCCCCTTGCTCTTGATGATCTGAAAGTTAGGCACGGTTTCTGCAACCCGTTTGCAAACAGAAACCAATTCCCGCATCTGACTCGGATATTCCTCCCGCTTTTTGTCGAATCCAGAGTCCGTCCAAATCACCGCTGTTTGGTTAGCTGTAAGCTCACCAATGCCGACGAGAGCGAAAAAACATAAGCAAACGAGAATTCGTAGAAAGCGCATTCCAGATCTTGATGGACCAGACTCGCTTTCACAAGATTATTCCTGATTTGCAACACGCAGGGGCACACGATTACCTACTAGGCACCATCGAGAAAAAAGTAGACACTGGTGGGCAGAATGATCCGCCACCTCGCCGCCAGCGCCGTT
>JAHDID010000042.1 GCA_020630975.1 Verrucomicrobiota bacterium
AAAACTGTTACCCATGTTGCCGGTTCAAGTGTTACCTATGCTTTCGGTTCATACCTCCAGCAGACTTCAGCAGCAGCCCAAATGAATCCGTTGGATCGATCCGAAAGAGTCGACACTGGATCTCCCGCAGACTTCCCTCCGCCAGCAGCCCTGCTCATTGAGCGGCAACATAAACTTTATCTGATCTGGGTCGTACCCTATCTGATTAGGGTCGTGCCATATTTGTTTGGTCCCTCCTCCACTCTTACCTCGAAGGCGAAGATTTTCTCTAGGCTTACCTACTGAAACAGGTATTTCTTAGACCCAGATTGAATAAAGTATCAAGAAATTACACCTGACCCCTATTTCACAGATTGAATAAAGTGTCAGGAAATCACACTGCCACCATTTTACTTAGATTGTAGGTCTAGCTTTGTCCGTTATCCAGGTTCACCAAGATGGTTACTTTTGTTGCATTCCCCGATCTTAAGATTTTTATAAAAATATTTTACAAACATGCAAAGTCATGCTCGAATGATCTTAAGCATTACTAATGGATAACCAACTTTTAACACTCTCAAAAATTTTTACCGAGCGATTGTTTAGAATACCCGATTATCAAAGAGGTTACGCTTGGGGAGCAAAACAACTTAAGGAGTTCTGGACCGATTTGGAAAACCTTGATTTAGATTCGAATCATTATACAGGAGTTTTAACTTTGGAAGAAGTTCCAGGCGAAAAGGCAGAAAAGTGGGATGAAGATTTCTGGATTATCGATGCAAAATCATTTGCTGCATTTTACGTAGTTGATGGGCAACAACGGTTGACGACGCTGATTGTGCTAATTCAAACGATTCTAGAAGCCATAGATGAGTCGGACGAAATCAACTATACTTCGAGAGCGGACATTCGAAGGAAATTTATCTTTGACTCCAAAGATAATCAAATCTCGCGTTCCTATATTTTTGGTTACGAGAAAGATAACCCAAGCTACGAGCATCTAAAGACAAAAATTTTTGGTGAGGCTTCGATGACTTCTGCGTTTGAAGAAACGGCTTACACTAACAATCTCGACCGGGCTAAAATATTTTTTTGGGAAAAGGTGGCTTCAATGTCCATGGAAGAAATTCAAATTCTATACAGAAAGATAACTCAACAGCTTTTGTTTAATATATTTACAATTGGTGAAGAAATTGATGTTTGTGTAGCTTTTGAGACAATGAATAATCGAGGTAAGCCGCTATCTAAGCTCGAGCTTCTTAAAAACCGATTAATATATTTGTCGCTACTTTTTGATTCAGAAAGCTATGAGAAAGAAAAGTTGAGAAGATCAATCAATGATTGCTGGAAGGCGCTTTATCATAATTTGGGCAGGAATAAAGAGAACGTTCTTGATGATGATGAGTTTTTGAGGACGCATTATTTTGTGTATTTTGGTGAAGATCTTTTTTATGTAAGTGAAGACGAACGGTTGTTTCCGAGAAGGGCTCTTAATCCTTCCGTCATTATTGAAGATTTATTGGAACACCGTTTTTCGCCTCAAAAAGTCAATTATCGCCCCGATGATACAAAGATCGACCTATCCGATGTCTATGATTATGCAAACTCGTTGCAGGAATCGATTTTGATTTGGTATGCGATGCATAACCCATTTGAATCAAAATATGATGACGATGTAAGGATTTGGTTGGATAAACTTAACCGTATAGGGATACATCCCTATAAACCTATTGTTCTTAGTTTTTTATCACAGACGGATGATCAGAAAAAAATCCTCGAGTTTTTAAAAGTTCTTGAGCGTAGATGTTTTGTTTTGTATTTTATGTTTGATTATCCTGTTCATTTCTCTGGTATGATTCCTGAAGCAATTGAAGCGGCCGTAAATTTAAGAGAGGGTTCCATTACGCTACAGCAAACTATAAAAAAATTTGATGAGAGTACTAACCGATTTTTGGACGAGATCGAATTGAAAAAAGTGTTTAATTCAAAAATGAGGAATAAAGGTTTTTATAAGTGGACTGGAATTAGATATTTTTTATACGAATACAATCTCCATCTTCAAGCATCATCGAAGACTTCTCGTACAAAAATATTTTGGCCCGAGTATAACGAAGAGATGGAGGATTTTATTTCCGTCGAGCATATATACCCGCAAAATGCTAGGGCTAGATATTGGACTGACCGATTTAAGAGTTTAAGCCAACCGCAAAAGAAATTGGTTCGTGATTCTTTAGGTAATTTGCTCCCTTTATCGAAGCCAAAAAACTCGAGCCTTTCAAATAGAGAATTCCCCGATAAAGTGAAATGTCCTAATCACGAATCGGTCGGATATCAATTTGGATGCTATGCTGAAAATGAAGTTGCGATCGAAGATGAGTGGACTCCGAATGCAATCCTATCAAGAGGGATAAAGATGCTAGAGTTTATGGAGCAACGGTGGGATTTAAAACTTGGAGGTAAGCAAGTTAAGAAAGACATTTTAGGACTTACTTTTTTGGATTGAGATTTATGTAACCCTTACTGCCTGTTTATTCTAGGTGTCAGCAAAGTGGCTATCCGGTTAATAGTGGCATACGTTGCTGATATGCAGTTTGGGGGCGTGTAGATGGTGTCAGGCGCATTGGGGGTGAAGTATCTAGATTTCTTAAGTGTGTGTTCGTTTTTGGAAAATTTATAATGGATGGCCTGCAGTTGAGTGAATTGGAGCGACTTAAACGGAGATTTGAATAGGGTACATTCCAGATTGAATAGGGTACAACGTGCAGATCTAGGGATGAGTGGTTGCTTGCCTCTGGTTTTAGGAGACAAATTGTTGTCAGTGGGGCAGGTAAACGAGCGTCTTGTCAAACTCTGCGCTAATGGACGTTGCTACTGGATGGCCCGCGGTCTACCGACCTTCGCTATAGCTCCGGCGAGCGGGCTGGATTGAGCATCGATAGTGGGATTTGTACTCGAAGGGGGAGGCGGTTGTGAAACCAACTTTACGTAAGTGTTTCGCCGGATTGGCTTTGCGACCTTTGCGTCTTTGCGCGAGGCTCTTTGTGGAGGCAATTGGGCACACGGTGTCAGGTAGTTTGAAGAGAAAATATCAACATCTCTTAACTTCCCACACACTGCCTGAGTTCTGTCCTCCGAATTCAATCACCGCTCCGGCATCGAACTTCAGACGTCTATTCAGCAGGGCCACCAAGTAACAGTTACTTTTGAAACCTTGATATTCTTCCCGGAATTCGCCTGGCACCATTTACAGGCAGCACCATTTACAGGCACGTTTAAGTTCTCGGCTCACAGTACTGGGGTGAACCCCTATTAACTCAGCGTTCTCCTTCTGACTAACCCGCTCCTTGCGAAGGCGTTAAATGATGTCACGCTGTTCTCGGGAGAGGCGTTTGAATGATTTTTTGATTTGGCATTGCTTGATTTGGTAGTTGAGCATCGCTCTACCACAATCCAGCATTTCTTTCATTAGCACTTTGATCCCAAGTAATATTAAAAAATAATGTAGCTATGAATTATAAGGCTTTTATTTCGTATAGCCACCAAGATAACACCATTGTTAATCGAAAATGGGCAACTTGGCTGCAGGAACAACTTGAAAGCTTTGATGTTCCGGAACTACTGGTAGGACAAGCTTCCACGGTTCACCAAAAAGTCCCTAAAAGTCTCTACCCGATTTTCAGAGATGAAACAGAGCTAACTCCAAATTGGGATTTGAATGGTGCTTTACGGAAGGCACTAGATGATAGCGAATATCTAATAGTAATTTGTAGTAGTAACTCAAAAAACTCTGCCTATGTAATCAGTGAAATTGAATACTTTAAAACCACAAGAGACCCCGATAGAGTTATTGCCGTTCTAATAGAGGGTGGAACAGATCCCTTACAATCCAATTGCTGCTTTCCTGAACCTCTTATTTATTTTGATGGTAAAAAGTACGATTATGATAACCCAATTATCCCGCTTGCATGTGACTTTAGGAGAAACCGGGAAGGACAAGAAGGTAAAACAGACTACCGGTCTTTTAATGATGAAAACTATAGTAACTCGTGCCAAAATGCAATCCTCCAAATATCAGCTACCCTTCTAGGAGTGCCCCTTGCCGATTTAACAGAGCGCCATGTTAAATCAAAAGCAGAATCAAAATTGAAGTCCGAAATTTCTAAGCTTTCGACAAAATCGGCTCAGGATTTGATAGATCAAATAAATACCATCATAAGAAATCCAGAATGTAATCTTAAAGTTGAAGAGAAAACCAAAATTGAAAAAATAGTCTATCAATTTAAAAGCGATCACATAACACTGGCAAAATCACGAACCGAAGTACTGAGATTCGCATATAATGTATTCACTTCTGCTATGAATTTAATAGAAGTGGGTGATATCGATGAAGCACTGGTATTAATTAATGACGCATTAGAATTAGTTTCATCAATAGAATTAGATACAGAAAGTGAACACCTGAAAGCTGGCCTATTAATAGCTAAGGGGGAAATTTTTCAGCGTTTTAAAAGACCGGAGTCAGCATTAAAAATATATACGGAAGCTCTGAAATGCTACGATCGATCGAAGGTTGCTGACACAGATCCGGCTTACATAACTAGCAGAGTAAAACTGTGCGACGGATTGCGCGAGGTTAATTGTGTTTTGAACAATACGAGTGAGTCGCTTCTCAATTTGAAGTTAATGCATAAATGGACTAAAAAATTAAAACGTCATTGCTGCGAAAAATCGCAGTATCAAAGATCTATTGCAACCTATTACACAAGGCTAGGCAATCATTACAGAAAAACTGGAGATCGTAGAAAACAACTGAAATACTTAAAAAAATCACTCCGTATAACAGAGCGAATGCACAAAGGCAAAAGTGTATCTTTCCAAGATTTGAAACCACTTGCTATTGCGTACGATGATGTCGGTGATTCATACCTAGAACTCAGGTTTGCAAACACCGCTAGAACTTATTACGAAAGAGGAAATAAAATTTTTAGACATCTTTGTAATTGTGACTCTAGTGATTTGGATTTTCAATTCGATCTTGCCGTAAATTTGAAATGTCAGTTTGTGATGTTTAGATACCTGGAAGATTTATCAAATCAAGAGCGGTTAATTAATGAAGCGGTATCGATAATGAAAAATGTTACTTATCGTTCAATGGATAATCGTTTTCTGCATTTCTATAACGAAATACTATTAATGATTATCGATCTCCATAAGAGACAAAACATGTATTTCGAGGCGTCGCAATTTGCAAAGGAACGAATTGAAGTTTTAGAACAGATACTAACGGAAACAACAGAAGATATCCAATTGCTTAGAGAGTACGCCAACGCTCATTCGGATCTGGCCTTTATTTATAACTCAGCAGATAAGGGTTTAATTGAACCACAACTTAGAGCTTATGAACATTATGATACTACTCTATATTCAGCAGAGATATGTTATAAAAAAACAAATAATAAGATTGACAAAGAGGCAATTAGCAAAGCTAAGTCTAAACTAATCAAGGTCGAAAGAGAACTATTGCAATTAGGAGTTGATCGGCGGGATTTCCCGAACCGAGCTACACCTGTTAGCCTATTACTTCTATCGAACCTATCGCCACGCTTAACAAAACTTATGTCTGAAAATGATCAGTTGACAAGTTGGGTAATTGACAAGGATCTTGAAATAGAATAGGGCATTAGGGCTTTTTAATTGGAGAAAGCCTGAGGCGTTAGGTTTTAGTCGCGATAAGTCGAATAGCCCGAGGGAACGGCTCCTCAGGTTCCACAGAACCGTGTGCAAATGGTGTCAGGTGAATTCGGAGAAGAATATCAAGGTTTCTTAAGTGTCTGCTACTTGTTGTGGCTAGGCTCCATTGAGGTCTGGAGTTCGATGCCTGAGCGGTGGTTGGATTGGGCCTACGGAGTGCAGTAAGTTAAGTGCTGTTGATGGGTTTCCTTCAAACTGCCTGTCAGCTTCTACGCATTTCGATTTGTCCACACTACCTAATCTGGCGGTAAATCCGGAATATGCTGCCCTGCTGACAGAACTCCGCGAGAAGGCTGCGGCCGGGGTTCGTAATAAGGGCTGCGGAAAAAATAACTTGTCCCAAACTGCTTGATCTCTCACCTGTCAGCTTTGTTGCCATCCAGCTCATTTAGCCCGCTAAACTCTGCTCGATGCCGCCTAGCTGCCAGACGAGATCTCTGTGTCACCGATCACTTTAAAACTTTAAAACCAGCCAGTGGCGATCACTTCAAAACCGGCCACTCGGGATATTTTTTTAGTAATACGCTCTAGCCCCTTTGGCTAGTAGGTTTCTGGAGTTTTTCATACTTTGACCCCGGCGATCACTTAGTGGCGGGTTTTGATCCATTGCCGCGATAGCGGGTGTTCAAGCGAGCCCTCACTGGTGATCCGCAGATTAATCGTTCTCGAAGCGCCTTCTTTCCCAGCTCGCGTGTGGTGAAGATGCATCAGGATGAGATAGGTGCGTCCAGCTCGCCACTAGGCACGTTGGCTTTCGTCATCTGTGGCGCTTCTGCTGTGTCCACTGCTGCCTCCAGCCGGTCTTTTATCCGGTAGCTTTGGCCTGTGATCTGGATGATCTCGGCATGGTGCATAAAGCGATCCAAAATCGCCGTAGCCGCTGGAACGTCGCCAATGACTTTGCCCCACTCTTCCAGAGCTCGATTACTCGTCATGATCGTGGAGCGCAGCTGATGACGACGCATCACGATCTCAAAGAGCTGCTCGCTAGCTCGTGGTGGTAGCTGCTTGATCCCCATGTCATCGATGATCAGTAGCTCACACTTCAGGTAGCGATTGAGACGGCTGCGCGATCCTGGAGCCGTCTCCTCCTCCACTGATAGGTCTCGCACTAGATCGAAGATACTCGTGTATAGCACCGAGTGCCCTTGCTTGACGGCCTGGTAGCCTAGCGCCTGCGCTAGGTGACTTTTACCCACTCCAGGAGGACCGATAAAGAGGATGTCTTTGGCCGACTGTAGGTAGTGACAGGTGGATAGCTCGTAGATCTGGGAGCGACTTATCGTCGGATTAAAACTAAAGTCGAAGTCCTCGATCGTGCGATGCTCTCGAAAGCCAGCGTTTTTCTTGCGACGCTCGAAAGCCCGCTGCCTGCGCACCAGTAGCTCATCTTGGAGCACTAGATCTAGGAACTCCGCGTGACTTAGCTGATTGGCGGTGGCCTCCTGCAAGCGCACATCTAGGCACTGAGATATGCCTGATAACCGTAGCTCTCGGGCGGTGGTAATGATGTTCTGTGTCGTCATTTATAGGTATCTATTCATTTAGGTTTGGTTGGTGGGAGTTAGAGATTTGTGATCAAGCTGCCGAGCTGCTCAAAGAGCCCGATTCTCTAGCGATCTTCGGCTCAAAACTCGCTGCAGCTGACTGGCTAGCCGCTATTTGTTGATAATGTGCAAATGGTGTCAGGTGAATTCGGAGAAGATTATCAAGGCTTCTTAAGTGGAATGGCTCTAGTTTAGGGACATTGCTCGAGAATTTTGGCATATAAACGGTGTCAGGCAGATTGGGTGTGAAATATCTAGGGGTTGCAAATGGTGTCAGGTGAATTTGGAGAAGAATATCTGGGTTTCTTAACATTTATTGCTGGATACTGTAAAAGATGACATGTAAACATGAAGATTGACATGGGCGTGTAAAAAATGACTGGTAGCTGGACAACCAGTCACAATCCGCCTGACACCCTTTACACATTTGATCTATTCCTTGACGGTTCTCCTTGACGGTTCTGATTAGGTAAGATATTCCTACTTTATGACAACGGTTCTTTCTCAGAAAGGCCAGATCGTCTTGCCTGCTGGGATACGCAAGCAACTCGATTTGCAGCCAGGAGATGATTTTGAGATCTTGGTGGATGATGATGACGATGGTACGATCGTGTTAAAACGAGTGCAATCGCCGCCCAATGCGGGGCTGATTGATCATCTGCTGAGTGCTCCGGGTGGACTGGATATACCAGACCGAGCAAAGGATGCCCCTGAGGCAATAGCCTTCGATGATTGATGAAATGGAGAAGTACCTGGTCGATACCAATCTCTGGAGTGAAGGCACCAAAAACGAACCCGACGAGCGGGTGATAACATGGATGAGGGATCATGAGTCGGTACTGTATATATCTACTATCTCAATAGGTGAATTGAAGTATGGCATAGAGAGGCTGGAGGACGGCCGAAGAAAACGAGCCTATCAAAGCTGGCTGACGGGACTAACGCAGCGAATGAAGGGCCGAATCCTCAACTACAACACATCGGCGGCTAACGTGTGGGGGCAACTACAGGCAAAATGCGAAATCCAAGGCATAACCCTACCCAGCTTGGATAGCCAGATAGCAGCCATAGCGATTCGCCACGGCTTGATCATAGCCTCTCGAAACGAAAGCGACTTTAGGCACACGGGAGTGAAAGTGATCAATCCTTTTTCTAAGTAGTATCAAAAGGGGACCTCCGGAAACCTCTGAATGCAGACTGAGTGGCCAGAAACACCGCTAACTTCGTTGGAAAAATGGCCCTCTATTAACTAACTAAATACCTAGTGTACCGTCGGCGTTGCCGGGAAGCATGACTTTCTCCGTGTTGTTCCAGATATAGGTAGGGTAGTAGCTATGGGCGCGGCGCTGGTTGACGAATGTTGTGGTTTTGAAGTGTAAAAGGTGTCAGGTGGATTCAGTGTAAAATATCTAGTTTTCTTACAATCTTGGTAGAGTCAGCCTGGCGTCGTTGATGAAATCCAACAGTCCAATCATCCATTGCGCCATTCTCATCTATTCATCACCTGCTCTTGAATTAACTAACCGTGACCTCTTGGCATTTTTCTCAATATTGAAAACTTACTTTCTTATCGTAAACGGTGAAGCAGGCAGTCTTTCTTTGTTTGCCAAATTCACATCCAGCTTTTCTTTACCCATATCAAGATCGGCTCCGTAACGCACTGCAACGGGTTGCTGAACCGTTGTGGCACTGACCACTACTGTATCGCCTCTGATTTTTGCTTCTGCAGCCATAAAGGTTTCCCCATCCTCACTGATATAGAAACCGCGCAGAGGCTGTCCGTCGGATGCAATCAAACCGGAACCCATGTGGTCGAATGACAGGATCGCCGCACCGCCATTCACCTGCATAGATTTGATGACGGGGCCGGAATACACCAGGTTGGTTTCGCCATAGACCTTAGCGCGGGCAGCCAGGGCGAGGCGATGCCCGATAGGAGCCTTGGTGTTCGGATGGATGGGATGATTGTTTGCATCATAGTCTTTGGGGAGGTCGATCGTGACCGCCATAAAGGTGTTGGGATTGTTTTTCCAGATATCGAGCTGGGCTTCGCGAAAGACGTGCCAGTTTCGTTCCTCAAAGCGCGGAAGCTGGACAAAGTAAAAAGGTAGTTCGTCATTGCCCCAGCTCTTTCGCCAGTCGTCCGCCATAGCAGGCAACAGCCTTTTCTGCTCCTCAAAGCGGCTGATATTGGCGGAGCCCTGATACCAGATAAAACCCTTCACCGGGAACGGCATAACGGTCTTGATCATGGATTCATACAAGTAGGAGGAGGCATTGACCGTCTTCCCTTTCGGGTTTTTACGGTTCTGCTTTTCATACTTATCCCACAGCGGTAAATCCTGACTGAGAACCTCCGGGCTGCACCATGTCTCCGTGACGGTACCGCCATAGGTGCAGGTGATCAGCCCGACCGGAATGTCGATTTTTTCCTGTAATTCGCGGACAAAGTGATAGCCAACAGCACTCGTGATTTTTGTAACCTCGGAGTCCGGCCCGGCTTTTTCCCAACGCCCAGTTGACGAAGCGAACCGTCGAGCACCCGGCACTTTAAACAAACGCAGCATTGGGTTTGCCGATGCGGCAAGGGCTTCCGCCCCATGTTTCTCCTTGAGCAAATAATAGGCCATATTCGACTGCCCTGAAGCGAGCCAGACATCGCCAATGAGAATGTTGGAGTATCGAAGTGTGGGAGTATGGGAGTCGGTGGCAACGGTCATCGTCTGCGGTGCCTTATTCGCCTTCATCGGCGGGAAGAAAACGCGCCATTTCCCGTTGCGGGCAGTGCTGTCGAGATCATAACCGGCAAAAGTGACCGTCACAACGGTGCCGTCTGCTGCCGTGCCCCAAACCGGAACAGGCGCGTTGCGCTGCAGGATCATATTATCGGAGAAAACATCCGGAAGAGTCAACGCCGGCTTAGCGGGTTCCGGAAGAGTGCTTCCGGGAGCGGCATGGAGCAACGCCACTTGATCAGAACTCAGCATATGATCATAAATACGCAGATCATAGATTTTTCCGTCAAACTGATTCTCCAGACGATTCGCAGTGTCCTCGAGGTTATAGCTGCCGACCCGAATGCCGGACAGTTCAGTTCGTTTCGCATCCTTTTTCGACGCAACCAACGCCCCGTTCATATAGTAAGACATGGTGTTCGACGACCAATCCCATGTGACAACCGCATGGTTCCACTCACCGACCGAAATCGCAGTTTCCCCCAGCGGAGTCCACCCATTATAAATAGCCCGTACGGCGAATTTTCCCTTCGGCACCATCAGCTTAACCCCCTTGCTCAGGAAAATATAGTTCCCGCCGGTCAGCGTTTCGGCTTTCAGCCATATACTGCACGAACCCGAGTCGAAGGTTGGGATATTTGGAAGCGTAAAGCCCGATTTATTCGAAGCGTTCATTCCAAGCTTCAGTGAGTTTGACGGCGCATCCTCAACCGCACCGGCCGGAATATCCGCGACAAACTGCGGCAACTCTATATGCACCCCATCCAACGTCGGCTTGCCGTGTTTCATCCCAACGGAATCTTCGAGGTTCCCATCAAATGTATAACGATGCGACATTCTCGCCTGCGCGGAGAGACATCCCGCGCACAACAACAGTATAATCCAGAGTATTTTCATTAACTGATAGGCTAATTTTTCATCCTTTACTTACTTAGTATCCACAGGCGATGGCCAGTGCGGAGAGTTGCTACGACTGGCGGCGAAGAAGGCTTCGAACTGTTGGGCTTTTTTGGGGTGCGACGCAGCGAGGTTGTTTTTCTCGGCGAGGTCGTTGGCGAGGTTGTAGAGTTGGGTTGGCTTATTAGCAAAGCGGATGGCTTTCCAGTCACCCATGCGCGCGGCTTGTTTGAAGCCGCCTTCGTAGAATTCCCAGTAGAGTTTGCGCTGGTGAAGATCCTGTTTCTGTCCGAGGAGCATGGGCAAGACGTTGAGGCCATCGGCGTTGCTCGGAGTATCGCCGCCGGCGAGAGCGGCGCAAGTCGGTAGTGCGTCGGCGAACCACCAGGGATCGTTGCGGACCGAGCCGGATTGGATCTTGCCGGGCCAACGGACAATCATGGGCACGCGGATGCCGCCTTCGGTGAGATCGCGCTTGTGACCGGTGAGTGCACCGGAACTGTCGAAACGTCCATCCCAACGCTTGGCGGCGCCATTGTCGGAAGTAAAGAAAACGATAGTGTTGTCGTCGATGCCTAGTTCTTTGAGTAGTGCGAACATATCGCCCATATCTTCGTCCAGACGGGTGATCATAGCGGCGTGGACTTTTTCATCTTTCTTCCAGGGCTTGTCCGCGTAGGGACCCAGGTCTGGAATCTCATACCTTGAGTGGGGAATGAGATAGGGGAGATAGAGAAAGAAGGGCTTCGCCTTCGCGTGGCTGCGGATAAACTGAAGTGCGAATTCCGCAAACATGTCGTGAGTATACTGTCCCTTTTTTACCGTCGGCGTTGCCGGGGAGCATGACTTTCTCCGTGTTGTTCCAGATATAGGTAGGGTAGTAGCTGTGGGCGCGGCGCTGGTTGATGTAACCATAGAATTCGTCCCAACCTTTCTTACCAGGTTCACCAGTGGTTCCCGGTTCGCCGATCCCCCATTTGCCGGTCATACCAGTGAGATGGACCCGACGTTCAGACCACTCCCAGCTCCTTTTAGAGCAGTCTTTATGGTTGCCCTTCGAGGCGCTAGCCCTGACCAGCACTCATTGCGAGCCTCCCATGGCTCGGAAAACCCTGCAATGCAAGGGGCGTTAGATCGGATTGAAAACCGGGGTCCTGCTCACAGTGACGTAACCGGCGTCTTTCATGACTTGTGCCAGGCAGTTGTCGTCAGCTTTCAATGGCACACTCCCCTCGCCACCGCCAAGTCCTTTAACCCCGCCCTTGCCAAAGTTGCCACGAACGGTCGTGTGGCCGGTATGTTGACCAGTCATCAGGACACTCCTAGCTGGCGCACAGACTGGCGCCCCCGAATAACAATCCGTGAAACGCACACCCTCGGCCGCCATCTGGTCGAGATTAGGCGTCTGGATGACTCTTTGGCCGTAGCTACCCAAATCGGCATAGCCCAAGTCGTCAGCCATAACGACAATGACGTTGGGTCGTTCTTCCGCCATGCTCAGCTTGATTCCTAAAAACAGGCAGGTAAGTGTTACGATTACTTGTCTCTTATTCATAGCGGGCTCTGTAGTGAATCACTCCTGAATCTGAGCAGAAGCTTTTCTGGCTTGGAGATGAAGTGAGTAGTGATCCACGTTTCTTCAATGCCAATTTGGTAAAAGATCCGTTTTCGAACTGGACCGGTATTGAGTAAGCATGGTTTGGTCTCGCTCTCTTATCAAACCAAAACATCATTGATCACATTCCCAAACACGTCGGTTAAGCGAAAATCGCGACCGTTGAAGCGGTAGGTCAGGCGTTCGTGATCGATGCCTAACGCGTGCAGGACGGTGGCGTGGATGTCGTGAATGTTGACTTTTTTCTCTGTGGCTTTGTAACCAAACTCATCGGTGGCTCCATAGCTGACGCCTCCCCGGATTCCGCCTCCCGCCATCCAGGTGGTATAGGCAAAAGGATTGTGATCGCGGCCGGGATTCGCACCTTTTTGGGCAACCGGCTGACGGCCGAACTCGCCGCAGCAGAGGATGAGAGTATCATCGAGCATGCCTCTCGCTTTTAAATCAGTGAGCAATCCGGCAATGGGTTGATCGACTTCCTGCCCGAATCCGCCGTGGTTCGCCTTGATATTGACATGGCCATCCCAACTGTTGGCGTTGGATTCGCCGCCACTATAGATTTGTACCATCCTGACACCGCGTTCGACCAGGCGTCGAGCCATCAGGCATTGGCGGGCAAAGTGATCGCAATGCGGTTCGTCGATGCCATATAGATTTCGCGTGGCTGCGGTTTCGCGCATGACATCAAGGGCTTCGGGAGCCGCAGCCTGCATGCGAAAAGCGAGTTCAAAGGACTGGATGCGAGCTTCCATTTCGTCTTCGAGAAGCGCCTCATTATTTCCGCCGCGATTCAATAGATTGAGCAGATCGAGCTGTTCTTTCTGCTGTGATTCGCTCATGCCCTTGCGACGGCTGAGGTCATTGATCGGATCTCCCTGTATATTGAGTGAGGTTCCCTGGTAGGTTCCGGGAAGAAATCCGCTGCTCCAGTTCTGCGCATAGCCTTTTGGAAAGCCGCGCCCTTTGGTATCCGTCATGACGACGAATCCCGGCAGATCCCGACTCGCAGTTCCGAGCCCGTAGAGTAGCCATGAGCCCATACTGGGAAACCCGAGTCGAGGCAGACCCGAGTTCATCTGGAACAGGGCTGGTGTGTGGTTGTTCGATTCTGAGTAACACGAATGAATGAAAGCCATATCATCGGCATGGCGTGAGGCAGTTTGGTGAAAGACCTCGGAGATCATTTTCCCACACTCGCCGTAGGGTCGAAACGTAAAAGGGGAAGGCATCAGGTTGCCTTGTGCGCCGGAAAAGAAAGTACTTTTCGGATCAAACCCGGGGAGCGGTTCACCGGCATGTTTGGCGAGCGCCGGTTTGTAATCGAAGGTGTCGACATGGCTGGGACCGCCGTTGAGAAACAGCCAGATCACCCGTTTCGCCGTAGCAGGATGATGTCGCCCACCTGAAAGTGCGCCATCATCGGCGAGCACGGAATTGAGTCCGATTAACCCGGCTCCTGCTCCGGTTTGAGATAGGAAGGTTCTTCGATTCATGGTTTTACTTTAACTATAATTTTTTCGCTACTCCGCTAACTCCGGCCAGATCGATTTCATTTTCCAGGCGGTCAATTGTTTCAGCGTCGCGCTGCCACCTCTTGCCCGGAAAGAGACCAGCTGGCTGTCTTCTCGACTCGGATAGGTCCGGATGGTCAGGCATTGCCTGTCATTGGCAAAGACTTCGACTACGCTGTGATCAATGAAGACTCGAAGGCGCAGAGGCGCATCCTCCTCTAACCAAAGCGGCCCTGACTCGGGCGTACGCGCAGGGACTCGTGGATCGAGGCTGCTTTCGCTGACATCGATACTAAGTGTGTGTGCATTTTCTGATCTGCCATGCCATGCCTCGCGAAATATACGAATACGGGTGCGTTCTTCTCCTGCTGGTGAGTGGAGGATATCGAGAGATACCTCTCTGGCTTCGCGAAAATCGATTTCAGCCTCGATCTCAAGGGCGCGTCCGCTGACGTTCGGCAGGACGACTTCTTTGCCGGACTCTACCGTGAGGTTTTCGATGCGGACTGACTCACCTCTTAGGCTTTTCAATTCCGCGACCGGTTCAATCTGTAGCGGGTTGAAGAAGTCTCGCAGATTCGACTCGATGATAAACGGTCTCTCCTGGAGCACGGGTGGTTTGCCATAGTCTTTATGGAGGGAAAGGACTCGTGGTAATGACATCATACCCTTCCAGCCCTCGGTGATCACTTCACGCTTCGTTCCCATGTTTTCGGTGATATTGAAAATGGTGACCAGTCGCCCATCTGGCGTAATCAATCCTGAAGGAGCGTGAAGACTCCCGTAAAGAACTGGGCCGAAGCTGAACAGTTGACTGTGCTCTTCCTCGAATGAAAGCTTTTGTTTATCGTAACGACCAATGGTGTAGGCAGGTCCGCGGGCGTGGACAAAGTAGTAGAGTAGATGACGGTGTTTGCCGATTGGCATTAGACTGGCGCAGGCGAGGTCGTGTCCACGCTCAATCCCGTAGCGCTTTTCGAAGAAGGGTTCGGGATGCCGGGTCCATTTCCGGAGATCCCGCGAGTGAAAAAGGCTCAAGCGGGGGACTTTATTGTCCCAATGATAGAGGCCGGTGCGTTCTTTGGCCTGGCGAAGGATCATCCACCATTGATCATCCTCCTGCCAAAAGAAAGAGTCGATAGGAGTTGAGTGATCTGCCTGGAGTTCATCTCCGCTCAGAGCTTTCCAGGTCGTCCAGGATGAAAGATCCGGATCTTTTGAGCGGGCAAGGTAGACGCCATTTGTGCCCCGAGCGAAACTGAGCCAAGCCTCGTTTTCGGTCACCTGCATTTGTCCTGTGAGGCCAGCGATGCCGGGAATTCGGGCTCGGTCTTTCCAGTGAACCATGTCTTCGCTTACTGCGTGCCCTTTGCCGCCCGGGGAGATATAGAAAAGGTGATACTTGCCCTTCCAGTAGGCAAAGCCACCCGGGTCATGCAGAGTGCCGATTGGAGAGGAAAGATGGTAGCGGGGGCGGTGCGGGTCGTTGGCGAGAGCCTCGCGGGAGGCGGTAAGTGTGGCGATGTCGTTGGGAATAGGCAAAGCTGTTTCATCAGCGTTCGCCTGGATGGTTGTGCAGCAGGCTAGAAAGAGGAGTTTTGCGATGTGGTGGCGAGCGCCGACGAGTGGAGATTCATTGTATGAGCAAGGTTCTCCCGAAGATGCGGATAGGCTTTGCTGGTCCACTCGCTGGCGCTCGCCGCCACCTTTTAAACCAATACCAGCAATCAACTGTGATATGGACTTAGGGAACAACATTACTTCGACCTACTGTTGAAAAACAAATTCATTCAAACTAAACAATGTCTGACAAAAGTCGGCGAGCCGTTCTGAAGTCGGTTGGTCCCCTGACGAAGTGAGGTAACTGTGGGCGACCTCTGCTTCCGATTGTGTCGGTGGGCGACCAAGGGCGAGCTGATAAGCATATTCGATCTGCTCCTTCCACTCATCTCCCTTGCCGTCTATTCGAGCCGCAAACGCTTCACTATACCTTCGTACCTGTGGATTGTTCATCATCAACAGCGCCTGAGGTGCCACAGTTGTTACCGCACGTTGATCGAGGCTGGCAAGCGTATCGGGCCAATTGAGCTGGACCATCATCGGGATTAGCTGGCTGCGCTTGATCTCGAAATAGATACTACGGCGAACCATGGTCTCGTGGAGGGTGCCTTTGCCATACATGGTGTGATCGAGTAGCCCGCTGACGGCAAGCATGCGGTCGCGGATGACCTCGGCCTCTAGCCGTTTCGGAGGGTAGCGCCAGAGCCAGTGGTTCCGAGGATCCAGGTTGGCGGCATCCGGGCGCAGAGCTGAGCTTTGTCGCCATGTGGCACTGGTGAGGATCAGCTTGTGCATGGCTTTCATGTCCCAACCGGAGTCGATGAACTGCTGCGCTAACCAATCGAGCAATGCCGGATGCGTGGGAGGCGTGCCCTGGGCGCCAAAATCACTTGGCGTCGAAACGATGCCTTTAGCGAAGTGATGTTGCCAGAGGCGATTGACCATGATTCGGGCAGCGATTCGTCCGGCGCCCTTTTCTGCGTCGGTCAGCCAGCTGGCCAGTGCGGCTCGCCTACCGGATGTGAGCGGGTTGGCGACGGCTTGCTTCCAGGATGAAAACTCCTGTTCGCCATCATTCAGTGCGACGACCTGGAGAAACCCCGGCTCGGCTTTGCCTTCCTTATTGGCCGGAGAGCCTCTTCTAAGCAAATAGACATCTTCCCAAAAATCGACGCTCTGGGTTTTCCAGTGGGCAGGTGTTTTTCCTTCGGTGGTGACTAGGGCGGTTTGGAATGGGGCTGGAGGTAATTGATCGGTCAGGTCCTGGACTTGTCTGGCCAGATTGATCCATTCTGGATCGGCGATGGCCAGGCTGGCGAGCGTAGCCTGCTTCGAGGCTGATGGTGATCTGGATGCCTCTACTAACCATTTGCCGTCCACCGCTGGCTCGAGAAGTGGGCGTTTTTCAGTGCCCAGTAAAAACTTGAGCCTAATCTTTCCAAGGCCAAATCTACCCTCAGGCGTGTCATTCGCACAGGGCAGCCGGACGGAGAACCGATACTCATCGGCAGCAGGTAGCTGAGCCCAGCCTAAAAACAGGGCTTGTGGTTCAACGCCGCCGAAGGTGGTATTTCTACCACCACCTTTCTCGATGCCATAGACCTTCCTGGCTTGTTCAGCACCAACGGTCGCATCGGCAGAATTGATTTTTACGGGTACAGGCTTGCCTGGTTTGCCATCGGTAAATGGTGTGGCTGTGATAGTTACCTTGAAAAGATTGACACGCCCGATTGAACTGGTGCCGATTCCGCCGGTGGGATTCTCGAGGTCCGGTAGCATCTCTATACTGACGCCGCGGATACCGGCGAGCGAGGTGCGAAAATTGAGGACGTAACCGGCGTGACCACCATTGACGTAGGTCGCCTGAAACGTGTGCGGAGCGACTTCCTCTACCTTCATCGTGGTTCGATGCAACTCATTGGCATTATTTTTCGGCGGACTGCTCAGCCCCACGAAAGACTCGGTTGGTAGATAAACCCAACCTACAGGATGAGCCGTCGCCTCGCTACGATCGTTTTTGAGTAGTTGTTTTTCGTATAGTTTCAGTTTCGCCCTGGCATCGGCGATAGCCTTTTCGTGGGCGTCCGACCGGGCACGGTCTTCGGCGGTTTGGGGTAGATGTATATTTTCATACCTGCGGGTGGTCGTCGCAAAGATCGAGGCGAGCGAGTAGTAATCGGCAGCTGGTATCGGGTCGAACTTATGGTCATGGCAACGGGCACAGCCTAGTGACAGCCCGAGAAAGGCGTTGCCTGTGGTATTCACCCAGTCGTCGATCACATCGTATCGCTCCAGCTCAGCTTCGCGTTCGGTGATTTGTCCGTTCTTCACACCTGCGGCGAGAAAACCGGTCGCCTGCCAGGCGAGATGATTGTCTGGAGCGATTTCATCACCCGCCAGTTGCCAGTGAACAAACTGATCGTAGGGCATGTTCTGGTTAAAGGCCCGGATCAGGAAATCCCGGTAGGGCCAGGAGTGGTGGCGGTCGTTATCATTCTCAAATCCGCCACTGTCGGCATACCGGGCCAAGTCCATCCAGTGCCGCGCCCAGCGTTCGCCATAGTGCGGACTGTCGAGAAGCCGGTCGATCACCTTTTCCCAGGCATCCGCAGAGGAGTCGGCGAGAAAAGCATCGACCTCGTCCGGTGTAGGCGGCAGACCGGTTAGGTCCAAACTCACCCGGGTGATCAATGTGCGGCGATCTGCTTCGGGTGAAAGAGACAGCCCGTGTTCTCCTAGTTTTCTGATAATGAAATCGTCGATGCGGTTGCGGTCACCAAAGTCGGTCTGCAGAGGCCGGAAAGACCTGAACTGACGATCTTCATTCGTGACCACACTGAGGTCCTCGACCTCGCGCGGATTGTCCACCAGTCGTTTGCTGTAGGGGGCGCCCAGGTCGATCCATCGTTTCAGTGCTTCAAGCTTTTCGGGACCGAGCGGATCTCCCTTCGGCGGCATGAAGGGCTCCTCAAGCCGTGCCGTCACTTGATACATAAAGCTACCCGCCCCATCGCCAAGAATAATGGTCTGACCATGCGAACCGCCTTTCAGCAACCCGGCCCGCGTGGCGAAATCGAGGTCGCCCTTCACCTTTTCCCCGCCGTGGCAGTTCACGCAATGCTCCTTCAGCAGCGGCGCTATCGTGGAATCAAACAACGCCAATCCTTCGCGCATCCGCTGAGCATGACCCGCATCGACCGCGATACATAAACCAGTGGTGAGCCAAGCGGTTAGCAGTCCCAAAGCGAAACAAGGGAACCGCAAACATCGAAGACCGCTGTCAGTAACTTTCATGCTGCAAACCGTAGGCAAACCAAGCCAAAAATAAAAGCCTTGTTTTTCATAAATAGGATAGTCATCCTATTAAGGATGAATTCAAAGGCTATTGATTCTCCTCAAGATGAGGTTCGTTCGCTGGCGTTTAGGGAAACGTGCTGAGCATTATCTGAAGGTCGCTTTCGCAAAAAAGAGAACCCTGAGAGCGAGGAAACCTTTTTTCTAAAGCGACCAAATACCACTTTTACTTAAGTCTGAAATCAAAGCCGGCCCCATAACCATATCAACGTCTTAGCTCTAACGAATAGTCAGAGTTCCTCCGTGACGCCAATCTGCGCAGCCTGTCGTCGGTCAGCGGGCGGGTTGTTAGAGAAAGGCGCATGGTATGCTTAGTTCGGTTGCCAAATTTTGTTCTTTCTCGCCCCGTGGTAGCCCTGGTTGGTGGGTTTCAGGGGCCAGACCTCGAGCGTTTTGAAAGTCGTCGTCGTGCCGTAGGTGTAGGCAGTGACACCGCTGCCGGAACGCCAATCCAAATCAGCGGCAATCATCGCCTGCCGATCGTTGACGAATACCTCGACGAGATACTTGTCGATATAGATTCGGACATCCACGTCTTCGCCCTCGGGCAGATCGGCCACGGCGAAAGGCGCTTTGGTCGTGCCTACCTGAAGCGTCCGGTGAGCGGGATCGATGATCACTGGCAGGCCCTCTTTCTCCTCCCCGGTGAAAAGCCGCAGGCCGAATCGTTTGCGCTTCGCTGCGCTGCGATCGACGGTGAGCCGCAGCTCGCAGGCGTCCCCCGGCAGATCGGTGATTTGTTTCAGGTTATGCTTACCCCATACGCCAGGGCCGATTTTCACCTCAAAGTCTTCAAAAAACTGTCGCTCGCCGCGCAAAGTTTCGAGTTCGCGCAGCGGCCGGATGCGCAGTGTGCCGTCGTCCGCGAGGCTCAGCTCACGCGGTAGGGACTGGATGGTCTTCTGGTCGATCCGTTCGTCGAGCGTGGACAGCCAGGCCCACATCACACGGCGCCCGTCCTCGGCGAGGACACTTTCGGGCGCGAAGAAATCGGCTTGCGGCAGGGGCCAGGCGGGCGGTTCGAGGAAGTGAGGCCCCTGATCGGCTCGCGGCCAGTTCATGCGGGCGTGGGTTTCAGGCACGAATTGCTCCTTCTCCGCATCCCAGTCGCCCAGGTAGTATCGGCAGCCGTGGCTGTGGCTGATGCAGAGGAGCATCCACTTGTCTCCGATTGGAAAGAAGTTCGCGCAGGAAATATCCTCGCCGAGCAACACGTCGTCCGGCTCGTGGGAGAGGAATGGCCCCACATGGGTCCAGTTCTTCAGGTCGGTGGACTTGAAAAGCGGCTGCTCGTGGCCACCGGAAATCGCGTAGTAAGTATCGCCGATGAGGAAAAGGTCGGGATCCCAGTGGCGCTTGATGTCCGTCTCCGATCCATCAGCGTTTTTCACCTCGATCGGGTAGGGCTTTTCCCAGGCGGACAGTTTTCTGTCTTTGGCAATAGTGATATGGTTGCGCTTGGAGAGCCGACCGTGGTAGATCGCCGCCGGCCTGCCGTCCTTGGTGAAAAAACCCGTGCCGCTGAACATGCCGTGACCGGTGAACGATTGTTGCAGCTTGGTCGGCTGCCAGGTCCAATGCAGCATATCGGGACTGGTGACGTGGACAAAGGCGAAGGATTTTTCTTCCCCCTCCATGGTTCGCAGGATGTAGTGCAAATGGTACGTTCCATCCAGAAAAAACGCCGCGTTGGGATCACCCGGCCGACTGTCTTCGCCCGGATGCATCAGGTGGTAGTTCAGCGCGAGCGGGTCAGCATCGTCGTCAGCCCAGCTCACACTTGCCGCAGCAAGGATGGTGGAGGTGATAAGGACGACGGGGTGATGGCTTTTGAGCTTCCTGTTCTTCTTGAATTTCATAGATCGTTGTCAGAGATACCTACTTCACTGCGTCCGGCCCAGAGTGAGATTGGCCGCCATGTTGCGGACCATAGAAAAAACGAGCCAATGATAAAACCACATTTTTCACAAATGGGATAGGCATCCTGTAAAGGATCGAGTGAGAGCCCAATGATTCTCCTCGGGATGAGACGCTCCGTGATGACGCATCTTCGACTGGCTTTGACGAGATCATCTCCTGATCGGAAAGTCACAGGGTTATCTGACCCCATTTTCTACGACCACTCATTATCAATTTTATAAACTATGACAACCACAAGAACAGACTTGAAACCACTAGTCACAATCACTGGAGCCAGCTCAGGTATCGGTGCGGCTACCGCCAAAGCCTTTTCTCAAGCTGGACACCCATTGCTTTTATTGGCCAGGCGGATCGATCGGATGCAGGCGCTGGACTTGCCGGATGCTATCTGCAAAGAAGTGGATGTGCTGGATCGCGAGGCCATCGCTTCCGCTATCGAAGAGGCAGAGGCCAAATTCGGTCCTACAGAGTATTTTATCAATAATGCCGGTGTCATGCACAATGGTGATCCCATCACTCAGGATCCTGAAGAGTGGGATCGGATGATTGATGTAAACCTCAAAGGTGTGATGAATGGCATCCACGCAGTGTTGCCTGGAATGGTCGAGCGAGAGTCGGGTACGATTGTCAATATGGGCTCGATCGCCGGTCGTAAAACCTTTGGCACGCACTCGGTCTATTGCGGCACCAAATTCGGGGTCCACGCCATCACCGAAACCATTCGCGAAGAAGTCTCTCAGAAAAATGTCCGATTGATCACCATGGCGCCAGGGATGGTCGGCACTGAGCTGATCGAGACCATCACTGACCCGGCAGCAAAGCAGGGTTGGCTGGACTACGCCGAGTCGATTGGCGGCCCTCTGGTACCCGAAGATATCGCTGATGCTATTGTCTGGGCATGCCAAGCTCCACAGAGGATGTGCGTGCGCGAGATGGTGATCTGTCCAACGCGTCAGGAGCCGTAGCTCTTTAAGGATTAAATCTATACAAAGTGTACCCGGTACACCTTTTTTATGTACCGGGTACACTTCACAAATTCATGCTGGTTTGTATACGTTTCTCCTTTATTTAACAGGGTACAATGACTCATCATACCCTGTTAAATGAGGGGATTTTCTTGATTGTTCCAAGTGGAAAAAAATTCTGAACTATGGTTGGAGGCTACGCCTCGCTATAACTTTCTGGCAGATTCAATGAGGCCCTGCATATAGCCAATAGCGTGGAGGCGTCCGAGCATGGTGTAGCCGGCGTGGTCGGTAGATTCGCCTTGTAACACCGGGACGTGGTCGGGCCGAATGGGGCCGTCAAAGCCGATCTCCAGGTAGGTGCGAATGGCCTCGGCCATGTCAGTCGGGCCGTTGTCGTGAAAAGTTTCCACGAACTTCGGTACAGCGCCACGCACATCCCGGAAGTGTACATATTTGATGCTGTCTCCGAAGTGACGAATGTTCTCTATCACGTCAACGCCCATTGATGCAAAACTCCCCTGGCAGAAACACATCCCGTTCGCCGGGCTGGATGACAGGCTAAGCAACCGATCAAAGGCCGCGGGTGAGATCATGATCTGATCGTAACCGCGAAAGGGTGACATGGGCGGATCGTCGGGATGACAGGCCAGGGCTACCCCTTCCTTTTCGGCAACCGGCAACAAGCGCTCCAGGAAATATTCCAAATTTTCCCAGAGCCTGTCCGCCGGAACCCGGTCTTCCGCTGCAGTTTCGGAGTCGCGGGAAGTTCCATCGGCAAGAAGTGTCGAAACCGACTCCATCTCATTCGCGTCAAAGGCCGACACCAATGCTCCACCTCGCTCCGGCACTTCAACCGAGGTGCGGTTCCAGTTTCCGCTTGGCATAAAGTTGTAACAGAGAATCGGAATCTCAAGCCGGCCCATTTGGCGAATGACGTTCGCGATTTCCTCGATGTCTTCATCGCGCCCGTCCTGTCCCAGCACGGGGCGGACCAACGGCAAGTTATTTTCGATGACGGCGAGACGCAACCCGATCGCGGTAATGCGCGCATGCAACGCATCGAAACCCTCCGGTTCCGGCCTCGGACAGTCGGCGACTATATCGGTGACGCCGATCTGAGCAGCCAGGCGCAGCTTATCGTCGGTCATCGGGCGGGTGACTAGAGAAAGGCGCATATCGTTTTCTTTATTGATTAAGCTAACAAGTCGTGAATGACTTTAGCGGGTTCTACTCCGGTGAGTTTTTGATTCAGCCCCTGATAAGGGAAGGAGAATTTCTCGTGATCGTATCCCAGTTGGTGCAAAATAGTGGCGTGGAGATCTCTGATATGGACAGGGTTTTTCACTATATTGTAGCTAAAATCATCTGTTTCTCCATACACCGTCCCGCCTTTGATACCGCCGCCGGCCATCCACATGGAAAAGCAGCGAGGGTGGTGATCGCGGCCGTAGTTGGTAGCGGTGAGGCCTCCCTGGGAATAAATGGTGCGACCGAATTCTCCTCCCCAGATGACCAGGGTATCATCGAGGAGACCACGCTGCTTCAAATCCTGAATCAAAGCATAACAGGGCTGGTCCATCTCTTTACAAAGATTAGGTAAGCGCCCCGTGACATCAGCATGGGTGTCCCAGCTGTTTTTGTAAACCTGGACAAAACGCACTCCTTTTTCGATCAGCCTCCTCGACATAAGCAGAGTGTTAGCAAAGGTGCCGGACTCCCGGGCCTCTTCTCCATATAGAGAAAACGTCGATTCCTTCTCGTCCTTTAAGTCGACCAGGTTCGGGACGCTGCTTTGCATACGAAAAGCCATCTCGTACTGTTGAATCCTGGTGACCGTGTCGGGGTCCGGAGTCTGATTGAGCTGGAATTCGTTCATTTCCTTAAGGCCATCCAGCATCTTTCTGCGTAGACTGGATGAAACTCCGGCAGGATTATTGATGTATAGAATGGGGTCTCCTGAGTTACGGAATGACACTCCAGCATGTTTCCCGGGCAGATAACCGCTGCTCCAGAGTTTTCCGGAAATCGCCTGAATCTGATACTGCAAAATATTCCTCGCTACCAATACGACAAAGGCTGGTAGATTTTCGTTTGCTGCCCCCAGTCCGTATGATGCCCATGATCCTAAGCAAGGTCCTCCCGCGACCTGATTCCCGGTCTGCATGGCTGTAATCGCCGGCTCATGATTGATCGCTTCGGTATGCATACTGCGGACCAGGCAAATATCATCTGCGCATTTGCCCATCCAGGGAAGCAGGTCGCTGTTCATCCACATGCCACTTTCACCTCTTTGGGCAAAGTTATATACGGAAGGTGCGATAGGAAAACGGGCTTGATTCGATGTCATCCCGGTGAGCCTTTGCCCATTGATCACACTTTCCGGCAGGTCTTTATTGTACCACTTTTTCATTTCCGGTTTGTAATCAAACAAGTCCATCTGAGGCGGTCCGCCTACCATGTGAAGGTAGATGATACGTTTAGCCTTTGCAGGGAATTGAAGTGGTATTCCCCCATCTGAGGCTGGGCCGGCACCAGCTGCTGAGCTGAACGCCGGGCGATTTAACAAGGAACCAAGCGCCAGACCTCCGAGAAGATTGCCGCCTTGAGTAAAGAATTTTCTGCGAGTGGGGTTCTCTAAAGAGATCATCGTTTGTCCATACGGTTTAGGTTACTTCTTGAGCGTTTCGTCCAGGTTGAAGACCTGGTTCGTCACCATAGTAAGGGCTGCCACTTCTACTGGAGGCAGTTCGGAATCGGCTTTTGTTTCTCCCAGGTTGACTAACTTCGAGGCTTCGTCCGGGTGATCACGATAGTGATCGAGAAAAATGTGGTGATTCGATACTAATATCTTTAGCTCCTCTTCTCTCAGTGGTCTCAGGAGGACTCGTTGGCTCACTTCTCTGACGGCTTCTGAGGGAGTGGTGCCCTTCCCGGATTGCAGAACCTTTTCAGCCAAAACACGTGAGGCTTCGACGAACTGAATGTCATTCATCGTGACTAACGCCTGGAGCGGGGTATTGGTTCTCTCTCGCTTTACGGTACAGACATCTCTACTCGGAGCATTGAAGATCTCCATATTCGGGGATGGAGCCATACGTTTCCAGAAGTTATAGACGGTTCGGCGATAGAGGCCTTCGTCTTTATCCTGCTCATAAATCGTCGTATTGGCATTTCTAAAATCAGGGAGTCCCACCATATTCCAAATGTCGTTGGGTTGATAAGGCCGAGCACCGGGCCCGCTTGTTTTATCTGAAAGCAGCCCGCTAATGGTAAGTGCATAGTCCCTGATCATCTCCGCATCCATACGGAAAGAAGCGGCCCGGCTAAGAAGGCGATTCTCTGGATCGGCAGCATAAGAATGAGAATTGGCAGATCGCGCCTGGCGATAGGTCGCAGATAGGAAAATCTGGCGGAAGAAACGTTTCACATCCCAGTCACTTTGAAAATCTTTAGCCAACCAATCCAATAATTCGGGATGACTGGGAATTTCTCCCATGATGCCAAAATCGCTGGGAGTATTGACCAGGCCCACTCCGAAAATCTCCTGCCAGAACCGGTTTACCGTCACGCGAGCGGTCAGGGGATTTTCTTCGGAAACTAACCATTGAGCCAGCCCTAATCGATTCGCTGGTTGATCTTCACTCAATGCCCCGAGTGCGGCGGGGATAGCCGCCACGACTTCCTCACCTTTCTGAGTGTAGTCTCCCCGTTCCAGGATATGGGCCATGGGAGTCGAGTTTTTCTTTTCCTCTTGAATCAGGGAAATCGTACTGCGTTCCTTTATAGAGTTTTGCTCTGCGACAAGTTTCTGTTTTACTGTCGATAGCTTTTGCAACTCGCTGTCGACTCGTTCCAGATAGAAATTTCTAACAGTAGCACTCTGGAGCGGCGTTCTTTCCGCCCGGGGAATTCTCAACGCAGAAGAGGCTGTCGAAAACCGTGCAAGTAAACCTACCTGAGGCGAAGTGATCGCGCCGGCATGGAGCCGCACGTCCTGGATGGTCCCGCTCAAGGTAAGTGGTCCGTTAGGCGCGAAATCCACGATAGGCTTCTTTAGGTCTGGCTTTTCAAGAGAGGTAAGATCGAGCCGGACTGGTGCCGTCCCTTTGTACAACAAAACACCTCCGTAGCTCAGCCTGAACTGAGCATCTTCCTTATCCAAAACAGGACCTCCTCTAAAGGTGATGTAACTCCACTGACCAGGCGGAAAAATCTTTACGCGAGTTGCTTTTAGCTCGTAGCTGAGATTTTTGTCTTTATATATAGTAATGCTAAGCCCCAGCCCTTCCCGAATGATTTCCCAACCTCTGCCCGTAACCGGATCGATCTGTTTAGCGATCAATCCTTTCTCTTTACCGCTACCACCATAGATCCATGCCGAGAATGTTAGGCCCACTACTTCATCATCCGGGGCTAGAGGATGAGTCGACAGAGGGGATTTTAGTTCAAACACGGCACCGGTCTTTGCCTCGACATCGGGGTGAGACTCGACTTCTCCCAATGATAGCTTTTCTTCGGTGCCACCCCGAATCATGATCTGTTTCTCAGGACCGCCTCCCAGAGGTAGAGCCGCGAGAAGAGGCTGCGAGACTAATGATTCTTCCACCACTTTCCAGGGCCGGTTCTTCTGCCACTCGATTAAGGAGGGAGCGACAGCGGCAATTCTTGAGGAACGTTGTTGATCAATATCCGCTATCTCGACCGGTAACTCAGCCCATCTTTCCTCATCTTTAGCCGCAGGGATTACGACTGTAGCAGATCTACCATCTTTTGTGTTCGCATCGTGAGAAGGTGACGTTGTATTGCGGAAAAACGCTGCCAGGCTATAGTAATCCCTGGCCGTGATCGGATCGAACTTGTGGTCATGACATTGAGCACAATTCGTAGTAAGCCCCAGGTAAACCCAACCTAAGGTCTGAACGTGATCGGCAGCATAGTTTGCCAGATTCTCCTCAGCGATGGTGCCCGCCTCGTTCGTGGTCGGATTGCAGCGCTGAAAACCTGTAGCGATCAGTTGATTCCTGGTAGGTTTTTCTAAAAGGTCACCAGCCAGCTGTTCTATCGTAAACTGATCAAACGGAACGTTATCGTTATAGGCATTGATTACCCAGTCACGGTAGGGCCAAATTTCCCGATAGTTATCGATGTGGACGCCGTGAGTGTCCGCATACCGGGCTGCGTCTAACCAATATCTGGCGCGGTGCTCGCCGTATCGTGGCGAAGCCAGTAAGGTATCGATATAAGTGGTCCACGCTTCATCTGATGAATCGTTTACCAGTTTCTCTACCTGCTCCCAGGTAGGTGGCAGGCCCGTAATGTCCAAAGCTGCCCGCCTGGCAAGGGTGTAGCGATCAGCTGTTGGAGTTACCTCCAGGTTTGCTTCCCGCACTTTCTTTAAGACGAAGCGGTCGATGGCATTTTGAGACCATTCGTCGCCCTCGATTATCGGAACGGCGGGAGATGCAGGGTTAATAAAACTCCAGTGAGGCTCCCAGTTAGCACCTTGAGCAATCCACTGACGAATGATCTCGATTTCCTCAGCCTTGATCGTTTCGTGAGCATCGGGAGGAGGCATCACATCGTCGGGGTCGCCTGTCGTCAGCCTCTCGTAGAGAGGACTGTTCCCGGGCTCGCCCTTTACCACGGTTGGGCCATTTTCTGGGTCAAAAAGGCCTGCTTCGAGATCAAGCCGAAGACCAGCTTTTCGGCTTCCGGAGTCGGGGCCATGACAATGGAAACAAGATCTGGCGAGGATCGGCCGGACGTGATCATTGAAACCAATCAACTCCGGATTCCCTGCGCCAGCATCTCCCTCAGCCCAGCCCGCCATTGCTGCAGCAAGGATCGTGAAAGAGAGAAGGACGACGGGGCGATGAAATTTGAGTTTCATAGATCTTTGGCAGGTCTGCTGTGGAAGATAGAAAAAATGAGCCAATGATAAAACCTCGTTTTTCACAAATGGGATAGCCATCCTGTAAAGGATGGGTGATGGGGGCAATGATCCTCCTCGGGATGAGGCTCGTCTGAGTTGCTCGAGATTAAAGAATAACCCCGTTCTTGTTTCTTTAAGACAGGCAGAGCATCACTTTGTCCGGAAAACCGGACTCATAACCAAAGCATGTATATAGTGCCGGGGGCTACCGCCTGCTTTTTTGCCTTGTTCCAGTATCTGATCAGCCAGTTGAGCGTCGGAAAATCCATAGGGACGACCGAGGGCGTATTCGATGAGGTGCTCGACATAGCCACGGGCGAAGGCGGCTTCCTGTTGGGCGATGGCGTCGCGCAGCTCGTAGAAGCCGCTGAATTTGGTTCCGTCGGGCAGGGTGCCGGTTGAGTCGATGGGGTGCTCTTTTGATTTGGAGACGTTGTTGTTGCGGGCAGTCTCGGTGTATTCGGTTTCCCGCCATTTGCCTACTGCATCAAAGTTCTCCAGGCCGTAGCCGATCGGGTCGATCTTGCGGTGGCATTGGGCGCATTGGGCTTCCTCCATGTGGGCCTCCAGCATCTCGCGGGCGGAAAGCAACTTCCCGGCATGACGGCTGAGTTGCGGCACGTTGGCCGGGGCGGGAGGCGGTGGATCGTGTAGTAGTTTACGCAGGACCCATGTGCCGCGCTCGACTGGAGAGGTGCGCTCGCCGTCGGACCCCATGGCCAGCACGGCGGCCATGCCCAGCAGACCTCCGCGAGGTATACCATCGGGCACTTTTACCTCGCGAAACTGCCGACCGTTCACCCTGGGGATGTCGTAATGCTGGGCCAGTAGTTCGTTTATCACCACGGTGTCGGATTTTAATAGCTCGCCGATGGGCAAATTCCGCCGGATGAGACGAAGCAGGGTTTGGTAAACTTCCTGCCGGGCGGCCATCTTCATGCTGTCGTCGAAGCCGGGGTATAGCCGGTAGTTATACTGGAAGAAGTCCAGTCTCTCCATGTGCAGCCATTGATGGGTGAAACCGCTGATGAATTCCATCCCCTTTGGATCGAGTAAGAGGCGATTGGTCTCGCGGATCAGGCCGGCGCCTTTTTGCAGGGTTCCGTCGGCTGCTGCCTTTAGGAGTTGGGCATCGGGTGGGCTGCTCCAGAGGAAATAAGATAAACGCACGGCCAACTCGGCATCGGACAGGGTGCGTTTGGTCTGCCCCTCGGTGGGCTCGCGCAAGTAGAGAAAGCCGGGGGATGCGAGGATGATCGATAGTGGTAGCTTCAGCGCTTCTTCAAAAGACTTTCCTGCCTCTATCTCCGAACGGTAGTGGCCGAGGAGATCCGAGATATAGGAAGGCTCAGGCTCTTTGATACGGAATGCGCGCCGGGCAAATTTCTCCAGTATGGCACTGGCGTAGGCTTCGTCCTTCTGCGCATGCTCGCCTTTGAAAAATAGATTCGCATGAGATACCGGCGGCCAATTCTCTACTATAGGCCCCTCCCACTCGACCCAGTCGATCCATAGTGTGGGCTCGGGGCCAAAGCCGGTTTTTTTGAGCGAGTCAAAGTGGTGATAGACGATAGCATTGCGGTCGTTGTGGCTTCGTTGACGGAAGGCGATGACTCGTTCCCCGATGGGTATGCGCTTTTTGGTTTGTGAACCGACGTCGATTTCGAGAGGCTTCGACAACGGCGGGATGTCCACCGTCAGCTCGATGACTTCCGGTTTGCGCTGGGGTGCCCGGACCTGGAAACAATCCAGCAACTCCATCGCTGCATCAAATCGCTCGCCGCGAAAGCCAACTTCGACAAAGCAATTTTCCGGGGCGGAGCGGGGCATCACGCCGATGTTGGCACGCACTATATATTTGCCAGCCGGCATCTCGTCGGGGATGACCAACCCGACTTGGGGATTGGGATTGCCGATGGTTAAGAGTGCTCCATCGCGGGTTTCCACTCGGCTCAGGTAGTCACTGAAGGGCGGAGAATTTCGACTCCAAACCAGTTTAAAGAAGTCCACCAGCTGCTGGTCGTCGAGGCCCACATCGGTGGGCTTCAGGGTTTTGTCCGCCTCCAGCTTCTTGATCTTCTTGTAACCGCCCATGTAATAACCACGGAAAGTCGAGCTGATGCGGTGGTTTGCCTCCTCCTCAGCCTCGTTGCGGACGGTTTTTGTCTGCGGTTTGTCTCCAGTGACAATCGCTCGGTCGAGTGCGGTGCGGGCGAGTTTCAGGTATTGCTCAAACTGGTCGCTGGAGAAAAACAGCGCTCCTCCTGCCGTGTCGAATCCACCAGCATTGGCATCGCTGGGCAGGTCCTTGGCGTCGATCTGCACGCCTAGTAAGGATTCGATGGTGTTCTCATATTCCCGGCGATTCAGGCGGCGCATGGTGATTTCGCCTCCCGTGTCGGCCAGCAGTTTGCGGGCAGTGACCAGCTGCCGGGATAGATCCGCCAGGAAAGTCTCTTTCTCAGCAGATAGTGGCTGCTTCTTTTTCTCCGGAGGCATCTCGCCGGAATTCAGGGTATTGAGCACCTTCTGCCACATCTCGGCGGACTCAATGCTGCCCAAATTGAACGATAGACTTTCCAGGTCGATCTTTCCCTTTTGGGTATCGGTATCGTGGCAATCCAGGCAGTAATTTTCGAGGAAAGTGAAGTGCTTGTCCGGTAGGGCAGCTTTGGGTTCGGCGGCGGTGAGGGTTGTGGCTAAACCGATGAAGATTAGGACAAGAGAATGGGGACAAAAGAATAGTTTTTTAGTCCAGATTCCTCTGGCCCGATTCCTTTGCAGTTTCAGCAAAGTTCGAATTCTCGCGGGAGTGTACCCTGTACGTTCGTGGAGTGTACAGGGTACACTTTTGGAAAATACATATATCAAAGATTCTCTTGTCCCCATTCTCTTGTCAAAAGTTTCACTAGCCCTGCAACTCTGGAACCGTTCCCGTGCTGTCGCCATGAGACTCCACATCGACGCCGCTGCCCTGTAGCAGGGTTAACCACAGGTTACAAAGAGGCGTGCCCTTGTCCGCCACGATGTGTTGGCCCAGCTGCACTCCTGCTCCGCCACCCGATACGATTGCCGGGCAATTCGTCAGGTAGTGAATACTATTGATATTACTACCGTAACTGAGTGAGACATGATCGAATAGCGAAGAGCCGTCCGGCTCTTTGGTGGCTTTGAGTTTATCCAGTAGACCTGCCAACAATTCCGATTGCTTGCGGTCGCGCAGCTCAGAGACCTGCTGCCGCGCACCGGGGGAGTAGTGGCTCATGTTGTGCCCGGTTAGCGTTTGGTTCAGGCTCTGGAGAAAACTGGTGCCACCGGGTTGACGATAGGTGATCACCCGGGTCGCATCTACCTGGAGCGCCGCTACCAGGAGGCTATACATTACTTCCACCTCTTGCCAGCCCTTCAGACTGTCCGATGGTTCTTCGACCGGATTGGTCGGTTGTTTCTTGGGGACCTCGAGCCACTGCTCCTCTTTGGATATTCGAATCTCGATGTCGCGGATCGACTGCAAATACTCATCCAGCTTTTCGGTATCGGTCTGGCTGAGTCCACGACCTACCGATTTGGCATCGCCCATCACCGTGTCGAGGATACTCCGGCGTTGTTTCAGCATGGCCTGGCGTTGGGTCAGAGGGGTGTTGTCTTCTGAAAATAATCGGTGAAACGCCACCACGGGAGTATCCCAGCCAGCGACTGGTTTGCCTTGCCGATTCCACGCCAACGACAAGCCCGGTCCGTGGCCATCTTTCTCAGCATCGGCCGAGCCCAGCTGCATAGAGGTGAACCGCGTCTCCGCACCAAACTGATCCGCCGCGACCTGGTCGGCCGATATGGTGTTACTAAAACTTTTCCCCGGCTCCGCATAGCGATTCGCACCGGTCAGGTAGAAGGTGCTGCCCCAGTGCGCCTCATTGTTGTATTGATTCTCCAAGTTCTGGATGACGGAAATATCCGCTTTGTGGCGCTGCAACGGAGCCAGTCCCTCCGACAGCTTCCACTCTGATCCCGTCTTTTCGACATCCGGGAACCAAGTCTCCTTCGTCACTCCCCAGCCAAACCCGAGGAAAATCATGCGCTTCGGAGATGGTGCAGGTGCAGGTGCTGACGCTGAAGCAAACCGACGAAACCCCAGGGAGTCTAAAAACGGCAAACCAATGCAGGCGGTGGCACTGCGCAGAAAATGACGACGGTGATTCATGCTGGAAACCATAGAAAAAATGAGCTGAAGATAAAGACTTGTTTTTCACAAATGGGATGCTCATCCTTTAAGGGATGAACGAAGCGCCCAATGATTCTCCTCGGGATGAGACCTTCCGCGATTACGCATCGCCGACGGCTGCCAAGGCATTTTGTGTGGAGGAAGCCATTCTCACCGCGAGTTCGCCTCTGACTGTCACTGACCTGGTGAATCAACTGGGCATTGCGCAGAGCCTGGTCTCCCGAATTCTCAAAACGATGGAATCGCTCGATCTGATTCGGCGTGATCCGGGTTCCCGGGGTTGGCTGCCCAGCGGGCGGCTCGATGAACAGAACCGCCTCGCGGCGCATCCTCTGAGCCTGACTCATCGAGCGCGCGCTGCTCTCGAGTGGTTGGTCGCGGAGGCGAATGAAACCACGCAACTGCTGGTCGAATCCAATGGCAAGGCGCTGATACTTGATCAATGGCTCTGCAATCAAGTGGTGCAGGTAGTGGGCAAAGTAGGAGCCAGGGTTCCTATTCATTCCTCTGCGCCCGGAAAAGTCTGGCTGGCCTTCTGTTCTGACTGCGATCGGCAAGCGTGGTATGAAACGCACGAACTGAAGCGCTACACCCCAACCACAGTGAGCGATCGAGCAGCGATGGATGCTCACCTCGTTCAAATTCGTAAGCGGGGTTATGCAGTTGACAATGAAGAGGGAATCCAGGGGGTGGGTTGTGTGGCCGCTCCGGTGCTGAATGCCCATGACCAGATCGAGGGAGCGATTACGGTGGTTGGTCCTAAAGAACGGATCAAACCTAAAAGAATGAAGGAACTGGCGGAGTTGGTGATGGAATCGACGAAAAGGGTAATTTGATGAGGAACCTAGGAAAATCATGATGAAATCCACGACATCTGAAACCGTCAGGGCCGGGCGTTCGTTTCCGCCGGGTTCGAGCGTGGATAGGGGCGGAGTCAATTTTTCGGTTTATTCCAGAGCGGCACTTGAGGTTGATCTCCTGCTTTTTGACGAGGCTGATGATGCACAGCCTGTTGCTGTCATTTCCATGAATCCGCGCAGTGGTACTCGCCCGACTGATTACTGGCAATGTTAGTTCGGGGGACTGACTGCGGGACAGATCTATGCCTGCGGGCTCTGTAGTGAATCACTCCTGAATCTGAGCAGAAGCTTTTCTAATTCGGTCAATCTGTCGCTGAACGTGCTTTCCTGAACGGCTCCTATCAATCCGTTTTTGTCGCTCCTCATCGATTGTGCCGTACTGCCGCACGTAGAGTTCAATAAATGGCGCAGGACCACTCGATTTAACCGACTCGTTAACCATCATCGGCAGGGATTCCTGCCACCATTTATCGTATTCGGCGCGCAACTGCGAAACGACTTCAGGATGCTCGGAAATCACATTGGTCGTTTCCCCGGGGTCTTCCCTAAGATCGTACAGCTCTGTGTTATTAACCAGAGTGAAGCGGGAGTTTTGAATCGCGCAGTTTATATACTTGGCCTGTTCAGCAGTGACTGGTTTCAGCCAGCGTCCTACGTGATGGACCAGATAGCGATCCGCCCAGTTGGCCTTCGGGTCTTTCAGTAGCGGCACAAGGTTGCGGCCTTCAAGCTGTTTTTTAAGTTCATCGCTGAGTGTGGCTCCGGAAATGGTGCTTAAGGTCGGGAACATATCGATGATGGAAGTCAGCGCATCACACTCGGCTCCGGCAGGCGCACCACCATCCGACCAGCGAATGACGAAGGGAACGCGGGTCCCGCCTTGATACGGTGTCATTTTCTTTCCCCTCATGCCTGCGGCGTTGATCTCGACTCCTGCTGTCCCCCCGTTGTCGCTGCCGAGAAAGATGACGATCGTGTCGTCTCGCATCTGCCACTGATCGAGCTGCTTCAAGAGCTTTCCAAAATTGGTATCAATATTCTCAACCATACCGCAGTAGCGAGCTAGGCGACTGTCTTTGTTGATTTTCTGGAGAGGCTCCTCGTAATGTTTGTAGTATTTTTCAGGGATATTATGTGGTGTGTGCGGTGCATTGGGAGCGATGAAGGCAAAGAAGGGCCTGCTGCCCTGCCGCTTTTCATCCATCCATTTCATTGCCTGTTCAAAAAACAAATCCGTGCAATAGCCCTCGGTTTGCACAAAACGAGTGTTATGCCACAGGGCAGGATTGACGTTATGATTTCCTGGTGCGTCTGCATGTTGGCCGATGCCTCCGCTGCCGTGAATATAAACTTCATCAAAGCCGCGATTTTCCGGTCGATACGCCTCCTCATCACCGAGATGCCACTTGCCGAATATACCTGTTGTGTAACCGGCTGACTGTAGCACCTGAGCCAATGTGGCCATATTGATATTTGGATGTTTGCGCTGTTGAATTGTATGTGTAACACCGCTGCGAAACTCATGCCGCCCAAGCATGAGTGCCGCCCGGGTCGGTGCACACGCCGGGGAGACATGGAACTGCGTCAGCAATAATCCCTGTTTCACAACCGCATCCACGTTTGGCGTCTCTATGACAGGGTTTGCCGAAGATAGAGTAGTCCCCATAGCCTGCATCATCAGGCATCACAAAGATGATGTTGGGTCGCGGCGCCTCTGCCTGAGCCAGTATGGTCGTCGTTAGGAGGATAACTAGGAGAGTCCCAAGTCGGTTAGTGTGTTGGATTGTTGTCATTTCCACTTTGCCTCTCGTTATTTCTCGGCATGTGCCTCAGAAAGACGGGGCTGGGTGATTAGCGGCTGGAGTCTTCCATTTTCTCCTTATTATTCCAGTTCCTTAATCCGTATATTTCGGTAAAGCAGTTCGGCCCATTCAGCCTGCAACCCGATCGGACCTTTCGGGACTGGATTGAACATACTCCTCCGCTAAAGCTATGGTTCACTAGTGGATTGTATGGATTTTGCTCGTAGTAGTGGGTGCTAGCGGGATGACAGTTAAGCTATTTATCCCATAGCTGTAGCATCGCTCGAGAAGGGACGAAAATAGCTATATCAATGGGGTGAATCCCTCCGTCGTCGGTCTCAATAAAGTTGGCAGGCTTGGTATCAGTGATTGCAACAGTCCGTTGCTGACTATACCAAAAACCGTCAGCGATTTGATCAAAGCCTATCTGCTGAACGAACTGATTTGTGCGAGAGCGCTCAGGGATTTTACCCTGAATATAAGGCTGCGAAATGACTAGCGAGTTACCAGACTCACTAATCCCTTCAAGCCTAACGCTATCACCAAAAACTTCATTGTGTAATAACATCCGTTCGAGGTATTCTGCCGGAGTCGCGTCGTCTGTTGCTACTCGAATTGCGCCGTCGACTCTATTTACTGCGCGCCCATACTGTCCGGCATGGTTGGGATGGGTTTCCTTATAGATTCTCCAGCTAGATTCTGTGGAAATATCCTCAGCTAGATAAACCTCATGTTCGCCACCTCCATCTAATCGATGACCGAGACGGGAGCGATCAAAAATGGGAACTCTTCGACTGTTGTAGATGATTCGGAATTGTTTGCGGATGGTTGGCTGGTTTCCTCGTAGAGCCGAGCAAGGCGGTTCTTCTCGAATTGCTCCACTACGTCCTCCAAAGAGGTCGAGGGCTGATTCAAGCGAATTTCGCGAACTTGATCTGGTGTCAACATCGTCATACACCCATGAAACTATAATCAGAGTAAGCTGAAAGCAAGGTCGGTTCGCTCTGAGCTCTCTGAGTGGGGGAGACAAGAAGTGGAGGAGGATCTGGTCGGCAGAGGCTCGAAGGGCGCTTTTTTGCATGGATGGCCTGCGGCCTATGGATTGAACATGGATGACCTGGATATGGCTTATTTTTGAAAAGCAGAATGCTCTGGATCGCCGCCGGAGATGAAGTAGGCAAGCAGGTCGAGGACGTCTTCTTTGCTCATGGTATTGATCAGACCCGGAGGCATCATCGAGAGGGAGGAGCCTTCGATGGAGACTAGATCCTCGACGTTGACGATGGTGGTGGAGCTGGGATCCATCATATTGGTATTTACCTGGTAGCGGTCTTCGCCGAGATTCATGATGCGGCCACTGACCACAGTGCCGTCTTTCAGTATGAAATCGGTCGCTCCATATTGATCGCTGATGACTTTGCCGGGTTCGATGATGGATTCGAGCAGATCGTAGGCGCTGAACTTGCCGCCAGCAGAAGACAAATCCGGACCGACGGCGCCGCCTTCGCCCTGGAAGCGGTGACAGACATAGCAGGTGCCTGCACCGGCCATTTTGCGACCATTGGCAAAGTTACGGTTGGCTTTGACGCCTGCGTCCAAGCCGTCGGCGAAGTCTTGCATGGTCCAATTTTTTACGAAGCTGCGTGGCTCTAGGGTAAACTGCGGGATGCTGCTCTTGGGCTGGGTAGCGATCAGCTTCTGGAGCTCTGGATTCAGGTCCGACTCGGGCACGGATTCTGTGGCGTGCTTTTTGATATCGGCTAGGTAATTGGCCAGGCGAGCGCCGCCTTTGTAGTTTCCGGAGAGGACGAACCACTGGAAGTAGGTCTCGCGTGCCTCGGGTGTCCAGCCGTCTTTGAGGTAGCGAAGATTCAGCGCGTAGCCGATCTGCTCCTCTTGGCCGGAGGCATTGGCCAGTAGCTCGATGCCACGCTCGACGGCAAATGGAGCATTCAGGTAGGCCGCCATGGCGGATAGATCTCGATTCTCCTCTGGCGTCTGGGCGGGGTAGATACCATCGAGCCAGTTAATCAGTTTGGCTTGGTCTGCGGCGTTGGGTGTTCCACCGCGAGTCAGGGCTAGAGTGACGCTGCGCAGCAGGTCGAGGCGCGTCTGGCGAGACTTCGTTTTTTGGTAGTCGAAGCTCAATGCCTTTTCGAAGATCGCCGATGCCGAGTTCGCCGCACCGACACGAGCGAGTGCGATCAGGGCAGCGGTGGTGGTGATGGGATTGGTTTCACCGGCCAGTCGATCTTTCCACCCAGCCACGGGCTGCTTCTCTAGCGCGACGCGTGCGGCGTGGCGTATGCCGCGGTCGGCTGAGCCTAGGGATTGCCAGATACCATCGAGCTGCTCGGCGGTCGCTGGGGTCGCTCCTAGGTGGGTAAAGGACTCGAGGGTGTGCCGGTTTTTGCGATGCTCAGCCCCTGCATCGCTAGTCTCTGCCGGAGCGGTCGATTCATCGCCGGTGTAGGTCACCCGGTAGAGACCGGACTGGACGCGGCGACCGCCCACTGCCAGGTACATGGCTCCGTCGGTAGGGTTGACGAGGATGTCCGTGATCGGGAAGGGCTGAGCCGAGGCAAATTCCTCAAAGGTAGCCGCGTAGGTCGAGCCTTTGGGTTCGAGGTGCACGGCGTATAGCTTGCCATAGGACCAGTCGCAGGCGAAAAAGGCATTCTGGTATCTGGCTGGAAATTTGGCACCATAGCCGAAGCAGACTCCAGTAGGCGAGCCGGGGCCGATATCGACCACAGCTCCAAAGGTGTCGGTGCAGTAGTCCATGAATTTCCCAGAACCGGTGCGCCAGCCGTAGTCGGCCCCGTCGATGACGTGATTGATCCGTGTGGGGCGATACCATGGAGTATTGAGATCCCACTCCATGTCGGCATCGTAGGTAAACAGCTCGCCATCGCGATTGAAGGCAGCGTCATACTGATTGCGAAAGCCGGTGGCGACGATTTCCCAGGTCTTTCCCTCAGGATCTATCCGCGCGATGTGCCCTAGTGGCGCCTCTGCACCCTTCATGAAATGCTGCAGGGATGGCAGTAGCTGATCCTCCGCCCATACCTCGGGCACACGAGAGTGGCTGTAGTCAGCCGGGACTTTGGTCTGATTACCTATTATGACGTAGAGGTGCTCGCCATCTGGGGCGGGGACGATGCCATGTGGACCGTGTTCGCCAGCTGTGTCGCCTAGAGACTTGAGCTTTACCAGCTGGTCAAAGTGGTCGTCGCCATCGGTATCGAGCAGGCGAAACACACCGCAGCCCATGGTGCTACTGCGCGAGCTGACCACCACGTAGAGGCTGTTGAAAGCATAGCAGAGCCCCTGCGCATGGCCGATCTTCGGCAGCTTGGCGAGCTCTTCAGTCATCTCTTTAGGCGCTGTCCCGGTGATATTCTTTCGGGCCTTGGCTCCGACGATCGAGTAGGTGATCTGCTCGATGCTCGCGGGATCGACTGTCTCGCCCAGCGCGGGTATCGGAAAGCGATACAGCCCACCGTGCTGGTCGCTGACGATCAAGCGGCCTTTGTCGTCCTGACACATCGCTACCCAGGAGCCCTGGTCATCTCGTGGGACCGAGTAGAGGAGTTCTATATTGAACCCTTCGGGGAGGCGAATCCTATCGGCCGCGGTGGCGGACTGCTGGGCCTCGGCGACCGTGGCGAGGGCGAAGGTTGTCGCTAGAATGGTTAGTAACTTTTTCATGTTATTTAAAAGTGATAAGAGTTTAGAAACGGGGATTTGACCTATCGAATCAATTTGTGCGAAGCCTATCAGATTAGTGTTATTTTAGTGTTCATTAGTGAAAATTAGTGTTGAGAATCTCGTAGGCAGTTGATTTTAACACTAACTCGGCATGATGAAACAATTGTCACTAATGAACACTAATAGGTGGAGGCTTCGCCTTGGCTTATTTTTCAGGAAGTGCAAAAAGCCTATAGGTAGGAAAATTCTGTTCTAAAGGAAAACCTCAAATTAGTCTAGGCGAAATTCTGAGCTGTTTTCGGGTAATAAAAAGCGTGTATCAAGATCGGCTGAATCGGCTTTATCAGCGATACTACCTGTAAAGTACTGGTATAACTTTGGGAAACGTTGTTGAAGCTGGTACCGGTCTAATAACTCGGAACTGTCGCTGCCTGAGATAGCTGCGATCGAAAAGAGGTTCTGATTGCCATCGCTATAAATGGTGACGATTTGGTCGCTGGTCGCGAATCTGCCCACCACAGGAGTTGCAGGTTTCGGCAGTCGCTGTACCTGCTCTTGTGTCGCGTCTCTCTGCTGCCAGTAGACTCCTCCCGCCGCTACCAATGCGATTGCAATTAATATCAAAGCTAATTTCTTCTTCATAAAATTTTTCATTTGCTGTCGCCTGCCAATTCTTTTTTTTGACTTTGTCTGAAACGATTCGTTCACTACCTGCGCGACGATCAGGTCCTGAAACCCAATTTTATCTCCGCGAATTTGGCTCCCAGCGTACAGTTAATAAATCACGGATCACTGCTAATCTCTTCGAATACCTGATAGTACTTTTGAGGTTGGCTCTGTATATCAGGCTGGTCAGTAAAAGTTTGCTCGCTGCCGTCGCCTTGAATCGAATCGCCGATCGGGTTCCACGATCCGGTTAAGCTGGTAGATGCATAGACTTGGTAAACTTTGTCTGTCTGGGTGGTGAATGTAAGCGCCATAGTAGGGTATGTGGGAGAAGAAAGTACGGAGATACTGACGGGTATTGAAATTTGCGCAGTAGATACAGCTAATGCAAAAGTGCCACTGCTTTGTGACGAGTGGGTGTCATAAATTTTCGTCCACAAAAGATCAACCGTGTAATTTCCAGCCGGGAGGGTGCCAATCGATTTGGAGGCCGTTAGATCAGATATTACCTGCTGACAGTCTTCTCCGGTATAGGTAGAGATGATATCTACTGTGAGAGTCGAGCCGTCCCGAGTGACAGTCATTTGGTGTGTGTAACAAGGCACGGGAAAGGTATCGGTAAACGACAAAGTGATGTTGTCTGTATGGGTCGGTTGCTCCGGGGACGGTGAGAATGAAGGAAGTTCCTGGGCCGAAATAGGCCAGACCAAGCAGAAAAGAAGGATCAGGATGATTAGGGGAACTCCTAGAGAGAAATTCTTCATATTTTTCGTTGTGGGTAGACTATTTTTTATTGTGACCATCATCACTTACTACTCCTCACCTCCCATAAAGTCCCAATCGACCTCACCGCCTTTACCCTTCACGGTATATTGACGGATCTCGACCGGCTGATCACCTACCGATAGCATCAGCCGCAGCAGTTTGATTTTCGACTTAGTAGATATTGTCATCTCTACCGTTTGCCATTCCTTACCCTTCTGTTCCGTCAGCGCTACAGGCGTGTCCAGCGCCATAAAATCCGTAGATCCCTCCTCCTGCCAAGCCATGCTGATCTGCCCGCCTGCCGCGCCACGGATGCGCAGCTTCACCTCGATCGGTCCGGCAAATTTCACTCGGGCACTACCGAGGAATGATTTATCAGATTCCGGCGTCACGACTAGCGCGCCATCCTTCAGCTCCATCGAGCAGTTTTTCGGCACCAGTCCTTGGGTGAGAGTCTCAGGAGCATTCGCAGGTCGATAGTTTGGATTTTCGATCGGCAATAGAGCATCCGTTTCCTCTAGGTACTCGTCCATGATTTTGGATAGCTCTTCGACCTTCTCTGGATATTCACTAGCTAGATCGTTGGCCTCGCTCAGATCATCGGATAGCCGGTAGAGTTCATGTGCGATACCCGGATCTTCATTGATGTAGCGTCGCACCAGCTTCCATTCGCCCTGGTGGATGGACGATCCTTTGTAGGGAAACCATATAAACTGGCTGTTACGATCCAGGGATGGTTTGTCTCCTGTTAGTATAGGTAGAAACGATTCACCATCGACAGGCTGGCCATCGGGCAGCTCAGCTCCAGCAGCCGCGAGCAAGGTAGGGAAAACATCGACACAGCCGACCATGGCATCTGTCGTAGTCGCAGCCTCGATACGCTCTGGCCAGCGCACCATCAGTGGCACGCGGGTGCCACCCTCGTAGATCGATGCTTTGCCATCGCGCAGCGGAGCATTGCTAGTAGGTACCTGACCGCCTGCCCAGCGACGCCAGTCTTTCACAAACTCATACCGTGGGTGTCCCTCGACTAGCTTGGCTAATTTCGGATCGTCAGGACGATTGCTGTGTACGTTGCCGCCATTGTCAGAGTAGAAAACAAAGATGGTATTGTCGGCGATACCCAGATTCTCCAGCGTATCGAGCACTCGCCCGAGGCTCTCGTCGACACTCTGTAGCATCGACGCCATGATCGGGTTTGCCTGCAGTCCCTGCGGGTCTGTCTTCTTGGCATACTCAGCGGTGTACTCGGGCTTGTGCCCCCAGGGGCCGTGCACGCCATACTGCCAGAGGTTTAGGAAAAACGGTCGATCACGATTGTCCTCGATAAATGCGATCGCTTCATCAGTCAGCCGATCGGTGATGTATTCGCCATCTGGCCCATCGGTGATATTGCCGATACGCACTCGGCCACCCGGAGTGCCTTCCGGCGTGACGCGGTATGGCGAGAAGTAGCTAGGCGGCCCAGGGTCGGGAGCAGCATGCCAGCTAGTGTGAAAGCCCTGTGCCTCAGGCCGGTGCGGCTCCGTCAGTCCGATATGCCATTTCCCATAGTGCCCCGTCTGATAGCCGGCCTCGGCCAGTATCTCTGCCAGGTTTTCGATATCAGGGTCGAGGTAGTTTTTGCTTAGAGGCATCGTCCAGCGAAACCTTGGGTTGTGCTTCTTATACTCGCTAGCCCCAGCCTCCGCCGGAGCGATATGCCCAGACGCCGTCAGCACGCCATGCCGAGATGAATACTGCCCCGACAGGATCGAAGCCCGACACGGCGAACACAGCGGCAGCGCATACGCCTGGGTAAAAACCATCGATCCCGCCGCCAGCCTCTCCATCGCAGGCGTCTCATAATAAGTCGACCCATAAGCCGAGCTATCCCTCCAGCCCATGTCATCGACCAGAAACAAGACGATGTTCGGCTGCTGCGAACTCTTCTCCGGCTGGCTAAATGCCTGAGAGATAGCGCAAAGCGTTACAAAAATGATAGAAATAAAAATTCGCATAATTAGATGAAGAGTCTGTGCCAGCCTTGCCTGGTTTTCGAAGGCCTCCCTCCATCAGATATCTCCCACGGCTCCGCAACCTGCCCAAATTAATAGCCCGCTCGACTAACGGGAACCCGTCTCAAGAACTAGACGTCCTCGCCCACTTAGCGAAGCCCATCAGATCCGTGTGCATCAGTGTCCATCCGTGGTCCCCAAAAAAGTAGCAGCTTACGAGAAAATCCATGCCATCCGTTAAAATTCAGCTAGCGCGCCGCAGCTTTAGCGAAGGAGGGTCGGCCGTAGGCCATCCATGTAAAATCCCATCTACGAGCTCCATTTGTTTCCTTAATTAGCTCAGCGCAGAGCAACGCCTGACATAAGTCTCTCCGTCCGCCACGCCTATTGACAATCTTGATTCTACCCTGACCTTAAAATCAATGGCAGATACCATCACAGTGCCTGAAAAGTGGATAGAATCGGTTACTGAATTGAAGTTTCCCGAATCCACTGATCGTCGGATGCAGCAGTTGATGGATCGTAATAACGAAGGGACTCTATCTTCGGAGGAGAGAAAAGACCTTCAGGCATTGGTTGAAATGAGCGAGGAGCTTTCTCTGGTTAGGGCTCAGGCATTCCGGTTTCTACAACTCGATCCGACAGGGAGCGAATGAGTGTTTCGAGGCCTTTAGGGCTGCGGAAAAAATAACTTATCCCAAACTGCTTGATCTCTCGCCCGTCAGCTTTGTTGCCATCCAGCTCATTTAACCCGCTAAACTCCGCTCGATGCCGCCTAGCTGCCAGACCAGAACTCTGCGTATTTTGGAACAATTTATTTCTTCCGCAGCCCTTAGACCGAAAGGTCCGAGAGCGAGCAGGTGATCGATATGAGTATTGCCGAATGCACCAATCTCTTCAAGGCGCCACTTTTCATGTCGAGCACGTGATTCCAAGCTCACACGGTGGGCAGGAAACTCTTCAAAACCTCGTTCTAGCGTGCCCGAGTTGTAATCTGCACAAATCAAATAGAGTCGAAGTGGAGGATCCGGAAACGTCCGAAGTCGTTCCTCTGTATCCTTTGGCGGATGTTTGGGAACAAAATTTTTCCTTCGTCGACTTTGAGATTGTGGGGAAATCGGCATGTGGTAGAGCGACGCTCAAGGCGTTGAATTTCAATCACCCAAGAAAATTAAAAGTGAGAGAAGTGGAGGCGCTATTCGACTTGTTCCCGCCAGACTAGCTAACCCCCCCCGCTCGGTGGATACGGAAACACTTTAGGCAAAATTCTACGCCATCGATACAAAATGCGAACCTCGACCTTTTGTTGGGTAACTATTCGCCTTCCCAGAGTCTAATGCAGTCGATCACCAGTCGACTACTCGGACCATCTAATGCTTTGAATGTGAATTCATCGCGCGACCGCATTGAAATCTGTTCATGTTCGATGATGTGTTGGTGGCCATTGAGGTTGAGGAGGAGTTTTCCTTCTGTCAGTTCGATCACGAGGTCTACCCATTCATTGAGGGCAAAACTGGATTGTCGATCTTCGATCACTTCGCCGCCGGATAGTTTCAAGGTGTAGCCGCCCTTTCTGAAAAACAGATTGTTGATATGGTGACCTATATCGAGCTTGGGTCGGGCAGCTTGGTAGTCGTCGCCTTCAAACTTGAATCGCAGGTGGCAAACGAAGTTCTCTGGGAGGTGGTTCAAACGAATCACTGGTCCCAATCCCAGGTGGTGGTCACGTCCCAGAGCCTTCATCGCCTCTTCGGCGTTTCTAAAATCGGGAGCTCCGATTAACATCCCATCTTTTACCTGCCAGTTTCGGGTACGGGGCTCCCATTGCTCTCGGTTCAACTCGCCATCGAAATCGTCTGAGTAGACCAGAGTTCCCTTTTCAAATAAGTGGGACTGGAAAGGGGGATCTTCGGCAAAGAGATTCGAGCTGAGGATGAGTAGGGGGAATAGAGCTGAGAGTGGTTTAATCATGGATGCTTGATGGGGAGGGATCTTGTAGGGCGATGTTTGGAACACAGATGAACACGAATTTGCGCGGACCTGATGGGCTTTGTTGGGTTGATCTAGTGGAGTAGGGGAGCCGCTTTACGCCAATCGCTTCCGGCTGACTACAAATTTTTCGTCGTATTCGTAGCCTAGTCCAGGCTTACCGGATGGCTTGAAGTAGTAGCCGTCGAATTGGATAGGCTCTTTGAAAAATTGATTCTTGTTGAGGCCCTTGGGGCCGGTTGGATTTTCCCGTAGGGTGTTGGCTTCTAGGATCAATACATTGGGAGTGGCCATGCAGAGGTTGGCCATGGCTACCCAGGTGAGGGGGCCGTAGCTGAAAAAATGTGGGGCGATCTGTAAGCCTCGCATTTCGGCTAGGGAGGCGATCTTACGAGCTTCGGTGAGGCCGCCGACGTTGGGTGGCGATAGATTGAGAATCGATGCAGCTCGCTTGTCGATCAGGCGGGTGAAGTCATCCAGGCCCTGGAGGTTTTCGCCGGTCGCGATGGGGATGGTGGTGGCTGCTGCTACTTCGGCCATTTCATCCATACTGCTGGTGGCTGCGGTGGGCTCTTCGATCCAGAGTAGGTCATACTTTTCCAGTGGCTTGCAGGTGGCGATGGCACCTGCGGCGCTGCATTGGCCATGGCCGCCGTGGATCAGGTCGACCTTGTCGCCGGCGCCTTCGCGCAGGCAGCGGAAGACCATCTCGTTGTACTTGATGTTTTCCTCGGTCGGCATGCGGCCGCCAGACTCGTAGACGGTGTCTTCCCAGACTTTTCTGTCGCCAAATCGCTCGTATACCAACCAGGGATCGACCTTTACTACGGCACCGGGTTGCTTGGCTAGGTCTCGACCGAGCGCGCGCCAGGCATCTTCATTCTCCAGCTGCTTTTTTGGGGGCTTGCCGTAGTAGTAGATACGGATGCGGTCGCGCACGGGACCGCCGAGTAGCTCGTAGACGGGGCGACCGGTTTCGCGACCGAGCAGGTCCCATAGGGCGTAATCGACGGCGGTGCGATGCGAGCAGAGAACACCGGCACGGCGCATGGTTGACCAGATGGCTTCTACGGCAAAGGGATTGGCACCGATGAGGTGCTCCCGAGCGACCCCGCCTAGTGCTGGTGCATAGTCGAGATCTGGGAAATCTGCATAACCTGCGGTGCCGGTGCTGGAGATGATTTTTAGGACGTGGCGCTGTTCGCTATTTTGTTTTAGAGTGAGTAGCTCTAGGGCTGCGATATGGTCGCTGGATTGCGCTGCTAGGTCTAGTCTGGGCAGTCCGGTGATGGCTCCTGCGCCTAGTACAGATTGTTTGAGGAAGTTGCGGCGATTGGTCATGGTTAGTGTTTTGGGATTCTAGGAGGGCTGAGGTTCATAGGCTTCGGCCGGGGTTGCCGGGCAGCTAAAGGCAGCCCCTCCTTGAGCTTGATTCTATGGGTTCAGCTCTGCGATTCGCTTTACCTGAAATTTGGTTTCGTCGATTTCGCAGGATTCTGTAGTTAGCGATCCTTTGGTTATTTGTAGTGGCTCCTTCAGCACGCCATCCGCCTTTAGCCACTCGTCTTGGTAGCGGGAGGTTATCCATAGTACCTCTTCACGATGAGTGAGTGATCGTGCGACTGTGATTAGGGAAAGTGGGCCGCCCTGGACTATGGGAGCAATCTTTAGTTTGGCTTCTTGCGCGAGGTCGGCTGTTCGAGCTAGCATGGCGACTCCGCCGATGTGACCGGCATCTGGTAGTAGCACGGTGCCTGCTTGGTGTTTGATGCCTTGAGCGAAATCTTCGAGTTTGTGATAGTCTCCTCCGAATCCTAGGGCTTGGTGGAATTCTTTGCGGGCCTCGCCCTGCTCGGGTAGATGTCGCAGCGCCATGGGATTCTCTAGTAGGGTTACTCCATTCCGTTGGCAATGGATGGCTAGATAGGTCATGCCATCGGTGCTTAGGTTTAGGTCGGCGGCGATGGTGATATCCATGTCTGGATCGGCGGCTTGTTTGGCAGCTAGGACCAGCTGGCTGATCTGGCCTAGTACCTCCTGCGGGTAGCGATAGGGGGCGCATTCGCCGCGGGCTTTCATCTCATCGTCGAGGGCTCCGGCTAGCTTTAGGCGTACGGCGGTAAAGCCCGCTTGTTTTAGCGATGCCACGCGCTGGTGCATTTCGTCAGGTGTGCAGAGGCGGCGCTGGCCGTCTGCCTCGTGGTCGATCGTGATCGATGGGCAGAGCCGTATTTGGCATGGGGTGGCTTCTTCGGCTAGGTCTAGCAGGGCTGACTGCAGGGCGATGATTAGGCCGGCTTTTCCGGGACCTTGCCACATGGGGCCAAATCCGTCTCTTTGGTACAGGGCTCGTCCGGGCCATTCGCGGGTTCTGGCATTGAGTAGGTATTTGGCAGTTTGGCCGATCACCGTGTGCCCGCCATCCACGGCTCGCATCGATGGGTCGGTCATGAATATATTTTGCTTGTGACCCTGTGCCGCGTACCGGTTCACCAGTCTTGCCAGTGTCTCCTCGGCTTCCTTAGCAGGTAGGCCGAAATCTAGGTAATCGCCATAGCCCTTAGCACCGCCTCGTGTCGTCAGGCGGATGACGCGTAGCTGTGACTCGGCTGCCGATCTGGGCTCTCTAATAGTCAGTAGATCGGCGGCGACGATCTCGTCCGTTTCTTTAGTAGGGAAGACTACTGGGGTGTCCTCCAGCCAGTCATTCATATACTCAGACAGCTCCTTTACCTTCTCAGGATTCTGCGCAGCGAGATCGGTGCGGTCGTCTGGATCTTTCTTTAGGTCATAGAGTTCGCGGCTGTCAGGTCGTGCGATCAACTTGTCCCAGCCATCGATGACGACACGTGCGATCAGGTCGCTATCCCAGTCCTCTAGTGCATCGACTCGGATATTGTCCGAGTATAGGTCTATAAAGATGCGGTCTCGCTCAGCTAGGGCCTCCGAGTCCCTCAAATCCAGCCCGGACATGGCCTGGTCGGGCTCGATGCCGCAGGCGCTCAAGATCGTCGGTGCAATATCTATATTGCTAGCCAGTGTCGTCTGGTCACGACGGGGGGCGATTTTGTTTTTGTGAGTTAGGAAGATCGGCGTCCGCACACCGGCTTCGACTGGTTCTTTTTTAGATCGTGTATACCAGCCGACTTTCTCCGGATCTGGGCGCCAACCATTGTCAGCGGAGAAGACGAAGAGCGTGTCATCATATAGATTCTTTTCTTTCAAATGGTCTACCAACTGTCCGCAGGTCTCGTCGAGCCAGGCGACATTGGCCCAATAACGTGCCGTCGACTCATCTGGGGCCAGATCCTTGTATTTCAGGTAAAGCCGATCCGGGGCATCGTGCGGCGTGTGCGGTAGAAAGACCGCATACCAGATAAAGAAAGGCTGGGCGTTTTTCTGTGCCTGGTCGACGAAGCGGTAGATCGGCTCCATGGTCTTGCGACCGATCCCGTGACCAAAGCCTTCGTCAAATCCATGGTCGAGAGGATTTCCCTCCCACCACTTACCGGTCTGCAGCGTCGCATAGCCACTAGCCTGCAGCTGCTTTACCATGGATGGCGCATGCTCCAGAGTAGCAGTCATGAGTTTCGATTGCTGCTGTGCCAGAGGCCATAGTTTTTCGTTTTTCCTCAATCTTCTGTGATCGACACCCTCACCCATAAAGGGGCGATTGCCCCGTACGCCTGTCTGGTGCGGATATAGCCCGGTAACGATGCTGGCTAGAGACGGACGACATATCGCAGCGGTGGTGTAGCCGCGTTCATATAGTAAGCCTTCGCCTGCTAGTTGGTCTAGATGGGGTGTCTCGATATGCGGATGCCCCATGAATCCGTAGTCGTCCCAGCTCTGGTCATCGCTGAGGATGAATACCACGTTTGGTCTGTCGCCTGCCTGCGATAGTAGGCAGGTGGTGAGTAGAGTTAGTATAAGAAACAGGATTCTCATCTTATCAATGTTGTAATAGGTAAAGGTTGATCTTCTAACACTAACTCTGTACGATGAATCAATTTTCACTAAAAAACACTAATGGGAGAGGGGATTCGTCTTAGTATATCACACGTCGCTCTTTCGGCGCTTCATTGCCGGAGATGGATCGGGTACCGTTTTGAGATAGGTCGAGAGGCGAGCTTTTAGCTGCTTAGCTATTTCAGTCTGCTCGCTGTATCGATCGTGCTGCTCGGCGATATCTTCTACGACATTGAAAAGCTTGGCAGACTGGACCTCGCGCTCAGTATTGATCTCGGCCAGTAGCTTCCACTGACCAGAGCGAATCACGGCCATTCCCTGCCTAGGCCTTGAGAAAATCAGGCCGTCGACTGGTCGCTGCACCGCATCTGTTTTTGGATCGGTGAATAGGCAGGCAAAGCTCCCGCCATCTAGTTCATCCGAGAGACTACCCTCGCCTCCAGCCAGGTCAAAAAAGGTAGGTAGAAAGTCATAGCCTGCTACTGGCACACGGCAGATCGATCCCGCCTCGATAGTAGGGCCGCGCACCATCAGAGGCACCCGTATACCACCCTCGAGCAAGGAGTGCTTGGCGCCAGATAGAGGGACATTGGGCGCAGGGCTCTTAGGATCGCCACCGGGCACAGCACCTCGGCCGCCATTGTCGGTGGTGAAGATCACATAGGTGTTATCTGAGATATCCAGAGCATCGAGCTCGTCGAGTATCCTGCCGATGCCGCTGTCTACCTCCTCGAGCATACCGGCCCAGCCGGGGGAGTAGGCTCGGTCTGGGGCTCCTTTTTGCTGATACTTTTCCAGCGAGCTTTGCATCAGCTCCGTCCGCAGATGCACGGCGTAATAGCTCACCTGGGTGTAGAAAGGCTTGCCGGCCTGAGTTTGCTCTCGGATGAACTCGATCGAGCGATCGGTGACCGAGCCTGTGCGCTTCGGATCGTCGACGATGTGGGCTGGTTTCATCTTATCAGCCATGCCGCCGGTGACATTGCCGGTGTGGCCGTCGCTCACGTCGTAGCCACACTCCTCCGGCGAGGAGATCATCTTCTCGCCCCATTTGCCAAAGTGAGCGCAACGGTAGTCGGGGTTAGCCTGTTTCAGGGCTCGAGGAATGGTCAGGTGATCCGCCGGTACCCACTGGCTCTCAAACTCCGTGCCCGAGCGAGCCGCGCTGGTGCTGCAGAGGATGGCTCGGCGAGTCGGGGTACAGAGAGGGGCGGGGGAATAGCCACCAGTGAATCGCATGCCTTCCTCCGCTATGCGATCCATCGCGGGTGTGTGCAGGTAGCTCGACCCGCTCGCAGTGTTGTCCGGATCCATCAGGCCCGAGCGCTGGCTCCAGCCCTGATCATCGGTGAGGATCAGAATGATATTGGGCGGATCAGCCAGGGCCACAGCCGTGAATCCGAAAAGTGTGAGAAGCAAGCAATAGAGAAGTCGGTTCATGAGCGCAATCATTAGCAATCTAGCTCATTCATAAAAGCCGATTTGGCTCGGGCGCTAAAGATCGGTTTCGTGATAATTGCGTAGGGCAGATTCTGAGATTGGGTGATTCATTGCGGGGGGATTTCAGGCCTTGTTGGCCGGTATGGTCTAGAGGGAGCTTATTCTCCTTTGCCCCCTAGATAGGTGCCTAGCTGTGGAACCACAGTTTTGAGTTCTTCTATGATCAGATCAGTGATCGCCTCGGCACCTTTTCTGTTGAAGTGAGTGATGTCGCCTTCTTTGAAATTATAGGTCATGCTCTCTTTCTGGCCGATCTCATTGTGATGCGCGGTACTTGCGCTGTGTAGGTCGATAAATGGCAGTCCCAACTCCTCCGCCACCGCTTTGGCGGTATTGGCGTAGTCTGTGAGTGTCGCTTGGTAGCTGTACTTTTCGTTTCTGACTAGTTTCGCTACGATCTCTCCGTTTTCGTCGAAGGATCGCCTGGTCACTGAACTGATGATTATCGGTTTACCACCAGTATTTTTGACTCGCGTCACGTAGGACTTCAGGTGATCGCGGTACACAGTGGTATCATATCGTTTCTGGTCGTTGTGACCGAACTGTATCAGCACGTAATCTGGTTTTAGTGCGACTAGGTCATCGAGTTTGGCTGATAGGGAATGCAGAGTCGCTCCATTCTTTGCGTAGTTGAGGATCTCTGCCCGACTGTCAAACCGCCCTGCAAAGGCGGGTCCCCATCCAGATTGCATCGCGACTGTAGAGTCGCCGATGAGACCGATCGTTACCGCTTTTTCTTCCGCCTGCCCGACGGCGTGGACGGTGAGCCAGAAGGTGATGATGAGGACTAATTTCATTGGGTATTCGTATCGGTAGGATAGGTTGCCTAATCTGTCCGCGAAGCCTATCAGCGAAGGCTGTGGAGAACGGGTTTGGCAACCCATTCTACCGAAATGACAAAGTAGAAGCAATATAAGTTTTGTTTCTATGCAGGTACTGCAGGGTGTTTTCGATTGTACCCTATTCACAAATTTGTGTACCCTATTCAATCGGGTGTAGGCGCGGGTGGGTTGGATCTAATGAGGGCTGATGTAGTAAGGCGTAGGCTCGCTAAAGCAGAGGTTGTTTCCGCTAGGTGTCTATATTGGTATCTGAGTTCGCAAATGCCCTGCGGTGAAATGTGCCAGCAAAGCCTATTTGTAGCGCCTTCTCTGCACGATGAAACGCCACTCGCTAGGCGCTCGCCGCCACACACTTCAGGCGCTGACTATGCATAAATGTGTCGGCGAATACCAGTGAGTGGCAGCGAAGCTACCTGCCTATCTGCTGGGCTGCTTTTCCGAACTCTTGCTTGTCGATGGTTCCATCGCCATTGGTATCGACGCGGTCGAAGTGCTTGGCATATCTACCTTTTACCTCACTGCGCTCTAGCTGATCGTTTTGATTGCTATCGAGTTTTTTCCAGACTTCTGCTGTCTTGCCGGTTAGCCCAGATGGGGGCGTAGGGTCTGTGCTGGCGCCAGGATCTTCCATCGTCGGCGATCCTGTGAGTAAGCCTAGAGAGATAAGAAACTCATCGGCGACTATCATGGTTTTTTCTAGCCAAGGGGAGGTATTGAAAAAGCCGTGCTTCTGCCCTTCGGCCAAATAACTATCAGCGCGCACATCTTTCTCCTCGGCACGCTCATGGTAGAGATTTGCCAGCTGTAGGAGATTGTCCTGGGTGCCAAACATATCGATCGAAGGTGGTGTTTGTGGCGTGATATTATCAGCGGGAGAGATCTTCATCCACAGGTGCTCTTTGTCGCCGAGGCGCGCCTTCAGCTGGTCGACATCGAAACTCATGACCGGATTGAACAAAACCGCTGCAGCGGGTATGGGGGAAATGCTCAGGTCATCGTCTGGTGCATCAACGCTGTCCTCGATCATCGTGCAGGCTGCGAGGTGGCCACCGGCAGAGCCTCCTGATGATACCATTTTATCCGGATCGATCCCCAGCTCGGCCGCGTTTTGTTTCATCCAGCGTACCGCAGACCGCGCATCCTCCGCACATTGATCAGGGGTGACTCCATCCCGCGATTTCACCCGGTAGTCGGCCCTCGCGGTCACCATGCCGCGCGAGGCGAAGTATTGAGCCTGAGGTATAAACTTATTGGGCGAGCCATCCTTCCAGCCGCCGCCGAAGAAGAATATCATTCCTGGGCGTTTATCTGTCGCCTTCCAACCCTCTGGAAAATGCAGGTGAATCTCTAGCTCTCGATCACCTCTTTTCGCATAGATCTCGGTTTTTTCCGTGATTCCAGCTCGTGCAGAGGTCATGCAGCAGGTGAGAGCTATTATAGTAATTAAGTGAACTGGCTTCATAGTCAATATAGTTAAATGAGCGTGTAGGTGGAAAGGAATCTGATAGGCTTCGCGGACGGATTAGGTAATCCATCCTACGGGGAGAAGGGAGTGTGCTAGGTCACCCTCCTACAAGAACAGCAGGTGCATGGCGATGAAGTCGACTCGGCTCAGGATAGGTGTCTCGCCTGTGTAGGGATCGCGATACTCGACGTCGAGTCCTACCCGCTTCGCCTTCTGTCCGACTGCTATCGCGTGATACGCATGGTGCAGCAGCTGGCCTTTGTTCTGAGGTAGTGCGCGTCCTTGCCCATTGTCTACCCAGATAGCGGCATCGTCGGCGCTCATCCACGCTAGCATGTCGAGCTCGCGCTTGATCGCCTGGGCCTCGATCGAGTCGATATCGCCATCGTCTGGTAGACCGTAGAATTGAAGCATCGTCGGGGTCATCTGTGCGACCACCTCCGCTGCCTGTTGGGCAGGATAGAGTTCCTCGATCTTTGTGATCCAGTGATCAAAGTTGTAAGTGGCTTGGGTGCCAGTTAGACCGATCGCCTGGAGGCGAGAAGACTGCTGAGCCACCGGGTCATCACTGTTCAGATCGACAAGATCTGGGTGTGTCGCCAGCCATAGGCAGCTACCGGCTCCAGCCGAGCCGCCTATGCCGCCGAAGCGGCTGCTGTCTAGATTCCACTCATCGGCTCGGCTGCGGATGTATTGCACCGCTAGGGCACAGTCATTCAGGCAGCCTAGGACACCCATGTCTCCAGTTTGATCGACGTAGCGATAGTTGATGGTGGCCACTGAGATGCCCTGCTCGAGTAGATCGACCAGCTCGGGACTATTGTGCCAGCTGCTCTTATCATTATTTTTGAAGCCGCCGCCATGGATGCAGACCACCATGGGGCTGGGTTCATCCGACTCCGCTAGCCAGACATCCATGATATTTCGGCTGTGGGGCCCGTAGGATAGATCGCTGTGATCGGCAGTCACTCCGGCAGCATTGATAGCGGGTGACTGTGCGTAAGCTCCCTGCGAGGCGATGACAGCTGTGAAAGTGACGAGTAGAAAAGAAAATAGCGGTTTCATTGAATCAGTTGTTTTAAAGACCGAACGATCGTTAGGTCTTTGGGAGGATACCGAACGATCGTTCGGTCGTCAATGGTTTTTTTATCTTCGCCTCATGGCTGCCCGTGCTGCTATAGCACCTATGTGTGTCCGATTTACGGGGTAGAAGGGCCTTGCCAAGCCGCCAAACCTACCGACCGTTAAGTTTCCCTAGGTTCTTTTATTCTTTCTCCGATAGCAAAGCAGCATCGATTCATGCCTATTCGCACCGACACCGACCAAACGCCTGCTCGCACAGCCGAGATCTATCAGGCCGCGGCCAATCTCATGGTCACCAAAGGCTTTGGCGGCACCTCCATCGCCGATATCGCCAAGGCAGTGGGCATGACCAAGGCCGGTCTCTACCACCACATCGCCAGCAAAGAAGACATGCTCTACCAGATCATGTCGCACGCGATGTCGATCATGCAGGCGGCAGTGGTCGAGCCCGCACAGCAGGTAGCCGATCCCTTAGCTAGGCTGGAGCTGATGATCAAAAATCACATCACCATCATCCTCGAAGGCGGCCAGACATTCACCGTGCTGATCTCCGAGATCCACCACCTTACGGAGGAACACCAGGCTGTCATAGGTCAGAGTATCGCCAGCTACCGTGCGATCGTGATGGATAGCATGGACGAGCTGGCCAAAGCCGGCAAGCTACGCCCGGGGCTGGACACCGACATCGCCTCTCGCCACATGCTGCGCACGATAGCGGGCATCGCCCAGTGGTTTCACTACGACTTCGAGGGCAATCTAGAGCTCATCATCTCCCAAACGACGGATTACACTCTGGCAGCTATCTTGGC